>JAVBRI010000044.1:0-66698 GCA_031548165.1 Lachnospiraceae bacterium
TCCATTGTGAATGAAGAAAATTAAAAAAGTGGATGTTTTTTTGTTTAAAAAGGTGTATAATTATTATAAATCCGTGGAAATTACAGTAAAAAGGGTATGCTAATAGCAAGGTCGGTTTTTCATTGTTTTTTCTCAAAGAAAAATCCACCCTTAAACATGTGGTTATGGTACTGTTCCCGGTGTCTCTTGTGGAGGAATAAGCTCTTTGCTTATTCCTCTATTATTCTGTATCTTATCTGATAGGTATAACCGTGATGGTAACGGTATGCTTCTAGGTAATTCATTGGCCAGCCATCCTCGTCACTATAACCCCAAGGATTCTTTTCGGGGTCATTTCCCTGATATACCCAGCTATGAAAACTTTTTCTCTCTATTGAATTCATCAATAAGGTTTCTTCCATTTCTTTCATAGTCTCTAAATCAATCATATGATCTATGTGGTCACGTTCATTTTTGTATCTAAGCATGTGTATCACCTGCTTTCTGAAAAATATCTGGGCTCAAGGTGACTTCGTCAGGAGCAATAAGATGGCATCCAAGTAGTGAAAGAATCTTATCGCCATACATAAATGACAACATTTCATAAGGTGATTTGTCACCAAGACTTGGTCTTTTATAAGAATTGATATGGTCTATCATCAGACAGATATCTGCCTGTGTATAGATATCCAAAGTTGTTCCTTTTGGTATAAACATACGAATAAACTCATGATTGCGTTCACAAGAACCTTTTTGCTCTGGAGCAGAAGGGTCACAGTAAAACACATGAGTACGTTGATTACTTTGAAAATCAAACTCTAAAGCCTTTGGATTGGAAAATTCACTACCATTGTCTCCTAGTAGAACAGGCATAAGTGTATAGAATACATTAGGACCTAATTCGATAAATAAACGATTGAATATATCAATTACAGATTGTGAGTCATTTGCATCCCGAATAAAAGCAAGCATACATTCAGCTTTCACAAAGTGTATGGTGAGTAATACTTTTCCACCAACTTTTCCTTCTACCGAATCTATCTGAGTTATAGGGAAATCTGGATGCTCTATCCTGAACGAGTTATAATCTTCATATGTTCTACCAATACGACAAGCTTTGTCAACCTTAAAAGCTTTTTTCTTTTTCCGTGGCGCGAATCTTACTTTGCGTGGCAAATCAATATTTCTTGCTTCAAAAAGATTGTAGTCAACGAGACGATAAATAGTACTTTCGCTTACCATGACAGAATCCCGATGGTTTATACAGATATGATGAATTGATTGTCTTTTTTTTAGTAAAGGGGAAAAGAGTGAATCTAGTTGTTTTACTTCATCTTCTGTAATGTTAATGCCAGTACGTGATTCACAAAGAGAAAGTGTATATTCTTTCTGGGCAAGTTTAGGTATGTATAAATGCTTTTCCAGAGTGCATCGATTATGTTTCTTTTGACAACCATTGCATACATAAGGTGGTTTGCTGCGTATAGGACATTGATCGGGTTCGTATTTAACACAGCTTAGATTGCATTTATTGCAAAAACGGCATCTGCGAATAACCTTAGGATAAGTACATTCATTACAAAGGTAAGATTTTGTACACTGGTACCTATACTTACAATTATTATATACTTTCCCAGTGCAGCCTACCTTTGAAATGGAGATATGTTTTTTAATCTCTTTAGAAATTGTAGTACAATCTTTTCCTAGTTCATTAGCAATTGATTTAAAGGACATTCGTTCATTTAAACAATCAGCGATGATATTTCGTTCATATTCAGTTAAATGTTTATTTTTAGCCATATGGCGCCTCCTTCTCACCAGGCAACAGTATATGAATCTATTATAAGCGATAGTAGGCAAAGAAACTATTCATGAAGTGTAGAAAAGTAATAGTCATTTTTAGTCAAAGTAACTTCCATTTTCAACTTAATCAAAGTAACATCTACTTTCTGAATTTAAATTCCACAGCAAGGTGGAATTTAATATGAAAATTAAGATTTACTTTTTTACTTCGTATTTAATCTATACTTCTTTATTTGCTGGTGATATAATTATGTTAGTTAGGTTGTATTTTAAATACTATATTTATGGAGGAAGATGATATGAGTGAAATAGATGATTTGAAATTTACAAATAATTGGACTAATAATTTGCTTGAAGAATTGGATTCTTTAAGAAAACAAGATTGTACAAGTATTGATATTGAAACTGCCATTGGCAGGTGCTCAATGGTATGTTTTAAAGCTAATCACTTTGATGAAAAGTTAAAGAATTTTAAGGGTTTGGATGATTTTTTAAAGTTTTGTGAGACAGATCTTGGATGGGAGTTAGATTATGATAAGCACTCTGGTGTTATTATGTGTTATGAGCATAATGAAAGTTGTTTATGTCCAATTGTAAGAGTAGACCATAATAATGTTTCAGATGCCATGTGCTGCTGCACTCAAGGTGAAATTAAGCGAATGTTTGAATATGCAATAAATCAATTAGTAGATGTTGAAATTATACATAGCTTTGTACGAGATGGAGAAAGTTGCGTGTATAAAGTGACCTTAAAATAATATGAACATTTATAAAGGAGCCCAGAGTTTTCTCTCAAAGGGCTCCTTATGTATAGTTATGAATAGCCTTTTAGACTCCATATTAAATCACTTCAACGCTCTTCTTACCACTACTTTTCCTTCTTGTTCAGCACATATGTTAAATCCACATTTTTCATACATCATTAATGCGCCTCTAAAATCTGGTGCTATATATTCTTTATTAGCATATGCCTCGACGTAATCAAAGCCGTCTGTAGTCGCATCTTTACAAATGTATTCTAATAATTGTGTTGCAACACCCATTCTTTGCAATTTGGGTGCGATTGTAAAACAAAATATAGATTTGATTTTAATTCCTGCATCATATTCACTTACTGGCCAATTCATTCTTAGATAGTCTACACATTTTTGACAATTCCCACTAGCATTGCACCATCCCACTATCTCATCACCTTGGTAAGCAAGATATCCTTCTATGCTTCCATCTTTGACAAATTGAATTGCTCGCTCTCTTCTTTCCTCTCGTGTAGGAAACCAATGATCACCATTTCCAATATAAGAATCATCGCTACGCCAAGTGACACAATAACATTTATTTTCGTCTATGTTTACATCATGTGGTGTCACATCAAAAAAGTTTACATAATCTTCTGCAAGATTAGGTGTTAATTTTTTTATTTCAATATCCATTTTGTTACCTCCAAAAAAATCTGTGTCTATCTTTTTCTTGTGTCAAGAAAACCCATCAGCACAATCCAGACATAGGCACATGTTTTAGGTATCATCAACATGCCCATCATTGGTATTTTGCTGGCGAACAGCACAACCGGGATATAGAAGCTGAAACTTAATGCTATCGCAAGCCACATAAAGCCAAAGGCTTTGTCGCTGTTTTTCTTTGCTTGGATATAATACAAAATGATTATGATAATTCCCATTATCACAAAAGGAATATTTCTATATATACCCCAACTTAAAGGTGCATCTGAACTTAACCACTTATTTTGTGGCATAATAGAAAGAACAATCCTTATAGCTGCTAAAACATAGATACAGACTGTCAGTTTATTTTTCTTAACCAGATAACGGTTTTGCCAAATATGGTACAGCATCACATAGAACACAGTCATGGTAATCGATGTAACCATCTTTCCAAAGCCGAGTACCGCAGCTTGTTCGGACAGGGTGGCTGTACCTGTTGTTATCAGATACCACATACGAGGGATAAGATGAAAAGCATCCCCACACCCAAGAATAATAGCCATTACTCCAAAGATAGTAAATTGTTGACGTCCATTAGCTCTACGTATTGTCAGTATTCCAAGTATAACAACACCTATCAAATACGGGATTTCAAATATTGGTTCCATAATTGCCTGCATATTACACACCTATTTAACTCTTTCATATTTAAATCCTTCAAAGTCAGCATGTCCACCTAATTCTTTGGTTGCATAGTTATAAAGTCCTATTCTGTAGCCCATGAAGTGGTCTAGTGTATAAAGCATTTTTAAATCTGTGCCTATCTTTTTCCAATCATTTGAGTCTAAAGAGTAGAAGAATTCTGCTATATCACGGCTGTCTTCGTAATCGAATGTTACTCTTACATAGATTTTTTCGCCATTGAATGAGATACTTTCTACTTCGCCGTCTTTGTTTTCCATGACAATGTATTTATTGTTATCTTCTACTTTGATTCCAACTGTTCCGAAGTTACTTTGTAGTGCTACAAGGCCTGCTCTATCGCCTGATTTCATAGCTTTAACTTCAATAGCTGTACTACAAATACATTTTGGTCCTTCTGTTCTTTGTGTTAATGTATTTCTTGCGTCAAGAATTCCTGTTGCCATTTGTGCTGTAGTAAGCCTTAAATAGCCTTTACGCTCAGTGAGTGACCAGTTATCATTGTCAGGATTATGATTCCACTGCCATTGATTACTAAACTTATTCTCATCACGGTTAAAATCATCACTTATAACCATGTCATATTTTTTACCTTCTTCAAAAGGTGTAACAAATTCATGAGGAACTTTTCCATTGGTACCAAATACTGGCCATCCTTCTTCCCATGTAAGTGGCATAATACAAGGGATTCTTCCTACTGCATCATGGTCTTGGAATAGCATAGAGAACCATTGTCCATCCTCTGAATCAAATATCGCACCTTGTGCAACACCTTTATTATGGTATCCCATGTCATCATCCATTACTATCTTTCTCTCGTATGGTCCTAAAAGATCTTTTGAACGATAACATACTTCTCTTCTTCTTTCATTTCCATCTGTTGGCCATTCAATAAATATAAGATAATAATAACCATCTATCTTATATGCATGGCAACCTTCGCATCTAAGTCCGATATTCTGCGATGGTGTTGAAAATAGTGCCTGATTAATTCCACCTTCTTTAATCTTTGAAGCATCTGGTTCAAGTTCAATAATTTTAACATCACCACAGTTATAGAACATAAAAAGTCTGCCTTCGTCAAATAACATACCCATATCATGGTATATTCCATCTAAAGTATGACGTTTCCAATCACCTGATTCAATGTCATTTGTATAATAAACATATGTTGTATTCATATCATTGCATACAAAGCTTGCATAAAATACGCCGTCATTATATCTAAGGCTTGTAGCCCACTGACCTCTTCCATATGTATTCTTACCATTCTTTAATTCATATCCATCATTGTCTTCAATCTTATCATAAATATATGATTGAATCTCCCAATTCACAAGGTCATAAGACTTCATAATTGGACAACCTGGCATTACGTGCATAGTTGTGCTTACCATATAAAATGCATTTCCCACTCTTATTACATCAACATCTGGAACATCTGCCCAGAATATTGGATTTTTCAATACTGCTTTTGCCATCACTAATCTCCTCTTAATATATTTTTTAAAACATAAATAGGATTGATTCAAAACTACAAATCAATCCTATTTATTGTATCATACTATCTAAATTTCTTCTACCGATTATTCCTCAAATTTGCCTGAAATAGAAGGTAAATTCCCTAGATTATTACTTTCTTTATCATCAGGTAAGGATTTAAGATACTCTGTTCCCTGATTTGTTGCTACCCCAACTCCACGTATTCCGCCTGCTTTTGCAAGTGCTACACCATCTTCTTTGTTAAGTGTTCTTCCATCCGATAGCTTATAACCAATTACTTTACCTGCATCCTTTATAAGTGCTACTATCTCGATTGCATCTGGCTTTGGTTCTGGTATATCCTTAAGTGCCATCATAGGTAAAATACTTCCCATTTTACTTCTATCTTCATTGCTTATTTCCATAAATAAAAACCTCCATTGCTTCTTTTTATCATTTTACCCAAAGGGTAAAATTTTTATCCAAAAGGTAAAATTTTTAACCAAAGTTAAAATTTTTATCCAAAGGATAAAATTTTACACATATTTTTTTTTACTAGACTTATTTTCTTTCCTAATATAAAAAGACAGCTTTCGCTGTCTTTCCATTCAATTAAGACTCTTCTATTACACCTATCATTTCCATTCTATCTGTAATATATTGTCTCATTTCATCTCTCGGTATTTCAAGCGCAATCGACATCTCTGAATAAAGATTATCTTCTGCAATCCTTAAATACTTGTCATCTACTGCTGTTACCTTTTTCCCTTGTGCCATTCGCTCTTGCTTACGCAAATAAAGAGTTTTAATAATCTTTATAAGATCACTGCATTCACAAGTTTTAATACAAGTCTTGTATTTTTCCTCTCTTAGCTTATCATTCTCTATCCATAATTCTTGGGTTTCTGGTATGCTGTCGATTAATTCTTTTGCTTCCTTATTAGTCATAATACTTCGCATAACAATTTTTTTGTTGTCTACTGGTGCATAAATCTTACCAGTTGCTTCAAAATATGGATGCAAAATATAATACAATCTGTCCTTTGGAACATCCTTTAGCTTCAATGTAGTAATATCTTCAACCTTACAAACTCCTGTACTTCCATAAAAAATATAATTACCTTTTTCAAACACTTTTTTATCACATCCTTCCAAATTGAGTGTTTGTTAACGGCTCAATATCTATATTATAACACAAGAGAAAGGAAATTTCCAGTAAAATTTCCTTTCTCTTATTTTTTGTGAAATAATATCAATATAGACGTTATATTTTTCATGCAATTTTACTATGTACTCAAGATTTATGCTATAATATATTTATCCGGATCTTGTAAAATTTTGACTTCAAATGCTTCTGATAATTTAAAGAAACACATTAAAATTGAATGAGATACCTCTATTAGCTTCCAGACATTATCTACCTTTAACGTTGCATTAAATTCGGCACCAATCTTATGAAAATTTTCATGTAAGCTATATAAATCTACAAACTCTTTCATATCACTATATTTACTTTTATTCGCATCATACCATAATCCCAAACCGCATTTATGGTGATCTGGTAAATTCTGAATTTTTCCAGCATTACTTATAAGATTATTTATGTAATTTGCATGGTCTTGAAGACGTTTTCCTAGTAAGCTTATAATATACTCACTTTGTTCTATATTTATTCGACTTGCAATTTCCCTTGAAAATATTACTGAAGAACTTGAAAATTTACTTAAATCCTCACGTATACTCTCAACCTTTTCTTGATTTGCAACTGCTTGCTGATATGCCTGCTTATCTACCTTATCTGATCTAGTTGTGCAATTTTTTGTTTGTGTAGCTAGATTTCCTACTTCCGATGCAACTACGGCAAAACCTCTTCCTGCTTCTCCTGCACGTGCCGCCTCAATAGACGCATTAAGAGATAACATTTGAGTTTTTGCCGAAATCTGAGATATTTCTTTTGAAATTGTATTAATTTCGCTAATTTGATTTTTTAACTCACCTGAATAAGACGAGATAATATCAAGATTATTATTTGTTGCATAAATTAGCATTGATGAATGTGCTTGAAGAAAATTTACTAATGCATTACTAAAATCTGTTTTACCTTTTAAAAATTTTTCCATTTGTCCATTTGTTAACTCCATGATAATGCACCTCTTTTCTGTTTATTAAGAGAAATTGTATCATCAATTCAAGTTTTTATCAAGTACTTTTTGTAAAATTTTGTATTTTTTCAGTTAATTCTAATCACTAAGCATATTTTCAATAAAAATTCCATATCCTTTAGTACTATCTTTAACAAACACATGAGTAACAGCCCCTATAAGCTTACCATTTTGTATTATTGGACTTCCACTCATACCTTGAACTATTCCATTTGTCATACTTAAAAGTTCTTCATCTGTTACTCTTATAATCATACCTTTACTATTCTTTGACTCATCCAAATCAATACTATCAATATATATTTCATAATCCTTTATTTCTCCCGAAACAGTCGTTCTTATATATGCTTTTCCTATTTCTACACTTTGCTTTCCACCTATTGGAATAGGATCAAGATTAAACTTACTCACAAGCGTTTTTGTATCAATACTTCCATATATACCAATATTAGTATTTGCTTTTATTTCCCCTAATATATTCTTATCATCATAACTTATAATACCATATAAGCCCCCCGGACTTCCTGATTCACCTTTTTTTATCCCCCAAATGCTTGCACCATATAATGTTCCACCAGCAGCATTTAATAATTCACCTGTATCTACATCACTAATACCATGTCCCAATGCACCAAAATCACCATTAGAAGTAATATATGTCATTGTTCCTATTCCTTGTGTATCATCCCTTACCCATATTCCAAGCTTGTACTCATTATTTCCAACATCTATAGGTGTTAGCTTCACTTCAATTTTATCATTATTCCTTCTTACGGTAAGAACAATATCTTTATTACCATACTTATTAATCAAAAAAATCAATTGACTCTTTGAACTTACATCAATATCATTAATCTTTACAATATAGTCACCTGCTTTGATTTTTGAAATCGAGGGTTCATAGCTTAATCCATCATTCCCTACAATGGTTCCCGTTCCAATAACCATGACTCCATCCGTTTCTAAGTATACTCCTATTGGGAAACCGCAAGCATATACCTGCATATTATCAGATACATTCATTACCCAGTCATCTTCAGTTCCATTGTTTTCCCAATCAATATTTTTTACATAATTAACAAAATCATCTGGCAATCTTTCAATGATATTTGTTTTCGTATAATATATTAAATATGCAACACTAACAATGAGAATCATAATTAAAATATTTCTATACATACTTTTTCTGCTCAACGCTACCACCCTTTCCGCGAATCTTTTCTAAAATAAAAAAGATACGCCATTTGACATATCTTTTATTTAATCTTAGTATGTATAATTGTACTTGTAATTAATCTGTATCATTTTGCTTGTTTTGCCAATTCTTTCATTTCTCTTGCATTTGATAAAACAGCATCTGTTATCTTTGAACCGCCTAAAAGCCTTGCTAGTTCTTCAACTGACTCATCATATGCTAATTCTTTTATCTGTGTTACTGTCACATCATTTTTTACCAATTTTTCAATTAAATAATGGTTATCCGCCATAGAAGCTATTTGTGGCAAATGTGTTATAGCTATAACCTGCTGTGATTTACTTATTACTTTAAGTTTTTCAGAAACTTTTTGTGCTGTTCTTCCACTTATACCAGTATCAATTTCATCAAATATAAGAGTTCCAATTCCATCTTTACCTGCCATAATAGTTTTAAGTGCAAGCATAATTCTTGAAAGTTCACCACCCGATGCTACATCAGATAAAGGCTTTATTTCTTCGCCGTGATTTGTTGAAATATAAAACTCTACAACATCATTACCTTTTGAATTAAAGTTCTCCGATTTCTTAAAATCAACCTTGAATTTTACTTCTTCAAAATTCAGTTCACTAAGTGCTTCTACAATACTCTTTTCTAATAATAATGCTGCTTTTTTTCTCACCTTTGTAAGCTTATCACATACACTGTTTAATTTATTAGTAATATCCTCTAGTTCAGATTTTACTTTTTCTATTTCTTTCTTTGAATTAATTATCAATTCATACTTTGAAACTAAATCCTTATACTTAATATCTAGTATTTCCTTTATTGTATTTCCATACTTTAATTTAAGCTTATTTATAATATTTAGTCTTTCAGATACATAAGAAATACGTTCTTCATCAAAAGTCATTTCTTCAATATAATCAGATACTTCTCTTGACAAATCAGAACATATCGATTCTATATCTGTTAAAGATGAGTAAAACGATTCTAACCTCTCATCAAATGAAGATATAGAAGACATCTCTCTAGTTGCTCTTCCAATATTATCCCCAAATGAAGACTCTTCACCAATTGCTTCATATACAGTATTTAAAGATTCAATTATTTTCTTAGAAGAATTCATTTTTTTAAACTCTTCTTCTAATTTCTCATCCTCTCCTACCTTTAAGCCTGCCTCTTCAATTTCATTTATTTGAAACTTTAAAAATGCAATTTCTTTTTCTTTTTCATCTTCATCAATATCAAGCTCTTCTAGCCTTTGATAACATTTTTTATACTCTTTACAAAGGTCTGATACTTGTCTTTTTAATTCGTCTATTTCATCTGATGCATACTCATCCAAAATATCCATATGCTTAGATTTGTTTAATAAAGACTCATGATCATGTTGACCATGAACATCTAACATAAGTGATGTAATGCTTCTTAGCATAGTAGCTGAAACAGTTTGTCCATTCACTTTTATTATACTCTTTCCATCCATTATTTTTCTAGAAATTATTACCTGACCTTCATCAAATGGAATATCTAATTCATTTATTTTTTCTGAAACAATTTCATGACATAAATTTTTATCACTATCCAAAGCAAAATCAAAAACAAGCTCTACTAAACCATAATCTGCACCTTTTCTTATAATATCCTTTGGTATTTTACTACCAAGTGCAAGATTTATAGAACCAATAATTATTGATTTTCCTACTCCAGTTTCACCCGAAAGTATATTTAATCCTTCTTTAAAATAAACCTCTACCTCTTCAATAAGCGCAAGGTTTTTTACATGTACATTTAATAGCATTTTACCCAATTACCTCCAATACTAATTTTTAGTATTAAAAATCTTTAATAGCTTGTTAACTACCTTTGTAGTATCATCTTTATCTCGTATTGCACAAAAAATTGTATCATCACCAGCTATACATCCAACTACTTCTTCCCAACTAAGTGCATCAAGTGCTGCCGCCACTGCCATTGCCATACCTGATGCAGTTTTTATAACCAAAATATTTCCTGCTATATCAGATGATATGTATCCCGCTTTTAATATTTTTAAAAGCTTATCATTCATTTGTGTTTCTACATTTTTAACCGCTGTATACTTCTGTGGCTTTCCATTAACTGACATCTTTGTAAGTCCCAGTTCTCTAATATCACGTGATACCGTTGCTTGAGTAACAATAAAACCTATATCAATAAGCCTTTCAGCTAACTCTTCCTGTGTACCTATCTCATATTTATTTATTAATTCAAGAATTTTTTTATGCCTTGCTACCTTCATGTTCACCCATCTTCTTTCCTAGTATCTCTAAAAAGCTTCTACTGCTTAATTTTATAATTTCTGCCTTCTTTTTAGACTTTCTTACAAAAACCTTATCACCTTCAAGCAACCTAGTAGTCCTATCTCCATCAAAATATACATTTCTAATCTCGTCATTAAATTTTTTCACTGAAGACACTTCTATCTCAATGACATCTTCTGCATCAAGCACAATACTTCTAGTATTTAGAGTATGAGGACAAATAGGTGTCATTACTGTAAGCTTTGCAGATGGATTTACAATCGGTCCGCCTGCTGACATACTATACGCTGTTGATCCTGTAGGTGTTGCTAATATCATACCATCAGCCTTATAATCGTTTAATTTCATTCCATTTACATAAATAGAAATATCCATAATCCTAAGAGCACCACTTCTATTTATAACAATATCATTAAGTGCTACATCCTCAGCCACTACCTGTCCATCTCTTAATACCTGTCCAGTCAGCATCATCCTATGCTCTACACTAAACTCATTGTTTATAAGCTTTTCTAAAGTGCTTTCAACATCATCTTTTTCAACTTCTGCAAGAAAACCTAATGTTCCAAAATTTATACCAATAAAAGAAACATTTACGTCTATAAGTTCTCTTACCGCTCTAAGCATTGTTCCATCTCCACCCAAAACAATAACGCATTCTAAATCTTTTGGTACGCAATCTTTACTCACATATCCAGAAATCATCTGACAGAACTTTTCCTTACTTTCCAAATATCGCTTTATGTAATTTCCTACAGATTCAACATCTTCCTTATCACTATTTGCTATCACCAAAAATTTATCCATATAAACCTGCTTCCCAAACTACTTGTTTTCCGTTTTCGCTCTTAATACCTTTTCTACGATTGAATCAGGGTCAATTCCTGCTTCTTTTCTAAGAATATCTACTGAACCATGTTCGAGATAAATATTTGGAACTCCAATATTTATCACCTTTACATCATCATAAACTCCTGAAATAAGTCTAAGTACACTCTCTCCAAAGCCTCCTTTTACTACATTTTCTTCTATAGTAACTAATAAATCATGGCTTTTTGCAAGTTCAAGCATACATTCCTCATCAATAGGCTTTAAAAATCTAGCATTTACTAATGTTACATAATATCCCATTTCTTTAAGCTTATTTCTTACTTGCTCTGCTTCTTTTACCATCGCACCTGCTGCTATTAGTGCAATGTCTTTTTCTTTATATATTATTTCCGACTTTCCATATTTTATAGGCGCTCTAAATGATTTCAAACCCGTATACGCCTCACCTCGTGGATAACGAATTGCTAGTGGCCCATTAAAATATGTTGAATATTTTAATATATCAACAAGCTCATATCCATTTTTAGGAGCAAATATACTCATATTTGGTATTGAACTAAGATATGAAATATCAAATATACCTTGATGAGTTTCTCCATCTCCACCTACTAACCCTGCTCTATCTATAGCAAATACTACTGGCAAATCCTGTATACAAACATCATGCAAAATTTGATCATATGCTCTTTGTAAAAATGAAGAATAAACTGCTACATATGGCTTCAATCCACCTGCTGCGAGTCCTGCTGCAAACGTTACTGCATGGGCCTCTGCTATTCCTACATCAAAAAATCTATTCTTATGATTTTTCTTAAATCTCTTTAATCCTGTTCCATCAGGCATAGCTGCTGTAATAGCTGCAATTTTTTCATTATTATCCGCTAGTGCTGATATAGTCTTTGAAAATATATCTGTATATGTTGACTTATCATGTTTAGATATTATCTCACCTGTTTTTTTATCAAACGGCTCTATTCCGTGGAATTTAGATGGGTGATCTTCTGCATATTCATAACCTTTACCCTTTTTTGTAAGTACATGAATAAGCACCGCATGATCTAACTTCTTTGCTTCTTTAAAAACCTTAACCATTTGTGATATATTATGACCATCAACTGGGCCAAGATAAGTTATTCCCATATTTTCAAAAAACATACCTGGTATAACTAACTGCTTAATGCTACTCTTTGTTTTTGAAATTTGATGAACAAGCTTTTCACCTACTAATGGTATCATGTTCAAACTTTTTGTAACGCCGTTTTTTAAATCATTATATACATTTCCAGTTCTTATCTGTGACAAATAAGAAGACATTCCACCTACATTTTCAGAAATTGACATATCATTATCATTTAAAATAATAATAAAATTTCTTTTAAGCGCTGCTGCATTATTTAATGCTTCATATGCCATACCACCAGTTAAAGAACCATCACCTATAACAGATACTACAGTTCCCTTATTACCTGTTAACTCATATCCATTTACCAATCCAAGACCTGCTGATATAGATGTTGAACTATGGCCTGTATCAAATGCATCACATTCACTTTCTCTTCTTTTTGGAAATCCACTCATACCGCCATATGCTCTAAGTGCCCCAAAACCATCTTTTCTTCCTGTAAGGATTTTATGTGTATATGACTGATGTCCTACATCCCATACTATTTTATCATTTGGCAGATTAAGAACTATATGAAGTGCCATAGTAAGCTCTACTACGCCTAAATTTGACGCAAGATGGCCACCACTTGTAGAAATCTTTTCTATAAGAAACTTTCTAATCTCAGTAGCTAATTCACCATATTTTTCACTATCTATATTTTTAATGTCATTTTCTTGCTCAATATAATCTAGTAACATCGTTGCACCTCTATTTCTCTCTATATATAAGACTCATAAGTAATTCTCTTAAAAAGTCATTTTTTCCTCTAATATCATCTAGTTTGTCTATTGCTTCTTTCGTATAAGCCTTAACCATCTCTACCGACTTGTCCGTTCCGTACAATGATACAAAAGTTTCTTTATGATTCTTCTCATCACTCATCACTGGCTTTCCAAGCACTTCCATTGTGCTTGTTACATCTAGTATATCATCCTGTATTTGAAATGCCATACCAATAGCACTAGCTATTTCTTCAATCTTTTTAATCTCTTCATCATTAGCATCAGAAAGTATTGCACCTATCATCATTGACGCTTCTATCAATGCTCCAGTCTTTAATTTAAATATAAAATCAAGAACCTCTTTGTTCATTTGAGTACCATTCCCAGTATATTCTACATCAACAGTTTGACCACCAACCATTCCGAATATACCCGCTTTTGAAGATAGTACTTTAAATGCCTTTGCTGCTTTTATCATATCCTTACTTACTACAATTGCATTTGCACACATCTCATATGCGTAATTTAAAAGTGCATCTCCTGCTAATATTCCCATAGCATGTCCATATTTTATATGTGTTGTTGGAAGCCCCCTACGGAAAGCATCATTATCCATAGCTGGTAAATCATCATGCACAAGTGAGTATGTGTGAATCATTTCCATCGCTGCCATAAATGGTTTTACTTCTTCATTATCTGTGCCAAAAAACTTAGCAGTTTCTCTCATAAGTATCGGACGTAATCTCTTACCCCCAGCCTTCATGCTATAATTCATTGCCTCCAAAACTGTACTTTGAAGACCTTCTTCTTTTGGAAGATAAGAATAAATTATCTCCTCGGTTTCTATCGTTACTTTATTTAGTTCTTCATTAAAATTATCGCTCATATTCTCATCCTATTCTTTTTCATTGATAACAATAAGTTTTTTCTCTGTTTCATCTAGCTTTCCATTTATTTCTTTCACAAGCTTTACACCTTCATTATATAGGTTAAATGAATCTTCAAGACTTACGCTATCATCATCCATCTTTTCCATAATTGCTTGAAGCTTTTCAAATCCCTCATTTATAGTCATTTTTTCTTTACTCATTATGTGTACCTATTACCTTTGCTTTAATTACACCATCTGTTACTGTTATATCTAAAATATCATCCTCTTTAACCTGCATGATACTCTTTATTTTCTTATTATCTTTTGCAACATATGCAAAACCTTTATCAATTCTTGTAAGTGGAGATAAACCGTTTAGCTTTTCAGCATACACACTAAGCTTATTTTTGTTATCTCTTAACTTGTTTATCATCTTATTATACATTCTATCATAAATTGAATCTAAATACTGTCTTTTATCATTTACTTGATTTATAGGATTTTTACTCTCAAGCTTAATCGTTATATTTTCAAGTTTAGTCTTATATCTATTTAATTTATTTATAAAAAGCTTTTGCATTGTATAAACACAGCTTTCTAATTCTTCTTCAAATCTATTATAATCAAATACTGCAAGCTCTGCTGCCGCCGAAGGAGTTGGTGCTCTTAAATCCGCAACAAAATCTGCAATTGTTGTGTCCACTTCATGTCCTACTGCTGAAATAATAGGTGTTTTACTTGAAAAAATAGCTCTTGCCACATTTTCATCATTAAATGCCCATAAATCTTCAATAGAACCGCCACCGCGTCCAACTATTATAACATCCATTCCCATTTCATCTAAGCAATTTATTCCACTAATAATAGATGGTACTGCTTCCACTCCTTGAACTATGGCTGGATATAGATATAACTGGACATATGGATTTCTTCTTGTCGCTATATTTGTAATATCTGCTATCGCTGCACCTGTACCCGAGGTAACAATTCCCACTTTTAATGCATACTTTGGAATCGGCTTTTTATACTCCACATCAAACATTCCCATTTCAAGCAGACTCGCTTTAAGCTCTTCAAACTTCCTATATAAATCACCTTGTCCATCAAGTGTAATTTGCTTTGCATAAAGCTGGTATTTACCATCTCTTTCATACACACTTACCGCACCTGTAGCAATAACTTTTTGACCTTCCTTCAATGCAAAAGAAAGACCGTTCCTGTTTCCAGCAAACATAACTGCTGAAATTACAGAGCCACCGTCTTTTAATGAAAAGTAGATATGTCCTGATGAATGATACTTGCAATTTGATACTTCGCCTTTTATAGAAACGCTAGTTAGTGCAAAATCCGAATCAAACATATGCTTTATATGTGAATTTACCTGCGTAACCGTATATATACTTCCCAAGTTTACACCCCCATGTTACATGAGTTTTGCTAAAATACCATTTACAAAAGCAGGTGACTCATCACCACCGTATTTTTTAGCTATCTCTACAGCTTCATTTATAGCTACTTTACTTGGTACTGACTCATCATACTTCATCTCATAATACGCAAGTCTTATAATTGTAAGGTCAACTTTCCCCATTCTTGAAAGATTCCATCCTTCTGAAACTTCTTCAATACTCTTATCAATATCACTTAATTTAGATATTATATCAAACACTCTACTATGAACATATTCTTTATTCTCTTCACTCATATCCTCTAATGTATCCATAAAAAGATTATACTGCTCCTCTAAAGCAGCATCGTCGTGGAACTCCTTATGAAATAACATCTTAAATGTATTTTCTCTTAATTCATGTCTTGTCATGATTACCTCATTTTTAGGGTGCCAATTTCTCGACACCCCTGTTATTTTTCGTAAACAGCAAACTTCGGCTTTAGCCGAATCTTTTTTTTAAACGTTTGACTCTTCTATTGCAACGCCTGCAATTTGAATATTAACTTCTGTTACTGTAAGTCCTGTCATATTTTCTATAGCTGTTTTAACTTTTTCTTGAACCTTTTTTGATACTTCAGGCACACTATAGCCATAAGCTATATTAATGCTAACATCAACAACTACATCATTATTACCAACAGTAACCTTTACACCCTTTGATAAATTCTTCATGCCAAGTTTACTGATAATCTCTTTTGTAATATTTCCAGCCATAGATGCAACGCCTTGTACTTCTGTTGCTGCAATTCCTGCAATAATAGCTACTACATCATCTGCTATTTGAACTTCTCCAATATTTGCATTTATCTTGTTTTCCATTTTAACCTACCTCCTAGGTATTTAATATATACTTATTATACCAAAAAAGGTTATAAATGCAATTATTTTTTTATTATTTAGTTTTTATAGTTGTAATTGTAATCTTATCTGCATTAACATTCGTCTTAGTTTTAACTATTTCTTCTATTTGAGCTCTTTGAGCATCGGTTAAAACATCTGACACTATCATAACATCTACCTTTTCGTCGGTCACTGTAACTACTACATTCGAGAATCCCTTTGCTGCAATAAGATTTTCTGCTGCTGCTTCTCTTTCAGATGTATCTGCAAGCGCAACCATTTTGTTTACTGCTGCACTCTTTTCATCTTCTGCAATAGCAACGCTGTTTACAATTTCCATGAGCATACTCTTACTATTTGCTCTTGTTTGCTCTCTTTGCATCTTAGCTTCTACTATAAAGTCAACTGTTCCTGTTGCATTTACTAAGACTGCCTCTCCTGGCTCGCCAGTTATGTCCACATCGTTACTGTCAATATCTGAATTATCTGCTGCCTTTACATCATCTGAATATGTACCTGTCTCGCCTTGGTTTACCTCCTTGGTATCATTCTTATTAGCACTTTCTACATGGTTTAAATAACCTGCAACTGCTATAAGTGCCGCTAATGCAGTAATAATAATCTGATTCTTCTTAAAAATGTTTTTCATTGCCTCCTACCACCTTTACTTTGTTACTGATATTTTATTAATATCTATTGAAAATAATGACTTAATTATATTAATTATTTTTTCTTTTACAAAAATATTGTCTCCTCCATCTGTAATAACCGCCACACCATCAATAGAAGGTGCTATTTCCGAAATTACATATGGAACTGTATTTCCATTAGAATCTGTTATGTATACCGTGTTATTTTCCTCTGAATAATTATAAATATTTCTTGTTCCTCCTGAGCCATCCACTTCATCTGTCTTATCAAGTGAATTTTTTCCATCAAACAATACCTGACTTGACGCGCTGCTTTTTAACGTTATCATTACATATACATTTCCCACCCCCTCTACTTGGCTTAATATTTCTTTAAGCCTCTTTTCAAGCGTTTTAACATAATTATCCATTTCGTCTGATAAGCTGCTTTTTGATGTGCTATAAGACATAGTTGATGTTTGAGTATTTCCTGTACTGCTATCTTTACCAAAATCCCAAACAGTACATATCACAAGCACCACTCCTGCCAAAATAAGCAAAAAAAACTTTTCCTTCCCCACTTTATCAATAATATCTTTTTTGATTTTCATGATAAACCTCCATCTGTAGTAATTATAATATTCTTATAATCCACACCATACTGATCTACTATATAGTTTTTTATATTTATAATTGATGGATTATAGTCGGTTGATTTTACTTCATCATCGTTTCCGTCATTTAACTTTATGCTGCCTACCTTCACCACTTCAACCATATTCTCTTCAAAAGTTTCCTCCTCCTTGCTTATATATATTTCAACACTTCCTATGTAATTACTTTTACTATCATCAAATGTAACATTTACACTTGTTACCATATAACCCTCTTTAACTGCTACACTATTTACATCATCAAACACTATATTTTCATATTGTTTCTTTACGTTTGCTACATTTTCTTCGTTTGTATTTTCTATTGATGATATTATTTCATTTATGCTTTCTTTCTTATCCCATTCATAAAAATGGGTATTTATAAGGTCTGTTATATTAAAAATGTTATCAAGTGGTGACAATACAATTATAATTAGTATCATGCCTGAAAATATCTTAACTATTTTCTTAAAGCTCTCGTTTGTTACTGCACTTAAAATCAAACCTTCCATGATTATAAATATAGCTATATTCCTTATATATTCAAGCATACTATCACCCCATTCTCATGTTATTGGTACTAAAACATACTATAGCTATCGTTACCATAAATAGCAAAAGCAATGTTATAACTATTCTATGTAACAGGTTTACCCCCTCTGCTACCGCATCAACACTCTTTGTAATTCTTTTATCTGCTATGGGCTGAATAACTGCTGCCGTTAGCTTGTACATTGCAATGAAAATAATAAGCTTTAGTATTGGTACTGCACATATTACTGCTATTGATATTGCGCCTGCTGAGCCAATTGCATTTTTAACTACAAGCCCTGAGCCTGTAATAATGCCTCCTACAGATGTTATAGCACTACCACCTGGCAATATATTTATAAGTTTTGTTATCATTCCTCCCTTCACACCATCTATTGATGGCAATATAATGCCTTGAATCGCATTTACACTAAGTGTTATTGTTACAAAGCACTTTAGTCCCCATAAAACAAAACTTTTTACCACACCTGCAAACCTTGATAAATAATCTTCTGATACTATATTATTTACTATCATAATAACAACATATATATTAACTAGTGGTATCATTATCACCTTTATGATTCTTTCTCCAATTGATAATACCACTAGAGCTATTTGGCAAAATCCCACTGCACTTATGCTTCCTGAACTAACTCCTACTGATATAAAAAAAGCTGGAACAAGTGCATTCATAAAGGTTATTATATTTTCTGCTACATCAAACACCATACTAGACATCACTCCAAAGGAACACATAAGTACTGTTATCATAAGCATATAAGTCACAAAAAAGCCTGTCTCCGACATTTCTGACTTGTCAAATATTAAAGACATATTTGTAAAAAGCGATGATACTATCGCAATTAAAATTATTTTGGCTATTGCTGCTTTATTGTAGCTAACCTCATAAAATATTTTTCCAATTACGCCATTAAAAAGCTCTGCAAATACCCCCTCTGACTCACCTGTTGCAAGCCTTGTAACCATAGATGAAAAGTCTATTTCTGAGTCTAGTTCTTTTTGTATATCAGAAAAATCATATAAACTCATCTGATCATATATACTGTCTTCTTCCTGCGTTGAAGCATAAGCAACCATTCCACCTAAAAATACAAATGTTAATATTACCCAAAATAGTGCAAATAATCTTTTTAGTTTCTTATTAAATAACAATTTTTTCAACTTACCCTCCTGCATTTTATGTGTTTAGTATTAAGCGAGAATAACTCTTACTGTTTCTAATAATGCAAGCACTATGGGCATACTGATAACAAGTACTGTTATTTTCCCAAATATTTGTATTTGGTTTGCTATTGCTCCATATCCGCATTCCTTACATATATCTGATGAAAATTGCACTATGTATGATATACCTACTATTTTAAGCAATGTTCCAAGATAAATATCATCTATTGAAATATATGATTTTATAACCGAGATAACATCCATAACTACAGATAACTTTGTTAATATAAAAAAGAATATAACTATACATGCTGTAATACTTATCAAAGTACTATACTCACTCTTTACACTCTTTAATTGAGTAGCAATTATTGCTGCCATTATTGCAAACAGCATTATTCCTATTAAACTCATACACACCCTTCTTTCTAAAGTGAAAAAAGATTTTTTATATTTTCAAATAAGTCATATATGTATGGAACCACCCAGAACAATACTAATACTAGACCTGCTAGTCCAACCAAAAAGGCTTGTTCATCTCTACCACTTTGCTTTAGTATCTGATTAACCACAGAAACAAGTATTCCGACTGCTGCTATTTTAAATATCAAACTTACATCCATTTTTTAATCCTTCCTGTTCTTAATAAATTAGTATTGTTATGAGAAGTCCGCTTAATACACCTAATGCTCTGTATAATTTAGTGTTTCCTTCCAACTTTCCATATATTTCATTTATCTGTGTTTCTAAGTTATCTATAAATAAATCTATGCTGTTTATCTGCATCTGTTTATCTAAGTACCCCATACTTTCACCTAACTCTATTAACCCCAACAAATCTTCACTCCAAAGGCTACTTGTCCTTAACCTTTCAATAAATATATTATTCCACATTGTATCAAAGCTCTTATCATCTCGTTCTTCAAGTTGTTCGCTAAGTAGTACAAATGCCTCTTTATAGGGCTGTTTCACCTTTGCCGATACATTCAAAAACACTTCACTTAACATCCCACAATTGTATCTTATTTCTCCTTTTATCATTACAAATACCTTTTTTAGATATATTAGCTCTTTATAATGTTTTATATAAACATCCCCTACTTTAAATCCTAACGCTGTACAACCTGTACAAATCATTATTACTCCAATTATTTTCAACATATCAAATTACAATCCTTATCAAATATAGTCTTAATAACTTTTTTGCTTGTCCTTGATAATACTATATATGTATCAAATACCTTCTCTCTTATAAGCCTTCCTGTAAGCTCTTTTTTTCTTATTTCTTCTAAATCTTCTCCATGTATAGTTGCTATAACTCCTGCTCCACTATTTACTACTTGTAACACTGCTTCAATATCTGATTTTGTACCAAGCTCGTCTACTCCAATATAAGTAGGTGACATTGCTCTTAAAAGTAATAACATTCCCTGTGATTTAGGACAGCAGTCAAGAACATCGCTTCTCTTTCCCACGTCATTTTGTGGTATCCCCATATAACATGCGGCTATTTCACTTCTCTCATCCACTATCCCAACATTTTGACCTTCTTTATCTGATATATGTCTTAAAATATCTCTAAGTAATGTAGTTTTCCCCATACGGGGAGGTGAAATAATAAGCGTATTTCCTTTTACATAGTCTATAACATCATCGCTGCAGCCTATAACTTCGTGGCTTACTCTAATATTTACAGATGCTATATTTTTCACTGTCTTAATTGATTCCTTCTCCAATACAATTTTTCCAGATACGCCTACTCTATGTCCTCCCCTTATGGTGATAAAACCCTCCTTTAATTGCTCTTCAAAGGCATACATTGAATATCCTGATATGTATCCCATTGCTTCCTTAATATCATTTTCGTCAATAATAATTTCATTTTGATTTCGTTTTAAAGTTCTTTCTTTACCTCCTCCTACTAAAAAAACTGGCTTGTTACATCTTAACCTAATTTCTTCTAGAAGTGATATATCAATACTTTCTTTTAGCACCTCCCTTACCTTTAAAGGAAGAATATTTAGTATTTCTTTTTTGTTCGTTTCCATTTTAATCCTCCCTTTAATTTATCTGTTGCTTAATTATATGAACGAGCTCCTATAATATTCCAAAAATAATATTACATTTATCACTTTTCTTTTTTTGAAATTAGATGTACTATTTATATATAGCAAAAAGCTTATTACATTATTAAATATAAAGGAGGAAATGATATGGAACAAAAGAAATTATATCGTTCTACAAGAGATAGAAAATTAGCAGGAGTATGCGGTGGATTAGCAGAATACTTTAACGTAGACTCTACTTTGGTAAGAGTTCTTACAATAATTTTAAGCTGCATGGGCGGTGGTGTGTTAGCTTACATTATTATGGCTTTAGTAATGCCTGTTGATAACGGTTATTAAAAAAAGATTCCAACTATGCAAAAAACAGAGTCAGCATCGACTCTGTTTTTTATTTATATCATTATTTAGATTGTGAATATGTGAATCTTTTACACCCAAGTAATACTATACCACTTACAATACTTAAAATTACGCATACATAAATGTTTATATTATCACCAGTTGGAACTTTTCCATCAGTCGGATTATCTGCTTGATTATTATTATAAGCTGGAACAGACGCTCCTAATTGTCCCAATATAAATGATGGACTAAGTCCTTCGTAGAAGAACGCACCTACAACAACACCATTATCTGCTAAGAATTGAACTGCCTGCGCTGTAAATTGAAGTAATCCATTCATGTTAATACCACCGTCAGAATATCTAGTAACATTAATACCTAATGTATCTGTACTTTGAAAACCAGTTCCATTAGCTGTACCATTTATTAATGCAAACCCATCAATTATGAACTTAATTGTTGTTTCAACTGTATCACCACCATTTTCCGCTCTATCACCATCTGGATAATAGTAGAAGTTATTTGTTGCATATACCTGTGTGTTATCTTGAGATGCCAGTTTAAGTTGATCACCTATTACCTTATTCTCCTTACTTGATAACAAACCTGTTACCTTAAAGTTTGTATTAACTCCAGTTTCTGTAGATAATGCAATATTATACGACTCATTATTAAACAAAATACAGTTTTGACTCTGAATATCTGGGCAACCATTACTGTTAATACCACATCCTTTATTTTCAAAAGCAATGCTGTTAATTATAATATGTTCTCCATTAATATTGGAACTACCCATTCTAAAGCCATCACCATTATTTGTATCACTATCTGTACCATTTCTATAGGCTACACTATTCCTAATTGTAACCTGACCAATACGTCCTAAATCTGTATCTGCTTCTAAATTCCAACCATTCTTTGCATTACTGTATGCAATGCAACCATCAAACACATTACCAAAGCCACTTGTTAGCTTGGCTGAAAATCCATCTCCACGGTTATTATATGATGTACAGTTTAAAACAAAATTGTATGAAGGCCATTCGTCTATCGTTTCTGTTGAAGAACCACTAATTTGAATTCCATCTCCACCATTTTTATAAAAATTCAATTGATCCAAAACATTATTGCTTCCTGCTAATTGCATTCCTGATTTCAAATCTAATGAATTTGTAATATCAAATCCTCTAAAGTACCAATAATCACCCCAAGTCACAAAAAATGCAGCTCCCTTAAAATCAAGTACTGGTCTAGTTGTTGCGTTAGGGTCTGCAATCATTCGAATTATCGCTTCAACCGTTCCATTATTACCTCTTTCAATTGTAAGAGCTTGTTCTAATTCATATGTACCCTCTTTTAAAACAATTGTTTGACCTGCTTGAACATATTTTACTGCTGTATATATATCCATTGGATCATTAACATTTCCTGAAGCCTTATCTGTTCCTGTTGGAGATACATAAATTGTCTGTCCTACTTCTCCATATTTTTTTGATGTTCCTTCAATAGCTGCTACTGCTGAAAATACAGTTCCAAAAACCATGAGCATTGACATAAATAAAACTGCTATTCTTTTTTTCATATTTTCTCCTTTTTATCGCCTTATTTTTATCTTAAAATGCTAATATACTCTCAAATTATACATTATTATGGTTTAAGATACAATCACTAAAAAAGATGTAAATTTTTTAGGAAATTTACATCCTTTAAGTCACCAACTATCTAGCATAAGAAAGAGGTGGTGTCATTTCGTCCAAATCGTATTTATCAAACATATAACCTGTGCCTAATTGTCTTAAATAATTTAAATCTGGTGAATATTCATAGAAATATGTCCATGGGTCTGCTTCATCATTGCATACTTCTACTTCAAGAAGAAAGTATGTTACCTCTTCTCCATTACCATTGATTGCTGTATAGAATCCTGTAACTTGCACGTCTCCAACATAATTATTAACATTATCTGGCATAAAAAGTGATTCTACATCTGACTTAAAATTAGCCTGACGCATTCCTGTTTTATCTAAAGCCATCTCTAATGTAACTACTTCATCATTATCTCTATCATAGTTATAACTATAGATTGAACCAGCTGTTCCATAGCATGGATAAGTGTTATAAGTAAGAACCACTTGGATATACCTGTCATTTGTCATTGGATATGATCTAATTTCAATACTACCATCTCCTGCTACATAATCATTTAAGAAATTGTTGTAAATCATACCAATACCTTGATTAATCAAACGATTAAGTGAATCAATCTCAGAACTTTCCCCATCACACTCAATATAAGGTATTTCTGCAATAACTTCATCATCATAATCCTGTGTTGGAAATGTTATTCTTGCATTAATTGACTCTTTCTTACTTACTTTTACATCATCTGTGTCTTTCTCTTTTGTAGTTTTCTCTGTTGTAGTCTTCTCTTTTGTGCCACTATTTGAGCTTTCATCAGTGTTTGAACCACATGCTGCCATTATCATAACTGATGTAGCTACTAGGCCTAATAATAATAATTTTCTCATTATTTTCTCCATTTCTTTTTATAGATTTAAAATCTTTACATATAATTTTTTGTTCTCTAGTATTTTATACTAAAAAAATACAGATGTAACCTTTATTAAGAAAACTTAATCATAAATAATATAAAACTTCCTTATAACACCTTATAACAATTTTAGCTTTTTTCTTGAAATTAGATACTATACATGTTATAATTTTCGAGTACTTTTGAGTACGAGTAATATATTGGAGAAGTATCGAAGTGGTCATAACGAGCCGCACTCGAAATGCTGTTGTCATTCTGGGCACGTGGGTTCGAATCCCACCTTCTCCGTCAAAAATCCAACCTACAAGTATAAACTGCTTGTTAGGTTGGATTTTTTTCTTAGTGTTCTTATTCCTTAATATAAATAGATGCTTCATTCATTCTGAATCACTCTTCTTTCCAAATTTTTTATGGATATCTTTGTTAATCTTTATACGCCAGTTTTCTGTGTATGTCTCAGCATTACGCAAAAGCTCATCGCAGAACTCAGCTACATCATCACCGGTAACATCTAAAACATGTTTTCCATTTGACGCGCCAGTTTCAAACAATTCAATCAAATCATAATGAATCTTTAGCATATCATAACCGCTCCCTGCTGCAAACTTCCACATATGCTCCTGAATTTTCTTAAATACATATTGATAATCTTCTGGTAATGCATCTACTCTTGCCATATGTTTTTTATACTCACGTTTGCTTTCTATTATTCTTTTTATATTTAAATAATTATTGAAAAAATTAGCCATTTAATTCTTCCTCCTTTAATTGATTTATTTTTGATGCAACAAACTCCCATTTCTCCCAAAACTTTTGTAATTCCTCATGTCCTAAATCATTCAGCGAAAAAAACTTACGTGGCGGTCCCATATCAGAAGGCTTTTTGGCTATTTCTACCAGTTTATTCCTTTCAAGTCTAACCAGTATTGTGTACACTGTTCCTTCTACCACATCCGTAAATCCTAATGTATTAAGCTTACGTGTAATATCATAGCCATATGTTTCTCCTCGACTAATTATTTCTAGAACACACCCCTCTAAAACACCTTTTAGCATTTCCGTTATATTTTCCATTATTAAGCACCTCCTCTACTATGTATTACTTGTATTCAGTATTACTTACTACCACTATATTGTATCACTAAGTAGCGTTAATGTCAAGATTATAATACTGCCTATAAAACAAGTACCTGTCGCTAATACAATATTATGCGACAGGTACTATATTATTTAATATCTATAACCACATATTCACAATGATGTCCCGTTCTAATTTTATATCCCCAACCACCTATTCCAGATGAAACAATCGCCTTAAAATCACCCTCTTCAAAATATCCATAATTATGAGTTAAGAATAACCCTAAAGGAAAAATCTGTCCGCCATGTGTATGTCCAGAAAGCTGTAAGTCAACACCTTCTACTTCCCCTTCATCAAATCCTTCTGGCTGATGGTCTAGCATCAATATAAACTTAGATTTATCAATATCCTTTAAAATCTCACTTGTCTTTGCTCTTTCTTTACTAGAATAATCTAATCTTCCTGCTATATAAAATTCATCAGAGACTTCTATTACTTCATCCTTTAAAACTATAATTCCATTATCCTTCATATTTTCTTCAATATCAGCAACTTTAAATTCCTTACTTCCGCCATATGCACCACCATCATGGTTTCCAAAAATATAATATATTCCATATTCAGCATTCATGCTTCCAAATATCTTACAAGTATTCTCCATATCAGATTTTGAAGTTCTTTCATCAAAAATATCTCCTGTAAGTACTATAATATCTGGAGACTTTTCTTGCATTTCGTTACACACTTCTTGAAGTCCTAAAGTATCCAAAGTTGTTCCCATATGTAAATCACTAATTTGAAGAATCCTAATACCATTACTTAATTTATCAGTTTCTATTGTATATTTAGTTTCTATAATGTTATTGATATTAACATAGCCATATATCAAAAAAGCTATAGATATAACTGCTGAAATTACACCTATCTTAAATAATCTAATAAATCCTTTATACACTCTTCCGTGTTCACCATTTTTATTTATAAACTTATTATATATAAATAAAACTAAATCAATTAATGCTGTTATCACTATAAAATGTAGCACAATCATAGAATATGTAGAAAACATATTTATTGCTGGCAGTCCTATTAGTATCGATAAAAAAATACACATATATTTATTTTTCTTTGTTAATTCAGGTTTAAAAACCTTCATAAATCTTACAACAATACAGTATGTATAGTATACAATTAGCAAAGCTAGTATTGCTGCTACTAAAATTAATAATACAATCATATTTCTTTTCACCTTTTCCTTTGCAACTTTATTAAGTAAAATCACAAAAGCCACTTTACAGCGGCTTTTGTTATATCAGAGACGAAATAAAGTTAATTGGCTGATTTCTCAATCTACTACTTTTTCTGGCTCTTCCATATTGTATATATCGTCATATCTTTTCATCTGACGTTTATATCTTTTAAATCTCCATTTAGAAATCTCTTTTTGTTCGTAAAAACTTTCAAGCATACCTAACACATTAAGATAGGATTCATAAGCATTATCCTTATAATTGTTTTCAAGATTTAACTGCAAATCAAGCATTTCCTTTTCGATAAACAACCTTGCTGCACTATTACCCACGACATACACCTCCGAAACTAGCGGACTGTCACAGTATAAACCTTTTGAGTTTCAAAATCTTCTGCAACTGATATGATTTCTATCTTATTGTTTTCCTTTACGCTTACTTCTCGTGGCATTAAATCATCAATAAGAACTCCGTTTACCATAACGTATCCATTTTTATTCTTTAAATCTACTGATATGGTTACTTTATCACTATTGCCATCGGTAGTCAATTCGTATTCTGTAATATCTTTTTCACAATTTAATTCAAGATTTTTCCCGTTTACTACTAATTTGTTAAGAGAAGCATCTTTATCATAGTCACTTACTATGCTTAGCTTGTCAAAGACACCGCCAACCCAGCTATCACCACGTACTGCAAATTTAACATTTACTGTATCTTTTCCCTCAATAAGCTCTTGTGGCAACTTATAATATTCATCATAAAATTGTCCTGGAATTCTATCCTCAATAGTCTCTTCTTTTAGTAAAACATCGTCAATATAAATATTAAAGGTTCTTCCAACATTCCCGCTGAAATATTTAGCTAATAAATAATTATTAATTCCATTTTTTACCTTTATATCATAACTAAACCATCCATTTTCTGACCATGCATGTCTTAGCATCAAACCATTAAATGTTCCTGCTCCAGTGTTATCACCTTTTATATTGTGTAATAACTCATACTGATCATTTCCAAGCGGAATACTATCTATAGCAACTCTTTCAAGTCTAGCTTTTTCTTTGCCTGTTTTTATATGGTCTTGTAATGATTTCGAATCCTTTGAAACCATATTCCAATAAATACCATATCTTTCCTTATATTTTTTATAATGTGGTCCAAATACAAGGTCATCTCTGTCTGTTCCAACAAGTTTAAACTCTAGCTTTCCTTCTTCTTTTACTATATTTTGCTCTATATTTGCAATCCAATTCTTTATATCTGCATCATCTTTAGCGTCATTAATAGTAATGAAATCCTTCATGCTTATATTACATGTAGCAATTGTAACATCCACACCTGTTTTACTCTCTTCCATATCCTGCGTTCCAAGACCTGCACTAAGTACTATAGGACCATACTTAAGACCAATACAATTTGTATTATCTGGAAGTGGGTATGCTTCTACCTTCATCTTTATATCAAGAGTAATCTCCATTCCCTTTACTGCCTCAACAACAAAATAACCACCTTCGATATCCTTACTAACTTTGTTAGCAATGTTGACTTCTGTATTTCCATTACTACTAATCTTTATCTCCACATCACCTACTGCCCAATCTGGAATTCTAAATGCAATCTTCACATTTTCAGCAGCTTCTTCTACTGTAAACACTGATGTAGTGGTATCTGGAATAGATGATTTTTGAACAAGCTTTACATTTTTACTCTTCCAATCTATTTCTGATGAAATATATTGATTTACATATATTGTATCTTCATCATGGAAATATACACTATCATTACATTTTGTAAAGTTCTCCATTCCTGTTCCTGTACAACACCAAAAACTGTCAAATGGAGTGGAATATACTTTAAAAAATCCTGTTGCCATTGGCTGGAAGTACATTGTCATTCCTGTTTCTGGGTTTTGTGAAGACATAATTGCATTCATAAATGTATTCTCATAAAAATCAGCATATCTCTTATCGCCTGTAATCTTAAACAATTCTCTTGAAAGCTTTAACATATTATAAGTATTACAAGTTTCACAGTTACAATTTGTTCTTTCTCCATCTAAAATTCTAGATTCACCAAAGTGTTCCCATTCACTGTTTCCACCTGTGATATATGTATGATTCTCATTAACTATTTCCCAGAATCTTTCCGCTGCTCTAAAATAGAACTCATCATCTTCTCTATAGCCAAGAGCAACATATCTGTATAACGAACCTAAGAACTTAGGAATAGTTGTATTTGCATGTTTTCCGTTTAATATATCATTTCCTTTTTCAAGCTGTTCAAATAAATATAATTCATCAAACATATGAGCTGCCTTTTCATGCTTCTCACTCTTTGTCACTTTATATAAATCATATAAGGCTTCATTCATTCCGCCGTACTCTACTGCAAGAACAGTATCTTGAATTTCTTTTGACCATTTTGATGTTCTATCATAAACCCAGTCGCCTAACTTTTTCACAACATCAAGTGCCATATCAATTCCCGCTAATGTATATGAAGCTGTTAAACCTGCAATTATTTTATCCATTGTATACCAAGGAACCCATGCTGGCTTTTTATTCTCAACATTATCAAATAATGTCTCTGGAAACGCTGATAAATAACCACTCTTAAGTTGGCTATCCGAAAGCTCTGAAACAATATATGCTAGCTTTTGCCTAAGTTCTTCATCACCTGTTTGCGCTACTGCTTGAGCTACTGCCGTCATATAGTGTCCAAGTGAATGACCTCTTATTTCTGTAACCTCCCAGCCCTTATATTTCTCTGCTTTTGGACGCATATTATTCACTTCTCTAAAGCCTGCAACAAGCTTGTCTGAATCAAATCCCTTTAAATATGCTATCTCTTTTTCTAAGGCATTTTCAAAATATGGATCTGTTACCTTTACTTCATTTAATTCAAAGTCTTTTATATTCTTTATATACATCTCTCAATCCTCCTAAATATTCGTATAAAACTTAGTTATGCCCATATTTTATCAAAAAATATGGGCATAGTAAATATCATTATTGGCAGTTTATGTGTAAAAAGGTTTGCTCCTAAAATTATATCCTAAAACACACACTACCATCAGTGCTATAACAATGTAAATAAGATAGTCTGTTTCATCACCTAACTTAGGTGGTTCAACCTCTTCTTCTCCTCCATCATCCAATGGAATCTCGTGAATAAATATCAACTCATATCCATCTGCTGAATATGTAAATAAAAATGCGTTTTTATTTATATTCACATCATATGATACATTACTTAAATAGAATGTTGGTATTTCTATTTCTAATATCATGTACTCTCCATAAGGCAAGTTTTTAAATTCAAAATATCCATCACTATCTGTTAAACAATAAATACCCTGATATAAATTCTCTCTTGTAAACTCTGTAGTGCCTAATGGGAATACACCTATCACAACTTCTTTAATAGGCTCTTCAAGGTTTGTTATTACCTTTCCCTTTATATCACCTCGTTTTACATACTTCATTAAACTAAAAGTATTATCATCAATTATATTTCCATCTTCATCTCTTAAAACTAATATTCCATTTTCATATTCAGCTACAATATGTGTATAAATATCTTCAATAAAAGGATTATTAATATCCTCATTATTCGGATCACCTTCTACGCTTACTACATATACACCTGGCTGTGTTATCTCCTGCGTAGAAATAGTTATATCTTTTTTGTCTATATTTTCTTGCGTACCAATAACTTCGACGATATTCTCTTTCATTATATTTACAAAGTCATTTAATGTATTTGTTTCAATACTACCGTCTATATCTAGCGTTAAAACATTTAAATCTGGGTTATATTGTTCTGGTACAGAATCCTCAATTTGTTTTACATAATATTTACCATATGCAACATCTTTAAAACTATAATCTCCATTAGCGTTTGTAGTTGTAGATGTTAACAACTGCGTACATTCTAAATCTGTATATAAGCCAATAGAAATATCTTTCAACCTGATTTCAAAAGTATCTTCTTCTTTTGATTTTCCTACAGAACCACCTGTAATATTTGCTGTTTTAACCTTATTGGTCCTTACAATAGATGAAACGTATTTATCACCGTAATTAACGCCTTTTTCATCTACTAAAACATACACATCCTCTGGTAAAATATACCTTCCAGTTTTTCCATCTACACTATTTTCTGTAAGTCTATAATATCCATATGGTACGTTTGTAAACGAAATGCTACCTTTTGAATCAGTACTAAGTGTTACTTTTCCAGATGTTCCATATGTAATTCCTGAGTCCACTCCATCCTGTGTATTTATGTCGCTAATCCTAATAAGTGAAAAACTAAAATTCTCTTTGTCTTTGTATTCAGAGGCATTCACATCAGAAACTATAACTTTATCAGCTAAATCAATAGCTTTATTTATGTTTACGGTCATTCTAATCATTTCATTTAAGTATTTATTAGAATCATCATTTGATACTACCGTGGTACTTGATACATCGACAGCAAATGTTCTCTTTGAAATAAGTGTTACATCTGACTTATAGCCTTCTTGAGCTTCTACCTCTTCAACAATATAATTTCCAACAAGTAATTCAAATCCGCTTCCAGTATTAATAAGATAATTAATTCCCAAAGCATTTTTAACTGAAAGTTTCACTTGTGTAATTGAAGATAGTCCAAACCTTGATAGTCCAGTCGCTGTTTTTACTGCTACTGGTAATGCATCAGACAATTCATACTTTTGTGTACTTGCATTATACACTAAGCTTGCAACAGCTTTTCCGATTGTTCCTTTTGCACCACTTGTTGTAGAAATATCATCTGATACTGTGTAAATTATAAATTGTACTTTTGTAAGCTTTTTAGTTGTATCATTTTTATCTACTTTATCAATTGTTACTTTTCCATACTTCGCTGTATTTATAAATGTAGCTGCCAACCCACTAGCAGTATTATAAACCGTTCCATTTGCATTAACGCTCACTGTGACAACATGTGTATCAACACTTAAACCATCTGGTACTTGTCCTGCTTGCTTAATGTAATACGTTCCATAAGCTACCTTATCAAAGCTAAACTCACCTTTAGTATTAGTCAAAGTAGTTGTAATTGGAGTTCCTGTGCACTGTGCATTATCAAACAATCCTATTGTTACACCATTTAAATCAATCTTTTCGGCTGTAGAAAGTGTATCCTTTGCAATACTTGTTCCTGTGATTTTAGAAATCTTCAATGTATTGTTTACATTAACAGTACTTACTGCTACATCACTTTCTCCAACAAATATTCCGTCCTTTGTCACCATAATAGTAACATTGTTACTTAGTACAAATGCTTCCGTTTTTTCACTCACTTCATTTTCAGAAAGTGTATATTTTCCATACGGTACATTAGTAAAGTCTATCTTACCATCAATATCTGTTGTCAGTGTAGTTGCCGTATAAGTAAATCCTGAATCACTTCCATCTGATGTATTTACATCACTTACTCTTGTCAATGTGAAGCTATAATCTTTTTTGCTATTATATTTAATACTATTTGAATCCGACATAAAAGTGCCAGTACCTAAAACTAATCCTTTATTAACTGTAACAGTTCTATTTATCTTTTCATTTATATAAATATTTTGTGTTGCATGATTTTTAATATCCGTAACTGAGTTTGATGTAATTGTAAACTTTCTCTTAGCCAAATCTGTCGTATCATCCATGTAGCCCTCTTCTGACGCCACTTCTTCTACTATATAATCTCCTGACAAGAGTGAATACTCTCCACCTGAATATGATAAATAGCTTATTTCTGATTCATTCTTTACTGAAAAGATAGTTTGCGTTACTGATGAAAGTCCATACTTATTTAATCCACTTGTGCTCTTCACTGCACTTGGTACAACATTTGATAGCACATAACCTTCTGCTACTTCACTATACACAAGACTCGCAACTGCCTTTCCAAGAGTACCTTTTACTCCACTTGATGTACTTATATCAGCTTCTGTGTATATGATAAACTGTGCCTTTGTAAGTTTTTTAGTTGTAACATCTTTATCAACTTTATTTAGAATGACTTTTCCAGTTTCTACTACATTGATAAACGCTGGTGGATTCAAAACATCACCAACACTATCATAGGATACGCTTGTAGCATCTCCTACACCTGCATAATCCTTATCATTAGCATCATAATTTGTTATATATACTACTTGCTGATCCTTTGTAATATCAAATGTATATAGCTTTGAATCTAAACTATAACCTGAACCAACCTCTGCTTCCTGAATATAATATGAACCTAAAAGAAGTCTTGATCCGTCTACAGTTTCATCTGCTATATTAAAATGTCCATCACTATTAGTTGTCAATGATAAAAATGGTGTTAAATCCTTTATTTGCGTAGCCCCTCTATTATCTACAGCTTCTTTTGTATAAATATTAAACTTAACATTTCTTACAGGGAGTGAAGATGCAACTAATTTCCCTTCTGAATCATAATTTGCAATCACTTTATTTATTTGCACATAACCAAATTTTATCTCATTAACTACTGAAATCGTATATGCAGTTTCTTGAGCAGTCTTTGTGATTTTAGTAAATGTTTTTTCGTTAAGTTCTGTCTCATCTAAGTCATTTGAAGCATCCTCTAGCTTAGATACCACAGCACTATTATTTTCAATACCCACTTTAAAATATATTGTATTTGGATTACCTCTCACAGAACCTGGAGGTGTTGTTTCTACCAATTTATACATTCCATATGGAATACTTCCAAGTGATATCGTTCCATCCGAGCCTGTTGTGTATGTAGTACTTGCATCTGGATAATTTACAAATACATTATCACTTAAAACACTTACATCAAGCGTTGTCGCATCTCCCAAACGATACAATTTAAACACTACTCCCGATAAAGCTTTACTATTTTGATCAGTTTTAGAAATCTTTACATCTGCCTTTGCATATTCATTCTTAACTTCCGTATGGGCATATTCAAACGAATTTTTAACTCCATTAGTCTCTTTTAATGACTCTAACAATTGAGCTTTTGTTATTGTAAAACTCGCTACCTTTAAAAAACCTGCCTTAGTTGACTTTTCAACTATTTTATAGTTATAGCCATAATCTAAGTCCTCAAATTTTACTAGACCATTACTATCTGATGTTGTTGTCTTTGCTTCAAGTAATATTTCTGTTGATCCATTTACTCTATATATTTCAAAAACCGCACCTGCTAAACTTGTATATGTACCTGATATATTTTTTCCAGTCTTTGTAAACGAAATACTTCCCTTTACTGGAGTATTTGTCAGTGTATGATTTACACCAACTTTAGCTATTGTAGTACTGCCATCTTTAAGAGCTATGGATGCCGTCTGTGAATCATTTGTAGCTGTAACTTCCACTGTATATGTCTTCTTTACAGATGATATATTTTCTCTTGTGTCATAACCTTCTGGATATGTTTCTTCTGTTAATGTATATGTTCCAACTGGAATATCAACAAAACTTGCTACTCCACTTGCACTTGTCGTCTGATTAAGGAATGTTTTTGTAACTCCTTCTGCATTAGTTCCTGTTAGTGAATATATTGCTCCTTGTAGCTTTGCACTTGTATTTTTATCTTCTTTAACAATATTTAATGTTGCTACTTTTAGAATATTTCTTACAGTATATTTACCAGCATAATCACCAGTACTATTCGCATTTACATTAATTGATTTTGAACTATCTTTTATTTTCAGCTCATAGCTAATATCTCCATTACTATCAACGCTAACATTGAGGGTTAATTCTCCCTCAAGTTTCTTATAATTGTCCAAATTAGAAACTTGCTCAATGTTATATTCGCCTGGATCAAGATTTGTAAATATAACCTTTCCGTCTTTATCTGCACTTACTGTTTTACTACCTAATGTAGATTCACCAAGTGTACTTGTTATTTTATATGTAGTTCCTGCAAGAACATCGCTACTATTTTTATCTTCAATCAAGTTATAAAATGTAAAAGAACCTGTACTCGGTGTATTTGCAACACTTACTTTTTTAAAGTAGGCTGTTTCCTTAGCCGATATTATAACCTTTGATTCCTCATCTTCTAACTCTTTGATTTGTTCCAATCTACTTGTACTTGTAGTAAGACTCACATAATACATATAATGTACTGTATCTGAATCGCTATAACCTTTTGGTACACCACTTTCTACTATTTTATATAATTGGTCTTGTTTTAAATTTACAAATAAAATTCTTCCACTTGCATCTGTAACCTTTGTGCTTTGTAGTTCCTCATTTAAAGGCTTTCCATCCTCATCCAAATTTACTGCCCATAATTCAAATTCCGCACCTTTTAACTTTAACTTATTCAAATTGCTATTATTTAAGTTAGCGCTTATCTTATCTATCATCAAAACTGGTACGTTAGCAATACTTTGGTATGAATCCATACTAAATGAATTCTCAAGCCCACCTGCTACTTCGGGTGTTGATACGACCTTAACAGAACCATTATATAGTTCTATTCTATTCCAAATATCAATAGGGTTACAATCATCAACAATGATTGTAGTGTATTCAATTAGATAAACACTATTACAACTACCTGTTGGCAGATTAATATCAAATGTATTTTCTGTTTTAGTTGATGCTTTATTTGTCATATCAAATGAAGCAGTTACATTACTTCTAGCAGTCTCTTTTCCGCTATCATCCAGTGTAAGTAACCATACCTTTAATGAATCTGACATCATCTCCATATTTGCTGTAAAGGTATCTGATAGCTTCATTCCAGCAATGTTTGCTTGTATCTGATTCAATCTTACAGTCCATGTAATAGTTCCATCTCCATTATACTTTGATGACTTTGAAAGGTTTTGTGACGCAATAACCACATTAGCCTCTGCTGTTGCTTTCTTTATTGTATATAACACTTTATTTGATTCGTTATAGTCCTGACATTTTACACTTCCGTTAAGTACTACCTTATTAATCATGTTCACAAGACTAATCATACCAGTATTATTCGTTTCAAGAATTTCTTTATCGCAAAACTCATCATCTACAACTGTTGTATAAACAAGTTTAACCATTTCAGACATTTCAAGAGAACTTTCTGTACTATCAAGAAGCTCAAATTTCACTGTTTTTCTTGAGTATGTATTTGCATAACTATATCCAGTTGTTCTAGAATTATCATTATCTTGTGTTATTTTGATTTTCCAGTTGTTTGAAAGAGTTACCATATCTCCTACTATAGAAGCGATTGTAACTTTAACATCATTAATATATATTTCTTTAAGTTCATCAAAAGCTGTTCCCTCTGGAAGTGTATCCGTTATAACAGGCGCAACTAATGTAAGTTTATTTGGATTAATTATCGTACTCCATTTTATTAGTCTATTTGTAAAATCAAAATTGTAAGCACCATCTCCACTACCAAATAGCTCAACATTCTTTGAAATCAAAACATTTTCAATTCCATTTGTTGCTAAAACATCTTTTTCACTTCCTGTACTAGTTGCTTTTGCCTCGTTTTCTAATTCTGTATCAAACTCATCTATGCCATTTACCTGAGTTCTTAAGCTTTGCGTTGCAATAGTATCTCCTATAACCTTTGATACTAAAGTCACCTTATAATGCTCTGTAATATCACCAAGAGTAATAACTACAGTCTTATTATCTGCTGACACAGTATAGTAAGGAGCTGTATCACCCACACCTGTATAACTTTGAGCTAAGTTTGACTCACTTAATTCACCATTAGAATCATACTTTTGAACCATAATATGATTTTTAGATAAATAATCACTTGCCATAATCTGGTCATTGTCACCTAATGCTTCTGTTATAACCAAATTTTTCACTTCTCTTTTATACTTATTTACATCAAAAATCCATTCCTGTAACTGATTAGCCATATCATACTCGCCTGCTGATTTGGTAATTGAATTTACAGACATAGGTGCATCCTTATTTATACTAAACGAAAGACCTGACTCATTTACACTTGGACCATTTCCACTTCCGTAGTACATATACATCCAACGTAAATCAACATCATTACTTATACTTTTTTCTTTATCATTATCTAGATTGTCATTATATGTAGCTTCTGATATTTTGGTTTGATACATAATTTGTAAGTTTGTTTGTTCACTCTTTGAATTAAGTAACTGACTTGTAATATCAATAAATAAAAGTGCTTCTGAATCTGATATTTTAACATATCCACACTTACTATCTCCCAGTGCAGTCTCTATCTGTTTAGCGGTTGCATTTGAATAATTAAAAGTAATATTATCTGCTTCAACATCTAATATAGCAATATCTGACACCCTGTACTCTGTCATCTTATTTTTACCTATGTTTTTTACTGTTACTCCATTATCTAAGTTATAGTTATGTTCCGATGGAGATAATCTATCAATAAGGTAAACCTTAGAAGTTCCTGTTGTGTAAAAGAATAGTTCTGCATCAATAGTCCAATCAAATAAACTACCATCTATCTGACTCTGCGTGCCATTTTTAAGCATCATTGTTATCTTTTTATCTGTTTCAACTTCTGCATTACACTTCTCAACATTATTTTCCAAAATATATGCCTTATTCGTAAATGTTGTCTTTTCACTCATATGTGCAAGGCACTCTGGCGCTATCAACATATTTACATTAATAGATGCACTTTTGATTTTATTTGTAGGTGCTGTTTGTGAATCCAATGCATTAAATTTAATAATGATTTTTTGCGCACTAGTATCTATCTTACATTCTTCTATATATTTACTTAATTTTGTATTTGAAAAACTAGCAACTCCTGCTTCATCAAAAGTTACTACTGATTTATCTTCTCCAATTTTAATTTCTATTTGATCCGTTGTTAAATAATGATTAGAACTTGACCTTGTATGAAATGGAATTTCATCAATTACCGTAATACCATTTAACTCTTTATATGCACCAACATCTATTTTATAAAAAAACTCAGGACTTGACTCATCCTTATGCAATTCTTGCTTTTTAATCGCATATTGATTATCTTCTGAAACTTCTCCTGCTGGTGTAATATAACTTACATAATCTAAAGTTAACTTATCATCTTCTATTTTAAAAATAGGAAGTATATCTAATGCTGTTTCTTTTAAATATTCAATAGTAAAAGAAACTCCTCCTGTTATATCTGTATGATTATAAATTCTTGGTAGAAATGTAATTCCGTATTTTGCATCAACACTTTCAGTACTTTCAACTAAGTTTGCCATTCCGTACGTTTTACTACTAATCTTAAACTCTGAAGAATCACTAAGTGCATCAAAATATTCCTTCAAAAAACTAAATGAAAAATCAAGTGCCGGAAAAGATGAATCATCTTTATATTTATTATCTATCGCTGCATCAACTGTTGATAATTCTTCACCTTCTTCAATAAGTTTTAGTATATCATCTGCACCATAGATGTAATCCATTCTCTTGTCAGATAAATATTTATTATTAAGCTTAAAATCTAATTGAACCTCTATATCGCTACTTCCTGATGTAGTTGTAACTTTTAACTCCATCATAGAAAACTTTTCAGTTGAAATATTTCCTGTTCCTAATAAATCAAACTTTTGTAAATTTTCAACTCCTTTACCATCTTCTAAATCTTCTTCCTCTCCTCCCGCAAATGCATTAAAATTAAGCACACTAAAAAGTGGCTGAATAATACCGAATATTAATGTTATTACTAAAAGAATAGATGCTGCTTTTTTTTTCATATGTCTCTCCTAATTAATATATATATAATTTTTTAAATTTACGAATTCTTTTATTAATTATATACTATTTTTAGACAAAAAACAAGATTTTATATGCCTCTTCTACTGCTTTTCCATAATCTTCTAAACTATTTGACTTCTTTATCTTCTTTTCAATTTTTTTCGATTCATCCAATAAATTAATCATATAAGACCAAATTTCTTTCATCTTAAATAATACAGGCGTATCTCCTGAAAGTTCCTGCCTATAATCATTAAATATCTTATCATGGAAAGCTTTAAATGCTTCCTTTTCTAATCCATACTCTGTTGTTATTTCTCCTAAAAGAGCTGGATTTTTAATTAAGCCTCTGCCTAACATCACCATCGATAGCTCTGGAAATCTTTCCTTAAGCATTTGATAATCACTTAGTGAAAATATATCTCCATTATAAACAACTGGATTTTTACTATTATCCATCGCATATTTAAAAATTTCTAAATTCGGCGTATTTTTATAAAAGTCTGATCTCACTCTTGGGTGTATAATTAATTCCTCCATAGGATATTTATTATATATTTCTAATAAGTCACCAAATTCCTCTGCACTTTCTTTTCCAATCCTTGTTTTCACTGATATTTTAATTATATCTGATCCATAAATCTCTTCTAAGAAATTATCAAGTAGCTGTGGTTGTGCCAAAAATCCTGAACCTTTATTTTTCGATACTACTGTGGCTGAAGGACAACCTAGATTAAGGTTTATTTCCTTATATCCAAGCTCTTTTATAAATTTTGCAAGACGCACAAAATCCTTAGCATTATTGCTAAGGATTTGAGGAATCAAATTTATACCTTCATTATTTTCAGGCAATATATCTTTTAATTCCTTTGACTTTATACTTTCTTTTTGTGTGGTTGCTATAAATGGTGAAAAATATTTATCTACACCATTAAAATACATGTTATGTGCATTCCTGTATATGTATCCTGTAATCCCCTCCATTGGGGCAAAATAGTATTTCATTGTTTTATATTCCCCTTATTCCCATATTAACAAATTCTTTTTTTAGCTCTTCATAACCCTTAAATAAAATCCCTTTTATACCTAAATAATTCGCTGTTTCAACATTCTCCGCTCGATCATCTATGAAACACGTTTCACCTGGCTCTAAATTATATCGCTCTAGTAAAATTTTATAAATTTTTTCATCTGGCTTTACACATTTTTCTATTGATGATACTACAGTCCCATCCACTAATTTTAGAAATGAAAAACTTGGCCATTGTAATTTATACATAATTTCTGGATAATTTGATAACAAATAAACATTATATCCTTCCTTTTTAAGTGATTCTATCATAGGATATGCATAATCAAATTCCCTTACCATTTCTAATGGATTCTCCCAAAATAAATCTAGTTCTCTTTCATATTCTGGTACTGCTAATATCATTTGCTTTATAATATAGTCATCATCTTGAGCTCCTAAATCTAACTCATCCCATAAAGTTGATTTTATGATTTTGTTACCTATATCTTCGATTATTTTGTCACTAATCCCCATGTCCTTCATATATGCATGCCATCTAAAATCTATTAGCACCATACCTACATCAAATACTATATTTTTCATGTTTTTTTCCTCTTATGTTAGATATTTTTGAAGCATTTCAATAATCTTATCCATATCAATTGGCTTCGAAAGATGACCATTCATTCCACTTTCTAAGCATTGTTTAATATCATCATTAAAAGCATTTGCCGTCATTGCTATTATTGGAATTGATTGTGCTTTTGATGTTTTCAAATCACGTATTTTTCTTGTAGCATCAAATCCATTCATTTGTGGCATTTGAATATCCATAAATATTATATCATATTTATCTGGCTGACTATTGAATTTTTCAAAAGCAATAACACCATTAGTTGCAATATCTATTTCTATTTTTGTATCCTTTAATAATGCACTCAACAGCTCTGCATTAATTTCAATATCTTCTGCTAACAAAAGTGTTTTTCCAGTAAAGTCAGGTAATTTTTTTATTACTTTATCTGATTTTTTATTAACAATACCTTCTATCTTTTGCATTCTTAAAGTAAATGTAAATGTTGAACCTTTTCCTAATATTGATTTAACGCTAACTTCTCCACCCATCTTTTCAACTATTGATTTTGATATAGATAAACCTAGACCTGTTCCTCCATATCTTCTTGTTATACTTCCATCCGCTTGTTCAAAGGCATTAAATAATCTATCCATTTGCTCCTTAGACATTCCGATACCTTCGTCTGTAACTTCAAACTGCACTTCACTATAACCTTCTTCACTCGAAATTTCATCAATAAAAACTGATATTTGCTTACCGTTTTCAGTGAACTTTATTGCATTTCCAATAATATTTACTAACACTTGTGATGCTCTCATTTCATCGGCAAAATAGCTTCCATGTAAGTTACTTCCCATTTTAATTGTGAGTATCTGCTGTTTTGCTTTTGCTGAATCATTCAATAAACTATATACATTGGCAACCATATCTTCCAAATTAAATTCTATGTTACTTAATTCTAATTTACCAGATTCTATCTTTGACATATCTAAAATATCATTTATTATATTTAATAAATAACGTGAAGATGCATTAATAGTTGACATAGATTTTTTATATACCTCTATATCATTAGTGTTTTCTGAAATCTTTGCCATACCTATTATAGCATTTAATGGTGTTCGCATTTCATGGCTCATTCGTGAAAGAAATTCACTTTTTGTTCTGCTCGCCATCTCTGCTATTTCAATGTTTTTCTGCATCTCTTTGTTACGCTTATTATTCATATTAAAAATCAATGCAATAATTAAGCTTATTAACATCATTAGTACTGCTAGTGCCACAATAGGATACTGATTTAATGCTATTTGCCTAACCGAATCTTCATAATCTAACAGTGGAACATTAACTCCTAATATCCAGTTGGTTTTTTCTATTTTAATTGTTGCTTCATATTTATATTTACCATCATAGTCCTTAATATACTCCATTTGAATATCATTATCTAAATATGAATCGATTTTTTCTTCTACTATAACATTATCTAATACTTCTTTTGCAGATAAAAACTCTACCTCTCCATTCGAAATTTTAGGTAAAAAATCTTTATCATTATAAGTCATTACACTTCCTTGTGAAGATAAAAGATATGCACCCCCATTTTCTGAAGTTTCTAGGGAATTTACTTTACTAATTATATTTTCTAATGAAATATCAATTGATACAACTCCAACAACTCCATCTTTAAACTTAAATGCTTTTGAACATGTTATAACAAGATTACTATGAATAAAATCAATATATGGTTCAACAAAAACTACCTCACCAAAATTTTTATTTGCCTCAACATACCATACACGAGATAATGCATCATAATCATCACTTGCTGTCCAATCTCCAAAAAAAGTTTCTCCTGTTTCTATACCAACATATGCATTTTGAATATGTGCATTTTCATCCATTATTAATTTTAAATAGGACTCATACTGCTGTCTAGTATTTATATATTCATTTATAAACACACTTGACATATTTTCAATAGTATTTGATTGCACTTCTAGCCAATCATCTATTTGTATACAACATTTTTCGGTTACCATCGCTAATTTATCACGTTGATTATCCCAAAAAATATTTTCTTGTGTGTTTTTATTTATCAGTACTACAAAAAAAAGTGCAGCTATAAACACTAACCCTAATATGTATGTTATTACTATACTTTTCTTATTGTTATTTTTCATATATTAGTCCTACTTTTTATTGGATTTTGTTAAATTATGTATAATATACTATATTTAATTCTTTATTTCAACTATTTTTACTAATTTGCAGATTTTTATATAATAAAACTCGCCCAAAAGCGAGTCTTATTAAGTAATTTATAATATTAATTCTAAAAAAGCATTATGAAATTCATTCATTTCTTTTTTTATGTTTACGATTCTGCCTTCTTTATTCAAAAAGCAGTGGGTGGTAGTTCCTTTTGTTCTAAGCTCATTTGTGAACTTATCTCTTATCTCATATTCCAGTGTAAACTTTACACCTTTATATTCCTTAAGTTTTACATATATCAGCACAGTGTCATCAAACTTCACCATACTCTTATACTCACAACTTATACTTAATACAGGAGAAACAATTCCTTGCTCTTCCATTTGCCTATATCCGAAATTAATCTGATTTAAAAAGTCAATTCTCGCTTCTTCAAACCAACGAATATAATTTGAATGATGAATTATGCCCATCTGATCAGTTTCATAATATTTGGCATTATGTTCATAAACTTTAATATCAAACATAGATTAGTTGTTGATGAACTTATCTTCTTCGTTATTCCAGCTATAAAGACTTCTGATTTCTGCTCCAACTTTTTCTGAACAATGCTCAGCGCCTAACTTTCTCATTGCTCTAAAGTGAGCCTGTCCGCCAGCTTCTGACATATCTAATAAGAAATCTTTTGCAAATGTACCATCTTGGATATCTGATAATACTTTCTTCATAGCTTTCTTTGTATCTTCTGTAATAATCTTTGGTCCTGTAATATAATCACCATATTCAGCTGTGTTTGAAATAGAATATCTCATTCCTTCAAATCCTGATTGGTAGATAAGGTCAACGATTAACTTCATTTCATGAATACACTCAAAATAAGCGTTTCTTTCATCATATCCAGCTTCTACTAATGTTTCAAAGCCTGCTTGCATTAATGCACAAACACCACCACAAAGTACTGCCTGCTCACCAAATAAGTCTGTTTCTGTTTCTGTTCTAAATGTTGTTTCAAGAACACCTGCTCTAGCTCCACCGATTGCTGCTGCATAAGCTAATGCTTTGTCAAGAGCCTTTCCTGAGCCATCTTGATGAACTGCTACTAAACAAGGAACACCTTTACCTGCTTGATATTCACTTCTTACTGTATGTCCAGGTCCCTTTGGTGCTATCATAGTTACATCAACACCCTTTGGTGCAACGATTTGTCCAAAATGAATAGCAAAACCATGAGCAAACATAAGCATATTTCCTTCTTCTAAGTTTGGCTCGATATCTTTCTTATACATAGCAGCTTGCTTCTCATCGTTGATAAGAATCATAATAACATCTGCTTTCTTTGCAGCTTCTGCTGCTGTATATACTTCAAATCCTTGAGCAACAGCTTTTGCCCATGACTTACTTCCTTCATATAAACCAATGATAACATTGCATCCTGATTCTTTTGCATTTAATGCATGAGCATGTCCTTGGCTACCGTAACCAATAACTGCTATTGTCTTTCCTTCTAACATAGATATGTTACAATCTTCTTGATAATAAATATTTGCTGACATTCTTATATTCCTCCATTGTTTAAAATATATATATTATATGCTACTTATTTTTGTAGCAATTAATAACTAAATAGATACGATTGAAAATTTATTTTCATGATTGAAAATTTATTTTCAATCTGTTACGCCTCTTGAAAGTCCTGTTATACCAGTTCTTACAAGTTCTTCGATCTTATAGCCTTCTAACAGACTAATAAACGCTTCTAATTTGCCTTCATCTCCTGTAAGCTCTATCATAAGTGATTCTGGTGCAACATCGACTATCTTTGCCCTAAATATATCTGCTATAGCAATAACCTGTGTTCTCTGTGCTGCTGTAACTGCTACTTTAACAAGCACAAGCTCTCTGCAGACAGATGCATCCTCTAAAGCTATGACTTTTTTTACATCTTCTAGTTTCGCTATCTGTTTTTCAATTTGTTCTAGTATTTCATCATCACCCTTTACAACTATAGTCATGCGTGAAAAATCAGGGTTTTCTGTTTCGCCAACTGTTAAGCTGTCAATATTATATCCTCTTCTGCTAAAAAGTGCTGCTACTCTATTGAGAACACCCGATGTATTGTCAACTAAAACTGATAGTACTTTTCTCTTCATATACACCACAATTTCCTTTCTATAATTATTATACATAACCTTAATTTAAGGTTACACTATATCATAGCAACAATTAAATACTTTGTCAACCGAAAAGCTATATTGTTGGCGGTTCATTCTTATCTATCAAATCCAAGTTATTTACATATTTATCAGTTTCACTTTTTATTACCTTTGATAATAGCAATATACATATTAGGTTTGGAATCGCCATAAGTGCATTAAACAAATCCGCCAAATCCCACACAAAGTTAAGTGTAATAATAGGTGCTATCACAACGGATAATACATATATCACTCTATATGGCATAATAGCCTTAAGACCTGCTAAATACTCAGCACATCTCTCGCCATAATATGCCCATCCAATTATTGTCGAAAACGCAAATGTTATTATTCCCACGACTAAAATAGTCCTACCAACATATGCTATTTGCCCAAACGCAAGTGAACTTAGCACACTTCCATCTGATATATTAGAAACATCTATATTAGGATTTTTCATAATACTGCTTACTAATACAATTCCTGTAATTGCACACAATACTACTGTATCCCAAAAAGTACCTGTAGAAGACACCAATGCCTGCCTTACTGGATTTTTTGTCCTTGCAGCCGCTGCTACTATCGGTGCTGAACCCATTCCTGACTCATTTGAAAACAAGCCCCTAGCCACTCCATATCTTGCTGCCACCATAAGTCCCGAACCTACCAGTCCTCCTGCTGCTGCACCCTTACTAAATGCCATTTTTACAATTGTAATAATAGAAGGTATTATATAGTCATAATTATAGAAAAGTATTATTATACAGCCTATTACATAAAATCCTGCTGTTATTGGTACAAGCTTTTCACATATACTTGAAATCTTTTTTACACCGCCAAATATAACTAAAAATATAAGTAAGCCACAAAATACACCTACAACCCAGTTTTCTGTACCAATATTTTCATGCCAAACATTTGCTAATGCATTAGACTGAACCATCGAACCGATTCCAAAAGATGCTATGACTGTAAATAATGCAAATAACATCCCCAGCCATTTTTTATGTAGACCACGTTCCAAGGCGTACATTGCTCCGCCAATCATTCTTCCATCTTTTGTTTTTACTCTATATTTCACAGCAACTAATGCTTCTGCATACTTAGTTGCAATTCCAAATACACCTGTAATCCAACACCAAAACACTGCCCCTGGTCCGCCAAGAGCAATTGCAGTACCTACTCCAACAATATTTCCAGTTCCTATTGTCGCTGCTAAAGCAGTTGCAAGTGCTCCAAATTGACTAATGTCGCCTTCACTATCATCTTCTTTTGCTACACTTAACTTTATTGCTTTAAATAACTTTTTTTGTATTATTCCTGTTTTAAACGTCATATATATATGGGTTCCAAATAACAAAAGCAACATCGGTGGTCCCCACAAAAAATTATTTATGTTTGTAATAATATCCTGCACGTTTTACATTCCTCCATATCAAAGCATTTACCATCTAAACATATAATAGTCTATGCTTATTATACATATAAAATCACACAGATAATATTTTTATCTGTGTGATTTTTAAAACTATTCGTTACTAGGTTTAAGTATATTATATATTATTTTCAAATCTTCATTATTACTAAGTGCATATTCAGCTTGTTCTCTGATAAAAGATCTCAATTGAGTTATAGCGTCCTTATCTGTAATTGAAGCAAAGTATATTTGTTCACCTTCTACATAATTATGAATACGGTATTTTCCATCATCGCCTTTAACTACTATAAAATCATTCAAATCAGGACATGTAGCTTCTACACCCTTTGGTTTATAGTTTAATACAACATAAAGGTAATAATAATTTTCCTTTGAGCTCTCTAGTAGAAAACATGTAAAATTATTTATTTCTTCGATATATTTATGAATGTTTTTTGCTGTATCATCTAATTTGATATTATCCATATTATCAACATATTTTGCAACTTCGTCTAAATCTGCTTGTATAAACATTGCATTATAGTAATTTTCTACAAGTTCTAATACTGGTGAATCTTCTTTTTCTGCTTCTAATAAATCAATAGGGTTTATATCTGGACTCTCTTCTTCACTAGTTTCATCTGTTGTTCCACTATCAGCCTCTTTGCTAGTTTCATTACCATTATCATTTTTATTATCACTAGCATTTTTAGGTAAAGTAACTATCAATGCTATAATTAGTATAATTACCAATATTCCAAATGTGGTCCATAATACCTTTAATTTATTTTCTTCTACATAGTCCTTCGCATTTGTAATTACATTCTTTGAATTATTTGATTTAGCCCTACGTTTCTTATTATTAGAAGGTTTTCTTCTTGATCTAGCTTCAATAACATTTACCGAATGTTCTATATACTCAGATATTTCTTCAAACTCATCTACATCAATATCATCTGGTATTTGATTTATCTCATCATTATCAACATTATCATTTATATTATCGTTATTACTCATCATAAGCCTCCTAATTGACTAAATTAAACCTTGCTTAGTTTTATTATTTTTTGTATAATACAAAAGATGCATGCGTAGTCCAATGGATAGGACGTGCCTCTCCGGAAGGCAAAGTGTGAGTTCGATTCTCGCCGTGTGCATTTTTTGTACCCATAATATCATTATTATTAACTATAAAAAATATGGTTTATCTGGAATTATCACTTTTTCTTCATCTTTTAAATAAATGTAAATATGATCTGAAAGTACCTCATATCCTTCAAGTGTTTCATCATTAACCAACTTTACCATTTGATTAATACGCTTATTCGACATATCACTTCTCTTGGGTATTATTATAACTTCATGTACACTACTTGGTATTATTATAAGATCTGCATCTTTCTCCCTAGCAAAATCCTTTAATACATCATCATACATAATACATATTGCTCCGTTACTTCTAATATCATTTGTTAGAACATATATATCCATGTCATCCTCATATATACTATCTGTAATTTCATCTGTAAATATTCCAGCCTCTTCCATAATCTCTTTCATCATTTCATTTAATGAAAGTAATCTATGCGGAAGAAGATCTGATGTATTCTCTACTGCATCAGCTAACAAATAAGTATTACTTATTCCCCACATCTGCAGATGTTCATTTCTTATAAGTGTTGTAGCACGACTAATTGTTTGTGTACTTATAATACTATAAAATACAATTGCTAAATCTAGATATTTAAAATATGGTACTTCTTCAAGAAGTCTTTTATTTTTCTCTCTATTTATAAGTTTAAACGCAATCGTTGGTCGCACCATATCATATTTCTTAAAAAAACTAATATCAATATCATCTGATATCCTATGTTTTTTATACAAACTATAGATTTCTGCAATAACTGTTGCTATTGGCTTTCCTTCTATATATTCATCATAAAAGTCATTTAAATATATTGTTGGTGAAATCCCCAACTCCTGCGTTGTAATTACTAACGCATCTAACTCACTATCGTTATTTTTAAGCACAGTATGAATCTTGACGATACAACCATTACCTACAATTTTCTCTATGCTACTCTTAACATATTTTAAAAATTCACTATAATCCATTCTAATTACCTCCAAAAACATTATACTCATAATATTCTTTGATAAATAAGATCAGCGAAATAAACTCGAAAATTAGACTTTAAGACATTTTCTATAATATCTTAACAAATTCGTAATGTCAACCTTTTTCTTGCTTAATCGACTTTTTTCACTAGTATCAATACCTTGTTTTCAATTTCTGCATATACTTCATAACCATTTTCCACTAATTTACTTATATTATTTAAGTATCTTTCCCTTACTTCTTTATCTCTCATATCATGCACAATATAATCAGTCTCAACATCTGCTTCATACCAATACACTTCATCTCTCATTGATAATTGTGGCAAGTACATAGTTGACACTCTTACTGATGCCTCCTTAGGTATCGTATCAAAAAGTGCTATGATTTCTTTATTTGTTTCTAAATAATTTTCAGCCTCTTCAAAATAAAAATTTTTATTTGCTAATGCTGATGTTGTCAAAATAAGTGATGCAACTAACATGGCTATCATTGTCTTCTTTTTCTTAATACTCTCTCTTCCTTCAAACGAAATGACTGCTAAATATATTAACAATGTACATGAGCCATATGTATACTGAAATCCTATATCATACTGATATACATAATCAGTTAAATAATTCATTACCAATGCTGGTATCATTAATATATAAGCTGAAAGTTTTTTTTGTCTAAATGGCAAAAACATTAATGGTACCATTGTCCACAATAAAAATGCCATTTTTTCCGCCTTGAATAACTGGCTAATGACATATGCAGGATTCTTTATCATATTAATAACCATTCCAGTTAATCCATCTTCTACTGAAACCATCAAGTTATCATATCTTCCAACAAAAGTCCCTAGCCCATATTTCCCTAATAAATATAGAACTACAAAGAAATAAATTATTGAAAATACCGTTATAACTGCACCTGTTATCTTCTGACTTTTTTCTTTTTTATAGACTAGATTAAAAAGACCAAGACAAGCCACATAAATGGCGGCATCCTCTTTTACCATTAGTGATAATAATACAAATACTGCTATACCTATATTTCGTTTTATCATAGATAAGTTCTCTTTATCTAAGAAATATATTAACCACAATAGCATTACTGCCAAAAACTTGTTTTCATGGAAATCGTAGAACAATCCTCCACGCATTGTTGGATATAATATGTATACTGCCACCATTCCCATCGTAATAAAATTTGAAAACTTTCTGTTCTTACATATCAAATAAAGTGGCACCACCCCTGAAAATACTACTAATAATTGCATAATAATAATTGTTACTGGATGTGGAATTATACAGTATATCGGCAATATTATATAAAATATTGGTGAAAAATGTACTGCAAAATGTGATAAAAACATATCACGTTCACAGGTAGTCATTGGTGCTCCTGTTTCTTTCATATAATAGTACATTTGTGAAAAAATACCAAAATCAAATGTACTTGTCCTAAATAAATAATATCTTAATACAACCAATGCGCCTAAATAAAATAATGTTATTATAAGTAAAACAGATATTATCGCTATAGATTGTTTCTTTGAAATACTAATTTTTTGTACTGTATAAGGAAATCTATTCATCACATAAAATATACCTATCAATACAAAAAATGTTGTAGTTACTGCTGTGTATATATTGTTCAACGTAATCATCATCATAAATCCCATTAATACTGCTAAAACGCAAAAGAATAATGCATCTATATTATTAATATTTATTTTCTTAATAAAAATATCTACCAGTGAAAACATACAAAAAAATATCCAAATAGTTAAAAACATACTGATTGTGTCAATACTTTCTACTGAATGTATATTCTTCCAATCTTCTACTGAATTTATCATATTTAAAATACATGTGAGTAAAACCGAAGAAATCACCCTAAATATAATTTTTTCATAAATTTTAAGAGGTTCGTCCCTCTTTGTTTCTTCAATCATTTATCCCTTACTCCTCTTCTTACAATATTAAATACAAAGAGCCTGTCCTAAGACAGACTCTTTAATTAATAAATTATACTCTTGATAAATACTCGCCCGTTCTTGTATCAATCTTTATCTTATCGTTTTGTTCAACAAATAATGGTACATAAACTGTCGCTCCAGTTTCTACTATAGCTGGCTTTGTAGCTCCTTGAGCTGTATCGCCTTTGAAACCTGGCTCTGTCTCTGTTATCTCAAGTTCAACAAATAACGGTGGTTCAATAGCAAAAACGCTGCCGTTGTGAGCACACATTTTAACCATCTCATTTTCCTTAACGAATTTAAGAGAATCACCTATAGCTTCTTCATTTAATGCTATCTGCTCATATGTGTCTACATCCATGAAATGGAATAATTCACCATCTGAATATAAATACTGCATATCACTTCTATCAATACGTGCCTGTGGAAACTTTTCATTTGGTCTAAAAGTTTTTTCAATAAGACCACCACTGATTATATTTCTTAATTTTGTTCTAACAAACGCTGCACCTTTTCCAGGTTTTACATGCTGAAATTCAACTACTTGAAATATCGCATTATCCATCTCGATTGTTAAGCCGTTTCTAAAATCTCCTGCTTGTATCATCGTATTTCCTCCTTAAACTTGTGTCATCACATTAATACAACACTTTAACTATTTTATAATAACATACACAATTTTTCAACTACTTTTTTCTATAATTTCATTGCATATTTCATTAATACTTTTTCCATCTGTAGACACAATGACATCTGCCACTGATAGATAGAGATTTTTTCTTTTCTCCATCAATGAAGCTATATACTCTATATTCATATTACCATTTAATATAGGTCTATCTGTGGAATCCTTTACTCTTTCATATATAGTTTCTGGTGTAGCAGTAAGCCAAACTATAATTCCATTTTCTTTCATATGCTTTACATTTTCTTCTCTAACAACAATTCCTCCACCGCAGGATACTATCAAGTCACTATTTTGTTGTATTTCTATAAGATATTTTGTTTCTATATCTCTAAAATGGTCCTCACCAAATTTTTCAAATATCTCAGATATAGGTGTTCCTTCTTTTTCAACTAAATACGCATCTATGTCCACTTCATTTCTTCCTGTAACTTCACTTAGCTGCTTAGAAACCGTTGTTTTCCCAGTTCCCATAAAGCCTATTAGCATAATGTTTTTCGCCATTTTTTTCTATCAACCTTTCATACTAGCATTGCACTAATTCTAATATTTCTTTTAATTTTCTAACATCTATCTGACCAGGTGCTGAAGATTTTCTTGCTGTACCAAATGTAACTGATGAACCAAATACCGCACCTGCCATCCTGCTTATTACACCTAATTTACCCATTGATATCGCAATAATAGGATTATCAATGCAAGTCTTTGCTATAGATGTAGCTGATAACAATGTAAGTACATCTTCTCTATCTCTTGGCATCACTGCAATTTTTGGTATGTCTGCACCCAAATTACTCATCCTCATGAGTCTGCTTACTATCTCATCTTTTGAAGGTGTCATGCCAAACTCATGATTAGATGCTACTACACGAATATTATTATTATGTGCCTTTTCTACTGCTCTTGTAAGTAAATCCTCACTTCTCATCATCTCTACATCAATAAGTTGTATTAAATTACTTTCAATTGCAATATTAATTATTTTTTCGTAATCTTCTATTGCTATATCACGTTCTCCACCTTCTTTAAAAGTCCTAAACGTAAATAAAATCTCAATTTCCTTTAAATTTTGGCTTAACATTACTAATATTTTATTTAGATCTTTAAATAAATCACCCTTATAATAGTCTGCTCGATATTCAACTATGTCTACTACATCTTTAAGCTCTCCATATATGTATTGCGCTTCTTCTTCTATTTCATCATAAGTAACAGCTGTAATAGGCGCACAAATCTTAGGTTTTAGCATTTTAATCCTCTTTCTTTCTAAATTTCTTCTTTACTTTATATATAATACGCTTAAATATGTTAGGTCTTTTAATATCTACTAAATACTCATCATCAAACTCATCTAACTCATAATTCTTTCTTCTTCGTACCCTATCATTTGATTTTTCATCTTCAAAGTCATCATAGTTAAACTTATGTCTAATCGTGCTTCTGCCCTCTGCGCTTCTCTTATTGTGTAACTCTGTCTGAGCAACATCCAGAAACTCTTGCATTCTTGCCCTTGCTACTCTTTCCTTTGCTTCTTCTATTCTTTGCCTTTGTTCTTCTTTCTCTTGTTCAATAGCCTCTCTTTTCTTTCTAGTTTTTACTTTTCTTACAGTATAAATGCAAACTACACCCACTGCCGCTATTGCTGTTATTAAAATAATTATTCTACTCTCATTTGCTTTATCATCTTCCCTAGTTGTAGATGATGATGTTGTTACAATATTTGTTTTTTCAGGGCTTTTTTGTGTCCATGCCACTGCAACACCCACAAGTATTACTATGGCCAGAACAAATAAAAGTGTAAGCGCATCCTTATTTTTTTGTTTTTTTGTCACGCCTAATTCCTCCTATCTCTATAGCTCTTTTCTATAATATGAGTAAGAATTTTTTCCATTCTTTTTCACTTTGTACATAGCTGCATCTGCTCTTGAAACTAATTCTTTCATATCGCTTGCATCATCTGGATATGATGCTATACCAAAGCTGCCATAAATAGTATGGCTGCCTGCATCCATCTCCACTGGTTCTCTAAATATATTAAGACATTTGTCTACATAGCTCTGAACACAATCTCTGTCAACAGTATTAAAAATAATAATAAATTCATCGCCAGCAAATCTATATGGTTTAAATACATCATCACTCATTTCTTTCATCCTTTTACCGATTTCCACCAATGCTGTATCTCCCATTACATGACCAAATTCATCATTAATATCCTTAAAATTATCAATATCCACCATCATTACTGTACAAGGCTTGTGTTCCTTAAAATACTTACCTAAATCCTTTGTAAACTTACTTCTATTTGACAAACCTGTAAGAAAATCATGTTCTGATGCATTTTGAAGTCTTGCCTTTGCAGACTTCAAATCTTTCGTCAGCCTACGTCTATTAATATTATCAACACTAATAATTAAAATAATAACACTTACTACAACAATAAATGTCACGCTTGGAAACATTATATCCTTATACTTTTCAAAGAAATTCATCTCATGGTTTTCTATTATCGTTCCCTTTGGTATAAGTGACAAGTCTAAATCAAATTTGTTCATTACCGCTTCATCTATGTAACATTCCTTTGGACTTTCAAGCATCACCTCTATTTCAGAAGGATCTTTTCCATTAATAATATCCATTGCCATCTTAGCTGCAATTGCCCCTGAAAGCTTCATTGATACCATGCTTCCACCAAGTATTCCTTGACCCAATCCACCTGAAACCATACGAAATACTGGAACATTTGCATTATTACAAACAAATTCAACAGACTCTTTACTTGAATATATTGTACCACTTGCATCATCTGCCATAACTATAAATAATAATATTGTATCCTTAGATATGTCATTTATTGCCTGTTTTAACTGTGTTGTTGTAAGCTCTGATGAATTTATATGATAATACTCATATTCAGGGTATTCCTTCGCTGTATTATAAAAATTCTTCATCTCTGCTTGACCTGTTGCTGAGTTATCAACTACACAAGCTACTTTTTTTACATCTTTTATAAAATTACTAGCAAATTCAATATTCTCATATATTGATAGTTTTTCAACTATACCTGTAATAAGTGGATTTTTTGAAACTTCTATTGCTAGTTCTTCATTATTTACACCTTCAAAAACTAACGGTATATCCTTAAAAAGTTCGTCTCTATATTCTAATGCAAACTCTAAAGCTGCATCATCTCCTAAAATAATAACATCATATGGTAACACATTTTGTAATTTATACTTGAGTGACTCATAAAATAATTTTATATTTTCTTTCGTATCAACTCTTTTTGTATCCATAAATTCGTAATCTAATACTACACCCTCTCCAATCTCAGATACAATCCCTTCAATCTGTGTTCTAACGGTTTCCCATGCATATGAATATGAACTTATAAACAACACTCTCCCCTTACTTTCGGCTTCTTCTGCATATGATTTCTTTCCTACTATTAAGCATAAAAAAAGTAGCATCTGCACTCCCACAATGACCTTTATCTTTTTCATAAAATTCTCCTTGTACTCACTTCGCAAATAACCTTCTTCTATTCTATTACTTTTTTATACTTTTGTAAATAGTTAGCTTGACTTTAATTGCACAAATTAATATACTATTTCTTAACACTAAAAGAATAAGAGAGGTTTAAGAAAATGAATAAAAATATTACTGGTCACACTGGCCTTACTGGTTTACTCGGAAGTCCTGTTTCTCATAGCCTTTCCCCTATGATGCATAATGAAGCTTTTAATCAATTAAATCTTGATTATGTATATTTATGTTTTGATGTGGATACAACCACTCTAAAAACTGCTGTCGAAGGTCTAAAGGCAATCGGAATACGTGGTTTTAATTGTACATATCCTGATAAAAATGAAATGTGCTTACTTGCAGATAAATTATCTCCTGCTGCAAAAATGATAGGTGCTGTAAATACTGTTGTTAATGACAATGGTATTCTTACAGGACATAATACAGATGGTACTGGATATATGATGTCAGTAAAAGATGCTGGATATGATATAATTGGAAAGAAAATGACTCTTTTAGGTGCTGGTGGTGCTTCTTCTGCTATTTGCGCACAAGCAGCTATTGACGGTGTTTCTGAAATAGATGTTTACAGCCTTAAAGATCAATTTTGGGATAGAGCTGTATCTTTAGTTGATTCCATCAATAAAAATACTAATTGTAAAGTATCATTATATGAATTTTGCGATGAAACAGCCTTTAAAAGAAGTGTCTCAGAAAGCGCTATATTAACCAATGGTACTTCTTTAGGTCTAGCGCCTAATATAGAGAACTGCCCTGTAGCAGATTCTTCTGTCTTTAGAGAAGGACTTATTGTATCTGATGTTATTTATAATCCAATGGAAACAAAGCTTTTACGACTTGCTAGAGAAGCTAGCTGCCATACTTTTAATGGTCTTTATATGCTCTTATACCAAGGTGCTGAGGCTTTTAAGATATGGACTGGGAAAGATATGCCTGTTGAGATAATAAAAGAGAAGTACTTCAACGTTTAAAATCAAGTCATAAGGCTTGTGTAGTTCATATAAAAAGAGTAGATTCGCCACTATCGTGACGAATCTACTCTTTTTAGTATTAGTTTACTTGAAACAAACTAGCGGTCAGCATAATAATACAAATTTGCATAGTCAGCACCTATGTAAGTACCCTTTTTGTTTTCATCCATCACCATCCACCAAAATTGAAATATCACCGATGGTGATGGACGATAATCGGTGATTACACCATCTTTATTATAGAAAATATAATGAGTGCCTAGCGATGAATCAAGATGATTGTCGTATGGAGTATATTCTAGTGAATAAAAATCCGCCTCACGAGACTCATTCGCTTCTGCAAATATTTTTTTCAGTGTTTCTGTCGGCAAACATGCCAATGCATCCCAAAACTCTTCAAATGTACAATAACGATTTTTTGTATTTGCAGATTCAGTATAATCTTCTGGGATAATCTTCATTATCTTTTTATCATGGGATATACGTATTTGATATGGTCTATAAATAAGCTCCCCTGTTTTATTATATTCTGAAATCAAGACTTCTGCGGTAAAATTATCAATTGTACAATCAGTATTTAACTGGATTGCATATGGATTCATATTTAAATAAATATCAGAGTTTGCATTATCCATCTCTTTTAGTATCAATGCTTTCATATCCTTTGCACTTATATCAGATATTTTTTCAAAGTCAAGATCCACTGTATAATATGACGGTTTTCCAAAACCAAAGCTTTTTACCAGTATCCCAATAGCAACACCCATAAACAACACTGCAAAAACGATTGTAATCAAAATTGTAATTTTTTTCTTTTTCGTATAATTCATAATCGTAACATCCCTTCCTTCTCCACGAACTTTTATATAACAGGACACTGTGCGAGCCAAGTACTGTTATACCAACCAAGAATTATAAAGTAATTCTTTTAATCTTCGCTGCCGAGCGAAGATTTTTTCTACACCAAACTACCTATTGCTTCTTTTCTATCCATTGCTAAGAAATCCACTACTGGAATCTCTATAAGAGTATAACATCCTGGTGTTTGCTTTAATACTGCTCTTGCTGAACATACTAAAACTTGAGCAGTTAATGCTGGATTATTTATTTTCATTTCAAAGCTTAATAACTGATTATAAGCTGAACCTGATGCTCCTTTTCTTTCTAAACGAACACCATGCCCCATATCCTTTAGTTCTTCAACATCTTTAACTTGCATAACATGTGTTTCATCATGTGCAAAATATGCATCTGCTTTAATTGCTGCTGCAACCTTTTCAAAATCATATCCTTCTTTTAGTTCAATATAAACCATACGACGATGAATACCTGTGCCTGTAGGGATTGTCATACTAAGTGCATTTGCCACACCATCTATTGCTCTAACTGCAACTGTATGTCCCATACTCATACCAGGTCCAAAGTTTGTATATGTAATACCAACAGGTGCCATAGCTTGGAACATTGTACGAACAATTGAATCTGTTCCTGGATCCCAACCTGCTGCGATAATTGATGATGCATTATTCTTTTTTGCTACCTCTGAAAGGTTCTCCCATACATTTACTATTTCAGTATGAATATCAAAACCATCTACTGTATTTATTCCTTTTTCTAATAAAGACTTTGCTAATTCTGGTGCTAAACGACTTGGAACTGCAAGTATAGCTACATCAATTTCAGGTATCTCATCAATCGAAGAAACTATCTTTAATCCTTCTGCTTCTTTATTCGCCATAGCTGCATCTACAATTGCACAAAGTTTAAAATCAGGTGTTACTTTCAATACATCAACTACTGCACGACCTACATTTCCATATCCAAAAACTGCTACTTTAATCATTAATTTCTTCCTTTCAAATCTAATTGTTGTTACTTACTGCAATACTTTCATCCATATCTAAAAGATATTTACTTAGCTTTTCTATCAACATTTCAGGATAAATAGGCTTTGGTAAGTGATCATTCATACCTGATGAAAGACATTTCTCAACATCTTCTTTAAACACATTTGCTGTCATTGCGACAATCGGAACTCTTGATGCTTCCTTACAGCTAAGTCTTCTAATTGCCTCTGTTGCTTCATACCCATCCATAATAGGCATATGAATATCCATTAATATCAAATCATATTTATCTGGATTACTCTTAAACTTTTCTAACGCTACCTCACCATTTTCAGCAAAATCAACACTTATATTTGTTTTTTCTAGCATAACTGCCACAATTTCAGTATTAATTTCAATATCCTCAACTATCAAAAGTGTATACTTTTCAAAGTTTGGCATTTTATATTCCATACCATTCTTACTATAATTCTGTGTCTTTTCTTTTGTATCAAGACACTGATAAATACAATTCACAATAGCTGATGGGAACAATGGTTTAGGTACAAAACCATTTACTCCTGCCTCTATAGCCTCGCGTTCGATTTCACTCCATAGATATGCCGATATCATAATAACAACTAAATCATTTGTACAGACATCTTTGATTGCTTTTGTAAGCTCAACACCATTCATACCAGGCATTCTCCAATCAACAAAGAAAAAGTTGTATGGTCTATTTTCACTATTTGCAATCTCTATCATTTTTAATGCTTCATCGCCATCTTCTGCGACATCACATGGAATGCTTATTGAATTCATTAAATCTTCAAAATACTCTCTTGTATCTTTTGAATCATCAACTGTTAAAATACGTAAATCTTCTTTTTTGATTCTTGTTAGCATCTTGCTTTGCTTTGAAGAACCTACTTTGGCTTTAATTGTAAATACTATCGTAGTTCCTTTACCAATTTCAGATTCAATACTAATATCACCATCCATAAGATTAACTATCTTTTTTGATATAGCCAAACCAAGGCCAGTTCCTTCATATTTTCTGTTTTTACCACCATCTGCTTGTTCAAATGCAGTAAATATATTCCTTTGTTGTTCTTTAACTATTCCTATTCCATTATCACTAACCGTAACCTTCAATGTGATAATATCATCCTTTTGCTCTTCATTTTCAACATCAAGCTTTATAGTTCCATTTTCTGGAGTAAACTTAACTGCATTTGAAAGAAGATTCATTATAACCTGCGATAAACGTTGCTCATCACTGTGTATATATGATGGAATGTTCTTATCAATATTAACAATAATATCATGGTGCTTTTCATCTGCACGGAAGGTTATCATATTTGTAGTATTCATAAGCATTTTTTCCAAGTCAAATTCTGCAATAGATATCTCGAATTTGTTTGCCTCAATCTTTGACATATCCAAAATATCATTAATAACTCCAAGCAAATGTCTTGATGCTGTATCTATTTTTTCAAGACAATAATCTTTTCTTTCTAATTTTCCCGAGTTTTGTGCAATAGATGTCATTCCAATAATTGCATTCATTGGTGTTCTAATCTCATGACTCATTCTTGCTAAAAACTCACTCTTTGCAACATTTGCGTTTTCAGCTAATATTTTAGAACTACGTTCATTTATAATCTGCTCAAGCTGCTCTTCTAACTTTGATATCATAGAGTTATAACTTGATGCCATATCTCCAAACTCATCCTTACTCTTTATATCACATGTTATATATTTACCTGTTGCTGCACCTGAAGCAAAAGATTCTCTAAGTAATAAAATAGGTTTTGTAATTTGCTTAGAGTATCTTATAGCCAAACTTATAGCAATAATACCTGTTATCAAAATCAATACGACACCAATAAATAGAGTTGTATCTCGTTCTTTGGCATACTCACTATAATCCTGTCTCAACAGTAAAACCATACCATTATCATCCATTACAGAATAATAATACAGTCTTTTTACTCCTCCCATTTCATCTATTATAAGTCCTGATTGTTCTACATCTCCTGCTCTATAATGAGCTAACAGGTTTTGAATCTTAGGAGCCTTTGTATGCGCATCATAAAATATTTCTTCTGGATGATATAGAATATAGTTATCAGAATCAATTATAAAAGCTAAACCTGTATCACCAAATGAAATACTATGTGAAAATCCTGCCAACATATCTATACCAGCATAAACCACAAGTATTCCTTCTAACTCTCCATCTTCATTCCATAGACCTGTACTTAATGCAAGACATTTATCCTCATATACACCAGGATTAGTCAGTGAATCATGTACTTTACTAGTAAAGATATATCCTGGCTCTTTTTTTTGCATAATATCTTTATAGTAATCCATCTCAGACAATACTTTACCTTCAGTTTGTTCGTTATATCCTAAAATAATTGTACCATCTGTACCCAAAATAACTAAATCCTTAAATGTTGGTATTGATTCCACATATAAATTAATATATTCTTTTGACTCCAAATACATTGTCTCAAACTCATCAGAATCTTTTTGAACACTATCAAACTTTAGATAATTATCAACCAATCCACTTTGTTGCACAACCAAAACCTCAGCCTTATGGATATCAACTATTTCATTAAATGCTGAAGCTGATGTCGCAGCCAAAGAGTCTAATCTTTGAATATGTAAATCCTCTATTGTAGCTACCGAATCTGTTAAACTAAATGCTGCAAATAGTAATGTCGGAATAATTGCAAAAAAAACAAATAGTAACATTAACTTTTTCCTTATCGGCATAATAATATTTCCTCCAATCTTTTTAATAAGTATTTTTAATATTTCGCTTTGCTGTAACCTCTGTTACTTCTAACTTAAATAACTTTGTTACATCAAACATCTTCTCTGAAAAATCAAAAGTTCTTTCTTTTTCATAATGCTTCATAATTACATTAAGTGCATTCCTCTTTTGTTCATATGTTTCACAAACTTCAATATTTCCATAAGCAATAACACTTTCATATTCCATAGTATAACGTTCTCCTAACTCATCACTAACCAACCTATGTGAACAATCCATCTCAATACAAGCATATGTATTTTCTTTCATTATATCATGTTTTTTTCCTTCTTTCGCTCCATGAAAATAAAATATAAACTTATTATCAATATATTCATAACCAAAGTTCATCGGAACAACATATGGTATATTATCCTTCGACAAACCAAGTCTACATGTATCACACTTTTCTATTATCTCTAATATATCTACGTTATCTGTAACTTCTCTATCTTTTCTACGCATAAATATATTCTTAACTTCCTTTCTGGTACATATCTTCACATTGCCTTTTCAACATAGCAAATACTAATGCAAGCCACAAATGAAGTACTATTCCTAAAATTGCAACTATCCAAAGAATTGAACTTTCTGGTTCAAAAACAATAAGAACTGTTGCTGTAGATGTAACTATATCTGCTACAACAAAAATGGTCTTTTTCCAATCTGTGTCTTCTGCTAAACTTTGGTTTCCAAATTGTCGAATCTTCTCTGATGAAGCAGTTAAAATATCATAAAACATCAGTATTCGTAGTACCAATGCTACACACAGAATCGTTAAGCTTAAAATCTCTGGAGTAATAAAATTACCACCTATTAAATTTATCGTAAATTCAATTGCTGATACTGCAAATAAAATATATGCTACTACATATGCACGGTTTATATTTGGTGATTTCATCTCCTTTTTTAAGTAATTAATACCTGTTTGAATTAATGCATATCCAACAAAATCAGGCACCATCTGAAACGTGCCTAAATTGATATGAAATAACATCAGTAAAATACCCCAAAATATTCTATTGTATCCTGTAGACATATTTCTCCACCTCTTATTCATTTTACAAAATTCCCTAACCATTTAAGTATAGCAGTAACTTTAAAAAAAATCAATTTATAACTGCTTTTTTGTAAAAAAAAGGGTGTCCTAATTTATCTAGCGGACGCCCCAATGAACTTTTGTTAATATTACATCAATGTCTATATTATAAATCTATCCGTGTATTTACATATCGTCCATTCTTTGCTGATTTCTTTCCATAATTTATCGCTTCAACTGGACATCTATGTAGGCATCCAAAACATTCTTCACATTGTGGAGCTTTCCATACAGGCAACTTACCTTCAAGTTGTATTACTTTTCTTGGGCATATTTTTTCACACAAACCACAACCAATACATTTCTCATTTACAGCAAATTTTTTAGTTTTTCTTCCATTTTTATATAGTGGATACAAAATAGAAGTAATAATCTTTGAAAACTTACCTTTCAAAGCATCAAAGCTACCTTCATCATTATTTTCAATATGTTTTGTTATCTCCTCAATACTATATTTCGCTTTATCAAGACGTTCTTTGATTTTTTCTTTATCTGTTTCAACCTTATACATTGGAACGTAATTATCTACTGTTGCAACGCTAAAAACTGCATTTACAGAAAACTCCTTAGTTATAAATGACTCTGCATTTCCTGTTGTTCCACCACAGTTAAGCACTACATAGGAATAATAATTTTGGTTATTAATCTTTAATTTTTGTAAAAACTCTGTTACTATCATTGGTATACCAAAAAAGTAAACTGGCACTACTATTCCAACTTTTTCTTCGCTTTTTAACTCATATGAATAATTATTATTTTGAATACAATCAGCAATATTAATTAATTCATCACCTGTTTTAGATGCAATTTCCTCTGCTATATATTTACTGTTACCTGTTGCTGTAAAATAAAAAATCATATTTCCACCACCTATTTTTATTAATAATATTATACAATATTTATATTCTTTATCTTCTTCTACCAATAACTTTAAATGATTCTTTTTCAATTAACTTATAATCCATTTTACAACCACCTTTCAAAATTATTTATCTCTAAATTTTAATATTTCTGGTATTTCCGATAATTCTTTGCAATGATAATCAACATCATAAACACCTTCTCTATGTACTAAAATCGTTTTCATACCAACCGCTTTTCCTCCTTGAATATCTGCTACCGGATTATCGCCAATCATATAGCAATTCTCTGGATTTCCTGCTAGCTTCAATGCATATTCAAATAGTTCTTTTCGAGGTTTTTCATATCCAACATTAGCGGACACAATATAATCCTTAAAATACACTGTCAATCCTAATTGTTCTATTATTGAATAAAGTTCTGGGAAATTATTCGATAAAATATAGTTTTCAAAGCCTAGTTCTTTACATTGTTTTAAAACTTCAATTGTATCTTCGTACAGAGTATAAAGACTAGGATCTAGAATTTCTTCTCTTAGTAACTCACTGATTTTATCACCTATTGCTTTATCAATTTTTTGTTGTTCATATAATTTATCATAATGCAAAAATAGAGTTTTCCACCATGTATAACCTATAGATTTTGTATAAGAAACCTCAGGAGTATCCCATGAATAACCCAAACGCATACCCATATGCTTTCTAATCTCTTCAATAGAAATCTCATGTCCATACATAGAAAAAGCCTTCTGTAATGATTTCGACCATTTAGAATCGGAATAAATCAATGTTCCATCAAAATCCCAAAATAATACCTTATTCATGCTAACAATATATACCTCCATCCATTTTTCACTATTATATCATAAGCATTATACTCTTTCAAAGACATAATAATCTGTATCAAACCCACCCCAAATGTAATCTCCACTTTTCCATTCCATAATTAGATACTCTACTCCATTTTCATGGAATATTTCATATTTACAAGCTGTATTGTTATATTTCCTTAAGACATATCCCTTTGTCCATACCTGCATTTCTTGTTCATTTATTATATTATCTTGATATATACTTTCACATCTTCCATTTTCTTTAAATTCAATACTCTCAAAATAAAGCTGCATTTGATTATTTATATTTTTAGCATCAAACTCTATTTTTTCTCTACAATAACAAATAGATTTCCATTTACCTAAAACTTTCCTATCATCCACAAAAGGCATGTTGATATTATCTTTTCTTGCAATACTAAAACGAGTATATCTTATATTATCAAGTTGATGTAATACAAGAATTGTAGGTTTTCCACCCTTTCTATAATAATAAGATTTATTCTGAACAAACATATATCGCTCATTATAATGTTCCTCAATCTCATATTGATTCAAAGACTTCACTTCACCAAAATCACATATTAAAAATCCTTTAGTCCAGCCATAGCCCCAATATCTTTCACCATGAGGCAAAAAATATATTTCTTTGTTTTCATTGCCATAAGATGACTCTTCATTGAAACTTTTAGCAAAAAAATCATCTTTTACAGCGTATTCTCCAATAACCTCCCATTTTCCAATAACAGCATCGTCATTTTCAAAAGGAATGTCTATATTCTCTTTTAAATCTGCAACTTCTGAACTTAGTTTAATAACATCAATACGAACTTCTATTTCTTTTTGTAATGGTTTTCCATATGAACAAAAATTTGAAATTCTCTGATAACCATATTTAGTTGCCATCTCCTTAAGAAGCAAGCAAGCTTCAAAAAATTTCTCAGGATGTGACATAGTATCTATAAGTGACGTTTTTATTATAATACCGTTTTCAGTCTCTTCAATAAAAGTTTGAATACTATTTGAAATTTCTACTATCATTTCTTTAGCCTGTTCAAGACTTTTTACAGATTCTTCAAGTTCTTTCTTTTTTTGATTTATAAGATTTAGTACTGCATTCTGATTATCCACTTTTAATAATATTTCCTTTATTTCACTAAGTGAAAATCCTGCTTTTTTAAGTGCTGAGACTCTTATAAAAACTTCTTTTTGTTCCGTAGAATAATGCCTGTATCCCGTAAAATTGTCGATATAATCAGGTACAAGCACCCCCTCTTTGTCATAATGCCTTAGTACCGATATCTTTGTGCCACAAATTTCTGCAAATTCACCTATTAACATTAGAAAACCTCCTATTTTATGTATTTCCTATATCATAATCCTAATGTTAAGTTGAGGGTCAAGCATTATTTGATTTCAATATAAAATCACAAATTTCATCTACACTAAATACTTTGCCCTGACCAACAATCCTACCGTTTACCGCAAGTCCTGGCATACTCATAACACCATCATTTAGAATCTCATGGCTCTTAGTTATTTCTTGTACATCAATTAATTCTTTTACCTGTTTTTTTGCTGTTTTGATATTTTTTAACAGTTCATCGTACATCGAACAATATTGTCCATAAATTTTTACTACCATACTCGTTTCTCCTTTTGTTTTATTTAATATTAATTTTCATCCATTACATTAAGTTCATTGAAAAATGCTCGTATATCCTCAAAATCAGAAATACTCATTTTAAAGAAAAACTGTCCATGACAACTTGCTTTTGTTTGTGACTTATATGTGTAAGGTGTTCTCACCATACAGCTCGGTCCACAACCAATACACTCATTAAGATTATAAAAAATACGTTCAGCTAAAAGTGGATTGGTTTTTTCTATTTCATTTAATACTGATTCCATGCCATTCGATTTTCTATGCCAAAATTCAGGTTTACAATTTGAAATTACATAGTATTGAATTGAATGATGCATTATATTTCCACTAAGATATAAGGCATATGATATTCCAATATTCGATTCTACATATGTAATCTTATTACCATGTTTTTCTAAAATCCTTTTAAATTTAAGATTCTTTAATGATTTTAAAAATTTATCTGTTTTAATTATTTCCTCTTTAATATCTGTTGGTAAATTTTCTATACAAGAATCAAATGTAGGTTTTTGTTCCGTCAAAAATGATTTATCTAGTTCTTCTATATTTTCTTTTATATCATGAATTAATGGTACTTTATCCTCATATTGCGTAACACTAATTGATTCTATATCCAATTTTGCACGCTTTGTACACGTTATTCCAAGCTCAAACCCTAATTTATTTTGCTCTGGAAAACTCTTAGACTTCATATAGCGTTCTTTTACTGAATAATAACGCTCTTCGCCATTTATTAATATCTGCATTTCTTTTAAATTATAAATAACCGAAATATCTACAGATTCATTATAAGGTATATGATTATCATATATAAATGGTTTACTTCTTTGCTCTGAAATATCTTCTATTCTTCTATTCTCCATCCATGGTGAACCGATTGTCACATGACCTAAGCCGATAAAAAGTAATATTTCAGGCATATCTATAGAACATTTTATATCTATTTTCATAGGTAGTCGAAACTTACCTGGTATTTTCATGTAAGACAATATTCTATCACGTACTATATTATATCCTACATTGTGAATGGCACGAGTTGTTGTCATACTTAATATATCATTTTCTAGAATTTGCGATTTTATATTTCCAACAGGTTGTAATTCTTTTAAATTAATTATTGTTTCATTCATACTTGTCCTCTTTTAACAATTTATAGATACTGCTTCAATTTGCATTTTCACTGTTATCACTACAACTAGACTATCACACTAACCACGATATTTCAAGCAAACTTAGCAAAATAAACCACGCTAAATTCTCTTTACGAAAAATCAACATGGTCCATTAATAAAAACAATATTATATTAGCGTTACCTTAAATATTTATGAAATATCTTTCTTCATACGTAAAGCTTCAGTACGAGTCGCATCAGTAACACTTGCACCATCTCCACCTTGAACACCATAACCTGGTACTAAGAAAAATAACTTAGGATATTTTTGACGTAATTCTTTTAATTGTTCTGGATAAGTCGCTCCAACCACCGCACCAACCCCAGTATAACCATATTTTCCTGGAAGTGCTTCTCCCCATTGTTCGCAAAGGGAAGCCATTGTTTCATATACAGTTTTATCGTTTATCTTTGAATCCTGTAATTCCACAGATGATGGATTTGATGTTTTCGCCAGTACAAAAATTCCTTTATTTTGCTTTTGACATACTTTAATTAATGGTTCAATGCAGTCTGTACCTAAATAACCGTTAACTGTTAAAGCATCTCCACCAAATGGAGTAAAAGAATTCCCTTCTACTTGCGTTGTACCTAACCAACCATCAGCATATGCTTCCATAGTAGAACCAATATCCCCTCGTTTACCATCAACGATAACAAACATTCCTTTTGATTGTGCATATGAAATTGTTTCCGCTAAAGTACGAACACCTTGCCAGCCATATTTTTCATAATATGCAGCT
>JAVBRI010000046.1:0-63757 GCA_031548165.1 Lachnospiraceae bacterium
CAAAGAAACTATTCATGAAGTGTAGAAAAGTAATAGTCATTTTTAGTCAAAGTAACTTCCATTTTCAACTTAATCAAAGTAACATCTACTTTCTGAATTTAAATTCCACAGCAAGGTGGAATTTAATATGAAAATTAAGAACTAACTAATTTTAGTATATTGTATCATAGAAAAATTTATATGTATGTGTTATAATTAAGCAAATTAAGTTTAGTGGAGGGTATTATGAACTATAAAAATTACTATTTTCAAAACGATAAAGTTAGGCTTAGATTATGGGAACCGAGAGACTTGGAAAATAGTTATACTGATGATTTGGATAGTGAATGTATGATGTTAGTACAGTAAGAGGTTCCTTTGCAAGGACAGAGGATAAGTGTTGATTTAAATGGAAATTAAGCTGAACCTAATCATTTGGCTCCAGCGTTTACTATAACAGATTTAGAAGATAATTATTTAGGACATATTCATTTTAACTATATCAATGAACGACATGGAACTTTTTCAGTAGGACTACTTATTACAGAAAGGCAAAGAGGTAATGGTTATGGAAAAGCGTCATTGGAATTACTTGTTAAGTATGCATTTGAAGAAAGAAGACTTCATAAATTTGAAGGTTATTGTCTAAATGAAAATGTAGCTTCAGTTAAAATGATGAAATCTATTGGTTGTATATTAGAAGGAACGTCAAGAGAATGTGTTTTTATGAATGGTAAGTATCATGACAGATTAATTTTTGGCTTATCTTCTGATGAGTATTTTGAGTTATTACATAAATAGTTATAAATCAAAAATTACCGATTAGATGTAAAAAAAAAAGAAAGAAATTTATAATTTTCTCTCCCTTTTATGTTGTTATATTACCACAAAAATGACTTTTTTTCAAGTCTTGTAGTTATTATATTTTGGGTATATAAATAATGTGGAGGTGGATTTTATGAATGATAAAAATATGACTGCTTTAGTTAGTTGTTTTGCTAGAGCATATCACTCAAAGAATAACAAAGTAAAAGTTTTTGATGATTATTTTGCAGAGAAAATATTGTCTGATAATGAATATAACTCAATATCAAATAATATGACAAATGGAATTAGTTATTTTAATCCAAATTTTAAAGGAACAGAAAAAGAAGCATTAAAATGGATAGTAGATAATCAATTATCCCCAACTACATTAGGGCGAAGTGCATATACGGAAAGAATGTTAGAAAATGCTATAAGAACAGGAACAAAACAATATCTAATATTTGCATCTGGCTATGATACTTATGCCTATAGGCAGAATGATTACAATATTGATTTTAAAGTATTTGAAATTGACCAACCTTTTATGATCGATGATAAGATGAATAGAATTAAAAGACTGAATATTGAGATACCAAATTTAAACTATATTAAATGTGATTTTACTAATAAGGATTGGGATAAAGAAATAACTCACAGTAGTAATTATGATATAGATAAAATTAGTTTCTGTAGTATGTTAGGCATTAGTTATTATTTATCAAAAGAGGACTTTAAAGAAATGATTAAAAATATATCAAATATGGTATCTTATGGCTCAACATTAGTATTTGACTATCCTAGCAATTCTGATAATGAACAAACAATGAAACAAGAAGAATTGGCAAAAAAGGCTGGGGAAGAAATGAAAGCAGAATATAGTTATAATGAGATTGAAGAATTGTTAAGTGATAACGATTTCTTAATATATGAACATTTAACACCAGATGAAATAACACAGCAATATTTTATAGAATATAATAATGCTAACACTAATCAAATGAAAGCATTTAACAATGTTAATTATTGTTTGGCAGTTAAAAAGAAAACTCATCAATAAATTACAATTTGTAGGGTGAAAAAGCAAAATTTTTATAGGAGAATAATGTTATATGGCAATATCAAATATTAAAGCAGATTTTCAATATGAAATAGAAAAAGTTTGGAACACAGTTACATCACTTGAAAACTATTCATGGAGAAGTGATTTAAGTAAAATAGAAGTATTAGAAAATAGCAACAAGTTCGTAGAATACACCAAAGAAGGCTATACAACAAACTTTACAGTAACAAAGTCAGAAAGTCTTAAACGCTGGGAGTTTGATATAGAAAATGACAATATAAAAGGACATTGGACAGGTGTATTTTCATATCAAAATGGAGTGACAACAGTTGATTTTACAGAAGATGTAATAGCAAAAAAGGTAATTATGAAGCCTTTTGTGGGAATGTATCTTAAAAAACAACAAAAGACATATATTGCTGATTTAAGAAAAGCATTAGAAAGTTAGAAAGGGAATTATGGATTACAACAATGTATATACAGAAATTGAAAAGCTAAAAGATGAAAAAGAGTCAGTAAAGATGGCCGCATACATGAGAAATTTATTTCCTTATCTTGGCGTGCCAACTCCAAAAAGAAAATCAGCTTGTAAAGAATTTTTTAAAACTGCACGAAAAGAAAAAGAAGTAGATTGGGAATTTGTTTATAAATGTTGGGAAAATGAATATCGTGAAATGCAATATGTAGCGATGGATTATTTAAGCATTGTGCAGAAGTGTTTTCTAACAGAAGATATAGAAAAAGTTAAAAAATTAGCACAAACAAAGTCATGGTGGGATACAATCGATGGATTAGATAAGATTGCAGGAAGTATTGAATTACTGTATCCACAGGTTGCTAATACATTATTAGAATGGAGTGTAGATGATGATTTTTGGCTTAGAAGAATTGCTATAGATTTTCAGTTGACACGAAAGGAAAATACAAATACCCAGTTATTAGAAAAGATATTAATTGCTAATTTAGAGAGCAAGGAGTTTTTTATAAATAAAGCTATTGGCTGGAGTTTGAGAGATTACTCAAAAACAAATCCAGAGTGGGTAAGAAATTTTGTAAGTAAGCATAGGGATAAAATGGCAACATTAAGTATAAAAGAAGCAAGCAAATATCTATAAAAATATTGCAAAAAAAGAAAAAAAAGAAATATTAGGATAAACATTGACAAAAATATTTCTAAATTGTACAATGATAGAATAAGTAAATAGAATAACCAAAGTGAGTTGGGCACAGAGAAGTGAAAGGCGTTAATTATGATTAAAAAAGAAATTGGCGAGTGGATTGTAGGAAATGACCCTGAGGCAACAAGAGAAATTTATAGGGCAATGCCTGTTTGTAAATATTCCATAAGTAAAGGGCATAAAAAATTTGTTAAGTTGGCACCAAAATTTCCAAAAGAAGTATTAGACTTTTTTGATGATTTAGGGGTAGATATAAAGAAACCCTGTTCTATTGAGGAAGCAAAATTTAATAGAAAACAAAAATGTTATACAGGACACTATTATATGGTAGGCTATTACATTGAAGGACAAGATATTTGGGTAAAGCTAGAAGACCCAGGTCATGAACGCTTAGATGAAGATAGGATGTATCCTTTGATTGATGGCTATAAAGTAGGTTTTACACGAGATATATATAATTTACCCGTTATTAAAAACGTCTCATTTGTAAGTTTGTTACATATGGAGATTAGTTTTCTGATAGAGAAGTAATAGATAAAATTCAAAGGGGGAAAATTGGTTGAGACGAATACTTACCATAAAAGCTGAGATAGGGATGATAACAGCTGGTGATGTGTATAGTGAGGAGAGTCAGTTAATCATACCTAAAGGAACAACAATAACTCAAGATATATTAGATAGATTAAAATTATTTAATGTATATGACTTTTTTATTAGTGATGTTAATGATGAAATTCCATATGACTATACATATGATGAGTTGGAACAAATTATACTAGGAAATTGTGACGATGAAAACGACTACTATGAGAGAATAAGGCAAACAGAAGACTTTAAAAAATTTGAGACAGAGTTTTTAAATTCTATTGTAAAAGTAAAAGATTCTATAAATGACATAATCTATAAAAATGGTGAATTGAATGTTACAGAACTTGTAGACAGTGTCAAGAGAATAATAGTAGGACGTCAGCCGAGCGTGAATATATTTGATATGATGCATTGTATTGAAAGATATGATGATCTTACATATGTTCATTGTCTTAATGTTGCTTTGATTTGTAATGTTATTGGACAGTGGTTTGGTATGTCAGATGAAGAATTAGATATACTTACAGTATCAGGCTTAATGCATGATATTGGAAAAGTAATGATTCCTAATGAAGTCATTAAAAAGCCAGGTAAGCTTACTATTTCAGAATATGCTATAGTGCAAACACATACTATTCATGGATATAATATTTTAAAATCACAATCATGTGATGAAAGAATAAAATTAGTAGCATTGCAGCATCACGAAAGATGTGACTGTAAAGGCTATCCAAGTAAGCTTGGGAGTCCGGAAATAGAGAAATTTGCGAAGATAGTAGCTATAGCAGATGTGTATGATGCGATGACTTCAAATAGAGTCTATAGAGCAGGAATATGTCCATTTGATGTTATAAGTACATTTGAGGATAATATAGATACTTATGATCCAAAGTTCTTAGTATCATTTCTTGAAAAATTAGCTCAATCATATATGAATACAGAGGTATATATTAATAATGAATTAGAAGGTACAATAGTAATGATAAATAAATATGCGTTAGGAAGACCAGGAGTTTTAGTAGGTGGCGCATTTGTGGACTTATCAAGAAGTAGTGATATGAGGATAACATCACTAAAATAAAAGATTCAGAGGTGTAAGCGTGGAAATAGAAAGAAAATATTTAGTTGCAAAAGAAAATCTTCCAATGAACTTGGAAGATTTTAATTTCTATCAGATAGAACAAGCATATCTTTGCAGAGAACCAGTAGTAAGAGTAAGGAAGCAAGATAATGAATATATTCTTACATACAAATCAAAGGGGCTAATGGTAAGAGAAGAGTATAATTTACCACTTACAAAGGAAAGTTATTTACATTTGCTTTCTAAGTCGGATGGAAAAGTGCTAACTAAAAGAAGGTATATAATACCATATATGGAAAGATATAAAATTGAATTAGATATATTTGAAGGAGTATATAGTGGTTTAATACTTGCAGAGGTTGAGTTTGAGACAGAGGAACAAGCGAATATCTTTATTGCACCAGAATGGTTTGGTGAAGATGTAACATTTTCTACAAAGTATCACAATAGTACACTTTCAGTTTAGAGGAGGCATAGGTATAAAATGGCAAAGGTAGCAGCAATGTTAGCGGATGGCTTTGAAGAAGTAGAAGCATTGGCGGTAGTAGATCTTTTAAGAAGAGCAAACATAGAAACAACTATGATATCAGTGTTGAATACAGAAAAAGTAACAGGTTCTCATAATATTACTATTATGTGTGACGATAAAATAGACGATATAAGTATAGAGTCTTATGATATGATTTTTTTACCAGGTGGAATGCCAGGAACAAATAACTTAGATATGAGTGAAAAATTATGTAATTATATACAGGATTTTTATTCTAAAGAAAAGTTATTAGCAGCAATATGCGCAGCACCAAAGGTTTTTGGAAGGCTTGGAATTTTACAAGGTAAGAAAGCAACTTGTTTCCCAGGATTTGAAAAAGACTTGCTTGGAGCTACATTAGTAGCAGATAAGGTAATAACAGATGGAAATATTACTACGAGCAAGGGAATGGGAACTGCGATAGATTTAGGCTTAGAGATTATAAGAATATTAGTTGATGAAGAAACAGCCATTAATATGGCAAAGACTATACAATACAGGTAGAATGCAGATAGAGCATATTTGAAAGGTTGAAAACATATGAAGAAGGTAATAGTATTATTGGCAGTAATGGTTATGATGATTGCAATTACAGCTTGTAATAAATCAAATAGTGAAACACAAGGTTTAGATAAGAATATAACATATTCACAGAACTATGGAGAGGTGTCAGGAGTTGTTGATTTGTCTACAGAGATGCCAAATATAAGTATATCTAATATAAAGTCATATGTGGGTGAAGAAATTGACTATTCAGCAGGAATTTCAATAGAAAATGCAGATGAGAGTAAAGAATTTCAAATGTGGGTAGATGCCTCGGAAGTTGATATTTATGAAGTAGGTGATTATAAAGCTACATATAAGTTTGTTTATAGTGGAAATGAAATTGAAAAGACTATATACGTAAGTATAGTTCAAAGAGAAGATGAAAAATCAGGTGATTCAGTAGCAAATAATGAAAACCAAAATGGAAATAATAATTCTTCAAATAATGGAAATGGCAGTGGAAATAATAATCAAAATGACAACCAATCAACAACAGCAGGGGGAAATACAGCTACAGCAGGAGGAAATACAGCTACGCCAAGTCAAACTTCAAATCCTTCAATAGATTCAACAACAGGTCAAACAGCAAAACAAGGCACAACAACCAAAACAAGTAATCAGTCATCTACAAAAGTTGAAAATAATACAACAAAAAGGCAAATGATTACAGGAACTAATGTGGTAAGTATGGTGCAAAAAGATTTGGGATATATGAATATTGAGCTTTTAAATGGTAATTATATTCAGATAAAATGTACAACTTCAAGATATATAGCATCAACAAGAACAGATACGACAGTAGTAACAAGAAATGGTATTGATTACCAGGTTTCTAAATTAATAATAACATATAACACAGGTGAAGAGCGTGTGCTTGAAACTAGTGAAGTAAAGAAATAAAGGTTAGGTAATTATGAGAAGAGTAGAGATTAAAGAAATAGCGGACATTAAGGAAGCTTCGGAAATACTAATCGAGGGCGTAAAAAATGTTATTATCGGTAAGGATGAAACTATAAAATTACTTGTAGCAGCAATCCTTGCGAAAGGTCATATCTTGCTAGAAGATGTACCGGGCAGCGGAAAGACTATGCTTGCAAAAACGATTGCAAAGTGTATAGATGGTAAATATAAAAGAATACAGATGACACCAGATTTATTACCTGCTGATATTACAGGGATAAATTATTTTAATGTTAAAGAATCTGAATTTAATTTTATTGAAGGTCCTGTATTTACTAATATATTAATAGCAGATGAAATAAATAGAGCTACTCCAAAGACACAAGCAGGATTATTAGAGTGTATGGAAGAGTATCAAGTAACGGTAGAAGGAAAGACATATAAGTTAGAAGAGCCTTTTGTGGTAATAGCTACAGAAAATCCAATAGATACTCAAGGCGTATTTCCGCTACCTGAAGCACAAGTAGATAGATTTATGATAAAACTATCAATGTCTTATCCAAAACATGATAGTATAGTTGAAATACTTAAAAGACATATGAATGGAACAGCGATGTCAAAAGTTAACGAGATTTTAGATATCGAAGATATAAAGAAAATGCAAAGTATGATTTATAATGTATCAGTGAGTGAATCTATACTAGAATACGTTGTTTCAATTTTAGAAGCTACAAGAAATCATGAAAAGGTTATATTGGGCATGAGTCAAAGAGCAGGTTTAGCATTGGTAGCAATGTCAAGAAGTATTGCTGCTATGGGGGGACATACTTATGTGCTACCTGATGATGTTAAGATAGCAGCACCTTATGTTTGTGCACATAGATTGGTATTAAGAAATAGTGAAAGAATAAAAAAAGATGCTGAAAAAGAGATAATAGAAGAGATATTAGCAAATGTTACAGTACCTACGGAGGAGCTTATTTAATGGCAGGTTATACGGAGCATTTGACAGATATAGTAATAATAATACTATGTATAGCATTAGCAATATGTTTTCTTATTATTTTATTTGTATTGCTTTCGATGTGGGGAAAACGTTTCTCAATGCGAAAGCTAGAATATAAGCGTTATTTTTCATATGAAGGGGTTACGCAAGGTTCTGATATAGAGTTTATTGAAGAGTTTTCGAATAACTCTATATTTCCAATGTTTAATGTTGATGTAGAGACACATATAACATCCAAAATAAAAATGAAGGTCTTTCAAGGCGATGATGACCAAATGTATGAATTTGTCAGTCGCTTTTTTGTTATGCCATATACAAAAATAAGAAGAGTTCATAAAGCACAGTGTATAAAACGTGGCTGCTATAAGTTAGAAAGTGCAAAAGTTACATTTATGGGGATGGAAGTATATCTTGAAAGTCATGCAAGGGTGCTAGTATATCCTAAAGAAATAGAAATTGAAGCTCAAAACAGATTAAATAATTGTCTTAATTATAGTGCACAGTCTAAACGTCCACTTATGATAGATGCATTTTCGTTTGCAGGAATTAGAGAATATAGTTATGGAGAGTCTATTTCTAACATAAATCATAAAGCAACAGCAAAAGCTAACAGACTAATGGTGAACAGTAAAGAATTTATATTGGGAAGAAAGATAAAGATATATATAAATTTTCAAATGGGAGATGTAAAATTAAGCATTCATGAGTTTGAAGAATTAATGGAAAAAGCATTGTCATATAGTGCATATATAGCGGGGCAAGCTGCTGGAAATGGTTGGCAGTTTGGTTTGCTTGCAAATTGTAGAATGGAAAACAATGATAAATACTTAAATGTTCCTATGAGCGTAGGAAAAGAAAAATACATTGAGCTGCTAAGGGAAATGTCAATGATAAGAATGATATATGGCTATTCTATAATCAATATTATAGACATGGATATTGATGAAAAAATATCGGGTACAGAGATATTTTTTATGACAACATATGTTGATGAAAGTATTAGAAAAAGGATAGAATTTCTTGAAAGAACTGGAAATGCAGTAACAATAATAAATATGTTAGAGGAGGCTTTCGATGAAACAATATCTTAATAAAAGAAGAAGCCTAGGCATTATATTTATGTTACTTTCTATAGTACTTGCAATAATGATTCAGTTTGGTAATTTAAGTGAAGTGAAAAAGGAGTTTATTAAAGTACTGACATTAATATCAGGAATACTGACATTGTGGTTTATATTTATACCTAAAGAAGGTATAAAAGATATATTAAGCTTGCTTATTAGGAAAGTGCTTGGGTTTGTTAAAAATGTGGCAGAGAAAATATTTGGTGCATCTGCTATGAAATCGCATAAATTTGCCCACTCCATATATGGTTATAGTGATACAAGTGTAAAAATAACAAAAGACAAAAAAAGAAAACCACGAAGCTTTACACACAAAAGGTTTTCGGAGATGAGTAACAGAGAAAAGATAAGATATTTTTATGGTGCAAGAATGTTAAAGGCTATAAAAAAAGGATTTTTATTTAATAACAGCGAAACCCCAAACGAAATAAAAGAACGGTTAATTGATGAAAAATACATTGAAAATTCAGAAAAAGAATTGATAGATAGTTACAATTTGGCAAGATATAATGACAACTTTAAAGTGTCAGAAGAAATGGTCTTGAAAATGCAGAAATATGTGAAAATAAAGCATAAAGATGTTCAAAAAAAGTGATGACAATGGGAAAGTTCTGTGTTATAATACACTGATGTTATGAGCATAAATGACTTTAGAGTATAATGCTGTGTAGTAGATAAGCAGCAGGATGGAGGAAATAAATGAGTCTACAGATTGAAAAATTAGAGAAAAACATGGCGAAGCTTACAATAGAGGTTTCAGCAGAAGAATTTGAAAAAGCAGTTGAGAAAGCATATCAGAAAAATAAAGGTAAAATGAGTGTACCTGGATTTAGAAAAGGCAAAGTGCCACGTCAAATGCTTGAAAAGATGTATGGAGCAGAACTTTTCTATGAAGATGCTGCAAATGAAATTATTCCAGAAGCTTATTCAAACGAAGCATCAGAATGCGAATTAGATATTGTATCACAGCCTAGTATAGATGTAGTTCAAATGGGAAAAGGTAAGACATTTATCTTTACTGCTGAAGTAGCTACAAAGCCAGAAGTAGAACTTGGTAAATATAAAGGTATTGAAGTTGAAAAACCAGTTGTAGAAGTTACAGAAGATGATATAAATGAAGAACTTGATAAAGTAAGAAATCAAAATTCAAGAACAGTTCCAGTAGAAGGTAGAGAAGTAGCAGATGGAGACATTACTACTATCGATTTTGAAGGTTTTGTTGATGGTGTTGCATTTGAAGGTGGTAAGGGAGAAGATTATTCTCTTACAATCGGCTCACATTCATTTATAGATACATTTGAAGAGCAGTTAATTGGTAAGAAGATTGGTGAAGAAGTAGAAGTAAATGTTACATTCCCAGAACAATACCAAGCAGAAGAATTACAAGGAAAGCCAGCTTTATTTAAGGTAACAGTTAAAGAAATCAAGACTGTTGAACTTCCAGAATTAGATGATGATTTTGCACAGGATGTATCAGAGTTTGATACACTTGCAGAATATAAGGAAGATGTAAAGAAGAAACTTACACAGACTAAAGAAAAAGAAGCTGCAACAGAAATAGAAAACAAAGCAATCGAAGCAATCGTTGAAGATGCAAAGATGGAAATTCCAGAAGCTATGATTGACCTACAGGTTAGACAGATGGCAGAAGACTTCTCATCAAGAATTCAGTCACAAGGAATCTCAATTGATCAATACTTCCAGTTTACAGGACTTACAGCAGAAAAGATGCTTGAGCAAATGAGACCACAGGCACTTAAGAGAATTCAGAGCAGACTTGTATTAGAAGCAATTGCAAAAGTTGAAAACTTTGAAGTTACAGAAGAAGAAGTTGATGCAGAAATCGAAAAGATGGCTTCAATGTATCAGATGGAAATTGAAAAGCTTAAAGGATTAGTATCAGATTCAGAAAAAGAATCAATGAAGCAGGATATAGCAGTACAAAAGGCAGTAGATTTTGTTGTTGCTAACGTAAAATAATTACGGTTATAAGATATAAATGTAAAGGAGATGGTAATTAATGAGTTTAGTACCTTATGTCATTGAACAAACAAGTAGAGGCGAAAGATCTTACGATATATATTCAAGACTTTTAAAAGAAAGAATTATCTTTCTTGCAGAAGAAGTAAATGATACATCAGCAAGCGTAGTAGTAGCTCAGCTATTATTCCTTGAGGCAGAAGATCCAGGCAAAGATATTCATTTATATATAAATAGTCCAGGTGGCTCGGTAACAGCAGGAATGGCTATTTATGATACAATGAACTATATTAAAAGTGACGTATCAACTATATGTATTGGTATGGCAGCAAGTATGGGAGCATTCTTGCTATCAAGTGGAGCAAAAGGTAAGAGATTTGCACTTCCAAACGCAGAAGTTATGATACATCAACCACTTGGTGGAGCAAAAGGTCAAGCTACTGAAATTCAAATAGCTTGCGAGCAGATTTTAAAGACTAAGAAAAAGTTAAACGAAATTCTTGCTGAAAATACAGGAAAGCCTTTTGAAGTAATACAAGCGGATACAGAAAGAGATAATTACATGACAGCTGCAGAAGCTATGGAATATGGAATTATCGATAAGGTTATTTCAAAGCATTAATATTTAAGAAGTAAAAAGATAGAAACGAGGTGAAGGTTCATTTATGGCTAATAAGGATAAAGATAATGAAAACAAGCAATTAAGATGTTCGTTCTGTGGCAAACCAGGAGATCAAGTTAAAAGAAAGTTAATAGCTGGTCCAAATGGCGTATATATTTGTGATGAATGTATTGATATATGTTATGAAATATTAGACGAAGAAATGGAAACTTACACTCACGATGAAAGTGAAGAAAGCATAAAATTACTAAAGCCAAAGGAAATCAAGGGATTTCTTGACGAATATGTAATAGGACAAGATGATGCTAAGAAAGTCCTATCAGTTGCAGTTTATAATCATTATAAAAGAGTTTTAGCAGGAAAAGATTTAGATGTTGAAATTCAAAAGTCAAATATTTTGATGCTAGGTCCAACTGGTTCAGGAAAGACATATTTAGCACAAACTCTTGCAAAGCTTATAAATGTACCATTTGCCATTGCCGATGCGACAGCATTAACAGAAGCAGGATATGTAGGAGAGGATGTTGAAAACATTTTACTTAAACTTATCCAAGCAGCGGATTATGATGTTGAAAGAGCACAGTATGGAATTATATACATTGACGAAATTGATAAAATAACTAAAAAATCAGAAAATGTTTCAATAACAAGAGATGTTTCAGGTGAAGGAGTGCAGCAAGCATTATTAAAAATACTTGAAGGTAGCGTTGCATCAGTTCCACCACAAGGCGGAAGAAAACATCCTCATCAAGAACTTATTCAAATAGATACAACAAATATATTATTTATTTGTGGCGGTGCGTTTGATGGACTTGAAAAAATTATTGAAACAAGAATAGATAAGAAATCTATTGGTTTTAATTCGGAAATTGGAACAGGGGATGAAACACAAGAAAATGAGTTATTACATCAAGTAATGCCACAGGACTTAGTGAAATTTGGACTTATACCAGAATTTATAGGTCGTGTGCCAGCTACAGTAACACTTGATTTATTAACAGAAAAAGAACTTGTTAGAATTCTTACTGAACCTAAGAATGCAATTATAAAGCAATATCAGAAATTATTTGAGATAGACGATGTAAAACTTGAAGTTTCAGAAGAAGCACTTAAAGCCATTGCATTAAAGGCAGTAGAGCGAAAGACTGGAGCAAGAGGATTACGTGCAATCATGGAGCAATCTATGATGGAAATAATGTATGAAATACCTTCGGATGAAAACGTAGTTAAATGTATAGTTAATGAGGAAGTTATAAATAGTGGAGCACAACCTGAGCTTGATTATAAAAAATCAAAGCTAAAGGAGGCAGCAGGCCAATAAGAGCTTAGGGAGATATTGAAAAATGTCTCCCTAAGATGTTATAATAGAAGTTTTTGGAGGAGAAAATGCAGGCAATTATGACAAATATCCCTGTAATTACATTACGGGGACTTACAATATTACCAGAGCAAATGGTTCGTTTTGATGTAACTAGGAAAAAATCAATAGCAGCACTTGAAAGAGCTATGCTTAGTACACAAGAGGTGTTTTTGATTGCACAAAAAGGTGCGATAGAAGAACCTTTAGAAAGCGATTTATATAGAGTAGGTACACTTGTAGCAGTAAAGCAATTAATTAAATTACCAGGTGGTACAATAAGAGTTATAGCGGAAAACGGAGTTAAAGCTAGATTATTAGAGGTTGAGGAAACAGCCCCTTTTTATATAGCTTCAGTAGAAAAAATAGAATTAGTAGAAGATGATATAGAAAAAGAGCCAAAAGAAGCTATGCGTAGAATTATAAAAGAATTGTTAAGTAGATACGCATTTGAAAATAATAAAATCGATAAAGATGCCATTAAAAGTCTTAGAGATAATATGGATTTACATACACTTTTACAACAAACTATTTCATTTATTCCATTTAATCAGAAACAAAAACAAGATTTTATTGAATGTAATGATGTGATTTCTGAATACGAACTACTTGCTAAGTATTTAAGTGAAGAAATTGAAGTTATAAAAATAAAGAAAGAATATGCAGAAAAAGTAAAAGAAAAAGTAGAAAAGAATCAAAAAGAATATATTTTAAGGGAACAGATGAAGATAATTCGTGAAGAGCTAGGCGAAGATGATTCTGGAAATGATGCGGAAAACTTTTTGAAGGAATTAAAAAAGCTAAAAGCGGATAAGCAAATAAAAGAAAAGATAGAAAAAGAAATAAAACGTTTTAAGATGTTATCATCAGGCTCATCAGAGAGTAACGTTGTAAGAGGTTATATAGAAACACTTTTAGATATGCCTTGGGAAAAATGTTCAAAAGATAATTCAAATATTAAAAATGCAGAAGAAATATTAAATAGAGACCATTATGGACTAGAAAAAGTTAAGGAGAGAATTCTTGAATTTTTAGCAGTTAGAACATTGATTGGTTCTAAAGGTAAAAGTCCGATTATATGTCTTGTAGGACCTCCGGGTACAGGAAAGACTTCTATTGCAAAATCTGTTGCAGAAGCTTTAAACAAGGAGTATATAAGAATATGCCTTGGTGGAATAAGAGACGAGGCTGAAATAAGAGGACATAGAAAGACATATATAGGCGCGATGCCAGGAAGAATAGCTACAGGCTTAAAACAAGCAGGTGTTAAAAATCCACTTATGTTACTTGATGAAATAGATAAACTTGGAAATGATTATAAAGGAGACCCATCAAGTGCATTGTTAGAGGTACTTGATAGTGAACAAAATGATAAGTTTAGGGATAATTATATTGAACTTCCAATTGATTTATCACAAGTATTATTTATTGCGACAGCAAATGATATTAATACAATACCAAGACCACTCCTTGATAGAATGGAAGTTATTGAAGTGTCAAGTTATACACTTAATGAAAAAGAGCATATAGCTATTGAGCATCTTATAGAGAAACAAAAAAAGGCAAATGGATTAACAAAGTCTCAATTATCAATTAATAAGAAAGCTATTGCGATGATTATTAATGGATATACAAAAGAAGCAGGTGTAAGAAACCTCGAAAGAACTATAGGAAAGCTTTGTAGGAAGGCTGCTAAAGAGATATTAGATACAGATAAGAAATCAGTAAAGATTAGTACAGAAAATATAGAAGATTATCTTGGAAAGCCAAAGTATACCACTGATATGATAAATGAAAAAGATGAAGTAGGTATTGTAAGAGGTCTTGCATGGACAAGTGTTGGAGGCGATACTTTACAGGTTGAAGTAAATACTATGAGTGGAAAAGGTGAATTAGTATTAACTGGAAAACTTGGTGATGTTATGAAAGAGTCAGCAAGAGCTGGAATAACATATATTCGTTCAATTGCAGAAAAGTATAATATTGAAGAAGGCTATTTTGAAAAGCACGATATTCACATACATATACCAGAGGGTGCAGTACCAAAGGACGGACCTTCAGCAGGTATTACGATGGCGACAGCGATGCTTTCAGCAGTAACAGGCATAAAGGTAAAAGCCTCTTTAGCGATGACTGGTGAAATAACACTTAGAGGAAGGGTACTTCCTATAGGCGGACTAAAAGAGAAGATTCTTGCAGCAAAGATGGCAGGAGTAAAGACTATACTTGTACCAGAGCAAAACATAAAAGATGTTGATGAGATAGCAGATGAGATAAAGAAAGGCTTAGAAATAATATTTGTAAGCGAAATGGAAAAGGTAATAGAGAACGCCTTTGTAGATGCATAATATGAGGTAACGTTGAAAAACAAAGTTTTTCAACTATAGATTTGGGTCTATTCCGATTTGGAAACCCAAATCGGAAAGACACGGGTGTAACAATGGTAATAAAAAGCTTAGAGCTAGAAACAGTATGCGGTATAACAAGTACTATTCCAGAAAATGACAAGCCAGAGATAGCTTTTGCTGGAAAATCAAATGTTGGAAAGTCGTCATTAATTAACGCTCTTTTAAACAGAAAGTCTTTTGCAAGAACATCAGCGCAGCCAGGAAAAACACAAACAATAAACTTTTATAATATAAATGATTTTATGTATTGTGTTGATCTTCCAGGATATGGATTTGCAAAGGTATCTAAAGAAGTTCAGGCAAAATGGGGTAAGATGATAGAAAATTATCTTAATAAATCACAGATGTTAAAGGCAGTGTTTTTACTTATAGATATTCGTCATGAACCTTCTGTAAATGATAGAAACATGTATGAGTGGATAGTTCATAATGGATATAATCCTATTATAATAGCCACTAAACTAGATAAGATAAACAGAAGTCAAGTACAAAAGCACATTAAAATGATAAAAGAAGGTCTTAATGTGGAGAAAGGAACAACAGTAATTCCGTTTTCCTCACTATCAAAGCAGGGAAGAGATGAAATCTGGGAACTAATTGACAATCTTGTTGGATATGAAAAATAACTCGCCAATGGCGAGTTATTTCATTATCATATTGCAGAAGTCACGATTGTTTTTGGTCTTTGCAAATAAGTCTAAAATTCTTTCTACAGAATCATCATTTCGAGTATTGTTTGTTTGCTTCTTTATAACATCTAAAGCATTAAGTTCATCACTTGAAAGAAGTAAATCATCACGTCTAGTACCTGATTTTAAAATGTCTATAGCAGGGAAAACTCTTTTTTCAGATAGTTTTCTATTAAGAACTAATTCCATGTTACCAGTTCCTTTGAATTCTTCAAATACTACATCGTCCATCTTACTTCCTGTTTCAATAAGTGCAGTGGCAAGGATTGTAAGGCTTCCTTGTTCACGCATGTTTCTTGCAGCACCAAAGAATTTCTTTGGCATATGAAGTGCTGCTGGATCAAGACCACCTGATAATGTACGTCCACTTGGTGGAACAATAAGATTATAAGCTCTTGCAAGACGTGTAATACTATCTAAGAGAATAACAACATCTTCACCATGCTCAACAAGACGTTTTGCACGCTCAATAGCCATCTCGGAAACTCTTTTATGATGTTCAGGAAGCTCATCAAATGTCGAGTAAATAACTTCTACATTATTACTCTCAATAGATTCTTTAATGTCGGTTACTTCTTCTGGTCTTTCATCAATAAGAAGAATAATCATATGAATTTCAGGATTGTTGGTAGAAATAGAATGAGCAATTTCTTTTAATAATGTAGTTTTTCCAGCTTTTGGTGGAGAAACAATCATACCTCTTTGGCCTTTTCCTATTGGAGAAACAATATCAAGAATACGCATTGCAGTATTTTCACGACTTGTTTCCATTTTTAATTTTTCATTTGGAAAAATAGGAGTTAAATCTTCAAAGTTCTTTCTAGCAATAACTTCTGAAATAGTATATCCATTTACTTGATTTATAAATAAGAGAGCAGCAAACTTTTCGTTTTGAGTACGAACTCTTACTTTTCCTAATATAATATCACCTGTTTTAAGGTTGAATTTTCTAATCTGCATAGGAGAAACATAGATGTCATTATCACCTGGCAGGTAATTTTCACAGCGAATAAATCCAAATCCATCAGCCATAACTTCAAGAATACCATAGGCAACAATACCACTATCTAAAGCCTCGTTTGGGGCAACATCAAAGTTATGATCATCGTTACGATTATTGTTAAAAGTTCTATCATTTCTAGGTGCTCTATCTGATACTTTGTCATAAGTTTTTCTTTGGGCAGGTTGTTCAGTTTCTTTTGATGCAATACTAGTATCAAGTGTTTCAACTGCTTTTTCGCTAGTAGTTTCTGTGTTATCTACATTACCTGTAATTTCTAAAATTCGATCAATAAGTGCAGACTTTCTCATAGTGGTTACACTCTTAATACCATTTAATTTAGCTATCTCGCGTAATTCGCTCATAGGTAATGATTCTAATTTCTCTCTCATAAAAATCTTCCTTTCAAATATGGGTATCGGTGTATCGAAACGGTACACTAGACTTAAGAAATACATAATTATAGTGAATTATATTTGTAGTATACAATACAATTAAAAAAAAAGATAGTGTAAAATTAAAATTAATTATGGTACAATAGTATGAAAAGAAATACTAAGAAGCAGAGCTTCTAAGTATTTCTAAGTTTCATACTTGAAGAAGTCTCAGGGAGCCTTCTTCTGAAAAGCACAAAAAGAAATACTAAGGAGCCAAGTAACTATGACGAATAATGAGAAAGCACTTATGCTTCATGAGCAGTGGAAGGGTAAGATTTCAACAGAAACTAAATGTGTAATTAAAACTAGGGAAGATTTAGCACTTGCGTATACACCAGGAGTGGCAGAGCCTTGTAAGGTGATTGCCCAGAATCCTGAAAGTGCTTATAAATATACGATTAAGTCTAATACAGTGGCGGTTGTGTCGGATGGTTCGGCAGTATTGGGACTTGGAAATATTGGAGCAAAGGCAGCTATGCCAGTTATGGAAGGCAAGGCGGCTTTGTTTAAGGAATTTGGCGGAGTGAATGCATTTCCTATATGTCTTGATACTCAGGATACAGAGGAAATTATAAAGACGGTAGTTAATATTGCACCAGCATTTGGTGGAATTAATTTAGAAGATATTTCAGCACCAAGATGTTTCGAAATAGAGGAAAGATTAAAAGAGATATTGGATATTCCAGTGTTTCATGACGATCAACACGGAACAGCAATTGTTGTTTTGGCAGGAATTATAAATGCACTCAAGGTTACAGCAAAGGTTAAAGAAGAGTGTAGAATAGTAGTTAATGGTGCAGGTTCAGCAGGTATAGCGATTTCAAAATTACTACTTACATATGGATTTAAGTATTTAACCTTATGCGATAGATGTGGAGTTGTATCAAGGGATACTCAGGGGCTTAATTGGATGCAAAAATCAATGGCAGAAGTTACAAACTTAGAAAATAAGAGTGGAACACTTGCAGATGCATTAGTTGGAGCAGATATTTTTGTTGGAGTGTCAGCACCTAATATTGTGTCAGCAGATATGATAAAAACTATGAATAAAGATGCTATTATATTTGCAATGGCTAATCCAGTTCCAGAGATTATGCCAGATGTTGCAAAGGCAGCAGGAGCAAGGATAGTTGGAACAGGGCGTTCGGATTTTCCAAATCAAGTTAATAATGTTGTTGTATTTCCAGGAATATTTAAAGGAGCATTGGAAGGGCGAGCAACACAGATAACGCAGGAGATGAAGTTAGCAGCAGCAAAAGCAGTAGCAGATTTAGTATCTGAGTCGGAATTATCAGATGATTTTATTTTACCAGATGTTTTTGATGAAAGATTAGCAGATGAGGTAAGCAAAGCTGTTATGAATAACGTTTCGATATAATATGTATATAAATAGATTAAATGATTATCTTAAAGATAAGTTAGGTCACAAAGTATATAAAATATCCTTGAATGCAGGGATGACTTGCCCAAATAGAGATGGAACACTTGGAAATGATGGCTGTATTTTTTGTAGCAAAGGTGGTTCTGGTGATTTCGCAGCAAGCAGTAAACTCTCAATCACGCAGCAGATAGAAGATGGAATAGAACTTGTTAGGAATAAGATAAAACAAGGTGGGTATATAGCATATTTTCAGGCATTTACCAATACATATGCACCTGTTTCGTATTTAGATAAGATATTTAATGAAGCTATTGATAATGAAAATATTGAAATTTTATCAATTGCCACAAGGCCTGATTGCATAGATGAAGAAAAAGCAAGGCTGCTTGGAAAACTTAATAAGAAAAAAACTGTGTGGGTAGAGCTTGGTTTACAGACCTCGAATGAAGAAACAGCTAGGTTTATTAAAAGAGGATATGAGTTACCAGTTTTTGAAAAAGCAGTTGAGCTTTTAACAAATGAAGGAATAGATGTTATTGTACATATGATTATAGGACTTCCTTATGAAGAAAAGGATGATATGATTGGAACAATAAAATATATAAATAGGTTAAACGTAAAAGGTGTAAAACTTCAGCTTTTACACATACTTAAAGATACTTATTTAGAGGAATATTATTATAGGGATAAATTTAAGGTTTATACATTAGAGGAATATACAGAAGTGTTGTTAGAGCTTATAGGGTATTTAAGAGAAGATATTATAGTACACAGAATTACGGGCGATGGTCCAAAGAATCTGCTGATTGAACCAAAGTGGTCGGCAGATAAGAAAAAGGTACTTAATTATATAAATAAAAGAATGTTGGAATTAGACATTAATCAAGGCGAAAGGTTAAAAAAGGAATAGTAAAGGATATGGCAGTAGAACCATTAACGTTATACAAATTGATGACATTGTATATGTTGAATAAAGTTAATTTCCCGCTTACAAATGCTCAGATGTCGGTATTTTTCTTGGACAAGGAATACACTACTTATTTTGTTTTTCAACAAGTGGTATCAGAGCTTTTAGAAACTAGACTTATATCATCAGAAACGATGAGAAATACTTCGTATTATAGAATAACAGATCAAGGTGTTGAAACAATTGAGTTATTAATTGATAAAATACCAGTTGCAGTTATTGATGATATGGATATATTTTTAATAGACAATAAATATGAGCTTAGGAATGAAGTTGGGACAACGGCTGATTACTATAAGTCAACCAATCAAGATTATATAGTAAGTTGTAATATAAAAGAAGGTAATAGCTCGTTGATTGAACTTAATTTGTCAGTTCCATCAGAGGATGTTGCAGAGATTATGTGTAATAATTGGCGTGATGCAAGCCAAGAGCTATATACGAATATTATGAGAACATTAATGAAAAAATAGTTGCAAATGGAACAAGCATATGATATATTTATCTAGTTGTATATTAAGACTAAATTGGTAAAGTCCAATTTTGCGAGAACAAGAGGTGAAGAAATGAAAGAAGGAATACATCCAGAATACTATCAGGCAACAGTTGAATGTAACTGTGGTAATACTTTTGTAACAGGCTCAACTAAGGAAGGCATCCATGTTGAAATTTGTTCAAATTGTCATCCATTTTACACAGGACAGCAAAAAGCTGCATCAGCTCGCGGACGTATTGACAAGTTCAATCGTAAGTATGGTGTTAAGACTGAAGAATAGCAGGATTATTGATAAGGTTGAGGATTATATTCTCAACCTTATTTTGGATAAGAAGAGGTAAAAAGTAGAAGATGGATAAAAAAATTAAATCATCAGGTATTGGTGGACAGGCAGTTTTAGAAGGCATAATGATGAAAAACAAAGATAAGTATGCCGTTGCAGTAAGAAAGCCAGATAATGAAATTGCATTAGATGTAAAAGACTATAAAGGACTCACAAAGGGAAATAAGATACTTAATCTTCCTTTTGTAAGAGGCGTTTTTAATTTTATAGACTCAATGGTATTAGGAATAAAGACACTTACCTATTCAGCGGAGTTCTTTGAAGAAGAAGAGAAATTAACAGAGGATACTGTAGCTGATAAGGCAGTAAAGTCTGTGTTCAAAGAAAAAACTGAAAGTGTATTAATGGGACTTACAGTATTTGTATCTATTTTACTGTCTGTAGCATTATTTATTGTTCTTCCATACCTTATTTCAGATTTTGTGACACGTGTTATTAGTATTAATTCAAATGCACTTGTAGCAGTGGTTGAAGGTGTTGTAAGAATTATGATATTTATACTCTATATAGTACTTATTTCTAAAATGAAAGATATACAAAGAGTATTTATGTATCATGGTGCAGAACATAAATGTATTAATTGTATCGAAAATGGATATGAATTGAATGTAGATAACGTACGAATAAGCTCAAGACTTCACAAAAGATGTGGTACAAGCTTTTTGTTATTAGTTATGTTTTTTAGTATTGTTTCATTTATAATTATATCAGTATTATTACCAGAAGAAGCGTCAAGGCTTACAAAGGTAGGCGTAAGACTTCTTCTTATTCCATTTATTGCTTCATTATCATATGAAGTGATAAGACTAGCAGGAAGAAGCGAAAACATACTTGTTAAAATAATTAGTTATCCAGGTATGATGTTACAAAAACTTACTACAAAAGAACCAGAAGATGCGATGATAGAAGTAGCGATAGTATCAGTAGAAGCTGTGTTTGATTGGAAAGAGTACCTAAGTAATATGGGTATTGAAGATTCTCTTCCAGAAGAAGTTTCAGATAATGTTGGTGAAGAAGTTGAATAGTTATGAGGTAGTTCTAGCAAGAGGTGAGAGGCTTCTTGAAAGTGCAAACATTAGTGAATTTAAGAATGATGCATGGCTGCTATTTGAACATGTTTTTAATGTACCAAGAGCAATGTATTTTATTAAAAAGGAACAAAATGCAGAACCAGAGCTTCAAGATAAGTATTTTAGCTATATTGATATGCGTTGTAAACGTATTCCACTTCAACATATAACTGGTTATCAGGAATTTATGGGTCTTGATTTTAAAGTAAATGAACATACATTGATTCCTAGACAAGACACAGAAGTTCTTGTAGAAGAAGCATTAGATACTATAAATAAGTATAAAATGGCTACAAATAAAGACGAGATTAAAGTCTTAGATATGTGTACTGGCTCGGGATGTATAGCTATAAGTGTAGCAAGCATAGCAGAAAATGTAGATGTATTTGCAGTTGATTTATCTAAGGAAGCACTAAATGTTGCTAAAGAAAATGCAGAGAATAATAATGTTTCTAATATAAAATTCGTTCAAAGTGATTTGTTTAAATTAATAAAAGAAGAGACATTTGATATAATTATTTCAAATCCACCATATATAAGGACGAAAGACATAGAGGAATTGATGCCAGAGGTTAGGAATTATGAACCAATGTCAGCATTAGATGGATTTGAAGATGGTTTATATTTTTATAGAAATATTACATTGGAGGCATCAAGATGTTTAGAGTCAGGAGGCTATCTCTTGTATGAGATTGGATTTGATCAAGCAGATGATGTAAAAAAGATAATGTATGATAATGGATTTTTGAATGTGAAAGTGATTGAGGATTTAGCAGGACTTAACAGAGTTGTTATAGGTAGAAAGGATATGTATTAATATGTTTGATAAGTTAGAAGATATTATAGTCAGATTTGATGAGATAATGGAAGAGCTTAATGATCCAGCTGTAGTAAACGACCAACAGCGTTTTAAAAAGCTTATGAAAGAACAAAGTGATTTGACTCCAATAGTAGAGGCGTATAAAGAGTATAAGGCAGCAAAGCAGACAGTAGAAGATAGTCTATTAATGCTTGAAACAGAAAATGATGAAGAAATGAGAGAAATGGCAAAAGAAGAATTAAACGACGCAAAGGCTAGTATAGAAGAGCTTGAAGAACGTATGAAGATTCTTTTACTTCCAAAAGATGAAAACGATGACAAAAACGTTGTTGTTGAAATACGTGGTGGTGCAGGTGGAGACGAGGCAGCATTATTTGCGGCTCAGCTTTACAGATTGTATTGCATGTATGCAGAAACGAATCGTTGGAAGACTGAAATGATATCATTAAATGAAAACGGTATAGGTGGTTTTAAGGAAGTGACATTTATGATAAATGGTCAAGGTGCTTACTCAAAATTAAAATATGAAAGTGGAGTTCACAGAGTACAAAGAATTCCAGTAACAGAAAGTGGTGGACGTATTCATACATCTACAGCTACAGTTGCTATTATGCCAGAAGCAGAAGATGTTGACGTGGCTATAGATATGAATGATTGTAAGTTTGATGTATTCAGAGCTTCAGGAAATGGTGGACAGTGTGTAAATACAACAGACTCAGCAGTTCGTCTTACACATATACCAACAGGTATTGTAATATCATGTCAGGATGAAAAATCACAGCTTAAAAATAAAGACAAAGCATTAAAAGTTCTTCGTGCAAAACTTTTTGAACTAGAACTTCAGAAAAAACAAGATGAAGAAGCAGAACTTAGAAGAAGCCAAGTAGGAACAGGAGACCGTTCTGAAAAGATTAGAACTTATAACTTCCCACAAGGACGTTGTACAGATCATAGAATTAAATTTACTACTCATAGACTTGAACAAGTAATGGATGGTGATATTGATGAATTAATAGACAATTGTATCGCAGCCGATCAAGCAGCAAAACTCGCAAACATGAGTGAATAATCTATGAGTGCATAATATAAAATTTTTTTAAAATAAATCTACTTTTATTGATAAAATGTCCGATATATAGTATAATATAATTAGCAGAAGACGTGTTAATAGAAAGGAGATGATATTATGGAAAGATTTTTAAGAGAAGGAATAGAGGTTGAAGCAAAACAATATGAACCTCACGCAGGAATGGAAGATGGATATCAACCATTAACAAAGATAATTACAAATGGTTGGATAGTTACAGATGGTTTAGTAAAGGTAAAAACTGAAGAGGGACAGATTATATGTCCATTTATTCAAAATAAACGAGGAATGATGTTTATTAAAGAAGGTGACTATATCATTTATGAAGGTGAAGATCGCGAAGAACGACATGTTTGTGGAAGTGATAGATTCCCTGATCGTTATAAAAAGATAAATTAATTAAAGGTTTACACGTCATACAGAAAAAGATTGCTTAGGCAATCTTTTTCTTAGTAAGAGGAGGGTTTAAAATATGACAGATAAAGAAAAACTTATAAAATATATTGAAATGAAACAAGCAGTAGAAAAGGATTACATTTCTACGGTTGAGCAGATGAAAAAATTAAAAGCACAAGGTAAGATAAAATCGGTTACATATAGGCAGTTAACAGCAAAAAAACTAAGTTATAGAAATATACTTAATATGTATTTTGTATATGGTCTTTTAGACGAAGAACTGGAGGATTAGCATGATTAAAAAATTAGTGGAGCAAAAAAAGGCAGAAGTATTATATGAGAATTGGCAAGAAGGAGCAATTTGGTCTTGTTTAGATAATGTAATGGGTGAAATTTATGTAGATGATGTAGAAAGTCCAAAGTCAGCAATGGCTATATTAGGATGTTTTTGCTATTTTGCAGGAGAACCAAGTGAAGAAATTGTAAGATTTAAACCTGAATATTATAGTAGGGGTTTTATAATAATGGTACCTATGAATGATGATTGGTCAATGCTAATTTCAAGCGTTTATGGTGATAAGGCAAAAATGGTTACACGTTATGCATTGGAAAAGACAAAAGATAATTTTAATAAATTAGAATTGGAGAGCTTGGTAGGAAAGCTTGATTCAGAGTATTTATTTAGAAAAATAGATGAGGAGCTTTATAATTACTGTAAAATAAATGAGTGGGCAAATGATTTTATAGCTCAATATGATGATTTTGAAATGTATGAAAAGATTGGTTTTGGTATTGCAATTATGAAAGGGGACGAAATGGTCTGTGCGGCATCATCATACTCTAGTTTTAAGGATGGTTTTGAGATTGAAATTGCTACAAAAGAGGAATATAGACATAAAGGCTTAGCTACTATTTGTGGAGCTAAATATGTGCTAGAGTGCTTAGCGAAAGATTTATATCCTAGTTGGGATGCACAAAATAAATGGTCATTAAATATTGCAGAAAAGTTAGGTTACATTTTTGCGGGTGAATATACAGCATTTGAGGTTTATGAATATTAGTATTACCGAAAATATGACATAGAAATTACGAACAAAAAACGACGGATGATTCAAAATTATCCGTCGTTTTTTTAGTTAATAGGACACTGCTCGAGCTATTTTTATATTAGTTTGGTTGTATACAATATTGTGATAAAACTTTACTTAATTTTGTTAATGAAATAGGTTTTGTAAGATGACCATTCATTCCTGCTAATTTTGATTTTCTAAAGTCACTAGGAAGTGCATCGGCAGTTATTGATACTATAGGAAGAATATCAGTACCTTCCTTGCCAGAGTGTCTAATTGCTCTAGTGGCATCATAACCATTTAAAACGGGCATTTGAATATCCATAAGAACAATATCATAATATTTAGGAGGTTTATCCATTATAGTGTCTACAGCGATTTTTCCATTGTCACAAACATCTGCTTTAACACCTAGCAATGATAGCATTTCAATAGCAATTTCTTGATTAATCTCATTATCTTCAACGAGCAATACATGCATACTTGAAAAATCAGAAACTGTATTTGATGAATTTTGTTGTAACGAAAAAACAGGAGCATCTTTTTTCTCTAAAAAAAGAGTAACAATAAATTTTGTTCCTTTTTTATATTCACTCTCAACGCAAATGGTTCCACCAAGCATTTTAACTATACCGTCTACAATAGTTAGTCCCATTCCTACACCATCGATTTTCTTCTCAATAGCATCATCAGAACGGCTAAATGGTTCAAAAATGTGTTCAATGTATTCAGAAGGTATCCCCATTCCATCATCTTGTATGGTGAATTGGTAAGCACCTATTCTTGGCTCGATATATTCGCATTCTGTTAGTGAAACAGAAATATGTCCGTTTGCTGGTGTATACTTTTGACAATTATCTAAAATAGTTATTAAGATACGGATTAACTTTTGCTTGTCAGCAAAAACGTCTAAATTAATATCTGGATTAATATCAATAGTTAATGTCTGGTTCTTATGTTCTAAGTCTATAGTAATCATAGACTTTATGTCGTTTAGAAAAGTCTCTAAATTAATGGATTCGTTAGAAATTTCCAGAATTCCACCTTCCATAGTTCTTGTGTCTAAAAGTTCGTAAACTAATCCTAAAAGATGAGCACTAGAAGTAAGAACTTTATCTAAATATTCGACTACTCTATTAGGATCATTAATGTGAGCCTTAGCAAGCTCAGTCATTCCTATTATTGCATTTAGGGGGGTACGGATATCATGTCCAGCTTTCGTAAGGAAATCAGCACTAGCGATACTAGCATCATATACCCCGTGTAAAGCTTCCTCTAACTGAAGTTTACTTTCACGAGTTCTTTCACTTAAATAATTGTTAGCCATTATATATATATTCTCCTTAGTACGATTCACAATTTCACTTCTATTATACTTTAAAAATGAAAAAAATTCTAGTACATATTAAGAAAATATAACAAAAAACTTTTTTACTAAAAGAACGAAACAAATTGAATAATAAGTCAATATACTGTATAATAAGAAAAAGAATGAAATAAAAGATAAAAAGTTACATTTGATATAAAATAAATTGGTGGCGATAGGAGACGTGCATATGAACGATAAGGAGAAAAGCATTGAAGCGATATTAGTAGATCTCGAATCAAAGTTATTAAAGCCAGATACATGTGAGTGTGGTGAGCAATACCAATATGAGGGATTAGGAATATATAAGTGTGGTATGTGTGGTAGCATATTCAAAAACGAGTATGCAATAGTTAGAGACTTTGTAGATGAATATGGTACAAATTACAATATTCAGGAAATATCGGAGCGTACAGGTGTTCCAAAACGGCTAATAGATTTATTTGTTAAGGATGGACGATTTTTAGAAGTAAAGAAACAAAAATTATGTAAGTTTTGTAAGGTGCCTATAGTTACTGGACATTATTGTAATAGATGTGCATTGTTACAGATAAAGGAAGGATTAGAAAGAGACCATCCACCAAAAACCCTTCAGAGTAGCGTGGGGTTGAGTGGAAATATGGCAGGTGAGATGCACCATCTTCGAAAAGAGGATTAGATATGAAAGTATTTGAAACTAATTTATGTGATATAAAAAGAAGAAGAGCATATGGATTGCTCTTCTTCTCATTGTCTCTTATATGGATGATAGTTATTTTTATATTTTCTGCTCAGTCAGGAGATGATTCAACAAGTTTAAGCAGAAACTTTATTACAAATTTTGTTATAAAAATCATACCAATTGAGCTTGATGGGCAGGAAATGGAAATATTAGATTTTGTTATAAGAAAGTTGGCACATTTTACGGAATATGCTATACTAGGAGTGTTTGTTACATTAACATTGATGACAAGCAATATAAAAATAAGCAAATTTAGGCTGCATATTGCAAGTATAATTTGCTGTTTATATGCAGTCTCAGATGAGTTTCATCAGATGTTTACAGATGGAAGGACGCCGGCACTTAGAGATGTTATAATTGATACGGCGGGAGGTTTTTTTGGAGGTCTAATAATACTATTAATATTATATTTTGTACGAGTTGAAAGGAGTTTAGATTAATGATAGCAGATAAAATGATTGGATTAGTAAACAATAATTCAGCAATAAGAATGATGTTTGAAGAAGGAAAAAGACTGGCATCTATATATGGTGAGGAAAATGTATTTGATTTTAGTTTAGGAAATCCAAATGTTCCAGCACCAAATACAGTAAATGATGCAATAAAAGAAATACTTGATAAAGAAGAAACAACACTTGTTCATGGTTATATGAGCAATGCTGGTTATGAAGATGTAAGGCAGAGCATTGCAAAATCTATTAATAGAAGATTTGAAACAGATTTTACATATAAAAATATAATTATGACAGTAGGGGCAGCAGGTGGACTAAATGTAGTATTAAAAACTATATTAAATCCTAATGATGAGGTTCTTACGTTTGCACCATATTTTTTAGAGTATAGATCATATGTATCAAATTATGATGGAATATTGGTAGAAGTTGCACCTAATCTACCTACATTTGAACCAAATATTGAAGAGTTTGAATTAAAGATTACAAGTAAGACAAAGGCAGTAATTATAAATAATCCAAATAATCCAACAGGTATAGTTTATTCAGAAGAGATTATTAAAAAGCTTTCTGATATTTTAGATAAAAAAAGTAAAGAGTTCGGAAATGACATTTATCTTATCTCAGACGAACCATATAGAGAGCTTGCATATGATGGAGTAGAGGTTCCGTACCTTACAAAGTATTATAAAAATACAGTTGTAGGTTATTCATTTAGTAAGTCATTATCATTACCAGGTGAAAGAATTGGATATTTAGTAATACCAAATGAAATGAAAGATTTTGAAACTTTTTTTACAGCAGCAACTATTGCAAATAGGGTGTTAGGCTATGTAAATGCACCATCACTTATACAAAGGGCAGTAGGTAAGGCTATTGATTCAAAGGTTAATATTGAATATTATGATAGAAATAGAAAAGCGCTATACAGTATTCTTACATCAATGGGTTTTGAGTGTGTAGAACCAAAGGGCGCGTTTTACTTATTTGTAAAATCACCAATAGAAGATGAAAAGAAGTTTTGCGAAATGGCAAAGGATGAAAATATAATTATTGTTCCAGGAAGTTCATTTGCTTGTCCGGGTTATGTAAGACTAGCATATTGTGTATCATATGAAACGATAGCTAATTCAAGAACAGCATGGATAAATCTTAAAGAAAAAATTGATGGAAAACCATTAGAGAATATAAAGAGAGGATAGGTTAGCAATATGAGCGATAATGAAAGATTATGGGAAAAAAACATAAGAAAAGTAGTGCCATATATACCAGGAGAACAACCAAAGGATAAAGAAGTTGTTAAATTAAATACTAACGAGTGTCCATATCCTCCATCTATGTTGGCGATTGAGGCAATTGATGAAATACAGGATAATATAGAGAAATTTAGATTGTATCCAGATACAGCAGCAACACCATTAGTAGAAGAGCTATCTAGATTTTATGAAGTTGACAAAGATATGATATTTATTGGAGTGGGTTCTGATGATGTAATAGCAAATTGTTTTTTGACATTTTTTAATTCGGACAAACCTATTTTATTCCCTAATATAACATATTCTTTTTATCCAGTTTGGGCGGACTTATATAAAATTCCTTATAGTACACCTAAATTACGTGATGATTTTAGTATAGATATAGAGGATTATAAGGTTCCAAACGGTGGTATTATTTTACCAAATCCAAATGCACCTACTTCAGTTTATGAACCACTAGAAGTAATTGAAGAGCTTTTAGAGAGCAATAAAGAGTCAGTTGTGATTATTGATGAGGCATATATTGATTTTGGTGGAGAAAGTGCCTTGAAATTAATTGATAAATATGATAATCTTTTGGTTGTGCAAACATTTAGTAAGTCAAGATCAATGGCAGGTATAAGATTAGGATATGCAATAGGAAATAAGACGCTTATAAAAGCATTGAATGATGTTAAGTTTTCAATTAACTCATACACTATAAACTATCCATCAATGCTTATAGGTGCAGCAATTATGAAAGATTGGCAGTATTTTCATGAAGTAAGAAATAAAGTTATTCTTACAAGAGAGAGAACAAAGATAGCCTTAAAAGATATGGGCTTTGAGTTTCCAGATTCAAAGGCGAATTTTATTTTTGCAACACATAAAGATTACGATATTACTGATATGTATAATTACTTACGTGCGAATAAGATATATGTGAGACACTGGGATGCTCCACTTATAAAGGATTACCTAAGGATTTCAATAGGCACAGATAGGGAAATGGATGCGTTTTTAGAAGAAGTGAATAATTATATGCTGCAAAAAGTAGCGGAAAGAGGATATTTATGTTTATAAGAGCTTTAGGCGGATTTTTAATGGCGCTTGCAGATAGTGTTCCAGGTGTATCAGGAGGTACGATTTTATTCTTGATGGGAATATATGATGAGTTTATTAATTCCTTAAACAACATAGTTTCAAAAGACAAAGAAAAAAGAGTCAGAGCTTTTAAATTCCTAGTTAAACTTGGATGTGGTTGGATTGTAGGAATGTCACTTGCATCGTTAGTGATAACAGCGGTATTTGAAAAGAATATTTATGAAGTTAGTTCTATGTTCTTAGGATTTATACTTTTTGCAATACCAATTATTATTTATGAAGAAAAACAAGAATTTATTGGTAAATATAAGAATATAATATTTTTATTAGCGGGAATCGCACTTGTAGTAGGTGTCACATATTTTTCAGGAAGTGTAAATACAGGTTATGATTTTAAATTTGGCGAATTTTCATTTGGAACAGCAATATATCTTTTCATATGTGCAATGATTGCTATTTCAGCGATGGTACTTCCAGGCATATCGGGGTCTACAATTATGCTTGTGTTTGGGGTGTATCAGGCGGTAATGACAGCAGTAAAAAGTTGCGTTAAACTTGATTTTGCATATGTTCCAGCGATGATAATATTTGCATTGGGTTGTTTAGCGGGTATTTTTTCAGTAGTAAAAGGATTAAAATATTTACTTGATAAACATCGTTCAGCAATATTGTATTGTATTATTGGTTTGATGGTAGGCTCACTTTATTCAATAGTTATGGGACCTACAAGTTTAAAAACTCCAAAATCAGCTTTAAGTTTTAATACATTTAATGTATTATTCTTTATAATAGGTGGAGTAGTTATTCTTGGACTACAAGCATTAAAGGTAGTACTAAATAAATCTTCAAATAATGAGCAAAAATAACAAGCAAGATTAAAAGAATAAAAGATTTGCAAAGGCAAATCCTTTATTCTTAATAATTCTAATATATAAAAAGGGCAGTGAATTAGGCACTTTTACACATCCTACGTGAATTTGTGTAGTTAGTACATTTTCGCTGCTTCTTTGTATCTATAAGTGATTCGATTTTTTCTCTATAAGTTAGGTCACTTGTAATGCGTGTGAGGCTGATTAGCCTGTATATATCAAGGTTTCTCGGTATCCTATGATTTAGGGCGAGATTTATTAAGTACTTCGCGGAGCCAAAACTACATAAATGAGTGTGTCCTTCGCTAAACGCTTTTGTCGTGTTGTGTACGACAAAACCATCCTTTGCTCTAAAAATAATAAAACTTCCCTTGGTATATATTTGTGTCAAAACAACCACCCTCTCTGTTTTTTATTTTTATATAAAAATACTTTATATTGTGTTTAATGATATAATAATCACCACATTTAGAGTTTAGCATATTGTTTTTAGAAAATCAAGGGTCAAAGTGTGTAAAAATCAGACAAAAATGTTAAATATAAGAAAAGAGGTATTTATGGACGAATCAAAGTACTTGGAAAATGTCATTGATAAGCTAAATAAAAAAATAGGCGAAATAGATGAAGTACTTGAATATCACAAAAAAGATATAAAAAAAATGAATGACTATTATTGGCAAAATTATAATGAATTTGATGAATATGGCTACGAACATTATGATTATAAACAGTCAATGTTAAATACAGTTAACGAGAAATCAGACAGAATAAAGGAAAGACATAGATATGAAAAGATGTTAGAGTCGCCTTATTTTGCACGAGTTGATTTTATGTATGAAGGTGAAACATTGCCAGAGTCTTATTATATTGGAATAGGTAGTTTTTCTCCTAAAGCATCAGATATTCCATTAGTCTTTGATTGGAGAGCGCCAGTATCAAGTTTATTTTACGACTATGATAAGGGAAAAGCATCATTTGAAGCACCAAATGGAATAATAGATGGTGAAATCACTGTGAAAAAACAGTATAAAATTAAAAATGGAAAAATGCTATATTTTTTTGAAAGTGATATAAATATTGACGATGATATTTTGAAAAAAGAGTTATCAATGAATGGCAGTGATAGGTTAAAGAGCATTGTGACTACTATTCAAAAACAGCAAAATGCTATTATTAGGGATAAAAACAGTAAAATACTAGTAGTACAAGGAACAGCTGGTTCGGGTAAAACATCTATAGCATTGCATAGAATGGCATATCTTTTATATCATAATAGGAATACAATAAGTGCAGAAAATATTTTAATTCTTTCGCCAAATGGTGTGTTTGCGGACTATATAGCGCATATATTGCCAGAATTGAATGAGGAAAATATTAGTGAAATGAGTTTTGATGATTTTGCTTCAAAACAGCTAAGTGAAGTTGGAAGGTGTCAAGACAGATATGATAGTATAGAAGATATAATGAAATGGGGTTATGGAAAATATACAAAGTATAAACAGTCGAGTGAATTTGTAAGTGAAATAAATGGATATGTATTAGAACTTGAATCTTATTTGGTTAAATTCTCTGATGTGGTGTATAAAAATATAGATGCTCCAGCACATAAGATTGAAAAGATGTTTTATGAGAAGTTTACTGAGACACCACTTATGAAAAGAATTGATGCTATTGCAGAATATATTATTGATGAGGCCGAAACCTTATCAGGGAAAAACTTTGATGAAATAGAGCTTGAAATAATAAATGATAAGTTCAGAAGATTATATAAGACAAAAGATATTCTTAAATTATATAAGAAATTCTTGCATTTACAAGATATTGAGTGGCAGGAAGGTAGAAAAGGCGAGATATTGTATGAAGATGTTTATCCTATATTGTATTTAAAATATCAATTATTTGGAGTTAAGGCACATGAAAATGTAAAGCATCTTCTTATAGATGAAATGCAGGATTATTCGTATGTTCAATATGCCATAATTGAAGAAGTTTTTAAATGCCAAATGACTATATTAGGAGATTTGTATCAAAGTATAGGAGATGAAAAGGTAGATGTTGCTAAATACATTAGAAAGATTTTTGGAAGAGATGTAAACTATACTCAAATGAAGAAGAGTTATCGCCAAACTATGGAAATAGGAAAATTTGCAGCTAATATCATTGGGCAAACGGATATTGATTTCTTTGAGAGAAGTGGAAAAGAACCTTTGCTAAAAAAATACGATGATTTTGAATATATTATTGCGGATTTAAAGTTAAATATAGAAGGTCAATTATCCGAAGGGTATGAGACGATAGCAGTATTATGTATGAACATAGAGAGTGCAACTCTTTATTATAATCAATTAAAAGAAACAATGGAGAATGTTCACTTTATTGATAAAGAAAGCGTTAGATTTTCTAAAGGTATAACAGTTACAACATTTTACTTATCTAAAGGCTTAGAATTTGACTGCGTTCATGTTCCTGATTATGGTGCTTTTTATGAAAAGGATGAGTTCGGAAAACAGGCATTATATATAAGCGCAACAAGAGCAATGCATAGGCTTGATATGTATGAATTAAAATGTTAGAATTTAATTGTATTATTGTTGAACAAAGGAGAGGTATTTACAATGAAGAAAAGAAAGTATTTATTGCTGTTAATTACAATGTTATCTTTGGCATTAATAGCAGGGTGTAAAAGTAGTGAAGCTGATGTAGATGGTGAGACTACAAAAGAAAAAACCACAAAAAAAGAAGAAGAAACCATTGATTTATCAGCCGTTGAATATTTAAATGATTCAAATGATGAGACTGTAAAAAAAATCATAGCAAATATGCTAGGCGAGAATAAAGATTGTGATAATATCACAAATGATTTGAACTTTGAATTGTCTTTTGATGGACTTTCAGTTGCATATACTGTTATACAGAGTGATGCAATCAATAAAAGGGGATTTATTAAAACTGATTTAGAAGAATCAGAAGACGTGACGGTATATATAAACTATAAAAAGGGAAAAGGATACCTTAAGTTTAAAGTATTATCTATTAAGGAGGCGATGCCAGTGAAAGTAGAAATGATAGCAGAAAATCTTATTCATAATATTGATAATATACGTGGAAATATTACGTTATTAGAGAAAGCAGGAGAAAATAATGAAATAGGCATTAAATGGACTTGTGATAATGAGGATCTAGTAACAATAAAGAATACAGGTACAAATGGAGAAATACCTGCTGGTGTGGTAACAAGGAAAGATAAAGATGAAAAGGTAAAACTTACAGCAAGTTTAACATCGGGCGATTATAATTATACGAAGGAATTTGAATTAACTATAAAAGCTAAACCAGCAGAAAAGACTTATAATGCATATCTATATTCATATTTTAGAGGGAATATATATGGAAAAGGTGAAAGTCAGCATATTCATATGTCAACAAGTGAAGATGGATTTTTCTGGACTGCATTAAATGATAACGAGCCTATTTTAAAAGCAGAGTTAGGAACAAAAGGTGTAAGAGATTCATTTCTTATTAGATCGCCAGAGGGAGATCATTTTTACTTAATAGGAACAGACCTTGATGCTAATGGTGGCGATTGGGCTAGCTATGGTGGAAACGGAAGTAGATATATAAGAGTATGGGAATCTGATGATTTAATTAATTGGTCAGAAGAAAGACTTATGCTTATAGCACCTGAGAAGGCAGCATGTATGTGGGCGCCAGAGGCAACATATGACGAAACTACAGGCGAGTATGTTGTATATTGGGCTACAGGATTAAAGGGTGGAGATGGTAAGAAGATATGGTATGCTAAAACTAGAGATTTCTATACATTTACAGAGCCACAAATTTACAAAGATGTAGAGAATAAAATAACGTTTATTGATACATCAATGATAGAGTATCAAGGTACATTTTATAGATTTACTAAAAATGAAAATGAGCTTACCATTCTTTTAGAAACAAGTGATAAGGTGTTAGGAGATTTTTCTCTTGTTAAAACAAAAATAGCAGGTGAAAGTGGTGTTGAAGGACCAGCTATTTATAAGATTAATGGTGAAGAAAAGTGGGTTCTTTATATGGACGGATATGCAGGAAATAATGCAGGAGTTGGATACTTCCCATTAATAGCAAATAGTCTGGAAGATTTAAAGACAGCAAACTTTGTTAGAATGGAAAAAGGTACATATAAGATGCCAGAAGGTGGCAAACATGGTTCGTTTATTCCAATAACTACAGATGAATACAACGCACTAATACAAAAATGGGGAACTAAATAGAAATAAATATTATTAGAACTGTCGCATAATTACAAAAATGATTTTGATTCATCTAATTTTTGTATTTTGCGACAGTTCATTTTTTAGGATATTAGGAAGTTGTCATTTTCAACATCAATAGTTATTGTATTGTTATCTGAGAGGCTTCCTGACAGGATTGCCTTTGCTGCAAGTGTTTCAACATTTTTTTGTAAGTATCTTTTAAGTGGTCTAGCTCCATAAGTTGGTTCGTAGCCATTTTGAATAATAAAGTCTTTTGCTCTAGGCGTTAGTTCAATGTGAATGTCTTTGTCAACTAATCTCTTATTAATGTCTTTCATCAATAAATCAACAATTCCACAGATACTATCTTTTGTTAATGGCTTAAACATAATAATTTCATCAATACGGTTTAAAAATTCAGGTCTAAAACTAGCTCTAAGTTCAGACATTACAAAGTTTTCACTTTCTTTTAAAATATTTCCATTTTTATCAATTCCATCTAAAAGATATGAAGAACCAATATTAGAAGTAAGAATAATAATTGTATTTTTAAAGTCAACAGTGCGTCCCTGAGAGTCAGTTATTCTTCCATCATCAAGTACTTGGAGCAAAATATTGAAAACGTCAGGATGAGCCTTTTCTATTTCATCAAATAAAACGACACAATATGGCTTTCTTCTAACAGCTTCAGTTAATTGCCCGCCTTCATCATAGCCAACATATCCAGGAGGAGCTCCAATTAATCTTGATACGGAATGCTTTTCCATATATTCACTCATATCAATACGAACTATATTTTGTTCGCTGTCAAATAAATTCTCTGCTAGAGATTTTGCAAGTTCAGTCTTACCTACACCAGTTGGTCCGAGGAATAAAAATGAACCAATAGGCTTAGAAGGGTCTTTAATACCTGCTTTAGAACGAATAATGGCGTCAGTTACAAGGGTAACACCTTCATTTTGACCTATAACACGTTTGCATAATTGGTCAGCTAAAGTAAGTGTTTTGTTTTTCTCGGATTCAGAAAGCTTAGATACAGGGATTCCAGTCCAACGAGAAATTATTTTAGCAATCTCTTCATCAGTAACACTCTCTCGTACAAGAGATAGGTCTTTTTCCTTAACCTTATTCTCTTCTATTTCTAATTGTTTTGTGAGAGTAGGAAGTGTTCCATATTGTAGTTGAGCTACTTTTTCGAGGTCATATTTTTGACTTGCTATTTGTATTTCATTATTTACTTGCTCGATTTCTTCACGTAATTTACTTAATTTTTCAACGCAAGTTTTTTCGTTTTCCCACTTAGCAGTTTGAATATTGTAAGTATCGCGTAAATCAGCTAGTTCCTTGCGAAGAGAATCTAATCTATCAAGGCTTAGCTTATCAGTTTCTTTCTTTAAAGCAGCTTCCTCGATTTCTAACTGCATAACTTTTCTGCGAAGTTCATCCAGTTCAGTAGGCATAGAGTCTAACTCGGTTTTAATTAATGCACATGCCTCATCTACAAGGTCAATTGCTTTATCAGGAAGAAATCTGTCAGAGATATATCTATCTGATAATATAGCAGCACTTACAAGTGAAGAGTCAGTGATTTTCACTCCGTGAAATACTTCATAACGTTCTTTAAGTCCACGTAAAATAGAAATTGTATCTTCCACAGTAGGTTCATCTACAAGAACGGGTTGAAATCTTCTTTCAAGTGCAGGATCTTTTTCAATATATTTCCTATATTCATCAAGTGTAGTCGCACCAATACAATGAAGTTCGCCTCTTGCAAGCATTGGCTTTAACATATTACCTGCATCCATGGCACCTTCGGTTTTACCAGCACCTACTATGGTATGAAGCTCATCAATAAATAAGATAATCTCACCATTACTCTTTTTTACCTCTTCAAGGACAGCCTTTAATCTTTCTTCAAACTCACCCCTATACTTTGCACCAGCTACTAATGCACCCATATCAAGAGAAAAGATTTTTTTATCTTTTAATCCAGCAGGAACATCTCCTCTTACTATACGTTGAGCAAGTCCCTCAACGGCAGCAGTTTTACCTACACCAGGTTCACCTATTAAAACAGGATTATTTTTCGTTTTTCTAGAGAGAATTCTAATTACATTTCTAATCTCAGCATCTCTGCCTATAACAGGATCAAGTTTTTGTTCACGAGCTCTTGATACTAAGTCAGTAGCGTATTTTTCGAGTGTATCATAAGTAGCTTCGGGATTATCAGAAGTAATACGCTGATTTCCCCTTACGCTGTTAAGAACTGTTAAAAAACGCTCTCTGTTAATTCCGTACTCTTTAAAGATTTCTCTGATAGCTTTATTTGGATACTTAATAAGGGAAAGAAATAAATGTTCAACAGAAACATAATCATCACCCATTTGCTTAGCTTCGTCTTCTGAACAAAGAAGTACCTTGTTCAATTCATTTCCTATATATACTTGGCCACCTTGTACCTTGACCCTCTTATTTAAGTATTCATCTGTTTTATTTTCAAAATGCGAAATGTCTATTTCCATCTTGTTTATTAATTTAGGTATTAGTCCGTCATCTTGCTTAATTAATGCCATTAATAAATGCTCTTGTTCGATTTCTTGATTAGCGTACTCATATGCAAGTTTTTCACAGTCTTGTACAGCTTCTATAGATTTTTGTGTAAATTTATTTATGTTCATATGCTTAACCTCCTTACACATATTATGTTTACAAATTGAATATAACACTAATTGTTAGCACTGTCAAGAGGTGAGTGCTAATTAAGATAAGTATTTATTGGAATTGCACAAAACACGTTGTAAATAAGTCAGTTATATGGTAAAATATACAATATAAAATGTATATTTTAAGGAATAGGTGAAGCAGTTGGGACAGTTTAATAAGGAACTCGAAACATTAACAGATAGTGATGAATTACGACTTAAAGTTGCTAACTTGACGTTAGAGCTAGACGAGATGAAAAGACATAAAGAGAGAGATCAATTAACTGGCTTATATAAGTATGATGAGTTTATTAGTAAACTAAAAAATGTCATCAATATTATTGATGATGATGAAAACATTGTATACATATATACAGACGTTAGTAACTTTAAGTTTTTTAATGAATCATTAGGTTACGAAATAGGTGATAAGATATTGAAGATATATGCAGAGGACATTCTTATGAAAGATAAAGATGCGCTCTGTTATTGTCGTGTTCATAGTGATAACTTTATATTAGTATTAAAATATAAAAAGGGAGTTCCAGAAGAGTTAGTACTTAGTGACGCTTTGAAAAAGAGTAGAAATGCGACAGAGCTTTTTAAAGAGAAATGTGGTATAAATTATGCGAGAATGAACGTTGGTATAAATATAGTTGACATAAAGAAATGTAATATCATGTTTGATATTGAAAATGCAAATTATGCAAGAAAACTTTCAAAAACAAATGGTTTAGAAGCAACTCTTTTTAGAGCGGAGATGCGTGAGTTGCAAAATAAAAATGTTACCATGATTTCAGAATTTGAATATGCACTTTTAAACGAGGAATTTCAAGTTTATTATCAGCCAAAGGTAGATGCAGTAACTCATGTAATAGTTGGAGGGGAAGCACTTGTACGTTGGGTGAAAAAAGACGGAGCAGTAGTTTACCCAGATGATTTCATTGACTTATTTGAAAAAAATGGATATGTAGTTAAGTTGGATTATTATGTATATGATAGAGTGTTTAGTCTTATAAGACGAAGACTCGATGAAGGTAAACATGTAGTACCAATCTCTATGAACTTATCAAGAGTACATATGAATAGTGATGATATTGTATTCTATATCAAAGCTCTTATAGAGTTATATAATATGGATGTACGATATATTGAGTTTGAATTAACAGAAAACATTTATATTTCAGAGATGGAAAATACTTTGTATTTTATTGGAGAACTTAAAAAGCTTGGAATAAAGGTATCCATGGATGACTTTGGCTCTGGATACTCATCATTAAATGTGCTTAGTAAATTGCCAATAGACATAGTTAAGATAGATAAAGTATTTATGAAAAAAGGCTTACTCGAGGAAAATGATAAAATAATAGTAGAATGTATCGTAGCTATGGCAAAGAGACTTCATATGACGGTAGTGTGTGAAGGTGTAGAAACTATTGAACAGGCAGGATACCTTGCAAATATTGGCTGTGAAATACTACAGGGATACTATTTTAGTAGACCTATTAAAGAGAATGCTTTTAACGATTATATTGATAATAATTGCAGAAACAAAGCAGAGATTATTAGGTTTAGTTTTAATGATACCTTAGTGGATGATTCGGGAAAATATAAAGGTAATATTGTAGGTACAAAGGTTAGGTTTATTAGTGGAATTCTTGAAAATAGAAAAGTACTTTATTTCCCTGGTGGAGAGACAAATTCAGAGATAATTGAAATGCCGAAGATACCATCTTTTTACAGAAGCTTCACAATTACTTTTTGGATGAAGAGTGAAAAGTCAAACATTTGGACAAGTTTATTATATGCAGATTTTGAAAATGTGTTTTTTTCAATGATGCCAATGGGTTGGAATAGTAAAGCATTATTTAGAATGAGAGATAAAGATATTGTGGGGTTAGATGCTTTTGTTGATATTTTAAGTGTTGAGGAGATAGGAAAGGAATGGACTCATGTATCGATAGTATATAATGCAGAAAATAACCTATGTGTTATATATGTTGATGGAAAGCAAGGGGAAAAGAAACCTGTATCTAGAGCACCACTTATACTAAATAGATTTATAGTGGGAGGTGACATTTATCAAAAGAGCTATATAGGATATTTAGGAGCTCTTGAGATTTATAATCAAGCCTTGACTGTAGATGATATAGAAAATATATATAATATGCAAAAACGTGACTATGGTACATATACTAGTGACTATGAAGTGCAAGAAGCTATGATTATTGAAGATATCATAGAACAAGTTAAGTCTATGGGACAAGCAAACCCTGAGTATGCAAAAAAACTTATGGAAGATAATATGAAATATGTAAATAAGAGTAAGTCAGCTGAACTTAAGTCTGAGTATTATTTAGTATATGTAAAATTAATTATTATGTTTAATGAGTTAGATGATGTGATTATGATGTTAGACAAGATAGTGGTATGGTTAGGTAAGGAGTATGAAAGTGAAGATGTAAGAGATGGTTTGTTAGCAGAAACATATAATTTATATGGTGTTTATTATACATATACAAACAACCATATTAGAGCTCTTGATAATTATATGATAGCATGTAAATATGCAGAGAGACTAGGTGATGAAAGGAAAATTGCATCCTATAGAAACAATATGGGAAATCTCTATAGTCTTGTAGGTGAGAGGAAAACAGCCTATGAAGAATATCTTGCAGTAGTACAAATAGAAGAAAGAAGTGGTCATGAGTATGTACAAGGAGTTGAGCTAGTAAATCTAGCAGAAATGTATATTACAGATGGTGATTATGAACAAGGAAAAGCTTATTTAGCGATGGCATTTAGAGTGCTTAGAGAAAAAGAAAATTATGATGATATAGCTTCGTGCTATAGTGTGGAAGCACTAATGTATGAAAAAACAGGTGAAATAGAAAAAGCCTACGAAAGTTACAATAAGGCATATGCAATGGATGAGGAATATTTAAGTGGAGCGGACTTTGAAGAAAACAGAAATCGTATGCTTAAGTTTTTTATAGGAAATGGCTATATAGATAGGGCCATGGAGTTAATAGAAGAGGTGAGAAGTGGAAAGAAGATGTTTGTTTCACTTAAGAAATTAGTAAATATGTATGATATGGCTATTGAAGTTGCAAAAGATAGAGGAGAAATAGAATTATCCAATACATATATCGAAATGTATTATGAGGCGATGAGCAAGTATTGGGAGGAAGTTGATGAAGAAAATGCTCAATGTATTGCTCAAGTATTATCAGTAGAGTTTTTAAAGAAAGACAATAGAGAGTTAAAACTAAAATCTCAAAACGATACATTGACAGGTTTAGGAAATAGATATAGATTAGAAGATAAGGGCGAAAGAATAATAAGAGCAGCTTCTTCGGTAAACAGACCAATATGTGTTATGATGCTTGATATTGATAATTTTAAAATTATCAATGATAAACAAGGTCATTTATTTGGTGATGTATGTATAAAGCAAGTAGGAGATATATTACAAGAAATAGTAGGGAAAAACAATGTTTACCGTTTTGGTGGAGATGAATTTGTAGTTATACTTGATGATGTAGATGAATTTCAAGTGATATCAGTACTTAAAGAGATAAAAAAGCAAACAGAAGATGCAGGTGTATTTACGGTATCTACAGGTGCAATACTTATGGTTCCAAGTGACTCTGTTGGAGTATATGACTATATTAGAAGGGCAGATATAGAGTTATATAAAGCTAAGCAAAAGAAGGATGACTATTCATTTAAGGTTATTTAAAATGCATGGAGGATTACTATGAAAAATAAATTTGAAATGGTTTCAAATGAAGAATTACGTTTGCTTTATGAAGAGGGAAAAGCATATGTTATTTCAGGAAATTTGAAAACTGCATTGGAAAAATTGAATAAATGCATAGAAATTTGTGATGAACATATGAGCAAATTCTTTTATGGAGAATCATCTAATGGACAGATAGAGTATATATATTACGATATATTAGCGAAGGCTTATAATGCAATAGGAGTAGTTTATAAAAAAGAAGAAATGGTTATTACAGCTATGACGAATTTTGTAAATTGCATTATGACATTGGATTCTTATGAGAACCTTTCTCTTAGAGCTAAAGTATATAATAATATGGGATATATATATATGGAAATTTCAGATTATAAAAGTGCATATGAAAGCTTTAAAAGAGCGCAGATGCTAGACGAAGGATCTGGATATGAATATATGGATGGTATTGTTCTTGTAAACGTTGCAATGGCTTTATATGGATTGGGAGAATATGAACAGGCATTTGATTGCTGTAAAAAAATGTTTGAGGTATGTATTGATGATGTGTTGTTTAGAAGTCATTCAAGTGCTTATGCAGTTGTAGCCTTGGTATTTGAGAAGATGGGACATCCAAAAGAAGCTGAAAAATATTACAAGAAAGCCAAAAACCAGGTTAAAGCAGTAAAAGACAAGTTTCAAGGAGAGATGGCGATAATATATATATTAGAATATCTTAAATCTGTAGGAAAATATGAAGAATCAATGAGTTTTATAGAGAGTGAAATAGTACAGGACGTACTTAATAGTACATTTTCCTATAGTAAGAAGCATATTTTTGATATAGCTATAGAAGTTTGTACTAAGAGCAAAAATGCAAGTAAGCGAGTGGAATATTTAAATAGATATAGAGAAAATTCTAAAAAGGCACTAATTAGCTTTAAGGATAATGAACTTTCAGGCATTAAGGCAAAGACTGTTATAAGTAAGTTGAGACATAATAATGAGAATTTAAAAGTATTATCTGAAACAGATGCTATGACAGGACTTGCAAATAAGGGAAAGTTAAATAGATACCTTGAAGAAGCTGTTAATAAAGCTAAAGAGCAAAAATTAATTTTGGCTATAGCTATAATTGATATAGATAAATTTAAGCAGTTTAATGATATATATGGTCATTTGACTGGTGATAAATGTATAAAGAGTGTAGCTAATATACTAAACGAGATTGCAGAAAGTTGTAATGGTTTGGCAGCAAGATTTGGAGGAGATGAATTTTTCCTTGTAGTAGAACGTTATGGTAATGTTTTAATGGAATCACTTTGTGAAAAGCTGAGAAAGAGTATAAGCGAATTAGGAAAACCAGGTATGCCTATGGAGGGAATTGAAGTAAGTGTATCTATTGGAACGTATGTAGCAGTACCAGAATCGTATGAGAATTTTATGGATTATATTAGAAAAGCTGATGTGGAATTGTATAAGGAAAAGGAACAAAAAAAGCAAGCAATATAGAGAAATGGCCCCGAAAGGGGCTATTGTTGTATTCTTTTTTCAATTTTGGAAATGCTAACTTTATAAAAATAAAAAAGTGGGTGTAAATATGAAAGAAGAAAAAATAAATAAAGCAAATAAATTAATAAATGAAAAATCTCCTTATTTGCTACAACATGCATATAATCCTGTTAACTGGTTCCCATGGTGTGAGGAAGCATTTGAAAAAGCTAAGCTTGAGAGTAAACCTATATTTTTAAGTATTGGATATAGTACCTGTCATTGGTGTCATGTTATGGCACATGAAAGTTTTGAAGATACGCAAACAGCAGAAATATTAAATAAAAGCTTTATATCAATAAAGGTAGATCGTGAGGAACGTCCTGACATAGACAGTGTATATATGTCAGTGTGTCAGATTTTTACAGGTAGTGGAGGCTGGCCGATGAGTATTTTTATGACAGCAGATAAAAAACCCTTTTTGGCGGGAACTTATTTTCCTATTAATTCAGGGTATGGGTTGATGGGTTTTAAGGATTTACTAAATTCTATTATAAATTTATGGGGAAAAGAGCGTAATAAGCTTATTCAATCGGCTGATAAAATTATTAACAATGTTAATATTACTAACAATGTTAATATTATGAACAATGTTCATAAGCAAGAATCAGTAAAAAATATTACCGACAGTGAAAAGCTTATTAAAAAGGCTGTAGAAAACTTATTAAGCAGCTTTGATAATGTTTATGGTGGTTTTGGTAATGCACCTAAGTTTCCAACACCTCATAACCTACTTTTTCTAACTTTGTACGCAAAGCAACTAAAAAATAACTCTGTTTATGAAGTAGTTGATAAAACATTGATGCAGATGAGAAAAGGTGGAATATTTGATCATATAGGTTATGGTTTTTCAAGGTACTCTACAGATAAATATTTTCTTGCACCCCATTTTGAAAAAATGTTGTATGACAATGCTCTTTTAATTATTGCATATGCAGCGGCATACACTGAATGGGGGAAAGAAGTATATTTGGATACCAGTGAAAAGACAGCAGAATATGTACTTCGGGAAATGACATCAAATGAGGGTGGGTTTTATTGTGCGCAGGATGCAGATAGTGAAGGTATTGAAGGCAAATATTACACTTTTTTATTAGATGAAATCAAGGAAGTTTTGGGAAATAATAAAGGGAATGAATTTGCTAAGATATTTGATGTTACCAAGGAAGGTAATTTTGAAAAAACTAATATTTTAAATCTTTTAAAAAGCAATGATTTATCTGGAGAATTTGATGATGAAATTAAAAAGTTATATGAGTATAGAAAGAAACGAGCAGAACTTCATCTTGATGATAAAATGCTTACTTCGTGGAACTCATTAATGATTATAGCAATGTCTGTTCTTTATAGAGTAAGCAAGAAAGGGGAGTATCTAAGGGCAGCAGAAAATGCAAATGATTTTATAACAAAAAACCTATGTGATAATATAAAAATATATACAAGTTATAGAAATGGAAAACGTTCAGAAAATGGATTTTTAGATGATTATGCATTTTATATTGCATCGCTTATTGAATTATATAATTCGACATTGAATAATACCTACCTTGAAAGAGCAGAAAACATTTGCATGGAGACTATAAGAAAGTTTTATGACAAAGAAAACGGTGGCTTTTTTCTATGTGAATTTGGAAATAGAGAACTGTTTATGAATCCTAAGGAAACTTATGATGGAGCGATTCCGAGTGGGAATTCTGTTATGGCATACAATTTTATACGACTTTATCAACTTACAGAAAAAGCAGATTATAATGAACTTGCAAAAAAGCAAATTGACTTTATGTCATGTAATGCACAATACTACCCATCTGGAAATAGCTTTTTTCTCTTTGCACTGTTAATTTATGAAAATCCTCCAAAGAGTATTAAGATTATACTAAAGGATAAGGAAAAGTATATATTACCACAAGATAAGCTTTCTATTTTGGCAAATGTAATATTGTTATCTGAAAGTAAGAAATATCCATTATTGAATAATAAAACAACATATTATGTTTGTGAAAATTATGCTTGTCTGCCGCCAACAGTAGAGTAAGCATAAAGAAAACTAAAAATAGTATAGGGCAGCGAGCATATTGTTCGCTGCCATTTTAAATTTTTATTGACATATTTAAAATAGTATCATATAATTTAAATGAACATATGAATATATACTCATATGATAAAACGTGATTTGAAAGGAGTAGTAATCAACATGTTAAATAGCGATAAAGATATTGAAAAGTGTGAATATATGCATGTTCATGAGGATGTTGTAAAAAAGGTAAACAATGAAATGCCAGATGAAGAAGTATTATATGACTTAGCAGAGTTTTACAAGGTTTTTGCAGATTCTACTAGGATAAAAATACTATATGTATTATTAAAATCTGAAATGTGTGTATGTGATATTAGTCAGATACTGGGAGTAAGTCAATCAGCAGTGTCGCATCAGCTTAGAATGTTAAAACAGATGCAGTTAGTTAAATATAAACGAGAAGGCAAGAGTATTATTTACTCATTGTCAGATCAACATATAGAACAAATATTGAGTCAAGGAATAGAACATATATCAGAATAGGAGGATTTTATTATGGAAAAAATATTTAAAATTGAAGTAGATTGTGCTAATTGTGCGGCTAAGATGGAAAGAGGAATTTCAAAAATTAAAGGTGTTAAGGATGTAAGTATAAATTTTATGACACAGAAAGCCTTTATTGATGCAGAAGAAAAAGAATTTGAAAGAATTATTGAAGAAGCAAATAAAATAGTAAGTAGTATAGAAAAAGATGGAAGTTTAGTAGAGTGTTAAGGAGGGATTGCGTTGAAAAATAAGAATTTACTTAAAATATTGTTTTCGGCAGTACTTCTTGTTGTTGGAGTACTTGTAGAACATGGGATGATTGATATAGTGGGGATATTTCCAGCTACAGGAGTATTTGTATATGAAAATGTAATGCTTTTATGGTTTTTAGCAGGATATTTTATAATAGGTGGAGATGTTTTAAAAACAGCTTTAAATAATATTCTTAGAGGCCAAGTTTTTGATGAAAACTTCCTTATGTCTATTGCAAGCTTAGGAGCTTTTTTTGTAGGGGAATATCCAGAAGCGCTTGCAGTTATGTTGTTTTATCAAATAGGAGAACTTTTTCAGGATTATGCAGTTAATAAATCAAGACGTTCAATTGCAGAAATTATGAATATTAGACCAGATGTAGCATATGTCAAAGAAAATGACGGAAAAATTATTAAGAAAAATCCTGAAGATGTTAGAATAGGAGAGATTATTGTCGTAAAACCAGGAGAAAGAGTACCTCTTGATGGAAAACTTGCAAAAGGATATGGTTTGGTGGATACGTCAGCATTAACAGGTGAGAGTCTTCCGAGGGAAGCTTCGGAAGGTGATGAGATAATAAGTGGTTCAATAAGTATAAACTCTGTTTTTGAAATAGAGGTAACAAAGGAGTTTGGAGAATCAACAGTAGCCAAGATACTTGAACTTGTAGAAAATGCAAGTAATCGTAAAGCTGCATCGGAAAAATTTATTACAAAGTTTGCGAGGTATTACACTCCGATAGTTGTTATTTCTGCATTGGTATTAGCAATAGTTCCATCGCTAGTAGAAGGAGCTGCTTTGGCAGATGTATGGAGTAAATGGGTATATAGAGCACTTAGCTTCTTAGTGACATCGTGTCCATGTGCACTTGTTATATCAGTACCACTTAGCTTCTTTGGAGGAATTGGAGGAGCTTCAGCAAATGGAGTATTGGTAAAAGGAAGTAATTATCTTGAGATACTTGCTAAATGCGATACTATAGTATTCGATAAAACAGGAACACTTACAAAGGGGAATTTTAAGGTAACTAATATCAATGCTATTGATGGAGATAAAAGAAAGCTGTTAAATGTAGCGGCATATGCAGAATGCTATTCAAATCATCCAATAGCAACATCTATTGTTAATGAATTAAAAAACAGTTACCCAGATTTATATAAGCAATTATTAGATGATAAATTAAATGACGATATTGCAAATGGATATCAGGAAATGTTAGGTCATGGAGTGAAAGCAGTATTGCCAATGGGTACAGTACTTGCAGGAAATAAAAGATTGATGGATAATGAAGGTATAAATTGTAATGAAGTATCAGAATTTGGTACAGTTGTGCATATAAGTGTTGATGAAAATTATGCAGGATATATAACTATATCTGATGAAATCAAAGAGACATCAAAGTCAGCAATTGCAGAATTAAAGAAGGCGGGAATAAGTAAGGCTATTATGCTTACAGGAGATAGGAAAGAGATAGGTGAACATGTTGCTGACATTCTTGGAATAGATGATGTGTATACTCAGTTGCTTCCAGCAGATAAGGTGGAGCATATTGAAAATATTATTCAAAGTAAACAAGATGATGGAAAAATCGCTTTTGTAGGTGATGGAATAAATGATGCACCAGTATTAGCAAGAGCGGATATAGGTATTGCAATGGGGGGACTTGGTTCAGATGCGGCAATAGAAGCAGCGGATATAGTCATTATGGATGATGATCCAAGAGGAATTGTAAAGGCAATTAAAATTGCGAAAAAGACGTTAAAGATAGTAAAACAAAACATTGTTTTTGCTATTGGTATAAAGGTTTTAATATTAGTATTGGCTGCTGTAGGTATAGCAACTATGTGGGCAGCGGTATTCGCAGATGTAGGTGTGGCGTTTATTGCTATACTAAATGCACTTCGTACACTGAGAAAATGATGGGTATATTTAAAAAGCTAAAGTTAACAGTTTTGTTGATTTTAGCTTTTTTCATTTTTTTATAAAATTTTTAGAATTAATTGACAAATATTAGAAAACATGTTATTTTTTAGATATAAAATTAGTGCGTGTAGAGGGATGGAAAAGTTAAATATCAACTTAGTTTAAACAAAAAAAGTTTTCCATCCGACTATAAAAATATTTATTTTTATAGTTTTTTTTCGTTGTGAGTAAGGAGGTGAGATTTACGAATACAAGATTGAAAGTGATTTTATGTGCATTAAGCGTATGTATTGTTGTAGCAGTAGTTTTTTTGTTGAAGATAAGTAGCGATGTTGGAACAAACACAGATTCAGAGAGTGAGAAAGGAGAGGTAGAAGTAGATACAGAAGAAATCACAGAACCTATAACGTGGTCAAAAGATAGAGAAAATAGACCTTCGCATTTTGGTACATATAATTACAGCAAGAGAGGTAATGTATTTATTTCTTCAACATTTGAAACCGTCTTTTTATATTCTGAGCCAAGCGATGTAATTACTATAAAAGTAGTAGAATCAACAGGTGTACTTAATAAAGACGTATATGAAAAATTCATACTAAAACAGGACATTGTGGCAGAAGAGTTTAGGCAAAAAGGTGTTATTTATGCAACGAAAGAACAAATGGAAAGTATGGTTTGCCCAGAAGATATTGCAATTCATTTATTGTATACAACAAAAATAACAAGAGATAACGGTGGACCTTTAGATTTGGATTTTTTAAACTTGATGGAAGAAGAGCGTTTGATGGTTAGTGTAGAAGTGTCAGAAGGCGAAAAAAGCTATAATTATTTAGTTAATGAGTATCAAATATCTGATAAAGAAATAATTGATGTAACATATACGTTTTCGGTTTTTCGAATACATTTATGTAAAGATACTATTAAATTGATGCTAATGGATCCTAAGATTACTTCGATTTTTCTGTTAGAGGATGAATTAATTGAAGTTTATTAAGAGGTTAAGTAATAACAGGAATGTGGACAAAAACATTTTGATTTTAAAGGAGGATTGTTACTATGAAGTACGTATATCCACATCAGGAGCGTTTAATGGTCCATCGCCTAACAGAATTGGTGTAGCTTGGGAGCAACGCCGACAATAAAATTTTGACTAAAGTCAAAATTTTCAAGAATCCTAGATAAAATGCGATAGCGCAATTAATCTAGGATTCTTGTGTGATGATTAACTATTTGATTGGTATGATTTTCTACTCAATGTCAAGAGGTATTACATATTCCCCAAACATATAATAATATAGGTCTGAGATATTAAGTGAAACTTTTTTATCATCTTTATCTACATAAACTTCAAGAAAATCTAACTGTCCAGTCTCTGAATTAAAGTGCTTTGCATTTGATAAATATTTTCCAGCGGTTTCAAAATCAAATGAATAAAGCTTCATATTATTGTCGTTGCTATCAAATGCAAATTTAATAAATACAGTATCTTTATCATGTTCATATTCATTAGATGTTCGCTCTATCTCAGTAACCCTTATAGTTCCAAGACTACACTTAATAGAATCATCACTTTCTAAGGTGGTATAATCTTTTGGCAGGCTTATAGTTAACTGTTTCTTTTCTTCACGAAGCATTGATAGATATGGTATGTGAAGAACAGCGGTGTTGTTGTTTTCAGGTATATCAAAACGCATTCGACCATTTATATTCCATCCTGAATGATTATCAAAAATCTTTCCATTATCTGTTTCAATATATTTAGCTACATCAAAAGAACCATTAGCTGTATTACCAATTCCTATTATATTATCATCAGATTTATTTGAAACATTAAAAGGATAACACCATACAATGAGTTGACCATCAATTTTTTGTGCAGTAGTGGTAATAGAGATTCCATTTTGTATATCAGTTGGACCTATTTCTTTAATGTCCTCATAATCACGGCAAGGAGTCATTTTAAAAGATAAATGTTGTGAAAATCCCGTAATTGCGATTTCATATATATCATCTTCCTTTGGTGTAGAAGTCTCTAGTGAAAAGGTAAGCATTGTTGAATCAGAAGATACGCACAAGCCATATCCGTTTTGGGACACATCATCTAATTTTAGAACATTTTGCTTATCATATATTGTAAAACCATCAGAATGCACTTCTCTTCCAACGACTTCAACAGTTACAGTTAAATACTCATCAGCATATACAGCGCTAACTATATTCGCTTTTGCATCTTGAGATTTAGTCTGTCTTGTTATTGGATTAATAGTATAAATAGTATTATCGCTTTTTTCTGTAATACCTACGCCAGGTGTAAAGGTAAACAAATTTTTAATAGCAGCAGCTACAGTATCAAAACCCACAATATAAAGTGATGTGAAAATAACTGCAAAGACAGCCATACAAGCAACAAGTTTTTTTGGCATATATATCCATTTCCTTTTCTTAGAACCTATTTTTTCATAAACAGCGTTTTTAATACGTTTACGGTCTTTGTCACTTATTTTTATGTTCATGTTTTCATCAAGTAACTCATCAGTTTGTTCAGTAGTTAGATTGTCTAAAATATTTGTAATTTTTTTATCCATTATATTGCACCTCCTAAAGCTTCCCTTAACTTAATTAACGCTCGTGATACCTTTTTATTTATAGTATTTTCCTTAATTCCCAGTGCCTTGGATATCATTTTTGATGTTTGACCAAAATAATATTTACGAATTATTATCTGACTATCGGGTTCGCCAAGCGCCTTTATTTCTTGTATCAGAAGGTCACTAACTTCGCTTTTAATAACATCATTTTCTATGTTCGTATCAGATGCAATCCAATCGTGCTCGAACTCATCAAGAGACACATTATTAGGAACATTTCGTAGTTTTCTAAAAGTATCAATAGCAGTTCGCTTAGATAAAACAGCCAAATACGATTTTAGAGAACCTTTTTCCAAATCAATAATATTTCGTGTCTGATATACTTCACAAAAAATATTGCTGACACATTCCTCAATATCCTCTTTATTGCATACAGTAGATAACTTTCCATATACGATTGTATAAACATAAGACATATATTGATCCATTATTTTTTCCAATCCCTTCTCAGGATTTTTAATCAATAATGAATACATTTCTTTTTCATCAAGCAAATAATCACCTTCTTCTTTAATTTTATAAAAGCTGCAGCTATATATAATATTCGTAAGACAAATGGAAAAAGTGACAAAATAATAATAAATAGTAAAAATAGTTTCTACAGTTTCTATTTGAACGATTTAAGCGAGCCAAGTGATGTCAAACCAATCAAAAAGCCAAGAATTGGTGTGCTATCGCAACAATTCTTGGCTTTTTGGCAAAGTTCGACTTTAGTCGAATCTTTTATTCTTCTTCGGCAGATTGACGTTTTCTTGCCATTTCATCACTTTCAAGGTATTCATCATAAGATGTAACTTTATCTATTAACTGTCCGTTTACGATTTCCATAATACGATTTGATGTTGTCTGCACAAATTGATGATCATGTGATGAGAACAACACTACACCAGGGAACTTTATAAGTCCATTATTAAGTGCTGTAATTGATTCCATGTCAAGATGGTTTGTTGGCTCATCAAGTATAAGAACGTTTGCACCTGATATCATAAGTTTTGATAACATAACTCTAACTTTTTCACCACCAGATAGTACTTTAACTTTCTTAATACCATCATCACCAGCAAATAGCATTCTTCCAAGGAAACCACGTACATAAGGAGCATCTTTTATTTCGGAAAATTGTGTAAGCCAATCTACAATAATATCTTCACAGTCAAAATCCTTTGTATTGTCTTTAGGAAAATAAGAAGAAGTAGTTGTAATTCCCCACTTATAGCTTCCTTCATCAGGCTCTAATTCACCAGCTAAAATTTTAAACAATGTAGTTTTTGCGATTTCATTTGCTCCAACAAAAGCAACTTTATCATCTTTACCAATTACGAAAGATATATTATCAAGAACTTTCACACCATCAACAGTCTTTGATAAACCTTCAACGCTGAGAACTTCATTTCCAATTTCTCTGCTTGGTCTAAAATCAATGTAAGGATATTTTCTGCTTGATGGTTTAATATCATCAAGCTCAATCTTTTCAAGAGCTTTCTTTCTAGAAGTAGCTTGCTTTGATTTAGAAGCATTGGCACTAAATCTTTGAATGAAGTCTTGTAATTCCTTGATTTTTTCTTCTTTTTTCTTGTTAGCATCTTTCATTTGTTTTACAAGTAACTGACTTGATTCATACCAGAAGTCATAGTTACCAGAATAAAGTTGAATTTTTGCATAATCAATATCAGCTGTATGTGTACATACTTTATTTAAAAAGTATCTATCATGAGATACTACAATAACAGTGTTTTCAAAATTAATAAGGAACTCTTCAAGCCAAGCAATAGCATCTAAATCCAAATGGTTAGTAGGCTCATCAAGTAAAAGAATATCTGGGTTACCAAAAAGAGCTTGTGCTAAAAGAACCTTAACCTTTTCGCCACCACGAAGTTCTTTCATTACTTTATAATGTAAATCTGTTTCAATTCCAAGACCGTTTAATAAAGTGGCAGCATCAGATTCAGCTTCCCAACCGTTCATAGTAGCAAATTCACCTTCAAGTTCACTTGCCTTAATACCATCTTCATCAGAAAAATCTTCTTTAGCATAAAGAGCATCTTTTTCTTTCATAATTTCATAAAGACGAGCATTTCCCATAATTACAGTATCTAAAACAGTAAATTCATCATATTTAAAGTGATCCTGTTGTAAAAATGAAAGTCTTTGTCCTGGTGTTATTACAATATCACCATTTGTAGGTTCAAGTTGACCAGATAAAATCTTCAAAAAGGTTGACTTTCCAGCACCGTTTGCTCCAATAAGACCATAACAGTTACCTTCAGTAAATTTTATATTTACTTCTTCAAATAAGGCTTTTTTGCCAATTCGTAGCGTTATATTATTTGCACTAATCATATATATACATTTCTCCTTAAATCATATTTGTGTTTACAAAATCATCTATATTCTACTAGGAAAAGAAAAAATTTGCAAGTACTTTGTGCTTGTAAATATTATAACTATTGGTTATAATCAAACTAGTGTAAAAAAAAGGTATTGAAAGGGGTCTACATGGCGGAAAAATTAAAGAGATATATGGCAGACATAGACAGGCCACTACCATTAGGAAGTAGTATAGAAGAAAGTGATATAAGAATATCGATACCAACAAATGAAAAAGTAGATAAAATTGAATTAATAGATATAGATACAAGGAAAAAAGTTGGATATGCTCAAATTGACGATAGTTACAAGGTTGGAAGTGTATACGCAGCAAGAATAAAAGATGCAGCAAAATATGATTATGTTATAAAATCAAATGAAAAAATAATCAAAGATCAATACGCAAAAGTAGTTAATAAGGGAGTGGAATTTGGAAAACAGCCACAGCTAGCTTATTCTATGTATGTGGCTGATTTTGATTGGGAAAATGATATAAAGTGTCAACGAGCATTTGAAGACATGATTATGTATAGACTTCATGTGAGAGGATTTACGAAACATCCATCATCAAAAGTGAAAGCTAAAGGAACATACGCAGGTATTGTTGAAAAAATCCCTTATTTTAAAGAATTAGGGATTAATACGTTAGAACTTATGCCAGCATATGATTTTGATGAGATATTAATGGAAGGAAGAGCAGCAGGAAGGATAAACTACTTGGGATATAGCGATGCTCATTATTTCGCACCTAAAGAATCTTTTAGCATAGCAAAAAATGGCGGACAGGTAAACGAATTTAAAAACATGGTTAAGTCTTTACATAAAGAAGGCATAGAAGTAATCATGGATTTTCATTTTGTTCCAGAAACAAATCCACATATAATAATAGATTGTCTGAGATTTTGGGCATTAGAATATCATATCGATGGTTTTTCGCTAAACTTTAATGTGGCACCATATGATATGATTAAGAAAGACCCACTTCTTACAAATGTAAAAATAATAGGAAGTGTATGGGAAGAATCAGAAAACTACTATTTAACAAATGACGGAAAAAAACGCATCGCAATGATGAATGATGATTTTTTAATAACAGCAAGAAAGTTTGTTAAAAGTGATGAGGGTCAAGTTTTAGACATGACACAAAAGCTACAGCGAAATTCTTATAATTGTGGTGTTATTAATTATTTTGCAAATCACAATTCATTTACGGCAATGGATATGGTGTCTTATGATAGAAAACATAATGATGAAAATGGTGAAAACAATCAGGATGGAAATGATTATAACTATAGCTGGAACTGTGGATTTGAAGGTGAAACGGGTAGAAAAAAGGTAAAAGAATTAAGAAAAAGACAATTAAAGAATGCATTTACGTTATTATTTTTTGCTCAAGGAACACCTCTTATTTATGCGGGTGATGAGATGGGAAATACTCAAAATGGAAATAATAATCCATATTGTCAGGATAATGAAATATCATGGATTAATTGGAATAAATTAAGGACAAATAATGATATATTTGAGTATATTAAGTTCTTGATTGATTTTAGAAATAATCATAGTGTACTTCATATGAGTAATCCACCAAGGCTAATGGATTATAATTCATCAGGCTGCCCGGATATTTCATATCATGGAAGTGACCCTTGGAGAATAGATTATAGTCATGTAAGCAGGTATTTTTCGGTACTCTATAATGGAGCATATGGAAAAAATGAAGAAAATAGTGTATATGTAGCATTTAACATGTATTGGGACTTAGTTGAATTTAATATCCCAATAGTTGAAAAGAAACAAAAATGTGAGTTAATAAGTGCAACAGGAGAAGTAGAGACAAAAGATAGAAAAGTTATTCTTCCTGGTAGAACAGTAGCAATATTTGAGATTCAAAAGTAAGGAGAATACATTGAATAATAGATTAATTAAGCAATATGGATTAAGTTCTAATATGCTTAAAGTATTAGCTTTAATAACGATGATCATTGATCATACAGGACTTGCTTTATTTCCACAGTACAGAATAATGAGATATATAGGGAGATTAGCATTTCCGATATATTGTTTTCTCATTGCTGAGGGTTTTTTGCATACAAGAAATGTTTATAAATATGCAAGCAGGTTGTTTTTGTTTGCATTAATATCAGAAATTCCTTTTAATCTACTAGTAAAGGGGCAACTATTCTACAGTCAAGATCAAAATGTGTTTTTTACATTATTAATAGGATTAGTGGTATTGATTTTTGCATCAAGAACTGCAGATTCTTCATATTCTGCGAGTATATGTCTTGTAGGAATGTTAATAGCAGTACTGCTTAGAACAGATTACTCTGCATATGGAGTATTAATGATATATTGTTTTTATAAGTTTAAAGAGAATCCGTTAGTGTTATCTATTTGGATAATTGCAATAAACTTTATAATGGGAATAGGTGGAACTGGTTCGCAAAAATATGCTGCACTTTCAATGATACCGATACTATTATATTCTGGTAAGAAAACAATGTCTGGTGATAAGAAAGATACAATATTAAATGAAATTTTAAAATATGGATTTTATATTATTTATCCAGCACATTTAGTTTTGTTATACTTTATAAGAAAATACTATTTCTAAATGAAAGGTGGATTTAATGTTGATAGATGGATTTATTTTTGATATGGATGGGACTTTATTTGATACGGAACGATTATATATTGATTCTTATATAGCAGCTAGCAAAGATTATGAACTAGAAAACATTGAAGGATATCTTGCAAAATGTATTGGGCTATCAGGTAAAGATACCAAAGAACTCTTTGAAATAGAGGTGGGAAGCTCTGATTTATATAATGAGTTAAGTGAAAAAACTAAAGTTATTTTTAATGAACACATAGAAAACTTAGGAATGCCAATTAAGCCTGGTGCATATATGCTTTTAGAGTATTTAAGGGCTAATAGATATAAGATAGGTTTAGCATCTTCATCTTCAGTAAGAACAATTATGAAGTGTTTAGAGATAGGAAAAATGACGGAATACTTTCAAGTGATAGTAGGAGGGGATATGGTTGAAAAATCCAAACCAAATCCCGAAATTTTTTTACTGGCATGTGAAAAGCTAGGGGTTAAACCAAATCGAGTTGTAGCAATTGAAGATTCTTTAAATGGTCTAAAATCAGCACGTTCAGCAGGAATGAGAACAATTATGATTCCAGACATAGTACCATTTAATCAAAGTATGAAATCTTTTGTTGATGATAGATTTTATTCGTTGACAGATGTTTTAGAAGCTTTGAGGGAAGGCACTCTTTAAAGCCCTACGTACACCTATAGCAACGAAATAGCCAACTATTACAAATATTATGTCCTTAATAAAGTAAGGAAGAGATACGACTGTCATAGCTGCAAAAAAGTCAGTTTTTGTAATAAAACAAAATTGTAGTATTCCGATTAAATGGAAGATAATAAGTCCTAAAAATGGGAATACTATTTTAAGTGGTGATCTTTTTTTCGTTTTATAAATTGCTCCACAAAGAGCAACAAGAACTATAAAGCCGAATATAAAACCGCCAGTTAATCCAAAGATTACAGATAAACCACCTTTAAATCCATTAAAAACAGGAAGTCCAACAGCTCCCATCAATATGTATACAACAGTAGCTAATGTTCCGAGTTTAGTGCCTAATGTAAAACCAACAAAAGCGATGGCAAACGTCTGTAAGGTGGCAGGCATACCAAGTATATATATACCAGTTGGAAGAGAAGATAAAATAGCAGTTATAGCTGCAAATATTCCAATAATAACAATGTTTTGAGTTGATAGTTTAGTTTTCATTATAGTAGTTACTCCTTAAAATAATTGGATTGTCAACTTTAAAAATAAAAAGGTTAACAATGTAATTATACATTAGTAACCTTATTTGTCAACACTTTTTGTTGTAATTAAAATTTAAATATAGTAAACTAATACACATATTCGTAAAAAAGATTTGGAGGTAGAGTAGAGTGATAGAGTTAAATGAGCAGTTGATATCACAGTATCAATTAATAAGGAAAGAAGAAATTGAAGAATTAAAAACAATAGGTTATTTACTAAAGCATAAAAAAACTGGTGCAAATGTTGTTGTAATGTCAAATGATGATGACAATAAAGTATTTGACATTGGTTTTAAAACACCACCTATGGATGATACAGGACTTCCACATATACTTGAACATAGTGTATTGTGTGGTTCAAAGAAATTTCCTATAAAAGATCCTTTTGTAGAACTGGTAAAAGGTTCATTAAATACTTTTATAAATGCTATGACATATCCAGATAAGACAGTTTATCCTGTTGCAAGCTGCAATGAAAAGGATTTCAATAATCTTATGGATGTTTATCTTGATGCAGTATTTAATCCAAACATTTATAGAAAAAGAGAAATCTTTATGCAAGAAGGCTGGCATTACGAGCTAGAAGATATAGATAGTGATTTAGAGTATAACGGTGTTGTATACAATGAAATGAAGGGTGCATATTCTACACCTGATTCAGTTTTAAACAGAAATTTATTAAAAGAATTATTTCCAGATAACTGTTATTCAAGTGTTTCTGGCGGTGATCCTAAGAAGATAACTAGATTAAGTTATGGACAATTTTTAGATTTTCATAAAAAATATTATCATCCATCTAATAGTTATATTAGTATTTATGGTAATGCAGATATGAATGAGCGACTTGTATGGTTAGATAAAGAATATCTTTCACATTTTGATAGATTAGATATTGATTCAAGTATAAAAGAACAGAAGCCATTTGAAAGTGTGAAATTAGTTGAAAAAACATATCCAATAGGCAAGGAAGAATCAACAGAAAATAAGACCTTTTTATCTTACGCAGTAGTTACAAATCATGCATTAGATAGGAAGAAATACTATGCAATGAAAGTTTTAAGTTATGCACTTATTATAATGCCAGGAGCTCCACTGAAAAAGGCACTTACAGATGCGGGCATTGGAACTGAGATAAAAGGCGGAAATGATGAGGGCTGTTTACAAAGCTACTTTACAATTATTGCAAAAAATACTGAAAAAAATAGATTAGATGAGTTTGTAAAAATAATAGAAGATACTCTAAAAGACATTTTGATGAATGGTATTGATAAGGATTCATTAAAGGCAGCATTAAATGTAATAGAATTTGAATATAGAGAAGCTGATTATGGAAATTATCCAAAAGGACTATTATATTGCTTAAATTCTTTGGATAGTTGGTTATATGATGAAAATGAACCTTTCATGCATATAAAAGCAGGAAAAACATTTGAAGAGTTAAACGAAATGGTAGATACAGGATACTTCGAGGATATTGTTAGAGAATACTTTTTAGATAATAATCATAAGGTTATATTTACATTAATTCCACAGGCAGGACAGACAGAGGCTGAAAATGCAGAGTTAGAAAAAGAATTAAGAAGTCTAAAAAATTCATTTACAAAAGAAGAGCTTGAAAAAATAGTGGAAGAGACAAAGGCATTAAAAGAATATCAAAGCGCTCCATCTACACAAGAAGAACTAGCAACTATTCCGTTATTAGAGTTAAAAGACATAGATGAGCTTCCAAAGAATTATGCAATAAAAGAGATAAATGTAGATGGTATAAAGGTCATTCACAGTGATGTATTTTCAAATGGAATAGCATATATAAAGGCTTCATTTAACACAATAAGTGTTCCAGAAGAGTTATTACCATATGTGGGTATTGTAAGTAAATTATTTGGTTTAATGGATACTAAAAACTATAATTATATTGACTTAAATAATGTTATAAATATGCATTCAGGTGGCTTTAGTTCATTTACTATGCTATACAATATTTCAGATGAAAACTTTTCTAACGAAAAGAATGGATATGATTTCAGGTTAGAAGCAGAAATTAAGGTATTCTATAAAGAAATGCAATTTGCATTTGAAATCCTAAAAGAAATACTATTAGGAACAAAAGTAGAAGATGAAAAGCGTTTATTAGAGATTATTACGGAGCAAAAATCAAAACTTAAACTAAAGCTACTTTCATCAGGGCATATGACAGCGTTAAACAGAGCTAATTCATATATAAATGAAGCAGGTATGCTAGTAGAAATGATGGGTGGAATTGAAGCTTATAATTTCTATGAAAAATTAGAAAAGGATTTTGAAAGTAATAAGCAAGAGATAATAAGTAATATTAAAAAAGTCATAGAGCTTATATTTAATAAGAATAATTTAATTATAGGATGTACCGCAGATAAAGAAGGCTATGACCTAATGGAAAAGAAACTTTCTATTCTTACTAATGAGTTAAATGAAGATAAAAAAGAAATTCCAAATAGAAAGTTAGAAATAAAAGTAAAGAATGAAGGCTTTAAGACATCAGCACCAGTATCATATGTAGCAAGAGTAGGAAATTTTAGAAAAGCAGGATATGAGTTTAGTGGTGTTATGGAAACACTTAATAATATACTTGACTATGATTATTTGTGGACAAATGTAAGAGTAAAAGGTGGAGCTTATGGAGTTTATAGTCTTTACAATAAAAATAGCGGTAATGTTGGATTTGTAAGTTATAGAGATCCAAACGTAGGAAAAACAAACGATATATATGAAACAGTTCCTGATTACCTTAGAAATCTTGAAGCAGATGATAGAGATGTTTTAAAGTTTATAATAGGAACAATAAGTAAGCTAGATACTCCACTTACACCAGCAGCACAAGGTCAACGCTCATTTGCAGCTTATATGTGTCATCAAACATATGAAAAGCTTCTTGAACAAAGAAAAACAGTGCTAAGTCTTAATGTTGAAAAAATAAGAGAAGTTGGAAATATTATAGAAGATTCATTAAAGGAAAAATTAATATGTGTAGTAGGAAATGCAGAGAAAATCGAAAAGGATAAAGAACTTTTTAACGAGATTAAAACTTTATTCGCATAAAACTTTGTTCAAACAAAGCTTTGTTCCACAAAAGGAGGAAATATTGGAAAATACTAATTTAAAGTCAGGATTTGTAACACTTATAGGAAGACCAAATGTAGGAAAGTCGACACTTATGAATCATCTTATAGGACAAAAAATTGCTATAACATCAAATAAACCACAAACTACAAGAAACAGAATACAAACTGTATATACAGACGAAAGAGGGCAAATTGTATTTTTGGATACACCAGGTATTCATAAGGCAAAGAATAAGCTTGGCGAGTATATGGTGAATGTAGCACAGCAAACACTAAAAGAGGTAGATGTGATTTTGTGGCTCGTTGAGCCTTCAGATTTTATAGGAGCAGGCGAAAGACATATTGCGGAGCAATTAGAAAAGACTACATTACCAGTTATACTTATTATCAATAAAGTGGATACTGTAAGAAGAGAAGAGATACTAAAGTTTATTGATACCTATAGAAAGATATTAAACTTTGCAGAAATCATACCAGTTTCAGCACTAAAAGGTACAAATACAGATGATTTAGTAGATACAATATTTAAATATCTTCCATACGGTCCAATGTTTTATGATGAAGATACTGTTACAGACCAACCAATGAGACAGATTGTGTCAGAGCTTATAAGAGAAAAGGCATTAAAATGTCTAGATGAAGAGATTCCTCATGGAATAGCAGTATATATTGATCAGATGAAAGAAAGAAAGTCTGGAAAAATCATTGATATTGACGCTACTATAGTATGCGAAAGAGAATCTCACAAGGGAATGGTTATAGGTAAGCAAGGGGCAATGCTTAAAAAAATCGGTACTGCAGCTCGTTATGAGATAGAAAAAATGATGGAAATCCAAGTAAACTTAAAACTCTGGGTAAAAGTGAGAAAAGAGTGGAGAGATAGTGATTCGCAACTAAAGAATTTTGGTTATAAATGTGAAAAGTAATTCTAAGGCAGCAAAATACGCTGCCTAAGAATTTCTAAGTTTCACATAGAAGAAGTCTCGGGGAGCCTTCTTCCAGAATACTTAACTACTTATAGGAGGTGATAGGTGTGGTTTCTCAAATTGTTTTAACAGGAATGGTTTTGGTGGCTGCACCTATTAATGACTATGATAAAAGGCTTGTTGTACTTACAAAGGAAAGAGGTAAAATCACAGTATTTGCTAAAGGTGCAAGAAGGCAGAATAGTCAATATGCTGCAGGCAGCAGATCTTTTGCATTTGGTGAGTTTACATTATATCAAGGAAAAGAAGCTTATAATTTAGTAGGAATGAATATATCTTGTTATTTTGAAGATATGATAATGGATATAGACAAGTTATATCATGGTATGTATTTTTTAGAGCTAGCAGAGTACTTTGGTAGGGAAAACCTAGACGCAAAGGATATGCTAAATCTACTGTATGCTTCTTTGAAAGCACTTTTAAAAGGAAGTGTACCAATTAAATTAATACGATATATTTTTGAATTAAAGATATTTACTATAAATGGAGAATATCCAGAGGTATTTGAATGTAATAAATGTCAAGAGTCTACAGAGCTTACATATTTTAGTGTGGGAATGAGTGGAGCACTTTGCTCAAAATGTAAAGTGAATCATGCAGATGCAATAGAAGTAGATATTTCGACAATTTATACAATGCAATATATAATCTCGTCACCAATAAATAAGTTATATACATTTACCGTATCAGATACTGTAATGACTGAGTTGACGATGATTATGGGTAGATGGATTAATACACATTGCGATAAAGAATTCAAATCACTTGATTTTTTATAAAATTTCGTATAATATAGAAAAGATTAATTAAAGCAGAAATGAGGATATTTAATAGTATGGAAAAGACAATGGAAAAAATTGTAGCATTAGCAAAATCAAGAGGTTTTGTATATCCTGGTTCAGAGATATATGGAGGTCTTGCAAATACATGGGATTATGGTAATCTCGGAGTTGAACTTAAGAATAACGTAAAGAAGGCTTGGTGGTCTAAATTTATTCAAGAAAATCCATATAATGTTGGTGTTGACTGTGCTATTTTAATGAATACACAGACTTGGGTAGCATCAGGTCATCTTGGCGGTTTTTCAGATCCACTTATGGATTGTAAAGAATGTCATGAGAGATTTAGAGCAGATAAGTTAATAGAAGATTATAATGATGAAAATGGTATAAAGTTTGATACTCCTGTAGATGCGTGGACAAACGAGCAGATGATGGAGTACATAAAAGAAAAAAGCATTCCATGTCCAACATGTGGAAAGCATAACTTTACAGATATTCGTCAGTTTAACCTTATGTTTAAAACATTCCAAGGTGTAACAGAAGACGCTAAGAATACTGTATATTTAAGACCAGAGACAGCTCAAGGTATTTTTGTAAACTTTAAAAATGTTCAAAGAACATCAAGAAAGAAAATTCCATTTGGTATAGGTCAGGTAGGTAAGTCATTTAGAAATGAAATTACACCAGGTAACTTTACATTTAGAACAAGAGAATTTGAACAGATGGAATTAGAGTTCTTCTGTGAACCAGATACAGACCTTGAATGGTTTGCATATTGGAAAGAGTTCTGTATAAATTGGTTAAAGAAATTAGGAATTAAAGATGATGAGATGAGAGTAAGAGATCATTCAGCAGAAGAATTAAGCTTTTATAGTAAAGCTACAACAGATATCGAATTTTTATTCCCATTTGGTTGGGGTGAGCTTTGGGGTATCGCTGATAGAACAGATTATGACTTGACACAGCATCAAAACGTTTCAGGTGAACCAATGGAGTATTTTGATGATGAGAAGAAAACAAAGTATGTTCCATATGTAGTAGAACCATCACTTGGAGCTGATAGAGTTACACTTGCATTTTTATGTGCAGCATATGATGAAGAGGAATTAGAAGGCGGAGATATGCGTACTGTTCTTAGATTCCATCCAGCACTTGCACCTGTTAAAATCGGTATATTGCCATTGTCAAAGAAGTTAAATGAAGGTGCTGAAAAGATATATGCAGAACTTAGCAAGAAATATAACTGTGAATTTGATGATAGAGGAAATATAGGTAAGAGATATAGAAGATTAGATGAGATTGGAACACCTTTCTGTATAACATATGACTTTGAATCAGAAGAAGATGGATGTGTTACTGTAAGAGAGCGTGATACAATGTCGCAGGTAAGAGTTAAGATTGAAGATTTAAAGACATATTTTGAAGATAAGTTTGAATTTTAATTGCCTACCATATACCTAATTTGGACTAACATTACAAAAAGATTGACTAAATATTTCAAATATGTTAATATTTGATTGCAGAGCCATGAAGAGCGCATGCTCTTATAAAAATAAAGTATGTTTGTCGGAGGACATATGAGAATATTAAGTTAAGGGGGTAGGCAACGTTGTCAGGGGTGACAACAAAAAACTAAAATTAAATACATTGAAGTACAAATAAAGTTTATTTATCTCATAGTCTTTGAATAAGTTGAGATTAAATTAAACTCAGAAATTAGATATTGTTTAAGAAATAAAACCGCAGGATTAAAAATCTTGCGGTTTTTAAATTAAAATATTGACTAAAAATCTATCTATGTTATAATAAATAATGCTAAAGGGGTATTTGCGTCTTTGGCATTATTATGTTTATTGTGCAGACAAGCTTTATTAAAGAACTGCAAAAAAGTATATTTTAGGAGGAAACATTAATATGGCAAACAAATGGGTTTACTTATTTAAAGAAGGTAAAGCAGACATGAAGAATCTTCTTGGTGGAAAAGGTGCTAACTTAGCAGAAATGACTAACTTAGGTCTTCCAATCCCTCAAGGATTCACAGTAACAACAGAGGCTTGTACAGATTACTATGCAAGCGGAAAAATGATTACAGAAGAGGTTCAAGGTCAGATTTTTGATGCAATCGGAGAATTAGAAAAGATTCAAGGCAAAAAATTTGGTGATACAGAAGATCCATTATGAGTATCAGTTCGTTCAGGTGCTAGAGCATCTATGCCTGGTATGATGGATACAATCCTTAACTTAGGTTTAAACGATGTTGCAGTAGAAGGTTTTGCTAACAAGACAGGAAATCCAAGATTTGCATATGACTCATATAGAAGATTTATTCAAATGTTCTCAGACGTTGTTATGGAAATGAGCAAGACATT
>JAVBRI010000019.1:0-107568 GCA_031548165.1 Lachnospiraceae bacterium
AAAAATGCCCAGTTCCGGAATCGAACCAGAGACACGAGGATTTTCAGTCCTCTGCTCTACCAACTGAGCTAACTGGGCTTGGTATCAGATTTTGCAACCTTGACACGCAAGAAATATTTTACTAAATTTATCAACAATTGTCAATAGATATGTTTTTTGTGTATTTTTCACAAAAACTTTTGACGACTTTTGTAAACTTTGTGCAGACTTTTGTTTGAAGGAGTGTTATACTTTCTTTTGTAAAACCCCCCCAATACATTATATAGTTTTTTGCTACACCCCATAAAAAACGAAATACCTTCTCCTAAAAAAGACAGCTTTGCTGTCTTTTTTACATAGTAAAAATTTTACTTTTGTAAAAAAATTACCATAAAACATATCTGTTGATTTATAATCTTATTTATAATAAAATAGTTACTATGAGTATTTATTATTTTAATGCATATTATATATTATAACGTTATTTCCAAATGGAGGACATTATGTTACCTATAGATACACTTACAAAGTCTAGCAAGATATTACTATATATCCAAAATATGCGTGCCTTGCTTAGAAGAGAGGCACTATATAGCGACGGTACAGAAGAATATATTGTACCAACAGAACCACAACCAGGTCAAACAGCTAAAATACGTTTTAGAACTTCCACAAACAACGCTGAAATGGTTTATTTTTGCACAATGGATGTTCGTATTGAAATGTGCATAATAAAGAAAACTGATATGTTTGATTATTATGAAACTGAAATTGAAATCGGCACAAATACTATTGATTATCATTTTGAAATTGTAAACGGATTTGAACGTTGCTTTTATGACAAACTAGGCGTTACTGACGGGTATCGTACTGAATATCCATTTAGAATTATTCCTGGATTTTCTACGCCAAAGTGGGCAAAGGGTGCTGTTATGTACCAAATTTTTGTTGACCGCTTTTATAATGGTGATAAGACTAACGATGTTGAAACAAATGAATATTCTTATATAGATGCTTATACTACAAAGGTAGATGATTGGCACAAATACCCTGCTGCTATGGGCGTAAGAGAATTTTATGGTGGAGATTTACAAGGTGTTATTGATAAATTAGATTATTTACAAGGTTTAGGTATTGAAGCCATTTACTTAAACCCTATATTTGTTTCGCCTTCAAACCACAAATATGATATACAAGACTATGACAATATTGACCCACATTATGGAAAAATAGTATTTGACGAGGGTGAACTTTTACAAGACTATAAACTTGAAAATCGTTTTGCCACAAAATATATAAATCGTGTTACTAACAAGAAAAACCTGGATGCTAGTAATGAGCTTTTTGCGCAGCTTACCACCGAGGCGCACAAGCGAGGAATCCATATTATTATTGATGGTGTTTTTAACCACTGCGGTTCTTTTAATAAATGGCTTGACAAAGAGCTTATTTATACTGGTCAAGATGGCTATGAAGATGGTGCTTATGCTTCTTATACTAGCCCTTACAATAATTTCTTTAAATTTTTTGAAGATGAAGAAAACGAATGGCCACTTAATGCTTCTTATGATGGTTGGTGGGGTCACGATACTTTACCAAAACTTAATTATGAAGAATCTCCTGAACTTGAAGCATATATAATGAAAGTTGCTGCAAAATGGGTATCACCACCTTATAATGTTGATGGTTGGCGTTTAGATGTTGCCGCTGACTTAGGTCATTCCCCTGAATATAATCATAAATTTTGGCAGAAATTCAGGCAGACCGTAAAAGAGGCTAACCCTAATGCTATTATTCTTGCCGAACATTATGGAGATCCTTCTCCATGGTTAAGAGGCGATCAATGGGATACTGTAATGAACTATGATGCTTTTATGGAACCTATTTCATGGTTTCTAACTGGAATGGAAAAACATAGTGACGATAAGAACCCGAGCCTTTTAGGTGATGCTTCTCACTTCTTTAACACTATGAATTACAATATGGCGAAATTTCACACTCAATCATTACTTGTTGCAATGAATGAATTATCAAATCATGATCATTCGAGATTTTTAACAAGAACAAATGGATATGTTGGAAGAACTGCCTACCTTGGGCCTGAAGTCGCTGAAAAGGCTGTAAATAAGGCTGTGCTTAAAGAAGCTGTTGTTATGCAAATGACTTGGCCTGGTGCACCTACTATTTATTACGGAGATGAAGCTGGATTGTGCGGTTGGACTGACCCTGATAATAGACGTACTTATCCATGGGGTAGTGAAGATAAGGATTTAATTAATTTTCATCGCGAAATGATTCGTATACACAAAGAGAATTCAGCATTAAAAACTGGTTCATATAAGCCTCTACATGAGGACTATAATGTAATTGTATATACTAGATTTGACAGACATAATCGAATAATTGTTGCCATAAATAATAATGTCTGTGACAAAGATGTAAAAATAAATGTATTTGCTGCTGGCATTCCAACAGAATCAACTGTAGAAAAGCTTATTGAAAGCGGAGAAGTTGGATATAGTACCTATATTGAACAATATACAATAAAAAATGAAATCTTAAGTATAACAATGCCTCCAAAATCTGCAATGGTATTTAGAGGTATTGACGATGATGAGATTATATACTGTAGTTCTTTAGATCTTCAATAGAAAAAAAGCTTGCAATGTGGTTTTTGCTATGTTATAATTTAACACTGTTGGACGTGTCCAACATAGAATGGGCAGGTTCCCGAGTGGCCAAAGGGGACAGACTGTAAATCTGCTGCAATTGCTTCGATGGTTCGAATCCATCTCTGCCCATTAGATTGATTTTTCAATCTTTAAATAATTCCGTATTATTTATGCCGGCGTGGCGGAACTGGCAGACGCACAGGACTTAAAATCCTGCGGGACTAATCTCCCGTACCGGTTCGATTCCGGTCGCCGGCATTCTTAAAAAGTAGAGGAAACATTTTATTTATCAGTGTTTCCTTTATTTTTTTATTTCTTCAAAAGTGATGCAAAGTGATGCAAGCTTGTGGTTGAGGGATTTTAGCCAACTGAAAAGGCTGTTTCCATCTGGTCTAACAAGTCATCATCTAACTTTGTATTTCTAAAATAATGTAGTGTTGTAGCTACTTGTGAATGACCTAATGCTTTTGATACTTGAATCAAATTTTGTCCATTATACAATGTACTTGCTGTAGTAAACCTTATTTTATGTGATGAATAATATGGTATATTACATTCATTACAATATTTCTTTAGACGTTCATTAAAAGTATCTGTCAACATTAAATTTCCATTAGGCATAAAAATGTATTTTCCATCTGGATTGATTTCCCTAGCTTTTTCTAAAATCCTTAAGGCTTCTGATGTTAAATACAACTTTCTTTTACCTTGTGAAGTATTCTTTTTAGTATAATTTACTACATTAGTTTGCCTTGAATCAAATGTTAAATCATCTTTCATTTGCCTTGTAGTAAGTGATTGATTTGTTACTATTATAGTTTTAGCATCAAAATCTAAATCACTCCATTTAAAAGACTTTAACTCTCCTATACGAATAGTCATTTGAAACATAAATCTTATAGCCAGTGCATATGAATCTTCAATATCATCTAAATATTTCAAGAGCTTAATACGTTCATCTTCTTTATATACCTTATCATCATTAAATGGAACATAATACCTAAACTCTTTAAAATCAATAGATTTAATTGGATTTAATTCAACAAGTTCTTCTCTTATTGCATAATCATATATTTTGTTCAATAAGGATTTAAGATTTCCTATATGCTTTGCTGTGTAAGTACCATCTTTAGTTAAATCCTCAAAGTAACTGATATACATATGAACTGTTATACTACTGATAGATTTTTTTACTATATCATTATTCTTAAGAAAACGATTCCAACAATACATATTTTCTTCTAAAGTCTTATTTGAAACTTTACCTCTATTACGTCTATATAACATAAATTCTGGAAACAATTTTTCTAATGAAATCTTTTGTCTACCAAAGTAGAAGTCATAGAGATAATCATATAATTCTTTAATATTGTTAAAATTCTTTTGCTGTCTTTTTCCCTTAATGTATACATATGTATAGCATCTACCATCTGGTCTAGTGTTAATCTTTTGCTTATGTGCTTTATTTACTTGTGTTTGTTTACTCATATTGTCTACAATATTTTCAATCTCTGTTTCATTTACGATACCACAATCAATAGCATCTTGCAATAAATTTTGTATCTTGTCCATAAGCTACTCCTAATCTTCAAATGGTAATTTTTCATCATCTATAGGAATGAAATCTGGTTTTGTTTCTTTATCTCCTAGAGCTAACTTTACTAATTCCTCATAATTTGTATATTTAGAGCCATCTAATTCATATTCACAATAGTTGCCATCTTCATCTTTATAATGGTAAACAATAGTTGTTATTCTTCTTAATAGCTGTTTTATAGGGTCAGTTGATTGTTCATCTTCTCCAACCATATGTTTAAAAGCTTCTTCTGGAGAAAAAATACTCGTTATATGTAATTCTGAATACAAAGCATAAACATTATTATATCTACAATGTATTTGTAAGCGATAGCCCTCCATAAGATTTAATAACATTCTGTAAGGCAATTCCCCTTTGTACTCATCTAATACAACACATTTTTCAGCCATATAACCATCCATTAATGAAGTACCTTTATTAGAATAATCTGCTGATATAAATACATTATCAATACCATATTTTTCAACTAATTTTACATATGTATAGCTTTTTCCAGAGCCACTTTTTCCAGTATGCCAAAATATAGAAACTTCTCTTAATGGTGGAGTTTCAGCAATACGTCTTGAATAAAACTCTTTATTAATCAGACTTTCATACTTTCTAAATAAAATTGAACGTTGGTATATTTCATTAGGGTGTAAACCATCATCTAATAACTTTTCTGCTTCCTCAAGGATATTCCTTTTGTCAAGTGTTTGTTCTGTTGGTAATGTTCCCCATTCCATAGAATCAATTATGGATTTCTTTTTATCATCTGAAAGAGTATCATTTTCTTTTAATATGTATTCTTTATTTTGTAAAGGTGTTCCTTTAACTTCACTTTCTATATGAGCGTGAGGAAACCTCTTTTGTACTGTAGACCATCTAACTTTTGAAGTAACAAAGAAAAGATGAATGTGTTTAACACCAGTAGTTGGGGCTTCCTCCAACGAGATTACGTAATACGAAAGCCCCTTGAAATTGTCTTCTAAAGTTTCTCTGATTGAATCCATAGTAGTGTCATATTTTTCTGGATTCAAAAAAGTTAAGAAGAATGTGGTACGTTGTTTATCTATGCTGTTATTCATTTTCTCCTCCAGTTTTTTAGATACTAAATCCAATTAAAAGGGATTAAAATTTGATATAACAGCAATAATGATATCCGTAGCTATATCTTTTATTCCTAAAATTATTATATCGTGATATAGGAATGGAAATGTGCAAGATAAATACTCTTCACCAAGATTTAACGCCATACTATGTCTAGCTTGTTGAATATCTGTATTCATTGCATTGCAAATAATGTTTAAAACACCATTTCCAAGGGGTTCCGTATTTATTTTTGCCATGCTGTATTGATAGATTATACCTCTGTTTTGAACAAAGTTCTTAACTCTGATGTTGCTTGGGATATTAATCTTTTGAAGTCCATTATAATGATTTCCTTTTAAAGCTTTGAATAAATCACTTTGCAACAACAACATAATTTGATATATTTGTTGTTTAAGTTGTGCTTGGTATATCTCTCTTTCTTTTTGAACCTTTAGTTGATACTTCTGGTTACTTTTTTCATAACTTTCTTTTAAACTATTTGCTACTCTTGTTAAAATGTTGTTTTCTTCTCTCATATTGTTTTCTCCTTAGATTCTAAATGTCTAACATATTGATAAGCTACTGGGTTATCAATGAAAATAATATTTACAGTCATTCTGTCATTATTTACATCAATCATATCTATAAATAAAGGTTCTACTATGTCATAGATAGAGCTATTCGTATTATTACAATACGTTGGTAGTAATCTTTGATTAGGTAGGAGAACTATACGTAAATAATCGTTTAATATTTCTTTGACTTCTGTATTTGAATATGTAATTAAAGATTTATCAATGATAGGTAGTTCAATATGAATGCTTGTAATACCTTTATTTCTATAGTTGTTTTCTATACAACTTGTATAATGTATATTAAATGAATCTTCACCCACTTCTAATTGAAATAACTTTGAGAAATAATCGAAGAGTTGATACAAAATAAATATAATAGTTGTATAAGAAAATGATTTCTTCGTTAGTCTTTCCATATTAAAATCTCCTTTTAATTATTGTAAAATCATCTGCTGTTCCAGAATAGATAGTATTATTTGAAATGTAAAAATCTTTAACATTAACGTTTGAAAAAACTACTCCAGCTACCAAGTGTTTTGTTAATTCATTAGATAAAGCTATATATTTAGCTTCTCCAACTTCAACTGGTACTCTTACAAGAAAAGTATCTGTACTATTTTTAATGGCACACCTAAGTACAAATGATGTTCTTTTCTTTTGTGATGAATCAATGTCAAATCTAAATCCTAGAATTATAGCCACATTGCTGTTTGTTGGATTGAGTTTGATAATTGGATTTGTCATTTTTTGATTACCTCCATTTCTGGAGAGGGGTTGTCCCTCTCCTTTTTTTGTTTGACCATTATAGAATGACACTGTCGAAGTCTTCACCTGTTGATTCTGTCGAAGTAATAATCAAATCATCTGCCTTACAGCTTAGTACAACCGTTATTGACGAATCAACATTACGAATTGAGTACAATTGCGCTTTGAAATTTATGAATTCCACTTTTACAATTTCATAGCTATCAAGAGCTTTTTTTATTTGTTCAATTGTGGTCTTGGTACTTAACGGAAGCTTTACGCGCTGTAAATTTCCTTTAATTGCAAGAAATTCAACGCTGAAGCCAATTGATTTGTCAAGAATTGGCTTGCGATTATTATCCATCTCGTAGTTTATGCTTGTGCCAACGACTTCTACTTCTTTGTCTGATGCTCTAGGTGTAAGTGCACCAAGTGGAATTCGTATATTTCTAATGTCTACCATTCTTGATTCCTCCTTTCTTATATATTTTTTTAACTGGTTACAAGTAGATTTTAGCAATTGCTAAATTAGTAAATTTAACCAATTGTATAAACAAAATATAAATAATAAATAAACAAAAAATAAACATTCACATTAATAATAATAAATTGTTATAGTCATTCCCTTTTTATACTACTCGTATCAAAAAGTCGAGGTCTAGTGTCATACACGTGTCGGTATTGAGAAATAAAACGATATCGGAGGATTTAATTATGACAATTAAAAATGAAAAAGAATTAAAGCAAATTAGGGAATTAATTAAAACAATTGAACAGATGGAAATTCAAGTATCGAAGTTAAAATCAGAAAAAAAAGACTTCAAAATATTAGAAAAGGTTTTAGATGAAACAAAAAAGGAACGCGAAGTATTGATTAAAAAATTTTATAATTGGGTTAATGAAAAAGAAGCCCTTATACCAATAACAGAAAATCATAAGAAAAGATTAATTGCATACTATATTGAAGGAGAACCAGATGAACATATTGATAGAATCAGAAAAAAATATTTCCCTCATTTAAAAAATAAAATAAATTTAGTCGAAAGTGAAGTGGAACGTAGGAATATTCGTGACCCAAGAGTCGAGGATAAATTAAAGAACATTTTAGGACGAGTTAATTCATTATTAACTACAGTTAGTACATATAATTTTTTTATAAAGTCAAGAAATCAACAAGCAATAAGAAAAAAAGAACTAGAAAATTTATTAAATATAGCCAAATCAATACAAGAAAAATTAGAAGTTTTTATTTCCAAAATTGAAGAGATGCTTAATATGTGAAGTCATTTAATTGTAACTCAATATTAGGGAATTGGGATTCTTAGTAATCCCTCTTTTCGTGATTGAAAATAGTTATTTATGTATTTTGTAGAATACTATTTTAATATATATAGATTTATATCAAGTTAAATATAGTGTATAATAGTTTTTATAATAATAAAAATCAAAAAAGAGGGATAAGAATGGAACTTATATATACATATATAAAAAAATTTGGAGGATTTATAAAAGACCAAGAGATTGTATTATCAAATAATTTTGATATAAATATATCAAATAAAATTTTAGAAATCAAAGAAAAAACGAATGAATTAACATCATATTATGGAAAAGATATAACTAATATTTCTATGTTTGTAGGCAAAAATGGAACTGGAAAAACAACACTCTTAGATATATTTGGAATGAAAAGAGATGACAGGCTAACACTATCAACTAGAAAGGGTGAAGTTTTAGATGAATATTTACTTATATATTATCTTGGAAAAGATGAAGCCCAAGAGGATATATTTGAGATTGAAATATTCGGATTTGATGTATTCGATGACGTATTTACTAATTATTATATAAAAGAAGATGTTGATTATGATAAATCTAAATGTTCTATATGTAAAGTATTTATGTATAAGAATAATACATTTATTAGTCTACATAAATATTCTTTTAATTATGTGATAAATAATGTGCAATCAAGTGATATAATTCAATATGCATATATTAATGAATCATATAGATATAGCAATAGAAACAAACGCTATTCTCTATATAATGATAAAGAATACGATTATGTACACAAAAGAAGAATGATGCCAAAAGTGTCAACCTATGAAAAATATTTAACACTAGTAAGTTTTATGAAAAATGATATAGAGGGATTTAACTATATAAACGCAAAAATAATGTTTTATGACGATATTGATTATGATTATGGTAATGAAAAATTTGAAAGCTCAATAGATAGTCTTGAAGAAAAATTAAAAGTTTGGAAAAAGATAGACATTTTAAAACGAAAAGAAGAAGTTATAAAGCAAGAAAAGGTTAAAGAAAAATATATTTATGATATATATTCAAGATATTTGATAGATTTGATTTTCAACGGGCTTTCTTATTGTTGTGAAAGCAACAAGAAATCAATGGTGAACAGCAAAAAAACTGTAAATTGTTTAAAAGAATTGCAATACATTTATAATTTAGAAAAAAATGACAACTCCATAGAGATTTTTGGTGAACCAGTCAATTTTTATAAAGAAATAGAAGAAATAGAAGTACTTATAGATAAAGTTTTTTCTTTAAATTTTGATATATTGAGTTCCTTTAAAATAATTGGTAGATATATTGGTAGTAGGGTAAATGCAGATATAAACTTAGATAATTTTTTGTATGTTGAAATGATTGAAAGTATAGTTGAACTATTGTTTACTATTCCAGAAGAATACTTCACACAAAAAGGATTAGAGTTTGAGTTAAATATAAAGACTAATAAATATCTAAAAAATTTACTTGAAAAATATGATTATTATGTTAATAAAGGAAAAGATGGATTTGTAAATATAGAAAATAAATTTAAGATTAATTTTGAAATGCTTTCAGAAGGAGAACAACGATTTATAGATATTATCGCAAAAGTAAATAGATGTATGGCAGAACAAAATGGTGAAAAACTTTTGTTGATTTTATTAGATGAACCAGACCAAGCATTGCATCCAGAATGGTCGAGACGTTTTATGGATATAATTACAAGTGCAATTGAAAAGAATAATTATAATAAAGATATTCAATTGATTATAACAACACATTCACCATATCTTCTGTCAGATATGTTGCCATCTAATGTTTTTTTATTAGATAGGGATAATGATGATAAAAAACTTTCTATACAAAGACTTGATAAAAAGGAACCTGATTTTAGTTGCTTTGGAGCAAATATATATGATTTGATGCAAAATAATTTCTTTATGAACAATACGGTAGGAGAATTTGCAACTAAGAAAATAAATGATGTTGCCAGACAAATAGATAAATTGTCGAAAGAAAATATTGATGATATTGTTAAAATCGAATTTATAATAGACAATATAGGAGAACCTCTTCTTAAAAATGCTTTAAAAATCAAATTGAATCAACGAAGATTAAAAATAAATATGAAAAATAAGAAAAGTTCAATTTTAAATGTAATAGAAAATGAAGAAGATAGAAAACGAGTAGAAAAATACTTATCTCAATTGGAGAACGAATATGATAAAAATTAAAATAAGCAAAAAAACTGAGGATAATATTAAAGATATCTGGAGTAAATGGTTTTTTAAAGAAAGTACTATCAATGAACTTATTGAAATTTTAAATAGTGATGTTAATTATAGAAAAATAATATTCAACGATGATAATTCATTTGAATTATGGAAAGAAGAATTTTTAAATGAAAAAAAAATTTTAGAGAATGTTAAGTGGAAAGAACCTATTATTCAATATATATTTGATGATTTATCTGATGTAGAAAAAGTCAAAAAAAAATATTACAAAGATATTAAGAAGGAAACAGAAGAGTTTCTTAAAAAGAAATATGAGTGTTATCGTAAATCAAATACAATGATTGAAATAATTAACAAGCTAGATATTGTTGTTTGTCCTTATTGTAATAGGAATTTTATTGAGAGCTATACTAAAAAAAACACTTTAGGTCAAAGACGTTTATACTTCAAAGGTGATTTAGACCATTATTATTCAAAAAGTGAATTTACTGCATTAATACTCTCTTTTTTTAATCTTGTGCCAAGTTGTAAAGTTTGTAATCACGAAAAGTTAGATACGTTAAATAACACATTTTATCCGTTTTACGATAATCAAGAGGAATATATTTTTTCTATTGAGGAATTAACTGATAATGATATATATGACATAACCTTTGAAAAGGCTATAGATGATATAAAAAATAAAAGATATGATAGTACTGTTATGCAAGGTATATCTGATAATTTTAAAATAAAAATTAGGGGAATTGATGGAAATGAATTAAACCAAAAGATGAAGAACTCAAATGAAATATTCAACTTAGAAAAGAAGTATAATAATTCGAAAGAATATGTTATGGAACTTATACGAAAAAAATACATATATCCAGATACATATAAAGAATCAATGTTTAAAAATTTTGGAAGTGTTTTTAAAGATGAGAAAGAATTTACTAATACGTTCTTCTCATATGTGGGAAATAAAGACTATTTAGGTGATAGACCTTTATCAAAATTGACACATGATGTTTTAATACAGTTAGGTTTAATTATAGATTGATTTTGGGGTAATAAAAGAGGTCAATCCTTTTAATATAGGGATTTGGGATTTTTAGTAATCCCTCTTTTCGTGGTTGAAAATAGCCAATTTAGTGGATTTATAGAAAACTGGGATTTTGGGACAGACTAGGGGGTAATAGTAGCCCCTAGTATCCCTTTGGGATATGTGCCATTGCACCTAGGCGTTTACGCTGTCATAGTGCTTGATATTCCGCTAGTTCCTACGCTTCATATCTACGCCCTATTTAACAGCTACGCCCTTGGGTGCGTGGGCATTATTATGTTTCTCATATAATAATATTTATTATATTTTAATGTAGAAAAATGAGCTGTTATTTTTTAGTTAAAAATTTAGAAGGACTTTCAGTTAAATACTGAAAGCCCTTGCTTGTTTAGTTGCTATTCTACTATTCCACCTGAAGGTAGACTGGAGTTATCTCCGTCCCAACTGCCGGATTGTAAGCCCTCTGACATATCTATATATCCACCACTTGGATTGTTGTTTATTACTTTTGAGTTGTCAGTGGTGTTGGTGTCTGTGGTGTTGTTGGAGGGGCTGACTGGGGCTGGGGATGGGTCTTGGGTGCCGGTGCCGTACTGGGCTGCTAATTTCTTATTTATTTCAGTATATATTGATTGGGGTACATTACAATTGTTGTAATCACTCTCTGTTATACTGTAATAATCATTAAAAAATTTATCATTATAAAAATACTCTACACTTCCATCTACATTCGTTCTCTTCATAAATGAATTATCTAACTTTGTTTCTTCTTTTACTTCATTGTTTGTTTCTTGTATATTTTGACTTGTTTCTTGATTAGTTTCTGGTTGTGTTTCTGGTTGAGTAGGTGTTTCATTTGTTATATCTTCAACAGTTGAATCCTTTTCTACAACCTCTTTATTATCAGTAGTTTCAATTATATCATCATTATCTTTATTATTTGACTGCCCTAATACTATTAAAGATACAGAACATATCAGAATTAAAATTACTATTGTTGAAATTATTACTATAATCTTTTTCAAATTTTTCTTTTTATGTAAATCTACATTGGTAACATTTTCTTCAACTTCAATTTTGTTTTCTTCATTCATATTTTATGTACCTCCTCGTAAAACCTATATGTATGTTTATTATAACATAGATTTTATAAACTGTTATAACAGATTTTATTGATATTAATATAATAACATAGATGCGTCTATTTTGGAATCACTATTTTGAAATTATCAGTTAAACTTCTATATAAAAGGAGTACATATCAATGGATAGAGTAAATCAACACAAGAATCATTTATTAGGAAATAATATTAAAAATATTCAACTAGATAAAGGACTTAGAAACAGAGATGTTATTGCTCAACTTCAACTTAAAGGAGTTGATATTTCTAGTTCTACATATTCTAAAATACTTTTAGGACTAAATAACCCATCTGTTGATTTTCTAATAGCTATTGTTGATGTATTTAATTGTGATTTTAATACTCTCTTTAAGCAAGATTTTAAAAAGCAATAATAGTATAGTTTTTTATATACAAGTGATGCAAAAGTGATGCAAATAATTTTACAGAGATTGAAAAGCTCCTTTCTATGCGTGTTTGCGAATATGTAAGTTAGTTCGATTCCGGTCGCCGGCATTAAAAAAACACCATCGTTAAATGGTGTTTTTTTTAATGCCTCTAGTTATTATATCACTTAAAATGCATAGCATTTTGAAATTAATAAAAATAGCTACTCTATTAAACATATGTTATAATAAAAGCATAAAGAAAACATACGAGGAAAATAACTCATGTCAAAGATAAAACGTTTTAAAAGAATATATATTGAAATTACAAATGTATGCAACCTATCATGCACTTTCTGTCAACCAACAAAACGTGAAAAACGATTTATGTCTGTAGAAGAATTTAGTCATATTATTCACGAAGTAAAGCCATTTACTAACTATGTTTATTTGCATGTAAAAGGAGAACCTCTTTTGCATCCACATTTGGAAGAGATTATACAGATATGTACGGAAAATGGTATTATTGTTGATATTACTACTAACGGAACACTTCTTAAGAAGAACATGGATACACTTGTGAAGTTTCCAGTTCATCGAATTAATATTTCTGTACATGATGCAGATGATAACTCATGTGTGGATTATGAAAATTATATACAGGAGTTATTTTCCTTTTGCAATAATATTAATGAAAAAACTTCAACAGAAATTTCTTTGAGACTATGGAACACACCAGATAAACCTACTATATTTGGTAAGAATAACATTGATATTAGAAGTCATTTATCTTTAAATATACAAAGTCCTTTTGAATGGCCAGATATTGAAAATACATATTATAATGACCGCGGGTTTTGTCAGGGACTACGTACACATGTAGCCATTTTATCCGATGGAACTGTTATTCCATGTTGTCTTGATGGAAATGGTGTAATTCCTCTAGGAAATATATTTACATCACATTTTGACGACATTTTAAGTGGAAAAAGAGCTCAAGATATGATTCAAGGATTTCGCTGTAGGAAAGCAATCGAGCCTTTGTGTTCACATTGCAGTTTTAAAGAACGTTTTTCAAAAAAATAAATCAATCAATAATTAGTGAGGTGTAAAATGATTAGAGAAATAACAGAAAATGATTACGAAGGGCTTATGTCTTTGTATATGCAATTACATGACAACCCAATGCCTGAAAAAACAGAAGAATTAACTAATTTGTGGAATAGGATATTAAATGATAAAGACCATCATATCATTGTTTACGAGGAAGATAGAAAGATTGTATCATCTTGTGTTTGTGTAATTATACCAAACTTAACACACAATCAACAGCCATATGCCTTTGTTGAAAATGTTATTACTGATGTAAATTATAGAAAAAAAGGACTAGCGACTAAGTGCTTAGATTATGCAAAACAAATTGCATTAAGCAAAAATTGTTATAAACTAATGTTGCTTACAGGTTCAAAACAGGATAGTACACTTAATTTTTATAGAGATGCTGGTTACAATAGCGAAGACAAAACTGCATTTATTCAATGGATTTAATATATGGAGGTACATATTCTTATGGCATCAAGCATGTTACATTACCTTATTGCGTTAAAAATTACGGATAGCATAGAGATTGATAATATAGATAATTTTATGATAGGTGCTTTATTACCTGATGCATCATCACATCAAGATGGAAGTTATAGCATTGCCCATTTTGTTGACTTTAAATTAGACCAAGGTATCAAAGGCTTTAATTGGAATAACTTCAAACAGAAGTACGAACAGTATTTAATAAGCGATTCCATTTATTTAGGATATTTCTGTCACCTAATTATGGATGCCGTTTGGTTTAAAAATATGGCTGATAAATATATACGAATTCATCCCAAAAAGGAGCGTAATATTTATTATCAAAAAGGTTATGAAGATTTTCATAAGTTGAACTCTATCTTAGTTAATAAGTATAATTTATCTTGTCCATCGTTCGAAATTCCTAAAATCAATATAGATGAAATAAATTTTGATTATATTGATATAATATTTGAAAATCTTGCTCATAATTTTTGCGATATTCATCCATATGATGTAAGCGAATTATCAATATACCCATTTGAAGAGATAGAGAAGTATATAACTGACACTATAAATGTTTGTTTGGCTGAAATTTCTTCATTAAATAGTAAGCAAGGTCTTGTAGACCCCGTTATGTATTATACACAACTCAGAGATCAATGAAAGAATCATTGCAAAGTACAATGATTCTTTCTCAATTTCTTATAAAAAAAACATCGCAATTAAAAATACTATTCCTAAAAAAACAAATGAATAACCATACCACTTAACAGTTTTTCTATGCGACTTTTCATCTCTAGGTGCTGGGTGCATCATACTTCTTGCACTTTCATAGCTCATTTTTGGCATATAATTTCCTAATATACAGAATATTATTCCTATTGTAAAAAATACACACTTGGCAACATTGATTTCATATCCCAAAGAATATGTTATCATTATTGTATATAACATAATTGTTAATGCTGGCACAAACAAACACATTACACTAGCTATTTTAGGTAGTTTTTCAACCCTTTTGCTTGTAAAATGTATAAGTGCAACCAAAAACAATTGAAGAACAGCCATTCCAGTAGGTATTGCAAAGAGTGCAATATTCTTATTAACACTATTATCAGGTGCATTATTTACATCAAAATGAATCGGCATATCATTAGGTAGTTTTTTATATATGATTACTCCTGCCAATATTGGCAACAAACAAATAATAACACTAATTATCTCAAGTACAGTATTATTTTTTTTCATTATCCTCACCTCCAAATCCATATATCCAAACTAATAATTCTTCAAATACAGAAATATTTAATTCATAATATATAAAGTTCTTATATTTTGTTTTTGTTATTAAATTCGCTTTTTCTAACTGTGATAAATGGTATGATACTGTTGCACCTGTTAAGCTAAATTTTTCAGATATTTCGCCTGCCGACCTCTTCTCTTCTTTTAACATTTCAAGTATATCCCTTCTAACGGGGTCAGCTATTGCTTTTAGTGTTTCTGACATTCCCAAGTGAATCACCTCCAAAAATCTATTTAGAAATATTTCTAAATAGATTTTATCATTTTTCTTTTAGAAAGTCAATAGCTATTTAGATGGTTTTCTAAATAGCTTGAATTTTAATTGAATATTAAGAAATTACTTCTTTTAGAAACGAGAAAATGCTATAATATAGTTTATAATATAAAATTAATTGGAGCATGCATATGAAAGGGAAATTTACACGTATAGAAAGAACAATATCTTTGACTACATTTTTAATGATAGTTGTTTCTATAATGATTTGTTGTTTATTAAAAGTAAATGATGCTGGTACTATTGTAATGTTAGGTTTTACAGATGTATTGATTTATTCTATTTTTTCAGTATGTGCATTATTTCCAGCGGATTGGCGTATGACAGAAAAACAGAAATCAAAAATTAAGAATATTGAAAAATATCAATCAAACTATAGAAAGTCACTTATACTAGTTGCTTTCGTTCTATGCTTATTTATTGATTTAGGTATTATTTTTATTTAGTAAACATTAGTTTTGGGAGGTCAATAAAATGGATAAATATCTGTGTGATAATACTACTGTAAAAATTATCGGTGACAGCTTGGCTGCGGGGGCAGGCAGTTCTCAAAGTATAAAGACCGATAGGCTTATTTTCGAAGATGAGATAAAGCAATACTATGGATACGTAGCACCAAACAGTTGGTGGGGGCTACTAGAGACTTATCTGAATGAGAATTATATGGGTGTTAAGGTCATAAACAACGGATGTGGTGGCGCATTTTCATACCAAATAAATGAACAGCTTGACAAGCTAATTTCTGATGATGATGATGTGATTGTTATTATGATAGGACTTAATGACCGCAAGCGTGAGGACGGAATGACAGAACTTAAGTATAACTGCGAAAGCATTGTTGATAGAATAATTGCCAAAGGTATAAAACTGGTGGACAACTATAAATATATTATGGAGTATCTTGACAAAAATGAATTAGAAATTGACGATATAATATACGGTGAGGGCTGCAAAAATGATGGATTGCATCCGTCGGATTTTGTACAGAAATTGATGTTCGATAATTTTATAGAATATATTTTTAAATTTAACGAAATTTTGTAGGGAGGTATACTTTAATGATAACAAGCTCATTTGATGACAAGACCGAACCATTGATTAGTCTATATGACTTTTATGGAGAACCTAAGAAAATAGTTAATAAGTGTCTTGTTATCTTTTCAAAAACAATATATAACTATTTACTAGCAGAATATGAATGTGAATTAATTGCAGAAAACGGAAGTTGCAATGGAAAGATTCCTATTTATAAATTGCTTTATAACGATATAGAAGTTGCATTTTATTTAACGCCTATAGGTTCAACTATGGCTTCACAAGTATGTATTGAAGTTAACTGGTTGACAGGTGCAACAGAATTTATTATGTTTGGTTCATGTGGTAGTTTAAACAAGGAGATAACTTCTGGAAAATTCATACTTCCAACGCAAGCTTATAGAGATGAAGGAATGTCATATCATTATGCACCTGCAATGGATTATATCAAAATCAAAAATAGTGATAAACTTGCCAAGATTTTTTCAAGTTTGAATATTCCTTATGTTCAAGGGAAAGTTTGGACTACAGATGCAATGTTAAGAGAAACAAAAGGTCAAGCCCAAAAAAGACGTTCTGAAGGATGTATAGCTGTAGAGATGGAAGTTGCAGGAGTGCAGGCAGTTAGTGATTTTTATGGGTTTGAATTATATAATTTCTTGGCAGCAGGCGATGTTTTATTTTCAGATACATATCAAGTAAAAGGATTATCAGAAGCAAATCATAATCTTGATAAACTATTTATAGCGTTAGAAATTGCAGCTAGGATGGAGTAAAATATATGCAATATAAAGAAAATGACTTAACATATACAGAATATCTTGATTTACGTGAAAGTGTAGGATGGAATAATTTTTGTGAAGAACAAGCTGTAGAAGCATTGAAAAATAGTAGATATATTGTCGTTGTGCATGAAGAAGATAAAGCTATTGGAATGGGAAGATTAATTGGTGATGGAATGTATTATACCATTGTTGATATTGTTGTAATTCCAGAATACCAAGGTAAAGGTATCGGAACAGAAATTATTAATAGAATACTATATTATGTAGATATTAATGCACCAAAAGGAGCTAGAATAAGTATTCAGCTTATTTCCGAAAAAGGAAAAGAAGCATTTTATGAAAAGATGGGATTTAAGAAAATTCCTCACGAAGGCTGTGGCTCTGGAATGAGAAAAGTCTTTTATAAATAACATATCAGAAAGAAGAGGATTAAGGCATGATGAGAGACGTCGAAAAGACAATAGGTAATTTAATTGATAAACAAAGTACTTCTTTTATAAGTTCTGTAGATGATGATGGTTATCCAAATACAAAAGCGATGTTATCACCTAGAAAACGTGAAGGAATTAAAACTTTCTTTTTTACAACAAATACTTCTTCCATGCGTGTAGCACAATATCGCGATAATCCAAAGGCTTGTATATACTTTTGTGACAAAAGATTTTTTCGTGGAGTTATGTTAAAGGGCCTTATTGAGGTGTTGGAAGATGAATCAAATAAGGAAATGATTTGGCAAGATGGAGATACCATGTATTATCCTAAAGGAGTCACTGATCCTGATTATTGTGTTTTGAAATTTACTGCAGTATCAGGGCGATACTATTCAAACTTTAGTTCAGAAGATTTTATTATAGAATAAGATGAGGTGGTATAAATGCTTAAGGTTCTAGGAATAGTTGTTTTATTAATATTCTACTCTATTTATATTGGAAAGATGATTTTGCAAAAACAAAAAGGAATACAAACAGACCAAATTGCTAAAGGAAAACAAAGAAATAAAGTTTTTTATATCGAATTAATGATGAAAATAGCAACTTATTGCGTTATAGTCGTTGAAGTAATCAGCATTATTTTTGTTGCTACTTCATTACCACAAAGTATTGTTATTATTGGAATTATAATTGCTTTTGTTGGAGATATCATATTTGGAATGGCTGTAATTACTATGAAGGATAGTTGGAGAGCGGGCATTGCTAAAGATGATAAAACAGAAATGATAACTAATGGTATTTATAAGATTAGTCGAAATCCTGCATTTTTAGGATTTGATTGTGTCTATCTAGGAATACTTCTTATGTTCTTTAACTGGGTGCTGCTAATATTTTCTATCTTTGCAATTGTTATGTTGCATTTACAGATTCTACAGGAAGAAAAATTTTTACCTAGTGTATTTGGTGAGGATTATATAAATTATAGAAATAAAGTATTTAGATATATAGGAAAAAGGTGCAAACATGGGAAAAGCAAATGATAAGACAAATGTAATGAGAATACTTGATAAATTAAAGATAGATTATGATGTATATGATTATCTTGATTCTGGAGTTATTAGCGGAATTGATGTTGCTAATGTATTAAATCAAGATCCAAATCAAGTTTTTAAAACATTAGTCACTGTGAGTGGTTCAAATACTAATTATGTATTTTTAGTACCTGTTAATGAAGAATTAGATTTAAAGAAAGCAGCTAAATGTGTTGGTGAAAAGAAGATTGATATGATAAAGTCTAAGGATTTACTTGGATTAACTGGATATGTACACGGTGGTTGTTCACCTATTGGCATGAAAAAAGCTTTTTGTACCGTAATAGATAAAAGTGCAGAAAACTTTGATAATATAATATTTAGTGGTGGTAAAGTTGGATATCAAGTTGATGTTAAACTAGCTGAGTTGAGCAAGGCAATTAGATTTTCGTTAGAAGATATAGTTGTATAAAGGAGATATATGCAGATAAACAGACTATTTGAAATAATATATATTCTTCTTGAAAAGAAAAATGTAACAGCGAAGGAATTTGCAGAGCATTTTGAAGTTTCAACTAGAACAATTTATAGAGATATTGAAACTCTTTCATCAGCAGGAATACCTGTGTATATGTCTAAAGGAAAGAATGGAGGAATATCTCTTGTTTCTGGTTACATCCTAAATAAGACCATTTTAACTGACGAAGAGAAGGTAAATATTTTATCTTCTCTAAAAGCTGTTTCCACAGTAAATACTAATAAACAGGATTCTGCGATAGATAAACTTTCCGCAATGTTCGGAGATAAAAATACAGATTGGATTGAGGTAGATTTTTCACATTGGTCAGATGGCGATAAGGAACGTGAGCTTTTTAACAAAATAAAAAATTCAATTATTAACCGCACTACTGTTGATTTCTCTTATTCGAATGGAAAAGGTGAAACGACAAAGCGAGAAGTCGAACCGTTAAAGCTGTGCTTTCGAGGGCAAGATTGGTACTTCTATGGTTTTTGCCTACAAAAAAATGATTATAGATTTTTTAAATTAAAGAGAGTTTCAAATTTTACTGTTACTGAAAATAAATTTAAACGAGAAACTCCAAAGCAGATTTTTATTAACGAAAAACATTATGTAGAAAACCCAGATAAAGTTACATTAAAAATTTCTAAAAAACTTTCATTTCGTGTTTATGATGAATTTCCTGAGTATAAGCTTGATGAAAATGGGGATTTTATTGTTAATGCTGTTATTTGGGATAAAGATTGGATTTACAGCTATATAAGCACTTATGGTAATATGGCTAAAATCATTGAGCCTGAACATATAAGAAAAAAATACATTGAATTTTTGCAAGAAAGTTTAAAAGTTTATTTATAATATGACACACTGTCGTCATATTAAGTGTAATACAATATGGATACAAATAAAATAGAAACGAGGTATTCATTATGAATTACGAAATTATTGAATTAAACGAAAAAATTGTTATTGGTCTTTGTTGCGAGACTGGAAACGCTGACCCAGAGATGGGAGCTAAAATCGGTGAATTATGGCGTGACTTTTACGAAAAAGGTGTTTTTTCAGCGATTAAGAACAAAACAAATGCTTATTCAATAGGCTTATACTCAGACTATACTGATAATGGTTATACTGTAACTGTTGGAGCAGAGGTCTCAGAAAATGAAAACAGTGAATTAAGTTCAAAAGTTATTCCTGCAGGAAAATATGCTAAGTTTTTCATTAAAGGAAATATGGTTACTGCTGTGCAAGAAGCTTGGGGAGATATCTGGAAAATGGATTTAGACCGTAGCTATACAGGAGATTTTGAAGAATATTTAAATGCTGAAGTAGAAAATGCAGAAATTAATATTTATATTGCATTGAAATAGAATATGCTAATGGCACAGTCTAAGAGGTTATAGAAAGACCGCCCGATTATCGGGCGGATAGCTTGAACTATAAAAAGATTTATGATTGATTAAGAAAATCTACCATCATATTTTGTGTCACCATAAAACCTACTTTTAACTTCACTCTCTTTATTAAACTTACGAAAATAGTAATAACACGAGCCAAGTGCATTTTGTTTTTTAGTAAAATACTCCTTAACTTCATAAAAATCTTCAACATTGCACTTGCTATAATAGTAATCATATGGCACTCGCTTTTCAAAAAGTTGAAATCCACATTTTTGTGCTGTTCGGAATGAAGCAGGATTATCTACATCCATTACAACACTTATATAGTCCAGTGATAATGTTTTCAACAAATAATCTGATACTGCTATTCCAGCCTCAGAGGCATATCCATTACCTGTGTATTGACTATTAATCAACCAACCCATTTGAAGTTCATATAGGTATTCTAATTGACTAACGGTTATGGCACCAATTACAACATTACCCTCTTTGAGGTAAATAGCATAATATATTTCATTACTGAAATCATTATTATCTTTGACATGCTGAAAATATTCAATCTGTTCTTTTGCATCATCAATCGTGGCGTCTTGTTTAATAAATGTTGGATTGTATTTTAGAACCTGTTTATCATATTTGAGAGCAAGAAGTTCTGTTGCATCAGGCATGTCAAAATCACGGAGTATTAAGTGAGCTGTTTCAATATACATTCCATCACCCCCTATATTCCGCTATTACTACGAGTTTCATGTAGTAAAGCTACCACTTTTTCTTCAATAGGTGTACCTGCAAAGAATGTCAGCCAATCAAGTCCATACCACACATGAAGAGCTTTCTCAGCTTCATAAAAATCATTCTTATCATAATTGGTTTCATAATTATCGAGAAAAGCTTTTCGGCAAGCATCGGCAGTATCATTATCATAATTTAACTTCATCCATAAAGTTAAACGAGCAATATCCGCCACCCAGCAAAGAGATTGTGCATCATCCCAATCAATAAGTGTTATTTCATCCATATTGACAAGAATGTTTTTAGCTGAAAGATCACCATGACAAAGCGCAGGCCTAAATTTATCACATTGCTTTAATCTTGCATAAATTGATTTATTGATTTCCTCTAATTCAGTAGTTTCCATAAAGCCGCCTGCTGCAATACTTGCTATATTATCTTTAAGAACATCATACATGAATTCAGAAAATGTTTTATATTGAGGATTTCCACTTCCAATATAACCATAGCCAGTAAGCTTGATTTTATGCACCTGCGAAACTAGTTTGGCAAGTTTTTTAAATAGTTCCAATGTTTCTTCTTTTGATAATTGAAGCATATCTGCTGTTGTACCAACTAAACATTCTTCAATTAAATAACCATTTGAAAATTTTTCATCGTCACGAGTAAAAGCAATCAATTCTGCATGAGCAATTTTATTTTCATTCAATCTATTATTTACAAATGATAGCTTGCCATTTTCAGGCCATCCAGAATTATAGATTTTAAATATATAATCTTTTCCTTGTGTTGTGAGTTTGAATACGTGATTATTTGTAACATTTTCAAATGAGTATATTGAAAGAATCTCTTTATTTAAAATATTTTTTGATACTTTAATAATCGTATCACATATATGTGATTGTTCAATAGTCATAGTTAATACCTCTTTCTTATGGAAGTATTACCTCCATAAATAATTTTATTTTGTTTTTCATATCAAATTTCCTCCTTTCGTATTTTATAGGTTTTCGTGTCGTTATTAATAGAATGCCAAGTTGCTTTCTATATGCTAAAATATATCATATGCGTATCTTGTATGTCAAAGATTTAAGAAAATAAATAATAAGGAGACTAATTACATGGACAAGCTTGATTACAAAAAAGAATACAAAGATTTATATATGCCTAAAACAAAACCATCAATAATTGATGTTCCAGAAATGGTATTTATTATGGTTGACGGAAAAGGAAACCCTAATACTTGTAAGGAATATGCTGATGCCCTAGAAATTTTATACGGACTTTCATATTCTATAAAGATGAGTAAGATGGGTGGCAAACAACCAGAAGGATACTTCGAGTATGTTGTTCCACCACTTGAGGGATTATGGTGGACAAAAGACGATGTATTTAAAGGTGAAGGTACTCTTAATAAAGATGATTTTTGCTGGACTTCAATGATTCGCCAGCCAGAATTTGTAACCGAAGAAGTATTTGAAGAAGCAAAACTTAGTTTACTTAAAAAGAAACCTGACCTTGATTTATCAGTTGCAAAACTTGAAAAATTAAAAGAAGGCTTATGCTGTCAGATAATGCATAATGGCTCATATGATGATGAACCAGGTTCTATTAGTAAATTATCCGAGTTTATTACAGAAAACGGTTATAAAACAGATATTACTGACAAACGAAGACATCATGAAATTTATCTTAGTGATGCTAGAAAGACTGCTAAAGAAAACCTTAAAACAGTAATAAGACATCCAATTTCTAAAAGGTAATCTAAAAACCTCGCCATCATCTGGCGAGGTTTCTGCGCTTATTAGTATTTTGGTCAGAAGAACTATCATCACTTGTGTAATCAAATAATTGACGAATTATTTCATCACTTATCATCTCATAAAATTCTTGAATAAATTCTTCTCATTTCCTCATAACCTGACCCGAAGCAAGATTTTCATGAGCATGCTCAGCCCAAATGCGCCTAAACTTGACTTCATTAAAAAAGAAATCAATCACTGCTTTTACCGCTTCCGTCATTAGACCCTGATTCCACCAATTCTGCCCAATCTCATAAGCTAACTCAACCTGCTCAATACGGTCATTTGGGTTTTTCCCTGTTATTCTGCCGATTACTTCACCTGATGATTTGAGTTGTATCGCCCATGTATAGTAATTGGACTTTTCATATTTTGCAAACCAATAATCGGTAAATATATTATTTAGAGTAAGCACATCATCAATACTGTTCATTGGATCATAACTTGTCCATTTCCAAACATCTGGGTCACTCCAACAATTATTAAATATAGGTTCTAAATCATCTATTATAAATCGTCTAAGTATCAAGCGTTCGGTCTCAAGCGTAATTGTTCCTTTATGTGTCATAGTATATTTCCTTTCTCATACAAGTATCTTATTTATAAACACATCTCAAATATTTTTTCAATATCCCTTTGGTTAAGATGCTTAAATCCAGGCAAAGTGCCACCTTCGCATGTTTTCTTTGCCATAGTTTCAAAGTACTCTTTATCTATATCAATGTCAGTAAAAGTACTCTTTAACTCTAGCGTTTTAAAGAAAAACTCTGAAAGCATCTGAATGCTCTTCTTTGCTATCTCCATTGGCTCTAGTGCTGCATCAATACCAAATACATTAGTACCAAACTGTGCATATTTAGATACTGTTGTGTCATCAAGACAATATTCCATCCAACGTGGTGTCAAAATCGCCAAACCCAGACCATGTGTGATGTCATAGAAAGCAGAAAGCTCATGCTCCATTGGATGACAGCTCCATGCCTGTCGCTTTCCACCATTTACAAATCCGTTGATTGCCCATGAAGATGCCCACATCAGATTTGCACGTGCTTCGTAATTTTCAGGTTCTTTCATTGCTACTGGTGTATATTTAATAACTGTTTTCATTAATCCTTCCATTACATAATCAAGCATATACATATCCTGATCCATATTAAAATAGACTTCCATAATATGACTCATAATATCTGCTGACCCACAGGCAGTCTGGTAAGTGTTTACTGTGTAGGTATTGGTTGGGTCAAGGAATGAAACCTTAGGAAGCAATGGCGGTGCTAACCTTCCAATCTTATCCTTTGTTTCAGGATTGCTGATTACACCACCAGTATCCATCTCTGAACCAGTTGCAGCAAGAGTAAGTACTGTAACAATCGGAAGTGCTTTTTCAAGTGGTGCCCACTTATTAAAAAAGTCCCATGGATCAAAATCCACACAGCCACCTGCCGCCATAAATTTTGTAGCATCCAACACCGAACCACCACCTACAGCAAGTAACACATCAATGTTTTCCTTTTTGCAGATTTCGGCACCTTTTCTAACGGAATCAATACGTGGATTTGGCTCAATACCTGACAACTCAAATAATTCAAGTCCTGCATCTTTAATTTCTTTTGTAATTTTATCATATAAGCCCATTTTCTTAATAGAGCCCCCACCATATGTAAGCAATATTTTCTTGCCATATTTGCTAAGTTCCTCACCTAGATAGCTGAGCTGATTTTCTCCAAAATATACCTTTGTAGGAACATCATATATAAAACTGTTCATAATTAAAACTCCTTTCGATTATTTTCTTTTAACATTTCTCCCAAGTCAATTTGCCTGTTTTTACAGCAATCTCATATCTTGAAATTTTATAGTTCAATCTCTCTATAGTTGCATCTATCTGTTTTCTCTGTTCCAACAGAATTTCTCTTTGATCTGCTAAAAGCTGAAGTCTTGCAGGGATTGTTGTATCACCTTCCCTAAACAGCCTAACATATTCAATCATCATCTCCACAGGAAGTCCTGCACTACGCATACAAATTGCAAGCTCAACCCAGCTCAAATCCTCTTCACTATAATTTCTAATTCCGCCAGATGTTCGTGTAACAGGCGGAATCATTCCAACACGTTCATAGTATCTAAGAGTATCCTGTGTGATTTCGTGTTTTTCACTTACTTCTTTGATTGTCATATACTTTTACCCATTTCATAGGCTTCTTTCATACTTGACTTTCCTTGTACATCGCCTTTTTCCCATACCCCTACACCGTAAACAATGCCTTTTTCTTTCGCATCTGGCACACATGCAGTAAAGCCTCTAAGTCCTGCCAACGTTCCATTCATGGCATCTTTTGTAGAATCGGCCGCAGTAAGAATAAAATAGAAATCTTTACCTTTCATTTCCATATATCTTGGTGCTGTACGGTCAATAAGAGTTTTAAGTTGTGCATCCATACAGTAAAAATAAACTGGTGACGCCATGACAATTACATCAGTAGCAATCATTTTTTCGATAACCTCAGGCATATCATCTTTCTGTGGACAGGTATGTTTTTCAAAACATACACCACAACCAGTGCAGTAATTTATCTTTTTGTCATTAAAGTAGATTCTCTCTGTTTGATTTCCAGATTCATTTGCGCCTTTTATAAACTCGTCGCATAAAACATCTGAATTTCCGTCTTTTCTTGGACTAGCGGAAAGGATTAAGATTTTTTTATTCATTTAAAATAGACCTCCTAGTTTTTAAGATAAAAACATTATAGCACTTGGAGTTGACTCCAAGTCAAGAGTTTAAATCGCAATCATCACAATAATTGAAATATAATTTCCCATATGATATAATTAGCTCACGTAAGTGAGTTTAACTTGCGATATATTTCTATTTAGTTTTTGGAGGTGATGTAGCAAATGGTGATACAATCAATTAATGAAATAATTAATTTTTGCGCTGTTACCGCTTTAATTATAATTCTTATTTTATCAATTTTTGCTACCGATTTAAGACAACGTGTAAATACTTACTTTTTCTTACTAGTAGCATTTCTTTTGCTAAGCTTTTTATTCGATGCTCTTGTTGAACTGATGATTGGATACACCTCTCCTTTAATCAATATTTTAATTCGTGTTTTTGATTGCATGAGCTATAGTACTGCAGGTCTTCAAATTATTGCTTTTGGGATGTATCTTTACGAATATCTACGTTTAAAAACAAGTGTGTCAAAGAAGCCATTTATTACTATAAATATTATTGGTGTGGGTATAATTTTAATATCAATCATTGCATCATTTTTAGAACTATATGTTCGGTTTGATGAACATAACAATTATATTAGACAATCGACTTATTGGATCGCATATGTTTGTCTTGCTCTAGCTATACTTATATGTCTGATAATTGTATTACAACATGCAAAGACTTTAAAAAAACTAGAGTGGGGATCTTTGGTGATTTATCTAACAGTTCCCATAATAGGATATGTATTTGAAAATATGATTCCCGATTTTTATGTTGCAGCAGCTGGAGCTTCCCTAACAACTTTTTTGATTTATTTAAATATACAGGTGGATTTAAAGAGCCAGTTGCAATTAAAGGAATCAGAACTTATAGAGAATCGCATTGCCATTATGTTCAGTCAAATACAACCACATTTTTTATTTAACTCGCTTTCGGCAATTGAAAATTTATGTGACATTGATATTGATAAAACAAAAATGGCAATAAACGATTTTGCCCACTACTTACGTGGAAACTTAGAGGCAATTGGACAGAACAAGCTGATTTCTTTCGAGAATGAATTGGAACACATTGAAACATACTTATCATTAGAGAAATTGCGATTTGGTGATAAGTTAAACATTGTCTATGACATCAATGTATCGAAATTTTGCTTGCCTCCACTTACGGTTCAACCCATTGTAGAAAATGCTGTCAGGCACGGAATCAATAAGAGTGCAAAAGGTGGTACAGTTACGATAAGTTCTAGCGAATCAGATACAGCATTTTATATTAAAGTAGTTGATGATGGCGTTGGCTTTGACAAAAGCGAAGTGAAGGACGACGGACGAATTCATGTTGGAATAAAAAATGTAAGCGGTAGATTAGCGGCACAATGTAGCGGTAAGCTTGAAATAAGTAGTGTTAAAGATATAGGTACAAATGCCGTTATTACCATACCAAAGTAAGGGAGGAGATTTCTTGAATATATTAGCAGTTGATGACGAAGAAGCTTCATTATCATTATTAAATAAAGCGATTCAAAAGGTTTTACCAAGTGAATCGCCAAAGTGTTTTATAACCGCCGAGGAAGCACTTGACTATGCCAAACAAAATCCTATTGATGTAGCCTTTGTTGATATTGAGATGGGTAGTATCAGTGGCTTAGATATCGCAAGGCAACTTACCAAAATCAAATCAGATACAAATATTATTTTTGTAACTGGTTATGTACAGTATACGGGTGAAGCGTTTGAAATGCATGCATCTGGTTATGTTCAAAAGCCAGTTCGTGCTGAGAGGATAAAACGAGAGCTTGATAATTTACGTTATGCAGTGAGCGAACCAAGTAACCTCGAAAAAACATATACACTCGGTGCGTATACATTTGAGCATACAGCTAGGCGTGTATATCGAAATGGAGAAGATACGTTACTAACTCCAATGGAATATAGTATTTTTTATACTCTTGCCAGTAGTCCTAACACGTTTTTTTTAGCTCAGGATTTATATGAAAAAACTTCACGTTTGAATGCCAATGATGAATTAAGTTCATTGTATTCACATATTTCACGTTTGCGAAAGAAATTAGGTCTTGATGCTAATGGAGAAGAAAACACTATTGAGATAGAACAAATTCGTGGTAAAGGATACCGATTAACAATAGATAATACGCTTTGTGAGTAAATTTAATATCACAAATTATAATAGCAGATATTGAACCTTGATTTTTCTCAAGATTCAGTATCTGCTATTTTTTTGTGATATAATAAGCACAAGTCAAAACAAATGTGTGTAATTGTCTCACAATTAACAACAAAATATACATAGAAAGAGAGAGAGGACATAAAATGAAGAAAATATTATCCATATTTATAACACTAGTATTAGTGATTAGTTGTTTGCCAATGACAAAATTAACCGCTAAGGCGACTGTTAGTAACGATGACATAGAATGGGTGGAGGCAACTGGTGCACTGACAATTAAAACCAACGAGGCCGCAGTATATACAAGTATTGGCGGTACCTTCATGCCACAGTGGGTTAAGTTGTTGGGCGGAAGTACCTCTGATAATATAAAGGTTATCATGGAAAATGTCAAAAGCCTTACTATTTTGGAAGGCGTTACGAAACTGGAACAGAACTGTTTTAATGGTTGTAATAATTTGGAAGGTGAAGTGATTCTCCCTAGTACACTAACAAAAGTAGAGTCCTATACACTTGCTAACACAAAGATTACTTCCTTAAATGTAGGCGGTCTTACATCTATTGCTGGCAATGCCTTTAGAGAGAATGCTAACCTTGAAATGGTAACACTTAACAATGTTATATCAATTGGTGACAGTGCATTTAGAAATGCTACAAATTTAAAAAATATTGATTTAAGCAAAGTTAAAATGTTATCCGCTAGCTGCTTTAGTAATTGCACTAGTTTGACTTCGGTTAATATAGGCTCGGCAACTAGCGTAGGAGCAACTCCCTTTAATTTTTGTACAAAAATAAACACAGTGGTAATGCCAGGTAATATCACCATTACCATTTCTACAAATCCTGACAATTGTGGTGAACTCTATATAAGGCCAACCACAAAAACAGAGCTTAGTATTTCTACAACAGACAAAACAGATTGTACCTTCGATGGATGGGAAACGCCATCGGTAGGAACTATAGCCAACCAGAATGCTAAAACTACGACCTACACCATTGGAGCATCTAATGTAAATCTGGTGGCTAACTATACCTCAAACAGAACACTAGAGAGCATTGCCATTACCACACCGCCTACAAAAACCACCTATAAAGAAGGGGAATCCTTTGATAAAGTAGGCATGGTGGTTACAGCAACATATACTGGTAGTACAGGCACCGTAACAAGTTATACAGTATCTCCATCTGGTGCTCTAAGCACAGACGATACAGAAGTAACCATTACTTATACCGAAAATGGTGTAACAAAAACAACAACTCAGGGAATTACTGTGAGAGCAGTCGTTTATGATATATCCCTATCTACCACAGGCACACATACCTTTACAGCTGCAACTACTGGTTATGCAGAACAAACACCGTTTACGGTAATAGCAAACAACGTAGGAGATGCAACAGGGGATTTAAATATTGCTTTATCAGGTACAAATGCAAGCAGCTTTACCCTTTCTAAAATGAATATAGACAGTATTTCAGTGGGTGGAAGTGATTCTTTCACCATCAAACCTATCACAGGGCTTTTGGCAGGCACCTATACAGCCACGGTTACCGTGTCAGGTAATAACGGAATATCAACAGCATTTGATGTAAGCTTTACTGTTAATGGCGATAATAATAATAATAATAATGGTGATGTTCCAACCATCAGAGTCTCAGAGGTAAATGTATCTGTATTAGACGGACTAACAAAATATGTTACTGCCAATGCAAATATGAACAATGCTTTTTCGCAATCGGTTGAAGTACGGTTGGTTGATGATGCAGAATCAGTACAATCCTTTACTTCATTACTAGGCCCAGATAATGGACAGATTATTGCTTTTGACATTAGCCTCTACATAAAGGATAGTAATGATAAAGTGCAGCCTCAAAACGGATATGCAGTTACCATTAGCATTCCACTACCAACAGATTTGTGGGGTATAAGAGACTCTATCAATATAGGTCATATAGAGGATGGAAAATTAAACATTCTCGCTTCTACTCTGGTTTGGGAGAATGAAATGTGGAATATTGTTTTTGAAACGAAGCATTTTAGTCCCTATGCATTATTGGTCGGTGTGGATACTAATCTTCCAGATGATGACCAACCTCAAGTAACTGAAATCGTTCAAACTGGTGACTCAAACACCTTCTTTTTATGGCTGGGCATTACTTTACTTTCTGCTATGGCAGTTGTAGTAACCAGCATACGTCGCAAACAAAAGAGTAGTTCTGTATAAAACCAAGTATAAAAGGTTGCGTACTTTACTTTTTACTCTGCTATGTTATAATTAATTCATTAAGAAAGGATGATTAATTATGAGCAAAAAAACTTTAATTGTAGTAGATATGCAAAACGACTTTGTCGATGGTTCTTTAGGAACCAAGGAAGCAAGGGAGATTGTTGATCGAGTGAAAGCAAAAATAGAACAGTATAGAAATAACGGTCAAGAGATTATCTTTACTAGAGACACTCATTATGAAAATTATCTTGAAACAAATGAAGGAAAGAATTTACCTGTAAAACATTGTATTTATGGAACAAAAGGCTGGGAAATCAAAGAGGAATTAAATACCGAAGGATGTAAAGTGATTGATAAGAAATCCTTTGGCTGGCTTGGTTGGAAAGATTTAGAGCTAGACGAAGTTGAAATGGTAGGATTATGTACAGATATCTGTGTAGTATCTAACGCACTTATTATTAAAGCGGCATTTCCTGAAATCGAAGTAACTGTAGACGCAAGTTGTTGTGCAGGGGTTACTCCTGAATCACATAAAGCGGCATTAGAAACAATGACGATGTGTCAGATAAAGGTGATAGGAGAGTGAGCAAATTCCACCTTTTACAGTGGGATTTATGGAATGCAATTTGGATAACTAGTGTTGACATTATAACACTATACTGCTATAATTTTAAACATATTACAAAGAAAGTGAGGTGAGAGGAAATGAACATAACATCGTTTGCAAGTGCAGGTGAAGTATTTACAAATCGCGAGTGTATCAAAGGCTATGCATTCAAAATAGACGCATCAAGGGGAAAGTCTGCCCTTTTTCAGATTTTTAACAATGTCCATTTTGATAATAGCCATAACCTCTCACCGATTAACGTTTAGATTCAACCATAATTTTTGAGAGTTTACTCGGTATGTCAAAATGGCGTATCGGGTATTTTTTTGCCCATTTTTTAAAAAATAGAATGGAGTTAAAATTATGTATAAAAATATTTTAAAATATATAAAAACTGCGGAAATGACAGCAAGAAATCAAACTAACGGTGGTGTTATTTATCTACTGCCAAATTATTTGATTCGTCTTGTTTATTTACTTCCGCTTATAATACTATGGCGAACCCTTATGAACAGTGGAGTTGACACTGGAATGACACTTTCACAAATGCTAAGCTATACTTTTATCAGTAATTTATTTGGAGATTTGCTAAATATTACATCTTCACTTACACATTGGATAGCGGACTCACCGCTTCTATCAGCGTGCCAAAGACCAATGACTATCTACGGAAACGTGATTTCAGAATCATTAGGAAAGACATTTCCTGGACTTATATTATTTTCATTGCCAATGCTTTTGATAGCACCCTTTCTGGGAATAAATGCTACTCCTGTGTCACTTTGGTTTATACCAAGCCTAATATTATGTATTTCACTAGGCTTTGCAGTAGAGTTTATCTTCGGAGCATTACTTGTGTATATGATAAATACCAGTTGGATAATTAACTCAATAAGAAACGCTGTTATATGGCTTTTTTCAGGAGCAGTACTACCCTTTTCAATACTTCCTTCAGGACTAGATAAAATCATGAAATATCAACCGCTTGGAAGCTTAGCAGGAGCACCATTATCCATTTATACGGGTATTGAGTCTCCTATAAAAATAGTATGTACTCAAGTGATTTGGAATTTGATTTTATGGCCAATTTCAATACTTGTATTTAACAAAGCAAGAGAAAGGATGGTTTCAAATGGCGGTTAATGTAAAACGATATTTTAGACTTTTAGGTTTATATGCAAAAATGGATTTAGCAATGTTACTACGTGATACGAAGTTTGCACTTTTAAATATGTTTGCAGATACTATATCCAATGTTTCCGCCCTTACAGGAATGTTTCTGGTTGCATGGAAATTCGACGGAATTGGAGGTATGAGTAAGTACGAAGTATTATTTATGCTTTCATATATATCAATAATTACTGGTGTTTATCAGACATTTTGTTCTGGAAATAATGTTGGTCACATAAGTCGAAGAATTGGAAGAGGACAGTTTGAACACATGCTTATTCAACCACTTTCTTTTAAGACACAATTATTAACCGAAGGTTTTTTGCCTTTTACAGGCTCAAGCAATCTAATAACAGGATTTATATTAATAGCCATTGCTATTCATAACTTAAGTATAACCGTTACATGGTGGTGGGTTCTCTCACTTATTGTAAATATTTTGATAACTATAACTATTGTAGTATCACAATCATATTTGTTTTCAACAGCGGCATTTTATGCACCCGTGGCTACAGAAGAAATATCTTCATACATCATTGACCTTAATAATAATTTAAGTCAATATCCGCTTTCAGGAATGTCAAAATCTGTGCAAATACCGCTAATATGTATATTACCTGCTGGACTTTTAGGCTGGTTTCCATCGTTAGCACTTCTAGGAAAACCACCACTTAATTTACCAGAATTTTTCCCATTAATAATTGCAATTATACTATTTTTAATTGCTAGAACCCTATTTAAGAAAGGATTTAAACATTATGTTAAAACAGGCTCAAACAGATATCTGTCATATGGTCACAGAAGATAGTATTGCCGTTAAAGCTACCAATGTCACTAAGACATTTGAACAATGGCAACGAACTGGTACTGGCAGAAATATATTAAAAAACTTAATAAAACCCGAAAAGAAAACACTTACAGCACTTGATGATGTTTCTTTTGAAATAAAAAAAGGTGAATTTACAGCTTATGCCGGACCTAATGGTGCAGGAAAAAGCACAACTATGAAGCTATTAACAGGAATGCTTTTACCAAAGAATGGAGAGATTTCAGTCCTTGGAATGTCACCTAAAACGCAGCGTGTAGAACTTATGAACAAGGTGGGAGTAATGTTTGGCAACCGCACTGAATTATGGTGGGATCATCCAGTTATACAAAGCTTTGAATGGAAAAAAGTTGTTTGGAATATTCCAAAAGAACGATATAATTGTATGCTTGAATTAGTAGTTGAATTACTTGATATAAAGGATATTTTAAGTACTTTTGTCCGCGAGTTAAGCTTAGGTCAACGAATGAAAGCAGACCTTGCAATGATGCTTTTACACGAACCAGAATTGATTTTACTTGATGAACCCACAATAGGACTTGATGTTCTTGCAAAACGTCAAATGATTGACTTTCTAAAGCAACTAAACAAAGAAAAGCAAACAACAATCATGGTAACAAGCCATGATATGGATGACCTTGAAGAGATGGCAAGACGAATCTTACTTATCCAAAGTGGTCATATTGCTTTTGATGGCAGCTTCAATGAATTGCGTATTACAACTGGAAACCTATGCAGAATAATCATTACAGCCAATGTATCTTCAGCACCAATACTTCAAAACGCACACTTAATTTCATCCGAATCAAATCGCTTTGAATACGAAATAGATACAAGTAAAATCCCTATTTCAGATATCCTTTCACAAATTAGCCAAATCAAAGATATCTCTGATATAGAAATAAAAAAAGCTTCTATCGAAGAAGTGATATCCGAGTTATATAAGGGTTGGAAGATTAAAGAGTAAAATGATTTTATCAATAGAGCAGGTCTTATTAGTATTAAGCCCTGCTCTAAAAACTGTCCGGCTCACTAATTCTTTAAAGGAAATCTATAAATTGAAAATAGCATATTATTAAATAACAGTCCGATTTTGTGACTATGGTAAGAAATTAGAGAATCTTAGTATCCCATCGAAAACTAGCAATGTGCAGACACGAGGTCTGCACAAGACTTATGCCACCACGGATGGTGGCTATAAGTCGTTTGCGCAAATATCCAGTATACTTCAGCGGGATACTTAGAGTCTCTTATTTCTGTACATCGGAACAAAATCGGACTGTTATTTAATAATATGCGAGCTACAATTTAAATCTCCGCAAAAATTAAAAAAGACAGCGTTAACTGTCTTTTTTAGGAGAAGGTATTTCGTTTTTATGGGGTGTAGCAAAAACTATATAATGTATTGGGGGGTTTTTACAAATCAAAGTATAACACCCCACAATACAAAAGTCTGCACAAACATCATATTTTTTCAAAAAAAGTTTTGTATGTTTTGCATATCTTTTTTCGACATTATATACAACATTACGATAAAAACCTTAAAAAGCAAAATCACATTGTATATTTGTTACAAAAGGAATTAGCTAGATTAGGACATCCTAATCTAGCTAATCTTTTAGGAGAACAATGCTTCAAATTCTTCTTGACCAATTTTTTCTTTTTCTATCAAGATTTCTGCACAATCTTCTAATATTTTTTTATGTTCATTTATTATCTTCTTTGCTTTCGCATAGCAATTATCAACAATATCTTTTACTTCTTTATCTATTAATGATGCTGTATTCTCTGCATAGCCTCTTCCATGAGAAAAATCTCTACCTAAAAATACTTCTTCTTCATCCTCACCATAACAGATAAGTCCAAGTTGATCCGACATACCATACTTTGTAACCATAGACTTAGCTATCGCTGTAGCCTGCTTAATATCTTGAGATGCACCAGTTGTTATATCATCAAATGTAATCTCTTCAGCTATTCTTCCGCCAAGGCTTACCATGATATGTTGAAGCATCTTGCCTTTTGTATTAAACATCTCATCTTTTTCTGGCAAAGGCATTGTATAACCTGCTGCACCATTTCCTGTAGGTATAACTGAAACTGTATGAACAGGTCCCACATCTGGAAGAACGTGGAATAATATCGCGTGTCCTGCCTCATGGAATGCTGTGATTTTTTTCTCTTTATCCGAAATCACCTTACTTCTCTTCTCTGTTCCTATGCCTACTTTTATAAATGATTTATCTATATCTTCTTGAAGAATAAATTTTCTATCTTTCTTTGCTGCTTGAATTGCTGACTCATTCATAAGATTCTCTAAATCAGCTCCTGTAAATCCAGCTGTCGTCTGAGCTACTCTTTCAAGGTTAACATCTTCGCCTAATGGCTTATTATTTGCATGAACCTTTAAAATATCGCATCTTCCCTTTACATCTGGTCTACCTACATGTATCTTTCTATCAAAACGTCCTGGTCTAAGTATTGCAGGGTCTAATATATCTACCCTGTTTGTTGCTGCCATTACGATAATTCCTTCATTTACTCCAAACCCATCCATTTCAACTAAAAGCTGGTTAAGTGTCTGCTCTCTTTCATCATGGCCACCGCCCATACCAGTTCCTCTTCGTCTTGCAACAGCATCTATTTCATCAATAAATACTATACATGGTGAATTCTTCTTTGCTTCTTCAAATAAATCTCTTACTCTTGATGCACCTACACCTACAAACATTTCAACAAAATCCGAACCTGAAATGCTGAAAAATGGTACTCCTGCTTCTCCTGCTACCGCTTTAGCAAGAAGAGTTTTTCCTGTTCCTGGAGGTCCTACTAAAATTACTCCCTTTGGTATTCTTGCTCCAACTTCAATATATTTCTTTGGATTCTTAAGGAAATCTACTATTTCTTCTAATTCTTCTTTTTCCTCACTAAGTCCTGCAACATTCTTAAATGTAACTTTCTTTCCTATGTCATTCATCATCTTAGCACGGCTTTTACCAAAGTTCATCATTTTACTTCCGCCGCCACCGCCAGCTGCTTGACCGTTCATCATAATAATGAAAAATACTACGATTCCAACCATAATTAAGCATGGTAATATTGTTGTAAGGAAAATACTATCTCTCTCAACATCCCCTAACTTAAACACAATACCCTTTTCCTCTGCTAACTCCATAACCTTATTTACATCTGATACATACAATTTTTTTGTAGTATTATCAGATAGCTTAACCATTACATATCCTGTTGGTATTTCTTGATTTTGTGATATCGTAATCGTCGTTACCTTCTTATTTTCAATATCCGCCTTAAATGAACTATAAGTATATGAACTGTCTGCCACTGTCAATAACTTCATCAACATATATATAGCAAATGCCACTAATATAATGGTTGCATAAAATCCAAATCCCCTTGTTTGCTTCTTCAACTTTCTACCTCCTAGTCTAACTTAACCACACCGATATATGGTAAATTTCTGTATTTTTGATCGTAATCTAGTCCATAACCAACTACGAATTCGTCTGGTATTTCAAATCCTGTATAATCTACGTTTATATCCTTAACCACTCTTCTATCAGGCTTATCTAACAGAGTACATAATTTAATGCTATTTGGCTTTCTAACCTCTAACATTTCAAATAAAAGGCTCAATGTTCTACCTGAATCAATAATATCCTCTACAACTAAAACATCTTTTCCTTTTATATCCTCATCGAGATCTTTTAGTATCTTTATATGACCACTACTCTCGGTTCCCGCACCATAACTGGATACTGACATAAAATCCATAGATACTGGTACATCTATTCGTTTAGCTAGTTCACACATAAAAAACACTCCACCTTTAAGTACACAAATAAGGTGAACTTGTTTTCCTGAGTAATCTTCACTTATCTTCTCTCCGAGCTCTCTTATGCGTTTATCAATAGATTCCTCGTCTATTAATGTACTTATTTGTTCACTCATAGGTAACCTCCATTAATCTTCACTTATGTATTCTATCTTAACTATATTCTTCGTTTGCTGTCCTACTTTGCAAGATTCGCTAATCCTATATCCAATAATCCAAAACACTTCTGAATCCTTAGCTAGCATTAGTATGTTATCTCTTTTTTCACTTGGCACTTTAAGATTAATAAGCATATCCTTAATTTTTTTCCTATTACCAAGAGAGTCAATAACCATATAGTCACTCTGCTTACGACTTCGAATTAATAAGCTACCGCTTAGTATATCATAATCTAACCATTTAGTATATAAATTTTCTGTAAAATCAGCTTCTTCTATACTAGATTTATAAATTACTATTTTATCCTTTGCTGTAATATTAATCTTCGTTTCTGATATATCATCATTACTCATAAATTCTTGTAAAACTGTTCCAATATCTATAGATATATTAAAACTATCTTCTATTACTTGTGTGCTTGCGACTCTAATTCCTTCATATGTACGAACAGCCTTTATATTATATGGCAGGTTAATGCTTTTTCCCACTTGTCTGTTCATCAAATTCATTATATCTTCTATGTGTATTAATGTAATATCCTTAAGCCTTCCTGCGACATCATTTACCGCATTTCTTACAATGAGCCTCCTAATCACCTTATGATATTCTATGTATGGTTTTTCATTAATAGTAATACTTTCATCCTTACTTTTTGTAATCACTTTTTCATATGCTTTTTTTCCTTGCTCATCAAGGTAATCATCTATCTCAGACAGCATATTAGCAGATTTTTGAATATGTTCTTTTGCACGTATATTTATATTTTCTTCTATATATGGTAATAAGTTTAGCCTTATTTTGTTCCTTGTATATTCATCCTCAAAATTGGTCTTATCTGTCCTATATTCTATACATTTAGCAGCTAAATACTCTTCTATCTCTTTTCTTGATACACAGAGAAGCGGTCTTATAATGTTATCCCTTGCAGGAGGGATACCGGTTAACCCTTTTAGACCCGTACCTCTAAATAGGTTAAACAAAACCGTTTCACTGCTATCATCCATATTATGAGCCACTGCTATTTTTCCTTTATTCCCTAAAACGTTTTCATACTCACAAAGCACTTCATAAAAAGCTTCATAGCGTTTTATTCTGCCAGCCTCCTCTGTAGAAATGTGATTTTCTTTTGCAATCCGACCTATATCATATATTTTCTTTCTAAATTCAATATTTTTATCTCTACAGAAATTTTCAACATAATTCATATCTTGATTGGCTTCTTCTCCACGCAAGCCATGATTAATATGTACAACTACAAGATTAAGCTCGTATTCTTTCCTTAAATCCAACAATATACTTAAAAGGCTCATCGAATCTGCTCCACCCGACACTCCTAGAACTATCGTTTGTTGCCTCTCTAACATATTATTATGTTTTATATAATCGTATACTTTCTTTAACATATGTTTCTCCTATAGCATGCATGGCATTATATAAAGATAAATATACTTTAATTTTCTCCTAAAATCAAGCACATTTGTCCCATATTCCTGTAACTAAAACAAGCATATCATCTTGATCCCGCATCTTTTTCTTATCCACTAAATTAGACATTGCTATAGCTCTTGCGAGTATCTCTCTTGCCATATCTTGTGGCTTTGTACTTTCTGTCTCCATTATTATTTTGCTCATAACTTTTTCTTTATCTTCACATTTTATTGCATCAATTATACCATCTGACATCATTATAACAAAATCACCATCATAAAGTTTTTTAGATGTAGTTTCTATATCCACTATTTCCTCTGCTCCAATCGGCATTGATGTTGACTTTATAGCTTCTACCCAACCACCCCTTTTTACAAAAGTCGTAGCTGCTCCAATTTTCATAAAATCACATACTCCTGAATATAGGTCAATAATTCCCATATCTACCGAAGCTGGCGCAATATTACTACTATCTATCATAAACACTGTATTAATAAGCTTAAGTGCTACCGTTTCACTAAATCCGCCTTCCATTAACTCCTCTAAAAGCGATAACACCATCTCGCTTTGTCTATATGCATTAATTCCATGTCCCATCCCATCAGATACACTAACTAAAGCTTGTCCTGATTGTAGCTCCATACATGTAAAATTATCTCCTGAAACTCCATTTTCTTCACTTGCTTTCTTAGCAGTTCCATGTAATACAAAATAATTAGGCTCTTCTACGAAATTATATGTAGTGTATTCTCGGCTTACAATTTTTCCTTTTTCCTTTAATAAGCATATCTTTTTACAAAAAGCATCGCTAAGTATTGCTTCTACTTCCTTAACCATTATACACTTATTCCAAGATGCTTTTATAGTAATATTAATTTCATTTATTCCTCGCCTATTATTAATCACAATTATCTTTTTTAATATTACACCTTTATTTTTAAGCTTAATCCGTAAATACCTTTCTCTATTTTCATCAATACCCACAAAAGTATAGGCATCCGTTGTGCAGTCCTTTAATATCTTTGACATTTCCCCTAATTGTAGCGCTATTGCTTTTTGACTTTCATAAATCCTATTCTTCCATAATTCATTTACAACTTGCACCTCTGGATTATAATCTGTAGGACAAGCAATACAATTAACCATTCGATCCTCAGACGAAGATGACATTGTTGTTATACTTTTTGCTACCCTTTCAAATGATGATGCTATTTTTTTTATTTTTTCTTCATATATATTTTCATCATCGTTGCTTTTTCTTCTACTATTGCTGTTACTTATTTTCTTCCCTGATATAAGCATCGCTTCTATTATCTTATGCATTAGCATTGATGATGTAAATGCAAGCACTCCAGCTAGCATTGCAAATATGTACTGTTCATTACTTCCATTTTCCATAAAAACTTCACTGCATTCCATTGCCATATAAAGTCCCGCTCCAATCAATGAACCTGCGACTTCATTTATCCGCCTTCTTCCATCCTCAATCAGTTTTATCATAACTGATATCCCAAGCATTACTAATACGTACTTTGCTGCATCAAGCACGCTCCAATAAAATAACATACTGATTGACATTATAATCAGTGTCGGCCATTTAATAAGTCTACTGCACATTATTGCTGTGTAGATTCCTATACCAAATGGATTTAGTCCATATATATTTACCCGGACTAATAGTGCACCTGCTATTTGCATAAGTGCTGATGTTGTTAACCTCTTATTCATTTATATCCTCCATTCTACAAGTACCCTCATACTTGCAAGAATGGATTATATATTGTTTTACTATTTTTTTTTGTCAAAATGTGGATTGAATTTCAAAAAAGTTTTTGACAATCAATTGCATTATTCCTTTTTTGAATCGAATTTATGGAATTAAGAAACTACAAGACATTATTAAAAGATTCGCGATTCTTATAAACTACGGTTGTGTTGGTCTATATATAATTTCATCAGGATACACTAATCCTAACTGTTTAGCCATCTCTTCTATGTACATTTTGGTTGTTTTATAAATCTTTCTTTGCTCAAGAGCATCCGCTCTTTCACTTTCACTTTCAAGCTCTTTTTCAAGTTGTGCTTTATCAGTATTAAGAATATCAAGTTCCTCTTTTGCACTTCCAATGCGCACAAACATAACTACGCCAAACACAACAACTACTGCGCATATACCTAGCATACCAAACTTACTCTCTTTTCTTTTTGCGTTTCTTTGGTTTCTCCTTGATACTCTTTTTGCCATGAACTTTCTTAATACCTTTCTTAACACACTTTTTGATACGAGTAAAAACTTTTACTAATACCATTTTAACTGCTTTCAAAGGTTTTTTCAATACTAATGTTAAAATCTTATTTAATATTAAAGATATATATTTTACTAGAAAAAAACTAAAGGCTTTTAGGTAAAGGAATCCACCTATAATAATGGCAATAAAAACATATCCTCTTACAACACCATCATTATGACTAAACAATAAAGCAAATATAACAATGCCCCAAATAACCCAAAAAATATAGTCCTCTATGTATACAAGAAAATTTTTATGTTTGAGAATCCTTCTAAGAATTCTTAATACATCATAGGAAAGACCTAATAATATTCCATAGTATGCTGATTGTATAAACAAGTCTATTTCTTTCCAAATAAAATCGCCCATATGCTACTTAAATAGCCTTCCTACCATTGATTGCTTACTCTTTTTATACTTTGCAAGATTAGAATAAACAAGGCTGTCTATTTCACCTTCAATATCTATCTCACCTTTTTCTAATGTAAGACGCTTAACATGCAATTCATTACCTTTAATTGTCAGCATACCCATTTGTGTTTCTAACACTATATCTGTAAGATCAAATGACATCACATCTATTACGCCTGTAATACTTCCTTGCTTTCTATTAGCAAACTGCATTCTATGATTTTGATTTAATTGCCTTTCCTCCATAAAATAAGGACCTCCCAAAAATGTATCTCTTATACATCTTATTAGGAAGGTCCTTATTTTATTACCATTAATACATTAATGGTATTAATAACCTTATTAATGGTATTATATTTCTTTGTACATTTCTTTAGCTTCATCTTTTTTCACTGTTTCTTGAATACTTGTAACTTCTACTTTAACGTTTCTAGTTCCAAACTTAATCTCAATAACATCTCCAACCTTAACATTAACTGATGCTTTAGCTGGTTTATCATTTATCAGAACTCTTCCTGCGTCACAAGCCTCATTTGCAATTGTTCTTCTCTTTATAATCCTTGATACCTTTAAATACTTATCTAATCTCATATTAATTTTGTCCTCCAGTTAAGCTGTGCCGAATTAGAAAATACCCTGCTTATATAATATAAACAAGGTATTTTCTCTCTTCTTACTCGGAATATCCACTAAGAATTATTTCTTTTTAGTGTTATTAACAGCTTCCTTTAAAGCCTTACCAGCTTTAAACTTAGGTGCATTTGAAGCGGCAATTTTCATTGTCTTTCCTGTCTGTGGGTTTCTACCTTCTCTTGCTGCTCTCTTAGCAACTTCGAATGTACCAAATCCAACTAATTGAACTTTTTCACCTTTCTTAAGTTCTGCTGTTACTACATCAATAAAAGCTTTTAAAGCTTTTTCAGAATCCTTCTTTGATAATTCTGTCTGTGCAGCGATTGCTGCTACTAATTCAGCTTTGTTCATGGATAAACTCCTCCTCTGTTTAGTGTTTTATATAATATTCTCGCAAATGCGAGTTTATTTCGGGTTTCGCTCTACATATTTGCTACCCTTAGTATATATATAAACGTTTTAGAGCGATTTGTCAAGGAATTTTACATATTTTATGGTAAAAAAGCGATTTTTTCACTTATATTAACCTTCCATCTGTCCGCCTAAAAACGTTGCAGCAACTCCTGCTAGTTTTGTTTCTATGTCACTGAACAAAATTCCTTCTTTTCCAAGAAGAATAACTGCTCCTATCATATCACCTTCGCAAGATATAGGATATACTATTTGTGGTAATTCTTCGTATTTTTCACCTTCTGTTATTTGAACACTTTTCTTATCTTTAGACGTATTTAATACTTTTCTTCCACTTATCACATTATCCAATTCCCCAGTTATACGTTTTCCCTTTATTTCTTTCTTTAATCCACCTGCTACTGCGATTATCTGATCTCTATCGGCAATAACTACTTTATATCCTGTAACACTTGCAAGTGCCTGTGCATATTGCTCTGCAAATGTACTAAGCTCACTAATTGGAGAATATTTCTTTAAAATTATTTCCCCTTCTCTATCTGTATATATTTCCAAAGGATCTCCTTCTCTAATTCTAAGTGTCTTTCTAATCTCCTTTGGAACTACAACTCTGCCCAAATCGTCAATACGTCTAACTATTCCTGTTGCCCTCATTATTTTAATAATCCTCCATTTATCATTAATTTACTAGTACTATAATTCTAGTATTTGTAAATGGTGGATTATTATACCTAAAAATGTAATTTTATTTTAAAGTTCAATATCTAATTCAACTGGACAATGGTCTGAACCTAATATTTGTGCATGAATCTTAGCATCAAGCAGCTTATCACTTAGGGACTTTGATACTATAAAATAATCAATTCTCCATCCTGCATTTTTTTCTCTAGCCTTAAACATATATGACCACCAAGAATATTTTCCTTCCTCGTTTGGATAAAAATATCTAAATGTATCAATAAATCCATTATCCATTAGATTTTGAAACTTCTGACGCTCTTCGTCTGTAAAACCTGCATTTTTCCTATTAGTTTTAGGATTTTTCAAATCTATCTCTTTATGAGCTACATTTAAATCTCCTGCAAATATAACTGGTTTCATCTTTTCTAAGCTCTTAAGGTAGCTTAAAAAGTCTTCTTCCCACTTCATTCGGTAATCAAGTCTTTCTAACTCTCTTTTAGAGTTAGGTGTATATACAGTTACAAAATAAAAATCATCATACTCCAATGTAATAACACGTCCTTCATTGTCATGTTCCTCAATACCCATACCATATGAAACACTCTTAGGTTCTTTTTTTGTAAATACTGCTGTTCCTGAATATCCTTTCTTATGGGCATAATTAAAATACTTATAATATCCTTCTAATTCTAAGTCCACTTGCCCATCCTGCATTTTTGTTTCTTGTAAGCAAAAAATATCTGCATCTATTTCTTTAAAAAAGCCCTCAAAACCTTTTTGTAAACATGCTCTTAATCCATTTACATTCCATGATATTAACTTCATATTTGGTCTCCTTATTTTGATATGTATTTGAACCAGCGTCCACTTTCGCTTAATTCATTGTCATCCCAACCTGATGTTTTATTAATCCACGATGATATAAGTGCTGCTTTCTCATCTTTATTTGAAATATTCCAAGCCACAAAGCTTATATCATATTTATTTAATAGCTGCATCCATTTATTTGCAGAATCAGTATCATTCCATCCATTTCCTGATGCATCACATATTCCAAACTCACTTACAATTATAGGCAAGCCTGAATTTATAGCTGTTATCATTTTTTCTTGTAAATTTTCTTTATGCGTCGCTGCATAATAGTGTAGTGCATACATAACATTTCCGCAAGACGATGGAAGCGGACTCTTTGCAACCACATCAACATCCTGTGACCACGTAGGCGTTCCAACTATAATAACTGCATCTTTATCATTGGCTCTAATTACAGATATAACCTCCTGTGCATAAGGCTTAATATCCCACTCCCAAGAGCAACCGCCGTTTGGCTCATTGCAAATCTCATAAATTACATTTGTATAACTAGCATATTTTGATGACATATATGTAAAAAATGCCTTTGCTTCTTCTTTATTCTGTTGTGGATTTGCATCATTTAGAATATGCCAGTCAATTATTACGTACATTCCTAGCTCAGTTGCATAATCAACACCTTTGCAAACCAACTGTTTAAGCTCATCCTTGTTTCCACCTGAACAATATCCATTGTACTCTGATGTATACATAGCTAGTCTTACAACTTCTACTCCCCACTCATCACGAAAAGTCTTAAAAGTTTCTTTTGATACATACTCTGGAAACCAATTTATACCATGAGTGCTGACACCCTTTAATTGAACAGTTTGACCTGCTGAATTAGTTAAATGTGTTCCTGTAACTTTAAGAGTTCCATATTTTGACATAGGCGTCCCAGATGCAGCATTATTATTTGCAGATGTAGGCGCTTGTGTCGTCTGTTCTTGTGTTGACACTTCCACAGTTGATTTTTCAACTGTTGTTGTGGGTTCTTGTGTGGTTGGCTCCTGCGTGCTTTCCGGCTGTGTTGTAACATCTTGTGTCGATTCATCCACGGTTGTTGTCTCATCATCTATAGTAGTTTCTGATGTATTCCTTTTAGATTCATTATCTACATCATCTTTTCCTTTACCACATGATACCGCTAACAAAATAACTAATATTACAATAACAGCAGCTTCTATTGAAGCTGCTATAATCCATTTTTTCTCTTTTATAAAATCAAGTTTTTCTTTCATTTTTACACCTATCTGTGCGCTACGCGCACACCTAAATCAATAGTTGAACACGCTTTTTGTTCAACATATGCCTCCATGGTAAAACTACTTGTAAACTGCATGATTACAAATATAATCATATACTTTTGTGTATCCTGTTTTATTATAATGTAATCCATCACCTACATCATATTCAGCCTTTAGAAGTCCATTTTCATCCTTCAAAACTGTCGATACATCCAAATAGTATATATCCTTATCCATCGCCATTTGAAGCATTAATACATTCATATTATCTATTGTTGTATTATTCAAGTTTTTATTACTAAATGTTTCTTCTTGTCTTACTGGATTTATAGACATCAATACAACTATACTGTTTGGTGTACTTTCCTTAATCTTGTCTATAAGTTGCTTATAACTTTTTATAAACTCAGAAGAATTCATAAATGCAACACCATTTACACCTAGAGCAATATAAACTCGTTCAGGCTGTCTTACTGATAATATTTCAAATATATCACTTGTAATACCTGTTACTGAATCAGTAAATGTTTGAGTCAAAAATGTCATATGACTTATACCATTTATAGCAAATGTATTTGACTGTTTTATTAATCCATTATTTTTCATTCCTACAGTTCTTGAGTCACCTAAGAACACTGTATTGTTAAAATAACTTAAATCCACCTCTGAAGTTTTCCCTAACACGGTGCTTTGTACTTGTGGTACTTCAACCTGAGACACATAAACGCTTTCTTCTTGTGTTATCTCTTCTTTTGTTGTTTCAGGTATTGTAGTGATTTCCGCTTCAACTATCTTCTCAGTATCAACTTCCGCTAAAAAATATGTAGTTGTAGCAGTTGTAGCATCTGTAACCGTAATCTTTTCAGCAACAATAGTTGTCTCTGTGTCTCCTGCTACCTTCACTTCATTACCATTAATCTTAGCTTTTGTAACAATTACTAACAAAGCCAAGATTACTATTATTGAAACAATATTTAATGATGTCTTTAGATACTTTAATAATATTTCTCTCATAATCACCTTTTTAACTCTACTAGAGTAAGTGTATGCCTTTACTTGCTAATTCTTTAACATCTTCTTCTTTCCATATAGATGACTGCACTTCTCCAATATGTGCCTTTCTAAGGAAAAACATACATAATCTTGATTGACCAATTCCACCACCTATTGTATATGGAAGTTCCTTTTCCAATATCGCTTTTTGATATGGCAACTGCGCTCTATCCATGCAATTAGCTTTCTCAAGCTGACGCATTAATGAATCTTCATCTACTCTTATTCCCATTGATGAAAGCTCTAATGCAATATCTAACACTGGGAAATACACTAATATATCTGCATTCATTTCCCAATCATCATAATCTGGTGCTCTTCCGTCATGTTTCTCGCCTGATTCTAGGATATCACCAATCTTCATAATACAAACAGCACCTTTTGCTTTTGTAATATAGTATTCTCTTTCCTTTGGTGTATTATCCGGAAACATATCTTCTAGTTCCTGCGTTGTTATAAAAAATATATTTTGTGGAAGTATTTCTTCTATGTAATCATATTTAATCGCAAGATACTTCTCTGTTTTTACTAACACTCTATATACAGTATTTACAATTTCTTTTAATTTGTCAAGTGTTCTATCTTCTTTTGATATTATCTTTTCCCAATCCCATTGGTCTACAAAAATAGAATGAATATTATCAGTATCTTCATCTCTTCTAATTCCATTCATATCTGCATAAATGCCTTCACCTGCTTGGAAACCATACTTTTTAAGTGCATATCTTTTCCACTTTGCAAGAGACTGAACTATCTCTGCTTCATAATCATCTAGCTCTTTTATACCAAATGAAACTGGTCTCTCAATTCCATTAAGATTATCATTTAAACCTGATGCTGGATCAACACATAAAGGTGCTGTAACTCTTAGAAGCTGTAATCTTTCTGCTAATAAATTTTGAAAAAAATCTTTTACTATTTTAATTGCAACCTGAGTATCATGTAAGTCTAACTCAGATTTATAGTTGCTTGGAATAATTTTGCTCATCATTATGCCCTCTTTTCTTATTACTAGATAAAGTATAGCACAGCATACGAATTTTTCAATAAAAAAATTATTTTTCGTCTAACAAGGTGCTTATCTCTCCAATCATATTTTCAATACATGTTATTAATCCCAATGCATCCTTTGATACCTCTTTTGGCATATATTCAAAATACGGATTTTTATCTGATACAAATTTAAGCTGATTTCTGTATTTTTCAAGTATTGAAGGAATCTTATTTATATCAACCCTTGCTCTATTATACATAATAATCTTAAGCCTATTTTTGTCTCCAGATATTTCTGTAATCTGTGCATTATGTGCCATCGCTTTAAGTAACGCCACTCTAAGGAGGTTTTGCACTGCCTTTGGTGGTTCTCCAAACCTATCCACTATCTCATCTTGAATATCTTCATACTCACTTTGGTTCTCTATAAGTGCAATTTTCTTATACATATTAAGCTTAGTAATTTCATTTCTAATATACGAGCTTGGTATATACGCATCAATATTAATATCAATAGCAGTATCAAAATCTTCACTTTCCTCTTTTTCACCTTTCATAACAAGCACTGCATCATTTAGCATCTTACAATAAAGGTCGTATCCAACCGCTTCCATGTGTCCGTGTTGCTCTGCACCTAAAATATTTCCAGCTCCTCTGATTTCCAAATCCCTCATTGCTATCTTAAATCCTGAACCAAGCTCTGTAAACTCTCTTATAGCTGATAACCTTTTTTCTGCAACCTCTTTTAGCATTCTATCACGCTTATACATAAGAAAAGCATACGATGTTCTACTTGAACGACCAACTCTTCCCCTAAGCTGATATAACTGTGAAAGCCCTAGTTTATCTGCATCATGAATAATAATAGTATTTACATTTGATATATCAAGTCCTGTTTCGATAATAGTTGTGGAAACTAATACATCTATATTTCCATTAATAAAATCATACATTATCTGTTCTAATTTTCTTTCACTCATCTGCCCATGTGCAAATGTTACATTAGCATCAGGTACCAGTTTTGCAATTTGGTTAGTAATTTCATCTATATTATTAACCCTATTATATACATAATAAACCTGACCTTCTCTTGCTAATTCTCTATTTATTGCTTCTCTTACCATTTCATCATTATATTCCATTACAAATGTCTGAATTGGCAATCTATCTACTGGCGGCTCCTCTAATACACTCATATCACGTATTCCTACAAGCCCCATATGTAGCGTACGAGGAATCGGAGTAGCTGTAAGTGTCAATACATCTATATTAGATTTAAGCTGCTTTATTTTTTCTTTATGAGTTACACCAAAACGCTGCTCTTCATCGACAATAAGAAGACCCAAATCCTTAAACTGCATATCTTTTGAAAGTATTCTGTGAGTTCCAATGACAATATCCACTGTACCTTTTTTTATTCCTTCAATAGTATTCTTTTGTTGTGCAGGTGTCCTAAATCTACACATAAGATGAACATCTACAGGATAGTCCTTCATTCTCTGTACAAAAGTATTATAATGCTGTTGTGCTAAAATCGTTGTTGGCACCAAAAAGGCTACTTGCTTGCCATCTTGAACTGCCTTAAATGCAGCTCTTATTGCAACTTCTGTTTTTCCATATCCAACATCTCCACAGATAAGTCTATCCATTATCTTTCTGCTTTCCATATCTTTCTTGGTATCAGCTATTGCTACCAACTGATCCTCTGTTTCTTCGTATGGAAACATCTCTTCAAATTCTTTTTGCCATAGTGTATCTGGTTCAAAAGTATGACCTGCTTTATTTTGTCTTTTTGCATACAACGAAACAAGTTCTGCTGCCATATCCTTTACTGCCGCTCTAACCCTTGTCTTTGTATTATTCCATTCCTTTGATCCTAGTTTATTAAGCTTTGGCTTTCTAGCATCTGCACCTGCGTACTTTTGAATAAGATCAAACTGCGTAGTTGGTACATATAATTTTCCATTCTTTTCATACTCAATCTTGATATAATCTTTAGTGATTTTATCAACCACCATTTTTTCTATACCACGATATATTCCTAATCCATGATTTTCATGAACAACATAATCACCTATATTAAGCTCTGCAAAATCTGCAATCTTCTGTCCTGAATATTTGTTTTTCTTCTTTTTCTTTTTATTTTTTTCACCAAAAATATCTGTTTCTGCAATAACTACATACTTAATTAGCGGATATTCAAAACCCTTATGAATTTTGCCATATGTCACCATTACTTCTCCTGGTGTTAAAACTCTATCATTTGCTTCCGAAAAGAATGCATTCAAATTAAACTCTGACAATAAGGTTTCTGCCAGTCTTGTTGCCCTTGTTTTTGATGCTGATAATATTATCACTTTATATCCTGATTTTTTATATTTTTCTAAATCCTTAATCAACAAATCAAAACTATTGTTATAAGGATTTACATTTCTCATAGATACATCATACTTTTCTTTTACATCAAATATCTTAATCTTTTGCTCTAAGGCTGTAAACAATACCGTTTTACATTTTCCAAGTTTAGCAAATACTTCTTCTGCCTGCATAAGCACATTTGCCTGACCTGGTAGAATATAACCTTTTTCAAGTCGATTCATCATACTATCTTTAAACTCTGCCATTACCGTTTCACTTCGTTCAAAAGTTCTTCCTGGTTCTTCAATAAAAAATAGTGACTTTTCGTTAGAAAAGTAATCTATTAGGCATGATGTTTCTTCATAAAAATAAGTAAGATAACTATCTATAGACACACTTGTTCTCGATATATCAAGCTGTTCAACAAACTCTTTCGTAGCACTACTAAGTCTATGAGCCTCTTCGCTCTTCATACTCTTTCGTAATGCATCTTCTGTAATTTTTAATTCTTCTTTAACTTTATTAATACCACTCTCTATTCGCTCTTTTGATAAAATATACTCTGTTGCGGGATATATAGTAATTTCTTCTACATTTTCAATAGTTCTTTGACTTGTAACATCAAATATTCTCATTGAATCAATCGCATCATCCCAAAAATCTATCCTATAAGGCTCACTCTCTGTAAGAGTAAATATATCTACAATACTACCTCTTACCGAAAATTGCCCCGGCGCTTCTACCTGTTCACATCTTTCATAACCAAGATTTACTAATTTAATCTTAAGTGCATCTGGTTCAATCACTGTGTCATATGTAATTTTAAATATATTTTCCTTAATAATATCCACAGGAACAAGCCTATCCATCAGACCATCTATTGTAGTAACTATAGTAGCAGGTTCATCACCAATCAAAGTTTTAACTGCCTCTAGTCTTTGATTAAGCATAAGATTTCCATGTATATCTGCACTAAAAAAGATAAAATCCTTTGCGGGATAATATACCACCTTATTATCAAAGAATTTCATGTCCTCACATACTTCCTTGGCACGCTGTTCATTAAAAGTTACATATACCTTGTACTTATAATCATTTGCTATCGATGCTGCAAGATGCACTTGTCCCGAATCTAGTGCTCCTGATATATGTAACGCTCCATTTACTTTATTTAATTTTTTTACTATTTCTTCATAGCCAACCAACTGCTCCATAGGCTTTAACAGTGCACTGAGCATACTTGCGCCTCCAATTTAATTGTTGTAACGATTCATTGCGGTTTCAAAACTGTCATTTATTATTGTATCTACTGATTCTGAAGCTTTTAAAAGAGCCTCATCTACAGATTTTCTTTCGGAAATATCAAATCTACTAAGTACATAATCTGCCAAATCCCATTTATCTGGCTTTGCACCTACTCCAACCTTTATTCTTTTGAAATTCTCATTTCCCAAGTGATTAATAATGCTTTTAATTCCATTATGACCACCTGCACTTCCCTTTTTTCTTAATCTAAGTCTTCCCACATCTAGACTTATATCATCATAAATAACAATAAGTTCATCCTCTGGATTTATCTTATAAAAACTTATAAATGCTTTTACTGCTTCTCCGCTAAGATTCATATAAGTCATAGGTTTAACTAAAACCACTTTATTTCTTCCTATAAGTCCTGCACCACACATTGACTTATTCTTTAGTACATCTACTTTTATATTATTTTTTTCCGCTATTATATCTATGGCATCAAATCCAACATTATGTCTGGTCTTTTCATATTGTGATGTTGGATTTCCAAGTCCTACTATTATATACATATCTGCACCCTACGATTTCCTTTTCTTAAAAATGTCCTTTTATTTTATCATTAGTATATAAAAATATCAAGCGTATGGATTTTAAAATGCTATCAATTATTGCCAATCCACAACATATATGATAAAATCAAAAAAGATTCGCATAAAACAATCATCATAGGAGGAAACAATCTTGAACACTAATACATATCAAAACAGAAGCGGTTTAACTACTTTTCTAGGTTTTTTATTTTCTTTCTTATTATTAATTACATTATTTAGCGAAGGAATTTTAATTAGCTTAAGAACTGGTGTCCTTAAAGGGGATTCTTTTACAGATATTTATAAAAATTGCAATGTTAGCGAGATTATAAAAACTGCTGCAATAAAAGAATTAGCATCTAACAACACTACTTACGGAATTTCTGAAAATGCCCTTAATACAATTTTTTCAAATAATTTATTAGATAGTACAGGTGACTATCTTATTGATTCTATTATTTCTGGTGAAGATGTTAATTTATCACCTATAAAGGATGATTGTATGGATGCAGCTACAGCTACTTCTGAAGTAATTGTCGATGAATTTATACAAAGTATTGCTGCATCTGGTGGAACGATTGACATAGCAGATATTTCAAGCAACCCTGTTGCTGCAAAGTTTTCTTCTGATTTCAATGTAGATATTGACGAAGCTTTAGCTTCAGCCGCTGGGGATGTAAGTGACACTACTCTAGATTTATCAAAAGTAGATAAAAAACAATTAAAAGCTGATCTTAATCAAGCGGTAACAGAAAAAGTACTTCCAGTAGTTGATTCTACTCTTGATGATTTTATAGAAAAAACTCAGGCTCCATTAAACAACTCACTTAGACAAATACGTACTGAAACAGGAATTAACAATACGGTAAAGCTTATGGATGACATCTTTTCCGCTATTCCAGTATTTATAATTGTATTTGGCGTAGTTTCATTGTTTTTCTTTGCTATACAATTTGCTTTCTATAGAAAGTTTGTATACAAACCAATCAAAAATTTATCAATAACATTTTTGATATCTGGTGTTATATTAACACTTTGCGGATTAGTTGTATCTATTATAAAGACTCCTATATATGATAAGCTTGTTTCTGCCAATTCATTAGAAAAGGCTATGGCTGATTCTGTTCTTTCTATATTAGAGACAGCCCTTACTCCATTCTTTATAACAGGAGTTGTATACATAGTATTATTTATAATATCATTAATCTGTTCTATAACATTAAAAAATAAAATGACTATCGCAAGACATTAGTCCTTTGCACAATACTGATATTTATTGAATCAAAAAAGGTTGTAAACTTTACCCCAACGTAAAGTTTGCAACCTTTAAGTTTTGTACCAAAACCTGTGAAGCTCCTATTCGTTCTCTTCAATTGCTACCTGCTGATACTTTTCTAAGATAATTCTCTGTACATTATCTCTAGTATCAGAATTAATTGGATGTGCTATATCTCTATATTCACCATCTATTGATTTCTTACTTGGCATAGCTATAAACAATCCCTTATCTCCTTCTATCACCTTGATATCATGAACAACAAATTCTTCATCAATAGTAATAGAAACAATTGCCCTTAGCTTGCCTTCTTTACCCACTTTTCTTACCCTTACATCTGTAATCTGCATAAAACACCTCCGTCTACAATTAGATGCCTATTCTATCACTACGATCCACCACAATCTTCACTCCATCGTCTCCTATATGTCGCGAATTTGCTCTAATAGTTCCTCTACTTTCAACAATGCAATTTTCGATTACTGTATTATCACCTATATATCCATTATTCAATATAATAGAATTTCTTATAACACAATTATTACCTACATACACCTTTTTAAATAAAATAGAATTTTCAACCACACCATTTATAATACATCCACTAGATACTAAGCTATTCTTAATCTGTGCTCCTGGATTGTACTTTGCTGGTGGTAAATCATCTACCCTTGAATACACATCTGGATATGATTTAAAGAAGTAATCTCTTATCTCCTTATTTAAGAAATCCATATTTGTATTGTAGTATGATTCTACTGATGAAATGTTATTCCAATAACTATCTGTCTTGTATCCATAAATTCTCTTTATGTTTTTATACCTAATCAAAATATCATTTACAAAATCATATCTTTCTTCTTCAGCACATTTTTCTATGAGTTCAATAAGTTGTCTCCTTCTTATTACATATATACCCATTGATACTGTTCGTCCATTTGATTCTACTGGCTTTTCTTCGAATTCTAATACTCTGCCATCTTCATTCATCTTCATTACACCGAATCTAGATACATCTTCATTAGCAGGTATATCTGTACAAACCACTGTAATATCAGCTTTTTTAGCAATATGATATTCAAAAACCTTGTTATAATCTAGTTTATATACACCATCTCCTGCTGCAATTACAACATATGGTTCGTGACAATTTTTTAGAAAACTAATGTTTTGCCAAATACTATCTGCTGTTCCTCTATACCAAGAAGCATTTTCCGCTGTTATAGATGGAGTAAATACATATAATGTACCTTGTTTTCTACCAAAGTCCCACCATTTTGATGAACTAAGATGTTCATTTAATGACTTTGAATTGTACTGTGTTAATACAGCAACTTTTTGAATATGAGAATTAGTCATATTACTAAGTGCAAAATCAATAGCTCTATAACTTCCAGCTATAGGCATCGCTGCTACCGCTCTCTTGTAAGAAAGCTCTTTCATTTTCTTGTTGTTTCCACCTGCTAGTATAATTCCAATCGCTCTCATTACATATCACCTACCTTAATAATATATTCTCCACTCTCAAGTATGCCGCCTGGGTAATCTGCTATCTCAGTCTCTCCTGATATAGCTGTGTTTTTCCCAACCTTTACATTTTTCGGTATATATGAATTTTCACCTACTGTAGCTAGTCCAAATGAATAAATTCTATCATCTAACTTACTAGGCTTTTCTTGTCCAATTCCTATTTCTACATTCTCATCAACAATAACATTTTCTGCAATAATAGACTTATATACCTTACTATTTTTCTTAATTACGGTTCCTTTCATAATAATGGAATCATATACTTTAGCACCCTCTTCAATAACTACATCTGCTCCTATTACAGAGTTATGTACTTCTCCATAAATATCGCAGCCTTCACTTATAATACTACGCTCAATTCTTGCTTTGTCAGCTATATACTGTGGTGGCAAGGTATCACTCTTTGTATAAATTCTCCAAAACTCCTCGTATAAATTAAATACAGGAATAATATCTATTAACTCCATATTTGCTTCCCAATATGAACCTAATGTTCCAACATCTTTCCAATATCCATTATATTCATATGCGAATATCTTATTTCCATTATCAAAGCAATAAGGGATTATATGCTTTCCAAAGTCACAATTACTTTGGTCTCTTAATTTAATTAGTGCTTCTTTTAAAACTGACCATTTGAAAATATAAATTCCCATTGAAGCTAAGTTACTTCTTGGATGAGCTGGTTTTTCCTCAAACTCAGTTATTCTATTTTCCTCATCTGTGATAACGATTCCAAATCTACTAGCTTCCTCTATAGGAACTGGCATAGCAGCAATAGTAATATCCGCATCGTTTGCCTTATGGTAATCTAACATAACTTCGTAATCCATCTTGTAGATATGATCACCTGATAAAATAAGCACATACTCTGGATTATACTGTTGCATATAATCAATATTCTGATATATGGCATTTGCAGTACCAGTATACCACTCACTGTTTGTGCTCTTCTCATATGGTGGTAAAACTGTGACTCCTCCAATATTTCTATCGAGATCCCACGGTATTCCTATTCCTATATGTGAATTTAATCTAAGTGGTTGATATTGTGTTAAAACACCTACAGTGTCTACACCTGAGTTAATACAATTGCTAAGTGGGAAGTCAATGATTCTATACTTGCCGCCAAATGCAACTGCTGGTTTAGCTACCTTTGATGTAAGTACTCCTAATCTGCTTCCTTGTCCTCCTGCCAATAACATGGCAATCATTTCTTTTCTAATCACGTAATCACCTCGCTGCTTATTTTAATTTATTATGTTTTTTGGTTCAACTGCTGAATTGCACTTCAATTCTTGCAGTGTAACTATGTTGGGACTATTATATCATACATTTTTATAATTTTAAACTAAAATTTGTTAAATTTTTGTCTTTTTATTCAATTACTCCTCGAATTTTGTCCCTTTTGTTTACACAAAACAAACATCCCCAACTATTTTGTTCATGTCCACATTTAATAATATTATTAAACTCCCAATAATATTACAACAAAAAAGACTATTTATAATTTTTGTTACATAATAAATACTATATTGTAATTATGTAAGAATTGCATTTTTGCTATTTTAGATGTATACTTTAAAAATATTATAATAATATGGAGGAAACATTGTGAATGATATAAAAAAAGTTCATTTTATTGGAATTGGGGGCATTAGCATGAGTGCTCTTGCTGAAATTTTATTGTCAAAAAACATGGAGGTATCTGGTTCAGATAGAACTCCTTCTCATATAACAAGGCATTTAGAAGCTGCAGGTGCTAAGATTAATTATGGTCATAGTAAAGATAATATTACTAAAGATATGGATTTAGTTGTATTTACAGCCGCCATAAGCGAAGACAACGAAGAGTTATTAGCCGCAAAAGCAGCTAACATTCCTACTATGGTTCGTGCCAAGTTTCTTGGAATGTTGATGAAAGAGTATAAAACAGCTATTGGCGTTTCTGGAACTCATGGAAAGACTACCACTACCTCTATGATTTCTCATGTATTACTTGAGGGTAATTCAGACCCAACTATACTTGTTGGAGGAATGCTTGATTCTATTGGTGGAAATCTAAGAATCGGCCATTCTGAAACTTTTCTTACCGAAGCTTGTGAATATACAAATAGTTTTCTTGAATTTTTTCCAACTTTTGCTATTATCCTTAATGTTGCGGAAGATCATATGGATTTCTTTAAAGACATCGACGATATTCGTAAAAGTTTTTTAAAGTATGCACAAACAGTTCCTAGTGATGGAACAGTCATTATAAACAGTGACATTCCTGATTTAAACTATTTCACAGATAACCTTGACTGCGAAATTATCACTTTTGGCTCTGATATAAAAAATTCAACCTATAGCGCTGATAATATTACTTATGATCAAAATGCTTGTTGTTCATATGACCTTATAAAAAACGGTACTATTATAGACCATATAACACTAAATGTAACTGGCCTTCATAATGTTTACAACTCACTTTCTGCTATTGCAATTGGATTTTTATCTGGTTTTTCAATGGATACAATCAAAAAGGGGCTTTTATCATACTCTGGAACTGCTAGACGTTTTCAGAAAAAGGGCGAATTTAATGGCGTTACTGTAATTGATGACTATGCTCATCATCCAGATGAAATTAAAGCAACACTAGAAACTGCTAAGAAATATCCTCATCGTGATATCTGGTGTGTTTTCCAACCTCATACATATACAAGAACACATGCATTCTTAAAAGATTTTGCGACTACTTTATCCATTGCTGACCATGTTGTTCTAGCAGACATTTATGCTGCACGCGAAAAAAATACACTTGGCATAAGTTCTGATGATGTTCTTAATGAACTTAAAAAATTAGGATGCGATGCTTATTATTTACCTGATTTTAAAGCTATAGAAAAATTTATTTTTGAAAAATGTATCAACGGTGACTTGTTGATAACCATGGGTGCTGGAAATATTGTAGAAGTCGGCGAAAACTTAATCTCAAAATAGTTATGCACATATCCACATAATATTACTCTTATTAGTTAAGAAATATTATGTGGATATTATTTTTAGTATAATCCCAATTATTAGGGCATGTTGAGGGTTTAAATTTTTACAATCCACATTTTCCACACTTTCCACTTTTCAAGAAAAGCCCCATTTTACTAGCTTTTTCTAAAAAATTTTTATTCTCTTTTTTTTCATTCTATGCTATACTGACTATTGAAATTTATAGTATGAGTATTAGGAAGGATTGACAGATATGAATAATATAGTTTTACAAGCCAGTGTACCTGATGTCACTGCTATATCAAACCAATTTTTAGACCATTATATGGTAAATGCAAATGGGGAGTTTGTTAAGGTATATCTATATCTTATTAGATGTCTTTCTAAGCCAAATTTAAGTATCACCACAACTACTATTGCAGATGCTCTTGAACATACTGAAAAAGACATTATAAGAGCTCTTAAGTATTGGGATGGACAAGGTGTACTCACTGTTACTTTTAAAAATAATAAGGATGTTTCTTCTATTAAAATAAATTCACTTTCTTCAAATAAAGAAGTTTCTGATAGTATCACTTCAAACGAAGTCGCTGTCAGCGTTTCTCCTACGTTAGAAGCAGTACAGGATATCATTTCATCTGCTGAGAAATCTGAAGAACTTAAGAATAATTCTAAACATGAATTACCAAAAAATGAACTTGAAAAACTTATTAATAATGAAGATATTAAGTGTTTATTATATGTTGCTCAAACTTATATTGGAAAAACTTTAAACTCAACTGATACAAACACTATCCTTTACTTTTATAATGATTTAGGTTTTTCTACTGAACTTATTGAGTATCTTATTGAATATTGTGTATCAAATAGTCACCGTTCTATGCGCTACATAGAAAAGGTTGCTTTAGATTGGGCAAAAGAAAATATTACTACTATAGACGAAGCTAAGGAATATTCAGCTTCATATTCATATAATTTTTACCCTGTCTTAAAAGCATTCGGATTATCTAGCCGTAATCCTGCTGCTGTTGAAAAGGCCTTTATTGTTAAATGGACTGACGAATACGGTTTTAGTATGGACTTGATTGTAGATGCTTGCAACAGAACAATAAACACAATTCAAAAACCTAGTTTTCAATACGCTGATTCTATCTTACAAAGATGGCTAAAAAAAGGCGTAAAATCAGTTAATGATTTAAAGAGTATTGATGATGAGCATGATAAAGTTAAGGATGCAAAAATTGCTCGGCCCCAACCAAGTAATACTCCTGCAAAAACTACATTTAACAACTTTCCTCAACGAACATATGACTATGATGCAGTTGAACGCATGCTTCTTCAGAAAAAATAGAAAGGAATACACATATGGCACTTTCACAGTTTCAATTTAACACTATTATGCGTGAATATGAAGATAGACGTCTTAAGAAAAAACACGAACTCATGAAGCGATTACAAGAGATTAATACAAAGTTTCCACGCATTAAAGAAATTCAAGATGAAATATCCAGTCTTTCTATTTCTACTGCAAAAAGAAAATTATTAAGTTCTGAATCAGGTAATGTTTTTAAGGACTATAAAGATACTGTTTCTGCTCTTATTTCTGAACGTGATAACATTTTAACTAAAAATGGCTATTCGTTAGATGATATTAACTTACAATATGAATGTAATGACTGTAAAGATACTGGATATATTAATAGCGAAAAATGTCATTGTCTAAAAAACCGCATAATTGAACTACTTTATGCACAATCTAACATTAATGAAATTTTAAAAAAAGAAAATTTTGCTTCTTTTGATACTTCGTTATATTCAACCACATTAAGAGATGACATTACAAATAATACTGCTAATGAAAATATCTTAAATGTTCTTAGCACATGTAAAAACTTTGTTGACAATTTCGATTCAACTTACCAAAACTTATTTATTTATGGGGCTCCTGGTGTCGGAAAAACATTTTTAACTAATTGCATAGCAAAATGTATTATTGATAAATCATTTTCTGTAATTTATGTTTCCGCAATACGTTTATTCGATATTATGTCTGAAGCCACTTTTTATTACAAAAAGAAAGATAGTTCAAATGAGTTTTCCCTTTCTGACTCTCTTTCAAAAGATTTACTGGATTGCGATTTACTTATTATAGATGACTTAGGCACCGAATTGGTAAATTCTTTTACCTCTTCTGCTTTCTTTAATTGCATAAACGAAAGATATTTAAGAAGGAAATCTATTATCATTTCTACAAACCTTTCTTTAGGCGATTTAAAGAACCTATATTCAGAAAGAGTATTCTCTAGAATTACAAGTAATTACACTTTGTTAAAAGTTTTTGGCGAAGATTTAAGAATTGTAACATCTTTAGGCTTGACGAAATAGTAAGTTGATGATATAAAAGTGATTGCGAGATTTTACTAACACACAAAATATACTATATGGAGGACATTTTTCATGCCAAGTGAAGAAAAAATATTAGAAACTATTCCTGTTGGTCCTTTGGCTATCGTAGCTATGGATAATTGCAGGGAATTAGGTCAAAAAGTAGACCAATACATTTCTGATTGGAGAAGTTCAAGAACTGGTTCTTACACTCATACAATCGCCTTTTCAGGATACCAGAAAGAATCTTATCTTGTAAATGCTAAAGTTCCTAGATTTGGTTCTGGTGAAGCTAAAGGTATTATTAACCAATCTGTAAGAGGTCAAGATCTTTATATTCTTACTGATGTAGGAAATTATAACATGACATATTCTTTGTGTGGCTATGAAAATAGGATGTCTCCAGATGATCATTATCAAGATTTAAAAAGAATCATTGCTGCCGTAGGCGGTAAGGCAAGAAGAATCACTGTTATTATGCCTTTCTTATACGAAAGTCGTCAGCATAAAAGAACAGGACGTGAGTCTTTAGACTGTGCACTTGCACTTCAAGAACTTACAAATATGGGTGTTGATAACATTATAACATTTGATGCTCATGACCCCAGAGTACAAAACGCTATTCCTCTTAAGGGATTTGAAACTGTTCAACCTGCTTATCAATTTATTAAAGGATTGCTAAATGCTGAAACTGATTTAAAAATTGATTCGGATCATATGATGGTTATCAGTCCTGACGAAGGTGGTACAAGCAGAGCTGTTTATCTTGCAAACGTTTTGGGTCTTGATATGGGTATGTTCTATAAAAGAAGAGATTACTCAAGAATTGAAAACGGACGTAATCCTATTGTTGCACATGAATTTTTAGGTTCTTCAGTTGAAGGCAAAGATGTTATTATTATTGATGACATGATTTCCTCTGGTGAAAGTGCCCTTGAAGTTGCAAGAGATTTAAAAGCTAGAAAAGCAAATAAAGTATTTATAGCTACTACTTTTGGCCTTTTCACAAGCGGATTAGAAAAGTTTGACGAAGCTTATCAAAACGGTATTATAGACAAAATTCTAACTACTAATTTAACATACCAAACACCTGAGCTTTTATCTAAGCCTTATTATGTAAGTTGTGACATGAGCAAGTATATTTCACTTATTATTGATACACTTAATCATGATGCTTCTATCAGCGAGTTACTAAACCCTGTTGGACGTATTCACAAATTAATTAATAAATATAAGGAAGAAAGAATGTAATAGTCATTTTGCACTAACATTTTGAAAAATATCCATTCTTTTGTTGCATTTGATAGAAAAATCACATTTTTGCAATTTTATCTTTTATTATAGGATATTTTGTATTATAATGTACTGTGGTTGTTTAGCGATTATCTATCTAATGTATTGTATTATTGCTAAAAATATTAATTAAAGGAGATTTAAAACTATGGCAAACATGAATGAATGTCCAGAAAAACTCCCTATGACTCAAGAATATCTTGAGAAGATGGAAGCATACTGGCGTGCAACTAACTATATTGCTGCAGCACAGCTTTATATGTTAGATAACCCACTCTTACGTGAACCATTAACAAGAGATCAAGTTAAAAAGAAAATCGTTGGTCACTGGGGTACTGTTCCAGGACAGAACTTTATTTACGTTCACATGAACAGAGCAATAAAGAAATATGACCTTGATATGATATTACTTTCAGGTCCAGGACACGGCGGAAACTTCTTCGTAGGTAACTCTTACTTAGAAGGACATTATAGTGAAATTTATCCAAACGTAAGCCAAGATAGAGATGGTATGAAGAGACTTTGTAAGCAATTCTCTTTCCCATGTGGTATTTCAAGCCACGTAGCACCTGAAACTCCAGGTTCTATCAACGAAGGTGGTGAACTTGGTTACTCAATGGCACATGCTTTTGGTGCTGTATTTGATAACCCAAGCTTAATTGCTACTTGTGTTGTTGGTGATGGTGAAGCTGAAACAGGTCCTCTTGCTACATCATGGCATTCAAATAAATTCTTAAATCCAGCTACAGATGGTGCTGTTTTACCAGTATTCCACTTAAACGGATATAAGATTTCAAACCCTACAATATTCTCTCATATTTCACATGATGAGCTTGAAAGCTTCTTACATGGTTGTGGTTGGGAACCATACTTTGTAGAATGTGAAGATGATGGAACAGATCATATGACTATGCATAAGAAGATGTCTGAAGCTCTTGATACTTGTATCGAAAAGATTCAAGCTATCCAAAAAGATGCTCGTGAAAACGGAAACAAGACTCGTCCTTTCTGGCCAATGATCGTTCTTCGTACTCCAAAGGGATGGACAGGTCCTAAGGTTGTAGACGGTGTTGTAATCGAAGGTTCTTTCGATGCTCATCAGGTTCCTATTACTATGGAAAAACCAGAACATCTTGATTTATTAAAAGAATGGTTATTAAGCTACAAACCAGAAGAATTATTTGGTGATGATTATAAATTAATTCCAGAACTTAAAGCTTTAGCTCCAGAAGGAGATAGTAGAATTTCTGCTAATCCACATGCTAATGGTGGTAAGTTACTTCGTGACTTACGTCTTCCAGACTTTAAAGATTATGCTTTAAACATTACAGCTCCTGGTCAAGCTAACGAAAAAGCTCAGGATATGATTATCCTTGGCGAATACGTTCGTGACGTATTAAAGTTAAATAAAGAAAACCGTAACTTCCGTATTTTCGGACCAGATGAAACTAAGTCAAACAGACTTTATCATGTATTTGAAGAAGACCAAAGAGCTTGGAATGCTGATAAACATGAAAATGATCAGTGGATGGACGTTGATGGACGTGTTATGGATGGTTACTTAAGCGAGCATATGTGTGAAGGTTGGTTAGAAGGTTATATCTTAACAGGACGTCATGGATTCTTTGCAAGCTACGAAGCATTTATTAGAGTTGTAGATTCTATGTGTGCTCAGCATGCTAAGTGGTTAAAGGTTACATCAGAACTTCCGTGGAGAGTAAAGATTGCTTCTCTTAACTTAATCCTTACATCAAATGTATGGCAACAAGATCATAACGGATTTACACATCAGGATCCAGGTTTCCTTGATCATATTGCTAATAAGAAGGCAGATGTTGTACGTATGTACCTTCCACCAGACGCTAACTGTTTATTATCTTGCTTCGATCACTGCGTAAAGAGCAAGAACTACGTAAACGTTATTATAGCTTCAAAACACCCAAGCTTCCAGTGGTTAACAATGGATCAAGCTGTTAAACATTGTACACAGGGTATTGGTATCTGGGATTGGGCTTCAAACGATCAGGGTGAAGAACCAGATGTTGTTTTAGCTTGTTGTGGTGATACACCTACATTAGAAGCTTTAGCAGCTGTAACAATCTTAAGAGAGAACTTACCAGAAGTTAAGGTTAGATTTGTAAACGTTGTTGACTTATTTAAACTTGAATCACATCTTAAACATCCACACGGATTAACAGATGTTGAATATAACGCATTATTCACAAAGGATAAGCCAATTGTATTTGCATTCCATGGTTACCCAACATTGATTCATGAGTTCACTTACTTAAGAGAGAACCGTAACTTACATGTTCATGGTTACCAAGAAGAAGGTACAATTACAACTCCATTTGATATGAGAGTTCAAAATGAAATCGACCGTTATCACTTAGTAGCTGATATCGTAACTAGCTTACCACAGTTAGGAAATAAAGCAGCTTACTTAATTCAGAAGATGAACGATATACTCGTAGAGCATAAGCAATACATCGGCGAGTACGGCGAAGATCTTCCAGAAATTCGTGATTGGCAGTGGAATATTCAAAAATAGTAATTACTTGAAAATTTCAAGCTTATATAGCCCCAGAGAGATTACTCTCATGGGGCTATATTTTTTTGGTAAATATTACAGAAATTTTTATCTTTTTATGTAAAAAACTGTAAATAATTTTGTGCAAGTATACAAAATTTCAACTTTTTCTATGTTATCATGACATTTTATGTTAAAATATATATTAATTTCTTATTTATTTTCATAATATCAAATTATTTCATCCGAAAACTTATCTTGATATTAAACACGTCGATTTGTATTCCGTTGTAAGTAAACAACAAACATGAAAAAGGAGAGTTTATATGAACAAATTAAAAAGATTGGGACCGAAAATGTTAATGAGCTTGTTATCTACTTTTTTAGTAGTATTTGGAGCTTTTATGATTATTGTTATGATTAGGACTAATTCTATGTCCAAGAATTCTGCAAACGATTTGTTACGTAATTCTGCACAAGAATATGCCGATGCAATGGGAATGGAACTAGTAAAGGCTGACAATGCAACATTAGGATTAAAACTGGCATTAGAAAAATACGAATATATTCCAAACGAGCAAAGAAGAGAATACTTCGATTCTATTATCGAAGAGGCTGTTGCTAGTGAATATACTGTTGCACTTGGTGCTTGGGCATGTTTTGAACCAAATGCACTAGATGGATTAGATGCACAATATGTTAATTCCGAGTACTGTGATGAAACTGGCCGATACGCTACATATTTTGTTCGAGACAATAACGTTCTTAGCGGCACTGTCTTAAAAGGCTATGATGTTCCTGGAGAAGGTGATTACTATTTAAATGCAATCAAGACAGGAAAACCAAATGTTACAGACCCTTATGAATACGAAATAGGCGGAAAGTTAATTTGGGTTGCTACATTTTCATATCCAATTGTAAATAGTGAAAACAAAGTTGTTGGAGTCGTTGGTATTGATTATTCTTTAGACTATATTGATGACATTAATGACCAAGTTGACTTATTTACTTCTGGTTATGGAAAAATGTTCACATCAGAAGGAACAGTTGTTGCACATTATGATGATAGTATGATTGGTAAACTTGATAATGATATGGATAACACAAGTATAACCCAAGATATTAAAAATGCTACCGCAAAAGGCGAATCTTATTTATCTGTAATATATTCTAAAACCCTAGATGCAAATGCTTATAAAGCTTTCGCACCAATTACCGTGAGCCACTCTGGAACTGTATGGATATATAGTGTTGTAGTTCCTGAATCAGAAGTTCTTGAAGAAGCAAATGCTTTAACTTTGATTATTTCAGTAGTTGGAATTATTGGTACATTAACTGCTGTAGTTATAATAATATTAATTTCACGTAGTATATCTGTTCCAGTAAATGCTGTATGTAATGTAGCTGAAATTATTGCTGCTGGTGATTTAACTCCAACTATTGATGCACGTTACTTGAAAAAGGAAGATGAGATTGGTATACTTGCAAATAATATTGAAAAAATGAAATTAGGACTTGTTGAAACTGTATCTGGAATTAAAACCTCAACAAAAACCTTAGAAACAAAAGTAAATGATACCAATGAAATTCTAACTGTTTTAAATGATAGAATATCAGATACTTCTGCTGCCACCGAGGAACTTAGTGCTGGAATGGAAGAAACAGGTGCTGCTTCTGAACAGATGAATGCTACTGCTGAAGAAATTGAAAAGGCAGTTGAAAATGTAGCCGAAAAGGCTGAGGAAGGTGCAAGTAAGTCTTCTGAAATTCACTCACGTGCAACAAAAATGCAAACTAATATAAAGAGTGCAATAAATAAATCAGAAAATATTTTTAGCCAAATTAAAGTTGCACTGGAAAAAGCACTAGAAGATTCAAAAGCTGTTAATGAAATAAATGCTTTAGCAGATGCTATATTAGGCATTACAAGTCAAACTACTCTTCTTGCACTAAATGCTTCAATTGAAGCTGCTCGTGCTGGTGAAGCCGGAAGAGGATTTGCAGTTGTTGCAAACGAGATTAGCGCTCTTGCTGATAACTCAAAGAATACCGTAACTCAAATTCAAGAAATTACAAAAGTAGTAACTGACGCTGTTAATGCATTAGCTGGCAGTTCATCTGAACTTCTTAACTTCGTTGCTAATGATGTTAATAACGATTATAAAGATATGTTAACCGCAGCATCACATTATAATCAAGATGCTACATATGTTAGCGATATGACTGGTGATTTAAGTGCTACATCAGAAGAATTACTAGCTTCTGTACAAGTTTTAATTAGAGCCATTGCCGAAGTATCTGTTTCTGCCCAAGAAGGTGCCTCTAACACATCTTCAGTCGCTGTTCAAACTAGTGAAATTGCAGAAAATACAAAAACAATCGTAGATAACATGGATGAGACTCAACATACATCAGATGAATTAGTTCATTTGGTAGAGAAGTTTAAACTCTAGTTATTTAAAAGCTGTCGCAAATTATAAAATCCTAATAATTTGCGACAGCTTTAATATTCTAGATAGGTACTATTTCTTTTACATAAGGCTTACCATCTATAGGTTGATAAATGTAAACAATAACAAAACGTTCTGAATCTTGTGGGTTTTTTGGATATTCGATTGCTATAAACTTATAATTCATTCCATTTACTACTTGTGTAGCAACCGCCACAGGATAATAGAAGTTTTCTTGCAAGTCATTTACTGCACTATAAAACACAGCATAGTCATATGGTGTAATTTCTATATTAAAACTCCATCCACCTGGCATATTATCTCCAAATTTTATTCTCGTAATATTATATGCAAAAGAGCTTTCTTACATCACCTGTTTTTTCATTCATACAATGAGCAATTCGTTTCACAGCTTGCAAGTCTTGTATCTGATGTACAGCCAAGACAATTTATATTCTCATAAGATATTTCAATATTAAAATCTTTTTGTAAATTTTTTGAATGAGACTTCCTTAGATCGTCATCATCAGTAAGTGTGGCTTTCAACGCATCACAATTAAAGCAATTAGAACCACAACTTCCAATAAATAAGTTTTTAATTAAGCCAATATCTACCATATCATATATTGTATTATAAAATAATAGCTTTGGTATATATATTATCCTATTTGTATTTGTATACAAATCATCAAGATTATTATATTCTTTTGAAAGTTCTATAATTATCTTACTAACATCCCAATAATATTTATCTGTTATCTGCTTTCCTTTTAAAGTAGGCTCTAAATCATCTACGCCAATATAGCCTTTTTTAATTAAAGACTGATATACCTCATAATGCTTTCCATATTTATCTAATCCTTGAAACACTCTATATGATGGTGATGCCGAAAATGCAAGCGTAAGCTCCATATCATTTAAATCATCAATTCCAGCAAGACCTTCATCATACATCTTTTGGTATTCACTTGGAGTCGTACCAAATTCTTTTTTAAATGCTCTTGAAAATGCCTCATGACTTCCATACCCTACTTTTACAGCTATATCTAATATATTTCTTTCTTTACTTAAAAGCTTAGCACCATACTTTAGCTTCAACTGGTAAAAATACTTATTCGGTGTTTCTCCTATATAAAATTTAAAGATATGACACAGATGAGACTTTGTACAGCCTGACACCGTGCATATTTCATCAAGGCTAAGCTCCTCTTCTATATGCTCATTCATATATTCTATTACCTTAAAAACTGTATTAATTGAATTCATCGCCATACACCTTCCTTAAACTATTTAAGATAATATTACACTAGAAAAACATGTGTGTCTTGATTTATATTGTAATTGCACTACAAATCCTCTGGAATATAAATACCTGTATCTATTTCATCCCCTGTTTCCCCTTCTGGATTAGTCGGTGATTCATCTTCACTTGATTGCTCTTCGCTTGTTTCTTCTTCGCTTGTTTCTTCTATCGGTGTAGTTTCCTCTAAGTTACTTGTTTCATCATTTTTTGTATTCTCATTACTTTTTTCACAATCAATAAAATCTAATTTTTCAAGTCCTTCGTGAATTTGACTCATATATTTTTGCCAAATCTGTCCTGATGCACTGATTAAATCGCTTCCCATCTCTTTAGGCATATCATACCCACACCATATGGCAGTTGTATAATATTTGCTATAACCTACAAACCATGAATCTTTGTTATCATTTGTAGTTCCTGTCTTTCCAGCACATATAGCATTTTCAATTCCATAATTCTTTCCTGTCCCCCAAACTAAAACATCCTTCAAAACATTTGTCATAGTTCTTGCCGCATTTTTTCTATATATCTCTTTTGAACTATTGCTATTATTATCATTATTTAAAATTTCATTTCCAAAAGAGTCTGTAATCCTAACTATACAAGTTGGATTTCTATATACTCCATCATTGGCTATCGTCGCATAAGCACTTGCCATTTCATATGTGGATACTCCATAAGTCATTCCGCCAATAGACATAGCTGGAACATAATCACGTTGTACAATATGTGTAAAATTCATATTTAAAAGATAATTAATACAACTTTTGTAACCAATCTTTTCAAACATCTTCCATGCTATAGTATTTTTTGATAAAACTACTGCTGTTCTTATTGTTATCTCACCAGCATATGTATTCGGTGAATTTAATGGCCCACCTACTATTTTCTCATCTACCACTAGCGAATCTGGCGTATAATTTCGCTCAAATAACGGTGTATATGTAAGTATTGGCTTAATGGATGACCCTGGTTGTCTAAAGCTTTGATATGCCCTATTAAGTGTGTATCCTTCATACTCTTGTTCCCTTCCGCCAACTACTGCAACTACATAACCTGTGTCATTATCTATGCATGTTGCACTTCCTTGCATAGAATAAATACCTTCATCGTTAGTTTCATCACTTATTGACAACCTCTCATTTACAGCCTCTTGAAGCTTTTGCTGCATCTCCATATCAATTGATGTATAGATTTCATATCCGCCTATAAAAAGTAACGCATTGCACTCACTATATGCTTCATTATACTTTTCTGTATATGCTTGCTTTTCTTTATCATCTGCAAAATTCTCTGTAAATACAAAGCCTTGAAGTTTCATAAGTTCCTTTGTTGCTGCATATCTAATAAAAGTCTCAACATAATTATTCTTTATACTTTGTTTGTTCTCTAACTTAATAGATTCTTTTAATGCCCCCTCATAATCCTGCAAATCAATTATTCCTGCATCAAAGAGTTGTTTTAAAATTCTATCGCGTCTTTTTAATGTATTTTCCATATTCGTAAATGGATCATATAAGGTCGGATTATTAGGAATTGCACATAAAAATGCAGTTTGTGATAAACTTAAATTATATACTCCTGTATTAAAATAACCTTCACAAGCAGACTCTATTCCATAGTATCCATTTCCAAAGCAAATATTATTTATATAAAATTCGAGGATTTCATCTTTACTGTAAATACTTTCTAACTCTCTAGCTATAAACATTTCTTTTATTTTCCTGCTAAGGGAAACTTCATGAGATAAGTATATATTTCTAGCTAGCTGTTGCGTAATTGTGCTTCCTCCCTGTGTCACTTCACCTTCATTTTCTATAAGTGCTACAAATGCTCTAAATATAGATTTATATTCTATTCCTGAGTGTTCATAAAAGCTTCTATCTTCCGTAACCAAAAAGATTTCTTTGACCATATATGGAATATCACTAAAATCCAAATAATAAGCTTCTTTGTCACCACTTAACTTTGCAATAACATTTCCATTTACATCATATACCGTAGTAGTCAGTGACTGCGTAAATGCTTCTCTTCCTTTTTCACTTACAAGTCGTTCTGCTTCCACCTTATATCCATGCAAAATAAGTCCATATTTTATACAGACTCCAAGTATTACTAAAAAGGCGACCACAAGTGTCACCTTAATAGCTAAAAATATTTTTTGTTTTGTTGTTCTTTTCTTTTTTTCTTTTTTCGTCTTCTTATAGCTCACAATTATTCACTGTTCTTGGGAATGGAATAACGTCTCTGATATTACTCATTCCAGTTAAATACATTACGCATCTTTCAAAACCAAGTCCGAAACCTGCATGTCTTGTACTACCATATTTTCTTAAATCAAGATAGAAGTCATAATCTTCTTTATTAAGATCCATTTCTTCCATTCTTGCTACAAGCTTATCATAATCATCCTCTCTTTGGCTTCCTCCAATGATTTCACCAATTCCTGGAACTAAACAGTCCATAGCAGCAACTGTCTTATTATCATCATTTAGCTTCATATAGAATGCCTTTATATCCTTTGGATAATCAGTTACAAATACTGGACGTTTAAATATTTCTTCTGTAAGGTATTTTTCATGCTCAGTTTGTAAGTCACAACCCCACTCAACTTTATAATCAAATTTATCATTATGCTCTTTTAACATCTCTACAGCCTCTGTATAAGTCACACGACCAAAGTCAGAATTTAAAACACTGCTTAGTCTATCTGTTAAACCCTTGTCAACAAAGCTATTGAAAAATTCCATCTCTTCTGGTGCATTTTCCATAACATACTTAATAACATACTTAAGCATTGATTCTGCAAGCATCATATCATCATTTAAATCTGCGAATGCAATTTCTGGCTCAATCATCCAAAATTCTGCTGCATGACGAGTAGTATTTGAGTTTTCTGCTCTAAATGTAGGTCCAAATGTGTAAATATTTCTAAATGCCATTGCATATGTTTCACCATTTAACTGTCCTGATACTGTAAGACTTGTTTCTTTATTAAAGAAATCCTGTGAATAGTCAACTTTTCCATCTTCTGTTTTTGGAAGGTTCTCCATATCAAGTGTTGTTACTCTAAACATTTCACCTGCACCTTCACAGTCACTACCTGTAATAAGTGGAGTATGAACATACACAAAGTCTCTTTCTTGGAAAAATTTGTGAATAGCATATGCTACCAATGAACGCACTCTAAAAACAGCTTGAAATGTATTTGTTCTTGGTCTTAAGTGCGAAATTGTTCTTAAATATTCAAATGTATGTCTCTTCTTTTGAAGTGGATATTCACCTGATGATTGGCCTTCTATCTCAACTAAAGTTGCCTGAATTTCAAATGGTTGCTTTGCATCAGGAGTAGCTACAAGTGTACCTTTTACAATAACTGCTGCTCCAACATTTAGCTTTGATACGTCATCAAAATTAGATATTGTATCACTATAAACCACCTGCAATGTCTCAAAAAATGTACCATCATTAAGTACTATAAATCCAAATGTCTTTGAATCTCTAATACTTCTTATCCAACCACCTACTGTTATTTCTTTTCCGATATAATCTTCTCTACTTTTAAACAGTTCTCTTACTGTCACTAAATCTATCATCACTATACTTTCCTTTCAATTTTTATTGTCCTAAAAACACTTTAGCAATTGGCGAATTTGAATCAAGTATCAATGTCTTGTTTTCACCTGCAAGTGATATCTTTGCCGCATCTAATGCTCTAACAAATGAATAAAAATCACTCTTTGATTGATCTGCATATGCCTGCGATAAAATCTGCATGTACTGTGCTTCACCTTCTGCTATAATTTGTTCTGCTGTTGCTCCTGCTTCTGAAATCATTATTGATATTTCTTTATCTGTTTTATTCTTAATCATCTGTGATTCAGAGCCACCTTCTGCTGTATACTGAGCAGCCATCTGCTCTCTCTCTGAAATCATACGTTCATATACCGCTGTCTTATTATCGCTTGGTAAATCAAGATGCTTTGTTTCTACACTTAATAATACTATACCATATTGACTCATACTGCTTCCAACACCTTGCATTATCTTTTGAGTCAAATCACCATCTCTTGAGCTGATAACATCTGCCTGTGTCATTGAACCAATAACTTCTTTCATAGAGTTGTATACTGTTGTATTTATACGGCTCTCTGCATTTGTTACTATGCCACTAAGTGTCTGTGCAAACAAAAGTGGGTCTTCAATTTGCCATAACACATATACATCTGCAACCATTGTTTTTTTATCCATCGTAATAACATCTGATGTTGCTAAATCATAAAGTAATGTCTCATTTGGTATTGTATCAGCTTCCTCAACAAATGGAATCTTAAAACTTAAACCTGGTTCAGTAATAACTCTATCTACTTTTCCAAAAACTCTTATCAATTTATATTCATCATTGTATGTAATAACAAGTGATGATGCTATTAATATAATAGCCAAAACTGCAATAACTGCAGCTACCCATTTAGCAATTGTCTTTTTCATAATGTATTTCCTTTCTTTAAAACATCCAATTTAAATTAATTTTCCGTTGTTTGTTCATTATTTGTTATTGTTGTTGAAAACGAACCAAGTGGCAATAATTTTTGAACACTCTCTCCATTTCCGCCATCTATTATAACTTCGAGACTAGGAAGTACATCCTCCATCGCTTCATAGAACATACGTAATTTGGTTACTTCTGGATATTTCACATACTCAGCATACATTTGATTAAATCTTGATACCTGACCTGTTGCTTCATTAATTCTTTCTTGTTTTGTTGCTTCTGCAGATTGAAGCACCTTGTCCACACTCGCTTCTGCTGCTGGTAATTTTTCATTTCTATATTTATTAGCATTATTTATAGCTGTTTCTTTACCCTGTTTTGCTGTTTCAACCGCTTTAAATGCTTCCATAACTGCTGCCGTTGGTGGTTCTGCATCCTGCATTGTTATATTAACAAGATATATTCCTAAATTTTGATCATCTAAACGTTTATTAATCATTTCCTTAATTTCAGCTTGTATTTCGCTCTTTCCTGTAGTTAAAACACTATCTACTTCTGAGTTTCCTACAACTGTTCTTATACAGCTTTGCGCTATATTTTTAAGAATACCTACTGGATCTTCTGATGCATATAATGCAAGTATTGGATCTGATACTTGATATTCAACAAAGAAGTCTACATTAATAAAATTATAGTCAGATGTAATCATAAGTGATTCATCTTCAATGCTTTCTCCTGTGTTAATATCATAACCAATTGCTAATCCTTTAATCGTAGTATCTACCTTTTCTACTTGCTGTATAAATGGTATTTTAAAGTGCAATCCTGATGTTGATACTGTCTTAGCATTACCAAATGTCAATAACACTGCTTGTTCCTGTTCTCTTACCTGATATGTACAGTTAAACACTAGTATAAATGCCACTATTACCACTGTTACACCGATAACAATTTTCTTTATTTGCTCTGTTGTTAATTCAATGTTCATTTGTCACTATTCCTTCCTTTTCTATAAAAAAATTTTCAAACTAGTAGTGTTCTAAAACTTACTAAGATTTGCAAATCTTGTGTATTCTGCCTGCCAAGCAAGTTCTACTGTTCCAACTGGACCATTTCTTTGCTTTGCTACAATAACTTCCGCTACACCTTTTTTTTCAGATTCTTTATTATAATATTCATCTCTATATAAGAACATTACCACATCGGCATCCTGCTCAATAGCTCCAGATTCACGTAAATCTGAAAGCATAGGGCGCTTATCATCTCGCTTTTCAACTGCACGGCTAAGCTGTGATAGTGCTAAAACCGGAACACTAAGCTCTCTTGCTAATGCCTTTAACGAACGTGAAATTTCAGAAATTTCTTGTTGTCTGCCTTCATTAGACCTCGTTCCACCACTCATAAGCTGAAGGTAGTCGATAATAATAACTCCTAGATTTTGTTCCATTTTATATTTTCTACACTTTGAACGTAACTCTGTTATAGAAATACTCGGTGTATCATCTATGATAAGGTTTGAATTGCCTATTAAGTCAGCACTTTCTATAAGTTTTTCCCAGTCCTCATCTGTTAAATTACCATTTCTAAGTACTTGTGCATCTACCTTTGATTCAAGGGAAAAAATTCTGTTTACAAGCTGTTCCTTTGACATTTCCAGACTGAATATAGCTGTTGTAACCTTCTGCTTAATTGCCATAGATTCTGCCAAATTAAGTACGAACGCTGTCTTTCCCATAGATGGTCTCGCTGCTATCAAAACCAAATCTGATGGCTGCATTCCTGATGTCTGAAAATCCAAATCAATAAAACCTGTTGATATACCAGTTACCGTTCCACCTGCTTTTGAAGCTGCTTCAATCTTTTCAAGTGCATTTATTACTACCTGCTTAATCGGAACGAAGTCTCCTCCACCCCTTGTCTGCATTAGATTAAAGACTTTCTTTTCTGTATAATTCATTATATCGTCTACAGATTCTCTAGACATGTAACACATGCCCGAAATTTCATCATTTATCTTTATTAATCTTCTTAACTGTGCTTTTTCTCTTACAATATTTGCATAATGTCTTACATTCGCTGAAGTCGGTACCGCTGTTAATAAATCTCTTATAAATTCAGTACTCGAAAGTTCGGGTGGTGCATTCATCTCCCTAAGCTTTTCTTGTAAGGTAACCAAATCAGTTGGTCTTCCTGCCTTGTACAATTCACTCATTGCAACAAAAAGTAGTCCATACTGGCTTCCATAGAAATCCTCTTGTGAAAGAATTTCTGTGGCTGATATCACCGCTTCAGAATCCATTATCATCGAGCCTATGACCGATTGCTCTGCCTCAATATTGTGTGGCATTACCTTCTTTATTAGTGCTTCATCCATAACGGTTCTCCTATCACTATTTATCTTCTTTAACTTTTACAGTAAGCTTTGCCTTAACATCTTTGTGTAACTTCAAATTTATAATATGTGTTCCAACTGTTTTTATTGGCTCATCCAATTCCATCTTCTTTTTATCAAATTCATATCCTAATTGACTCTTTACCGCTTGGGTTATTTCTTTTGTAGAAATTGAACCAAATGTTCTTCCACCTTCACCAGACTTAATCTTAAGAACTACTTCTTTTGTCTCTATTTCCTTTGCTAATGCCTTTGCTTCTTCAAGTCTTTCTAGTGCTAATTTTTCATCATTAGCCTTCTTAAGCTTTATATCATTTAAATTTTTACTTGTTGCTTCTATTCCAAGGTTCTTCTTTAAAATAAAATTTCTTGCGTATCCATCATTAACATTAACTACTTGACCCTTTTTTCCTAGTGACTTTACGTCTTCTAATAAAATAACTTCCATGTGGTCCTCCTATCTTTATATAGCTTCTTCTGTCATCATTTCCTGTATTGTATCTTTTATAAGCTTCTTAGCATCATCCATAGTCATAGCCTCTAACTGAGCACCTGCTACATTCATATGACCTCCGCCACCGATTCTCTCCATTATTAGCTGAACATTTATATCATCAATTGATCTTGCACTTACATATATCTTATCATTATACTCTGTAAGTACAAACGATGCATTTATCCCATTAATATTTAGTAGTTCATTTGCCGCTTGTGCGCAAACAACTGTTGGACTTTCTAAACCTTCTGCTGGACAATCTGATATAGCAAAATTTTCAAGGAAAATCTCTGCTCTGCCTAATGCTTTTGCCCTTGCTTGATATTCAAAAACATCGTTTCTAAACATCATTCTTACTCTAGTTACATCTGCACCATTTCTTCTCAAAAATGCTGCTGCTTCAAATGTCCTTACACCTGTCTTTTGTGCAAAGTTATTTGTATCAATCATAATACCGCCATACATCGCATCTGCTTCCATTTGTTTTAACTTTATTCCATCTTGAATATATTGTAGTATTTCGGCTACCATTTCGCATGCAGAAGATGCATATGGTTCAATATATGATAATACTGCATTTTCAACAATTTCCATTGTCTGTCTATGATGATCAAGTACAACTATAGACTTACATAACTTTAATAATTCTGGACATTCTGTATAGCTTGGTCTGTTTACATCTACAATAACTACTACAGTATTTTGATCTACTTCTTCTACTGCTTCATTACTTGTAAGGAATAAATCTTCTTCATATTCATCACTTTCCATAAATCTATTCGCCATAGGTCTAAGTGTGGTTGTAATATCATTTAAGACAATATGAATCTTTTTTCCTAATGACTTTGATGCTCTATATATTCCTATAGCTGCACCAAATGAATCTATATCCGCTATCTGATGTCCCATAATAATAACTTTATCTTTAGTTTCAAGTAATTCCCTAAGAGCATGTGCTTTTACTCTTGCTTTTACTCTTGTATTCTTCTCTACTTGCTTTGATTTACCTCCATAATAGTAAATCTTATCCCCATCCTTAAGTACTGCTTGATCTCCGCCTCTTCCTAAAGCTAAATCTATCGCATTTCTTGAAAAATCTTGATTCTGACTATAAGTGTCTGCGCCAGCACCTAAACCAATGCTTATAGTAACATTCATCTCATTTCCTACATTTACTGTTTTAACATCATCAATGATCGAAAACTTATCTGATTGTAGACCTTCTAAATACTTACGTCTAAAAGCTATAAAATATTTATCTTTTTCTACTTTTTTTACAATACCATCTAAATTAGATATAAATTTATTTATTCTTCTGTCGATTAATGCTGTCAACAATGAAGCTCTTACCTCTTCTACGCTTTGAAGTGCTTCTTCGTAATTATCTATATAAATAAGTCCTGTAACTAATTTTCCATCTGCAAGTTCTTTAAGAAGAACCTTATTCTCTGTTTCATCAAAGAAATATACTGCGATTAGATAGTCTCTTCCAGAATCAATCTCTAGAACCTTCGCATTGTCAAAAATGTTTTTAGTACTTAGGCGCTTGAACTGTAATCTATAGTTTCTCTTATCTATAATAATGTTTTTCTTTTCTATTTCATCCTCTAATTTAAAGGTATCTTCTCCTATATCTGGAATAATATCAAGTAAATTTTGTCCTTTATTTTTCCCATCAAATAGTTTTTCTAACTCGTTATTGCTCCATAAGATATTACCATTTTGCTCGATTAATGCATATGGAATTGCTAAATCTTTTAGTAATTCTTTTTGAACTTGAGCATAATCCGTTGCAAATCTTATGAGTTCCTGGATTACTAATGGCTTATTTACAAAGAACATAACTAGTGCTGTTGCAACATAAACCAACGACAATACCGACAATACAAGTCCTAATGGCTTTATTACTGTAAATATATATACACTTGTGCAAAACATTAATATTCCCACTACTATTGGAAATAATAAATGCGTGAATATTTTTCCTTTTAACTTTAACTTACTACTCATTACATACCCTTGCCTTTCTAGCGACTATCTTTTGTCGCAAACAAATACCAGTTTAGTATAACATATTAGTATTCATTTTGCAAAAGTTTCTATACCAATCTTCTGCATTTCTTCCTAACCTATCAAGCTCTTTAAATACTACTTCTACTTGCTCATTATCCTGTCTTTCTAAGTTTTGGTCTTTCGTAGATACTCTTTCGTATGCGTATGTAATCATAATGCCTTTACCTCCTTATGTCACAATCGTTATATTTGAAATATTCCTTAAATCTTACTTTTTGACACTTTTCCAAATCACTAAATAATCTATGTCAAAAACTATCAAAATCAATAAAATTTATTTCATATTCAACTACATACCTTGTGACGTAGCAAGTCCTCTTCACTTTAAAAAGGCTCATAATTCCTAAGAACTATGAGCCTAAAATTTTGTAAAGTTATATATAATGCATTTTGTTCATTTTTATTTTTTCGAATAAAATTTTATGCTAGCATATGTTATTCGTTAGACAAATTTATCCCTCTCAAATAAAATTTATTGGAACTGAAAAACCTTGACCACAATGTGGGCAGATTACTTGCATTGTTGGCATCTCTACATCATTAATTCTTTGATACATATTTTGCAAAAATGCTAAATCAGCCGTAAATAATCCTTCAATCATTGTGGGACTTATCACATCTACACCCTCTATTTCCATAATAACTTTAGAGAGCACCACAATCGTTAAATATGCAGGATTACTTAGAACTCTAGGATCTCTTGCTGCACTTATTTCATCTCCTGCTGTTGCCAATCGCATTTTTCCCTTTTTATGTAAATTTCCATTTCCATCTACATATCCTTTTGGAAGTTCAAATTCATATACCGTATTCATTTTTTCCTCTTTTCATTTTGAGACTGTTACAAGATTGATAATATATAATAGCCTCAAATTATTTTGCTTATCGTATTATTAATATTTTCACATTTTTATATTTCTTCATAACGTTTTTATATTCCTACATAGTACCTTTCATGCGGAGAAGAAAACAGGCTTAACCTATTTGGGCTAGCTTCCTCATGTACAGAACAGAGGTGAGCCTTTGGCTCGTTATTATGTGTGACAATATATTTCATAAAATTAATCCTCCTATGTTAGGTTATTTTGTTTTAGTGTATCATTTAAACTCTTGCCTGTAAAGATGTAATGAATGTCAGACATTCAACAATTGCTATGTGCTTACTCTTTCCTAGACGCACTTGGGACTTTCGCACATTAGTTATCTCCTGCGACGTTCAAACAAAAAAACCCATAGTTCCGAAGAACTACGGGTCAAACTCACAAAAAGTTGTGTCAAAGTTGAGTCAAATCTCAATCTCTAACCTCGCAAAGCCTCTAAAATCAAGGGCTTAGTCTAATGTGTAAGGCATTAAAGCAAGTATCGAAGCCTCGGGCACCGTATACGCACCGTGCCTTTTATTGCTAGGTTTTTTAAGAATAAGTAGGGACGCATTGGCACCATTCACGCACCGTATTGTACATAAATATGAGTCAAAAGTTGTGTCAAAAGCTAGAAATCAACCGATTTTAGAGTCTGATTACAATCATATTGGGGTCAAATTATATCCAATCTTAATTTAACTTTTTCAATAAAAACTGATATACAGTAGTAACTATATTCATTTAACTGCCTTTGCAATATTTTTTTGTTATGTTCTTGGTATGTTAATATAAATGTTATATAATAAAACTAAGATAACAAATGTTCTTTATATATGAACAGTGATACTATGTACAAAAAGACAAATATAACAAATTACAAATTGGAGGAATGCTAATGGAAGATATATCAAAAGTATTATCACACGATGAAACATTTAATGGTAAAGGATTATGTTTAGATATATCGAATTTAAATGATAGTATATCAAAAACCTTTTTGTATTATATTACCCCAGTATTTAACTTTTTTTCAAGGAACAAGCAAAATATACATATAATTAATTCTATATTGAAAGATTATATACCTGAATGGGAAAAAATATTACATATATTGGACAACAGAATATGTTTACTACATTTTATTACTCGTATGAAGGATAACGAAATTATATACAAAATTGATGATTCATTTAAATTTGATCTATATAATCAAGGAATTGCCCTGGTTCACTTCAAAAAAATGGATGAAGATATTTACTTAATATCTGTAGATGGAGGAATATCTATTAGAGAAGATAATTTATGTCTACTCGCAGAAATCCAAGAGACAATAACCTTTTGGAATTATGGTCTTGTATCTGTATTATGGAAAAATTTTGGCTATGGCTATAGTTGCAAAAATGGTTTAGGTCTATTAAATAATGCTTATTTGCAGGAAGTTCTTGCATTATTCAAAAAGAAATATAGTATTTTTTCAAGTGATTTTTTTGAAGAAGCATGCAATAAAAAAACTGTAGCTGATGCAATAGACATGTTTTACCTATTTTCTAGACATGAAATTGATTCAAAATGCAATTCATTAAGAATACAATTCGCCCAATTAGCTTATATGAATTCACCATTCGTAGATGATTCGCGAAAGAAAGACATTACAATACTATTTGATATATTATGGAAAATAACTTGTAATTGTGAGATTGCAAGAATATACATTGAAGAAAATGAGTATAAATCAAGAAAAAACTTATGCCAAATAGGTAAAGCAGATCGTACAACAAGAATACATATTATATTTTCACTAGCAAATAATGATATTTATAGTTTACGTATTGATATGCCACATAAGGGGGTAGAATATGCTCATATAAATTTACAAGAACTAAAGGATGGTCATGTAGCAGATTCCCCTATGCCCATTTTAGATAACGAACTAGAAAATGAAGTTAAAATGATTCTAGAGAAAGACTTGACTAAATATTTTTACACATCCGGAGATGATGTACTGTGGTTTCGTGTTGATTTTTTAAACAAAATAGATGAACTATGTGACGAAGAAAAAAAGCAGAGATTAATCGATATTTTTAAATGCCAAAAACATTTTGAAATAAAAATAGAAAATGATGGCTACGACTTATTTAATGAATTCAAATATTATCTCAAACTTTATTTGAGTAACTTTATTCAAGCTATAAATCCTATAGAAATTGGAGAAGAAATTATTAAATATCGTTGTGTACTGTGGAGTAGAAATATGTTAGAAACATTAAGACTTGGACTTGATTCCGAAGAACAACTAAATAAAGCAATAGATAAATGCATGAAACCAATAAAAAAACAACTCTGCAGCGTGACAAAGGAATTTACATTAGATGACTTAAATATATTCGCATGGAGTGATATTTTAGAATTATTGCTTAATGATATTTGGTGTATTAACTAAATGCGATATATTCCGATATAAAAAGCATCCTCTAGCAAACGAGTAAAATGTTCATGACACTATTACTACTTCTGGACGATTTGTATCATAGAACGATTAAATAATTCTTAAAAAGTGGATATTTAGTTGAAAAAAAAGTGTTTTTAAGGTATACTTTAATTACAGATACACACGGCAACGTTTTCTTTTTTATATTAAAGTAATATTTTTATAACTGTTCCATAAACTATAGATATTACTTTATCTGAAGGAGAATTTGCTTTGAGAAGAAAAAAAAATATAAAGAAAAGAGATGATACTATGCCAGCGACATTAACGAAGAATATGTATCAGTCAAGCACTTATAGTTATAATGCAGATATGACTGCAGAAAAAAAACGACAAGAAAAACGTTCTAAAGAACTCGATAAAGTGCTTAAAGCAAAAAGGAATGGTGCAAATACTGCTGCTCAGCTTAAGTATATTCAGGAAATTGATAAAAAATTTAAAGAGATAGGAATTATTGATAATAATGGAGATGTAACTTCTTTTTATAGAAAGGAGTAATAAGTTCATGTATTCAAAGATATCGAATCTTGTACTAGGCTTTCACGGATGTGATATTTCTGTATATGAAGATGTAATATCTCATAAGCAACCACTTAAGGAAAGCCAAAATGAATATGATTGGCTAGGACATGGTATTTATTTTTGGGAGCAAAATCCACAGAGAGCATATGAGTGGGCAGAAATTCTAAGTAAGAGACCGAATAGTACGATTAAGACTCCGGCAGTAATAGGTGCTGTAATTGATTTAGGATATTGTCTCAATTTATTAGATAGCGCAAGCATATTGATACTAAAAAATCAATATGAATTATTAAAAAAGGAATTTGAATTAGTCGGGCAGGATTTACCTCAAAATAAAAACATAGGTTCCAATACAGACTTATTGCTTCGAAATTTAGATTGTGCGGTAATTCAGAACCTTCATTATGATAGAAAAATTTCAAATATGCAAGCCTTTGATTCAATAAGGGGGCTATTTATTGAAGGAAATCAGATATATTCGGATTCTGGATTTAGAGAAAAAACGCATATACAATTATGCATATGCAATCCTAACTGTATAAAAGGTTATTTTTCTCCGTTGAATGCTGATAATAAATTTCCTTTACCATAAGTAAATTATACTTAATCTATTATGGTAAAATAAAAATAATTCCCCTCGTCAAAATGATATAATTTTTTAAGGTAGATAAATATCTATAACTGGCACAATAATTATATCATTTGATTTTCGTATAGGTTATTTTTACAGACAACTTTTTCATATTTTAATTTTAAATACGATATACGATACAAAAAATCGACCCATTTTTGAGTCGATTTTTAATTTACTTATGTCATTTATTCTTACACTAGATACAACATATCCCCTACCGCATTTGAAAACTGCTTATTATTTCTATTCTGGCAATGCGTATATATATCTATTGTTGTTTTTATACTACTATGACCTAATAAATCTTTCACTATCTCACAAGCCACTTCACGTTCAACCAACCTAGTAGCGAAAGTATGTCTCCAATAGTGAGGCGTATGTTCTCTAATAACTACAGGCTTTCTATTCTCTTCCTTTGCTCTTAATACTTCCCATTCATTAGCTCTTTTAATAACTAATTTTGTAGACCTAACAACTGCTTCATGTGTAAATGGTATCCCTGTCTTTGCTGTAAACACAAAGTTCTTGTACCCATCAATTTTAATATCATCCCTAATTCTCATTTGTTTTTGATATCTTCTTTGTTTCTCAAACAATTTATAAACTTCTTCAGACATAACAATGGTTCTATTGGAATTTACTGTCTTAGGGTCTGTTATAAAAAATTCATGCTTCCCCCTTCCTCTATCTCTATAATTAATAGAATGATTAATATTAATCTTTTTTCTTTCCATATCCACATCGTTCCAAGTTAATCCCATTAGTTCCCCAAATCTACAACCAGTTCCAAGAAAAATACCGATTAATGGTAAATATACATTTTGCCAAGTACCTTCAATACTTAGAAACTCTAACATTAGCTTAGTCTCTTCTATTGTTAATGCATCTCTTATTTCTTTTGGAGTCGCCTTAACTTCCTTCATTATGTCAATAAACGGATTCAAGTGAATTACATCATCATACACAGCTTGCTGGCAAGCTCCATATAACATACTAGCTAAACCCTTCATTGTTGTTTGCGATAAATCTTTCTTATCAGCTAATTCTTTAAAATGCATTATCACCATACTTCTCTTCAAATCTTTTAATGGCATTCGCCCAATAATAGAGCCTTTTATATACCACTCATAGTTTCTTATGTAATTTTGCAATGTTGTATCTTTTACTTTATCCCTCTTACACAAATCTACATATTGAGGATACCATTCATCTAATGTAAGCTTACCTATATTTTTTACTTTACCACTTTTCAGATTGATATTAAATTCTAATATTTTATCCTTCAAGTTATTTAAATCATAATCATAGATATAATGCGGTTTTCCATATAATTGAGTTCTGTAAATATACCTTCCATCTGCTCTATGTGATACATTGTCTGGTAGTACTCTACCATTTCTATCTTTTCTTTTTCTTACATTTGACATATGTTTTTCTTCCTTTCTATTTTTTGAATGGAGGCTAAGGTAACGCCTCCATTCATTTTTGTCAAGCACCCTCTTAAATAGCTTCTTTTATTGCAAATTCTCGGAGCTTGTCCACTGAGTATCTAACCGAGTTACCAATATAAACCCTTGCTTGGGCTAGTTCTGCAAACTTATGTGCCCTTCTTCTACCGTATCCTGTAATTCTCATAAGTGTATCTAAATCTACTAGTATCAAATCTTCATCAAAGTTCATCTTAATGTTCCTCCTATTTTTTCATCTTTTTCCCTATTTCTTTTTCTTTTGCTCTCATTGAGTTTATTTCTTCTTTTGAAAATAATTCTTGATTGTCATTTAACTTCATATATGCGATGTTGTATTCTTTCATATGTAAACTTGGAAGTTTATATTTCAAACCTGCAACCTTGATTTTTCTCCAATACTCATCTATTGTTAAATCATCTCGGTAATCGTCTAGCAAACAATACATGTCAGCCGTTTCAGGAATTCTATTCGTCCAAATAAATTCCGTTACTTCTTTCTTTTCTTCACCTTCTTCAACCACTTGGCAAGCATTACAACACTCACGTATTTTTATACAGCGATAATTTGCTCCTAATACTGCATCATGAATAGTTGGTACACCTTCTATCGAACTCCTATAGTCTGATAATAAGACTGCTGCCTTCGCATCCTTTAACTCATTTAGGTACATGTAGTGCTCATACAAGCTAATCATTTCTGTTCTATAAACTTTTCCACTTCTATATTGTAAAACATAAGGCCAATCGATATAAAACTGAACGTTAGGGTTATTTTTATACTTTCTAATAAATTCAATTGCTTCAACATTCCCTACTACCAGTTTGCGTTTAGCTAATCTAGGAATTACAGATTCAACATTAATTTTTGTCGTTGATTTAAATTGATACGAATCCTTTTGTTTAGAATAACCTGTGCCTGCACCATTGAAAGATTGATTATACATTCTATGAATATCCGCAACCATACTCGATACATACTCTTGCGAATATCCAAGCTCACTTAATTTACTATTTCCAGTATTTTTAATTTGTTGAACATTTTTCTTTGAAATGTTGAATTTTTCTTTTGCCTTAACTTCATCATCGTCTTTATCAACATTTAATATTGATTCCACTACTTTCTCTCTGTATATCTCTTCATTTAAAGCTTTATATAGAAAAGCTAATGCCGGGTCTAAGTCATTTATAATCTCTTTTTCAAACCTCTTATTCGACATACTGAAAAATACACCGCCTGCACCCATAAATGGCTCTACATATATTTTACAAGCTTTGTCAAAGAAAGCTGTTATAACTGTTTCGTATGTCGCCTTATTACCTGGATATCCACCAATCATTTGAAAATCCGCCATTTTTACACCCCATTTCTTTCGAATGCTTCTAGTAAACTCTTTATAATTGCAAACCTGTAAACTCTTACATTTCCAACTCTATTAATCGCATTCCTTCCATCATTGGAATCAATCACTAACTCATTCCCTGTTGTACCAATTAGTCTGGTTAACGCCCTCGTAAATTTTATTTTACTCATCCCTGCTCCAATTTCCTCTAATACCTTGTCGAATTCTTTGGTTTCTATTTCAACAAAAGTATTATTATAATCATATCGCTTATACTTCTTTTCGATGTTGTTATAATCTTCCTCACTTGACCTTTCCTGAACTAATTTTATAAATTTTGAATAAAGTTCAGGAATACTCTTTCCAACATTTTGGTAAATTGCACCACTATCACATTCGCAAAAATTCCTGGCTACTTCATGAGCTTCTTTTATTTCTTCAACACTTAGCCTAGGATAGAAGTTCTGTAAGATATTCATTACAGTAAAGTTTTTTGCATTTAATAGTTTTTGTCGCGTCAATTTTATGTCCTTCTCAGCACTTATTAATGGAATGCCATTTTTTTCTAAGTATATTTGGTAGCCAATTACCAACCCTGTACTTGCATCTACTTCTTTGAACATGAAAAATTTATTTCCGTCCTTCAAGTCTAGCAACATCACTGTTCTTTGATTTCTACATTCTTCATCTTCTCTTCTTTCCACTATTTCACATGCTTCATTATTAACATCTTTCATTTTAATCACCTCCGTATTTACTGCCACCATATCTGCCTTAATGATTCCTACCTCTTCTTGAATTACCATTGCCTCTACCTCATTTTTTTCTACTAATTTGTCTGTCTCTGCCATCTCTTTGTTCCCTTTAAAACCTTTGTTTTTTCAATGTATTATTTAAGTTAACTTACGCATAGTATATCACTTGGTTTTTTTACTATTGAGTTTACTATTTAATGGTTAAAAATCACAAAAAGTGGTTAAACGATATATCATTTAACCACTTTTTATTTACTTTTTCTTAATGAGTATTATTAATTTTTACTACTCATTCAAAAAACACTTTTTTTAAACTTTAAAATTTTTTTATACAACCAAAACTCATCTTTTATTCGTCTGAACTGTTATCGTCAATCTTATTTTTTTTTACTCCATGAAGTAAATCATCTAGTTCTCTTGCTTTTCTATAATTCTTTTCTGCTAATATTCTTTCATTCAATATTTTACTATATTTAAGTAATATATTTAAATTTCTATTATTAAAACTAGCCAATTTAGAGCAATTCAACTTTTGTATAATATCATATACTTTTGTATAATATAACTCTTCTTCTCCAACTGCTAGTTCTCCCATCTCTTCACTTGCCTTACCTAAAAGAAATCTCTTTATCACCCCATAGTCTGTATATACTACCTTTCCGTTTGCCCGTTCTTTTTCTATTTTAACTTTCTTAATGTAGTTGATTATATATTTTTCAAACTTACATATATATGCTTGATATCCTTGCTGTTTCCCCTTTTCCTGCTGCTCTAACCATTCATCATTACCACACATCTTGTTTAGGATATTCTCTAAGCCATCATTATCCTTTACTTTATTTCTTTTCATCCACTTGACTTTACCATATATAACTCTAATAACAATGTATTCTTTAATCTTATCTTTCATTTCCTCACTTATTTTAGCACTTTTATTATCATCTTCTATTATTTTTTTCCCTCGCAAAAGAGATAATAAATCCTTTTCATCATCTCTAATGCCAAAATTTCTATTTATACGCTCATGATTTTCTATACGTAATTTATCTATATAATTTGTTCCAACATTTGCAATTTGATGTAATTTGATTTTTTCCTCATTTTTCCTCTTAAATATATCATCCTTCCATGCTCTATAACACAACGAAATGACATTCCAATTATATTTTGCATATCCTATATTACGCTTTAATTCTTTCAATTCATCGCAGTTTATACATTTTGCTTTATCTTTACATTTTATACATTCTGCTAGTTCAACTACTATATCATTTGCCATTCTAAAACACCTCTCTAAGTAAATTTATTATCTTAAAAGTATTATAGCATAGCATTTGTTCCTAATCTATTACTTAAATATCCCCCCCAAAACCCTACTAAAACTAACCATTAATCACATTGTTTTATTCTTTGTATAAACCTGTTTCTTCTATAATAATATGTTTCCATAATCACATTCAAATTTATATAATTTAATCATATCGTTGTCAACCTATGTTACTCTTAAAAGACTTCTCATTAGTCATTACTTAAACCACTCTTTTTCTAACCATGCCCTCACCACTCAAATTTACCATTTACATTATTATTGAAAACGGCAATCTGGCAACCTACTCCACACTCCTGCTCTACTATTATCCAACTAGTTTTATAAATGTTCCTCTATAATATTATTTCTCCACTTACCCTACCCTCTTACTTTTTCTAAAAATATAGTTTTTCCTCCAGAAAATTATAATTCTGGAGGAAAACATTTACCCTACTCTTCTCAAAAACTTAAATCTAGTAAAATTTTACCAAATTCACAACTTTTAAAATTTGAGAACTCAATTTCTCTCTAATTTTGTTATAGTTGATATAAAATTACCTAAAAAAATCATTGCTTTTTTTCTTCCTTAAACTCTTATATAAACCATTTTTAACTCTACTTTTAACTTCTATGTATCTAACACTTTCTTAATTAGATATACTAATGAGAAATATTTATATTGTTTTTCTTGAAAACCATAATACCAATGACTTTATACTCTAAAAAATAAACTCTAATACATTTCTCACTAGTCTAGTTAACGCTGACATTTTAATGCTTCCATCACTTTTTAATGTATTTGCGTTATACGGATTTTCTAATTCTCTTACTTAAAGCTAACTTAATCTCCTCTGCTGTCCTCATATTTTCACCTAGCATATTATCATGTGGAAATTGAATTATTGCTATTTGCATAGCTTCTTTTCTATTATTTACTGCATAAAAGTTAAAAACACTATGATTTCGTGGATTTACTTTGAATATTACGTTGTAGCTCATTTAAAACCACCTACCTTTCTTCTCTTTTTTCTCACATACATCATTGATGTATTCATTTTCCAATGATTCCTCTTCTAACGACTCTGGAAATTCATCCTCATATGATGAAGCTTCATTTAGCAGTGCTTTAAATGCATTTTCAGATACCTCCGAAACCATTGCTATCATGTCTTTACCATCAATGCCTATTGCTCCAAAGGATATCCTTAACTCCATTTTCTCTTCAATGCTGTCACTTTTAAACTCTGTAACCTTTTGCTCAAATGATATTCTACTCATTCCTTTTCCTCCTGAAAAATTATTTTTTCTTATTCTAATTTAAATGCCTAAATTAATGTCCTCTGTTAATTCCTCTTTTCTCTTGAATTGTAATAAAAAATCCTACCCAGATAACCTGGTTTCTGAATAGGACTCATTTTAAGTAAATTTAATTCTTGGAGTGCACTTGCCAAGAATGATGCATAACCTTAATTAATGCTCTTCATATTTTTCTAACCTCCTCATTAACTCTAGTACTTTCAGCAAACCAGTAATGAGTTGTTTTCCCAACCATACAACGCTATCTATTATAAAGAAGATTGCAACTGTACTATATAATGCATTAGTTGATAAAACCTCGTATATAAAATCAAATTCCATATAAACCACCTCTCTTAAAAATGGCAGACACCTTTTAAGATGCCTGCCATTATACTATTTCTTTATTTTAGTTGTCGTCTTACTATCATCTACAACCTTTTCAATCTTAACTTCAGTAGGAACAGCTTTGGGTATTAATGGAGCTTCTACTTTTTTCTCTGCAACCTTCACTTTCTTGTTTTCTTCTTTAGGTTCTGCCACAGGCTCAACCTTTTTTTCCACCACATTATCATTCTTTATCAAGTCTGATATAACAATCTTATCATCTTCTATCCTCACACCACCTGCAATTGCTCCCATTTGATAGTAAACTTTCAACACTTGCTCCGTCATGGCAGTTCTCCCAAATCTACTATTGATAACATTAAACAATGTCTCTCCTTCTTTACTTGTAACCCCTACAACATAAAAGAAGATATTAGCCAAACTACTTTCACCCTCATAAAGCGGTTCAAGCTTATTGATATGGACTTTCTTCATTATGTTTGTCATAAAGTATTTTTCTTTGTCTAGATCTAATTCATTTTCCCCTGTAACTTTAACTCCTAGTATTTCTTTTCCAGATTTTAATGCTGACTTAATCTGACCTGCCGTCATTTCTAAAACTTCAAGCTTTTTCAAATCCATAAGCTCAAATCCAAGTTCTCTGTTTCCTAGATAAAGTTTATTTACCACTAACAATCTACACATACGTAAATCCTCTCTTTCCGTGCTTTGCACTTAATATTCATTTGATAAATATATCTTAACGCTGATAAACTCGAAGTTCTATAGGCGTTATAGATGGAGATAAACACTGATATTTAGAGCTTTTGACGGACTTTTGATGTTTTTCATATGTATAAACATTCTTATATCATCACATTTGATTTTTTTTAATGTCTCCTTACTTTACAACTAGTTAAAAACACGTAAACCCTATTAAAATCAATACTTTTAACACTTTTACCCTTTACTTTTTTGACTTTGAAATTCCCTCAAATTTCAATTTTTCACCTCTACCCTTACACTTATACCCCAAATACATAAAAACTCAAATTTGACCCATTTGGAACTCTTTGGAACACATTTCTATTATAATCTCCCACTCCATCTAAACCCCATAAACACTACAAAACCCTTGTATTTATAGTAACCCAAATGTCCTTTATCCAATAAAATAAGTACAATAAAAACCCTTTTAATAATTTACTATTTTGATGCTAGCACAAATGCATCAAATATTTTTATAGGCAAATTAATGGCAAAAAAGGCAATAATTCACATAAACATAACTTTTCTATAATGCAATATTTGATTTAACTATGTAACATTTATTTCTTTACAAATGTAGTTTTTTAGCTATTCTTTCCCACAATTTATTTATCAAAGTTATCTTTTTTCCAAAAAAGTAGATACATAACCAATGCTACAAAAATGTAGCAACTTTTTATTAACTAGCACAACCTTATTTTTTTCATAATGAGCTAGATTTTTTTACAAGTAAATAAACACTACTTTTTTTTCATAAAATATTACAACTTACGTTGAATAGTTATATTTATTCTTCTTCATAAAAACAGGTTGCAACATTTAGTTACAACCTGCTAAATCTCATATAAATAAGCAATTATCACTTTTTAGCATTTCTTCGATTTCTGATATCGCATTAACTAGCACTTTAAAGTCGCCTATACTGCTTATCTCTATTCTATGATTTCTTGTATCTGCTTCACTCTTTGAATGTAAATATGAATGTTCATTACAATCCTTACAAGCTACCAGAAAATCAAACATAGCAAATGCTCTAAGAACTTTATGATGCACAACTATCTTATTAGCTATAATAGCCTTTATCGAACCATTGTATTTATCATACAAAAGAATCACTTTCTCCATACATGTTGTTACACGTTTACCTTTTTCTTTTACTCTTAATTGTGTTGTTACATTTTTTTTACCATCATAACGAAATGTAAACCTTTTCAACTTATCCACATCCTCAAGACTAATAACCTTATAAAAGAAAGGTCCCACATTTATTAATACCCACATTGTTCCACTGATATTATAATAACGATTCTTTTTACTACTTTTCTCAAGATAAGTAATTTCTTTAGATTGTAATAGCTCTAATAGTTCATCAAATCCAATAAATATTATTGAGCCGATTCCATCATTCTCCTTTCTAGTATGCTTTAAAAGCTTATCAAGTATACTTTCTACCTCGTCTAGTTTGACTTGTTTTTCTTCAGTTTCTTTTTTCTTCATCTGAAAAATCTCCTTTATTTTTTTATGTATACTCTATTTTAAATTTTTCACCAAGGTTGACACCTTTTAATTTTTATAAACATTTATAACACCAATGTATCAGCCAATATTTATAAAAAAGCAAAAAATAAAAATAAAATATACCTTCTATCAATAACACGTGGATTTTCAGGTACAATTGCTTACCCCATACAGTAATTGCCTTTAGCCCTTGGTAAAACGACTCCGCTTTGCAGTAAAAGGCCTCACCCACTAAACTTATTTAGGCCTCTTACCGTTCTCTTATTTTCCATAATGACATAAACATCAAAATGCTTGCAAAAAGGCAATATGGCAGTAGCTTTTTTTTACTTTAAAAATATTCCGAATTCAATACGCTTCCAAAACTGGCAAGAAAGGCAATTAATTTAGAATTCTTTGCTACATTTTTTTAATGAAGTTGACTATAACAAACCCTTTTACAATCAGCACTTATTACTATGACCATACTACTTATAATGTCTTTTTTACTTTAAATGACTAAAAATAACACCTATATTCTTATATATCAAAAATCATTAAAGTATATCTAAAACTAGTCCAAGTTAATTTATTAATAAGTCTAGTAGTATTAATCTTTAACTCACTTTTGTTAGGTATCTATATATATTCATCTTTTGGATGATTAATATGAACTACTTAAAATCTGCTACTGATTTGCTCAACTACTCCAAGTTATGGTGAATCCTCTTACTGACTTACCACTATCAAAAACTGGCAATATAGGCAATAAATATAGCTCCTCTACTCTTCCTTAGAGTAGGGAGCCATACAATCAAGACACATACAATTTATATCTTTAGTAGCTCTAAATGTATTACCACAACCACCACTGCATATATACTTTCTAGTGGATGTTTTCTTTTTGATTGGCTTGACTACCGTTCCATCAACACCTGCATTTCCATCAACTCCGCCTACACCACCAATACTAGCACCTTGACTTATAACACCAACTCTATTAATATCAATTGGCTTTTCAATTGCATTATCTATTAACACTTGTATAAACTCTTTTGTTGGCTCTGTAACACTATATCCTATGTATCTTGCATAACTTATTGATAAACCTCTTAACTCTGCCTCTCTTTTAAAATTCTTATTATGATATCTTCCCCCTTTTGAGGTGTCTGCTATTCCTTTTACTTGGCAATAGAAATGAACTGTTTCGTGACATAAAGTAGCCATAATATTCTCTATAGGTCTGTCTAAATGTTCAGCCGATATATTAATCTCATTATACCGACCTTCTTCAGCCTTCCAGACCTTACCAATAGTAAAGTGTCCGTTGGTTCTTGGACTACTCATTATAGTAATTATTACAGGAGGCAACTCATTATTAAAATAAACTCTATTTAATACCTCGTATCCTCTCTCTAACGTTTCCTGCATAGATTTTAACATAGTGCCAACTACCTCCTCTTTGTTAATCAATTACCGTTATAATTTCTACACTCAATATAACGCTGATGAAAACATATATCTATTGACGATATACAAGGAACTTACACCATGTATTTAGTGAAGTTGTCCTATTCTTTCCATAGATAAACTTATATATAAATTTATCCTTATACGCTAAGAGTTTGGCAGTGCACTTCCAACTTTTCAAATTAATAAAGACAATCCTAAGACTTAACTAGGATTGCCTTACTCTAACTATGCTATAGTTAATGTTTCAATTTCTCTGTTATAATAATACACATTATCGGATAATGTTTCCATTTCATCTACTTCATTTCTATTAATAGTAGAAACCATATCTTGTAAATTATCTTTTGATATTTCTGGAGTAGCAGCTATCAACAATACCTCATGAATGGATGAGGGAAGTATGTAAATATCACTTCCTAATTTATTTGCAAAATCTTTAATAACACCCTCATAAGTCATAGCAACAGCTCCATTGATATTTCTATCATTTGTTAAAACATATAAACCACTTTCTTCTTCGTCCATAACTTCTAATAATGCTTTTAAGTCATCTATTTCCATATTTGTATCTTCTGAAGAAGCTTCCTTTTCTATAAAAATCTCTCTCACAGCTTCACTTAATGTTCTTATTGAAGCCTTATGATATTCATTACAGTTCTCTTTTGCAACTTCATATAATTCCTCTTTTTCAATATTCCAAATTTCAAGCAGACTATCTTTTAATATAATGCTACCTCTTCCACCATCTTCTAGCAAATCAAGATTAACAACAAATATTATTGCTAAATCTAAAAATTCCACATATGGAGTTTCCTCTAATAATGCTTTATTCTTTTCTTTATTGATAAGTTTCATTTCTATCTTGTCCTTTAAGTTCTCATACTCAAGAAAACTCTTTATAAATGACTCATTAATACCTGGCTTTTTCTTAGCTATACCAATTATAGTCCTAGTTATGCTTTCTACACTTCTTCCTTCCATAAACTCGTGATAATAACCATTCAAATAAATTAAAGGCACTACATCACTATTTTTATCTTTTATTGATAATGCTGTTAATTCAATACCATTATTCTTTTTTACACTTTGAACATCAACCTCATTATCAATAATGCTTGAAACACTTTCTCTCATTTCCTTTACAAACTCTTCAAATCCTATCATACCATAATACCTCTCTTTCAATTTTTAGGGGCTTATGGTAACGCTGATAGGTTTATTTTGCAAGTAGAGGTATTAGCCAAAAATCAAGCATGTAAGTTATCTAAAAAGTCAAATTTTAGCATTATAAAAGGCTCATAGCTTCCTATGCCATGAACCTTTTATCCCTACACTTTATCATTATTATTTATTTATCAAATTATAATAATATGTAGCTTTACTATTATTTTGTTCAACACCATTTCCATATAAGTACATATCATAAAGAGCCAATATACACGCTCCGTCTTTCATCTCTACGCCCTTTTCGTACCATTCTATCGCCTTTTCAGGATTATAGTATTCTGGACATTGCTCTTTATCTATATATAAATCACCTAGATTTTTAATAGACTCTACTGCATTTAATGCTACACCTTTTTCGTACCATTCTATTGCTTTTGCACAATCTTTAGCAACTCCCTTTCCTGTTTTATACATATTACCTAAGACATTAATACAAGATGTATTATTTAAACTTGCTCCTTTTTCATACCACTGTATTCCTTTATTATAATCATGATAAGTTTGCGTTTCATCACAATATCTTCTGGCAAGCTCTTGAATACAATTTATACTATTTAAGTTTGCTCCTTTTTCCCACCATTCCATTGCTTTATCATCGTCTTTAGTATCTCCTAGACTATATTTACTTGCAAGAAAAAATATACAAGTTGTATCATTTAAATTTGCACCCTTTTCTAGCCACTCTATTGCTTTTGTATCATTTTTAGTCACTCCATTTCCTGCCTCATACATAATGTACATATTAAGCATACAAGATGTATCATTAAACCCTGCTCCTTTTTCATACAATTCTGCTGCCTTTGTATAATTTTGTTCTACTCCACCTCCAGTACTATATATCTCTGCAAGACCTATAATACAATCTAAATCATTCAACTTCACTCCCTTTTCTAGCCATTCTATTGCTTTTGCAGAATCCTGCTCAACAACAATACCATAATAATACATCATGCCAAGCCATTGCATACAACGAGCATCATTCAAATTTGCACCATTTTCAAATAACTCTAGAGCTTTACTATAATTCTCTTCTACACCTAAACCATTTACATAAATAATACCTAAAGTGCCTATACTATCTACATCATTTTTTTCAATACCCTTTTCACAATATTCGAATGCTTTAAGGAACAACTCATTTGCCTTTTCTTTATCAGCATTGTCCCAATAAATCATTCCAAGATATGCATAGCAACTAGCCATTTCATATCCTCCATCTATTGCTTTTTGGTAATACTCCATTGCTTTTTTCTTATCTTCATTAGTTCCTCTTCCATTATTATACATATATCCTACTTTGTACATCGCATATGTATCACCACTCATAGCCGCTTTTTCATAACATTCGAAAGCTTTAATTAAATCAACTTCGACACCTTGACCACCAAAGTATTTATCTCCTTCAACAACATAATCTTCTGATGACTCTACTTCTTTTTTCTTAGATTCTTGTGTGTCTTCCTTTTTTGAACATCCTACAATAAATGTAGTAGCCATAATAATTAGTAATATTGTAATTAGTAAATTCCTTTTCTTCATCTTTTTTCTCCTTCGCTCTGCTTTTTATTCAACATAAATATATTTAACGACTCTGTCTGTAAGTTCTTCTCCTGCCCATCCAACACTTTTAACATATGAACGAACGCTCCAAGTATGAGTAGCTACAAACTGATTATATTCTTCTATTGTAAATTTACAGAATTTAATTTCTGATTCTTGAGAATAAAGGATTCTAATATAAATGTATCCATCATTATCAATACCTGTAGGAATACCTTCTGGAGTATCATATTCCCAATCTGGGAAACCCTCTTCAGTCGCAGTTGGTTTTTTCCATCCTAGTTTTTCTAAATACACTCTATTTTTAGATATAAAACCAGGGTCTGCACTCCGTAAAACTCCAAAATCATTTGTAAACGGTGCCATTAATGCCTTTGGATTTTTATATGCCCCAAAACTTGTTCCATAATACCCTAAATAATCAGCTAATCTAGAATATCTAACTACATAATAAAGATTATCAACCTTTGATGTAGAAGGACTTGTCATTACATGAATCTTATCCTTTAAATTATGTGTCGTATATTCTGAATATTCAGGATCATATGTATATGTTACATTATCACAAGTAACTGTATCGCCAAAATTGTCTCGAATCCATTGTACCTTCTGTTTATATAACTCTGAATCTGTATATACTGTACCCTTGCTTTCCTCCCAGTATTTCTTGTCATTTTCAATACTCATTTCAAATTTTTCTTGCTCTGTTTTAGTAGTTTCTCTTTCTCCTTCTGTCTCAGTAACACTAACAATAAACATATTTCCTGCCAATTCCATTTTTTCTAACATATCAGACATTACATTCTCTGGGAAATCAACACTAGAAGAAGATAAATAATCCTTATCCTCCGAGTCTAAATGGTATACATATCTTTTTGCACCATTTTCATATGTCCTAAGTTTTATATTCATATAAAAACTTTTATCTACATATGTACCTGCTACATCTGCTGTAAACGGATCTAATGATGGGTCTATTGTCTCTATTTCTACCTTTGAAGTTGTTTCATTCTCACTTGTCTGTTTTTTTTCTAAATCTGATTTGTTTTCTACCATATAATTTGTTGAATTAACATTTTTATCGGCCCTATTCTTTCCATCATGGATTGACTTCAATACAAACCATCCAACTAAACCAATTACGAATATTGCTGATACTATTGAACATTTGATGACTAATTGTTTTTTATTCTTTTTACTATCTTCCATAATATTTTGCTCCTTAAATGCTTGACTACATGGCTTATTTATTTGCAACGTATTTACTATATGCACTATTTAAATCATCGATTGAATATGTACTCGCATACTCAGGTTCAGATATCGTACCAACATAAGTATAATTTGCTTCTATATTTGAAAATATTTTATTAAATTCTGCTTCTGTTATAGTTTGAGGACCATCTATTCCCCACTTATAATGGACTCTCTCTTTAGGATTAAATACATAAGAAGACTGTGACCATGCAATTTGAGTTCTTACTTTAGTTTCAATATCTACAAGGTAATAATAATTCTCATATATATTTTGATTATTCTCATCGGAATTTGCTATACAACTCATCTCCGTCACCATAGCTTTACCAGTTGTTTTATCTTTATAAATTTTTACATAGTCCTCTCTATTATCCACCCCTTCACCATATGAATAAATATCCATATAATAGCTATACTCTCCATTATTATACGTGTACATTTTCCCCGATAAATTACCTGACGCACCTATATAAAGTATGCAAAACTCTGGTTCACCGTTTAGTGTATAATCGTTAAACGCAACTACATCAATCCTCCAATGATTCGGACTAATCCCTTCATTATTGTATTTCTCAATAAGTTTACTTGCTGCTTCTACAAAAATTGATTTTCTTCCATCATCTAGCTCTTCTGCTTTTGTCGTTGCTTCTTCTTGTTTCTTCGTTGCTGATTCATCTTCTTTTTGTGTTTCATCTTTAGATGCTACATTTTCAGTCCCATTTTCTTTTGACACACTATCTGATTCTAAATTTGATATATATTGTTTGTCACCAATCACAGGCTCATTTGAGTTGAAATTTTTAATAATAGCAATACTACCAAAAATAATTCCAATACCAATCACTACTGCTGATGCAATTATAGCAATCTTAGCCTTAATTCCAAGCTTTACCGCAGTTCCTAATGGCTTCACTACAGTTGCACCTGCATTTGCACCTGTGCTTACGGCACTTGCTTCTGTGACGCCTGCACTTGCACTCCCAGTAACTATTGCTGTGACACTTGCACTTCCCCCTACACTAATTGTGTTTGTACTAATTGCAGCTACTACAACTTCTGTAACCGCAGGAGGTACCGTACAAGCCTTTACTTCCTCTACAAATAACAATAACATAAATGGAGCAACTGAATAAAGCTTTGTACTTTTCTTTTCTGCAAGTTCAACAACCGCATCCTTTATTCTTGCTTTCGCCCTAAAAATATTTGATTTAACTGTATTTTCTGGAATTCCCAATTCCTTGGCAATGTCACTTTGTTTCATGTCATTATAGTAAACACCTATAACACAAAGCCTCTGCATTTCAGTTAGCTCATTATTGATAATTTCCTTGACAAGCCTTTGCTTTTCCTTGCTCTGCATAACTTCCTCAGGGATAATATCATCTCTGTCTGCTAGATTATCAAAATTCTCATCTTCGCCAAGATACACATACTTGTTATTCTTTTTTATAATCTCGTAGCATTTTCTTGTAGCAATAGTTCCCGCCCATGACAAAAACCTTTCATTATCTTCAAGGCTCTTTAAATGCTTACTGATTTCTACATAAGCATCCTGCATAACATCTTGAATCATATCTTCTTTATTGTCATTACCGTTTAAAACATTGTCAATGCACACATATATATACTTATCTGATTCACTATATATAGTATCAAATGCTGAAACCTCTCCATTCTTATAATCTATAATCGCCTTTCGCAATGCATTAGTAATTTCCATTCTTTATCTCCTTGTTTTCACATTTTTATTCTTCTATTTTACTTTCTATCTTATAGAGAGTAGTAATTGTTAAAAAGTTGCAGAGTAGTTGTAAAAAATTATTTTTTCAATAACTTTTTTCTAATCAAATGTATTAATATTTTATCATGCTTTTTGCAATTGGTCTTTATATAACTTAATTGAACTTTGCTAACCGCATATTACCTCCTTCACATAGAATTTTTTATGAAACCAAATAAAAAAATAGCAGACGAATAAACCGTAGTCTGCTATCAACTCCGATTTCTCACATATGGATACCCAAAGGCAGAATTACTCTGCCAATAGGATATCCTTGTGAGAAATCAAGAGCAGGGTGCAAGTATGCGTCCACACTTACACCCTGCATTATATATGAAGGTTCAAACTAATCTACTATACTCACACTTAAATACTTGTAAATAACTTGCATTTACTGTAAAATATTATTGTGTGTATCGCAGACTTTGTCTGTATTGTGTGGTAGTCGTAATACCATCCTTGCTCGATACTGTTGGCGCAGTATCGAGTGGTACACCATTTTATTGCCCTTGAATTCTCATCACTATTTTATCATACCCCTTTATATAGTACAAGTAGAAAGTTGGCTGTTCTAATAGTGGTTTCTCACGAAAATTCCCTCTGTTTCTGTACAAAATTATCAATTTTTACCTTCATATACTTTAAAATAGTAATGTTAAATTTTACTACCTATTTTATAGAGATTGGTAATTACAAAAAAGTTCCAGAGAAGCTGTAAAAAATTCTCTATTAACTTTTTTCAAATTGAATGTATTGAAATTTTATCTTTCTTTTTGTAATTGGTCTTTATCTAATTTAATTGAACTTTTGTAATTATAAAATATACCATAACCATCTTTTCCCTGTACACAGATTGTCTGCCCTTGTTCAATAAATATATTATCTTTGACCGCTTGTTGACCATAAGACAAAACCTCATACACATTATTTCCACAAAATATACTAAATCTGCAAATCCCCGCTTCATAGCAAGGACCTCTTACAACGACTCCACTCATACTTTTCATATTGCATCACCTTTTCTTTCAATTTCTTATATTGTATAGAGTGATACAATAATATAAAAGTTTCGAAAATTATACATTATGCATTTCATACTCCTTTACCCTTCGGTAAAACGTATTAGGCTTTAAATCCAATTCTTTCATAGCCTTTACAGCTGTAATACTTCCGTTTCTCCATAGACTATAAACACTCTTAAATTCCACTTCATCAATCTCTATTGACTTCCTTCCAAACTTAACCCCTTTTTCTAATGCTACCTTGATACCTTCAGCTTGCCTTTTAGCTCTCTTTTCAAGCTCCTGCTCAGCTATAGCTGAATATACTTCAATGATGATATTATTAATCATCTCTGTTACCCAAGCATTCTCTTTTCCTATATCCATCAAAGTTGTTGGTATTTCAAGTATTCTTATACAGATACTATGTTGCTTAAACCATAAAAGCTCTTCTTTGATTTTCTCTGCATTTCTACCTAACCTATCAAGCTCTTTAAATACTACTTCCACTTGCTCACTACTACTTGACTTTGAAATATGTTCTAGAATGACCTTCATATTTTGATATTGAGGTCTATCAAAGTTTTTGCCCGTCTCTTTATCCTTGAATATATTACTTTCCTGAATATCAGGTCTAAACTGTTTTATAGCTATATCCTGCCTTTCTAGATTCTGGTCTTTAGTAGATACTCTTTCGTATGCATATGTAATCATAATGCCCTTACCTCCTCTATGTCACAAAAGTTATATTTGAAATATTTGATAAATTAAACTTATTGACATTATCCCAAATCACTAGATAATCTATGTCAAAAACTATCATAACCAATTAAAAATATTTCACTTTATACTACATAAGATGTGACATATAAGGCACTTTTTAAATACAAAAAACTCATAGCTCCGAAAAACTATGAGTCAAACATATTTCAAATAGTTATTGTATGTCTATCTTTCCCATTCATTTGAACTAATGTCATGAAATTCTGACACTTTACAAAATAATATATGCAAATTATTATAAAAACAGTCTACATCCATCTTATGATCTGCAACCCACTTTTTCATTACAAGTTCAAAAAACCTTTTATGCTTATTAAAAACCTTTTTATTTTCTTCCCTTAAAACTCCCTTTACTGATTGATTATTCTCTCTTAACCCTTTAATTTTATCTTCAATAGAAACTATATCAACTAAAATATTATCTCTATAATTTATCTTTACATATCCCAAATCACAAATAGTCTTATCCGTCCAAAACGAATCATCACTTTCATATAATTCCCTAGAATAATCAAATATTAATTTTTCTGGTGATTCATTCCCTGGTAGGCAAATTGTATAATTAGTCAAATTTTGATTACTTTTTTTGTCTCCATCAATAATACAAATTGACCTCATAGTACTTCTAAGCAATTTATCATCTTTAAATATAGAAACGAGAGCATCTCCTGAGATATTAGCTTCAACAAAGTGAAATAATGATCTTACTCTTTTAAATTTTTCTCCATACTCTCTTTCATAATACTCAAATAAACAATTTAAAAATATTCTTGCTTCCTCATCTTCCGTAAAAATTGGAATTGAGCGGTTAATATATATGTCCTCCTTTGCTTGATTATGTAAGTACATTTTTATTTTATAAATATCAACATCTTCCATCGGAATAACAGATGAAATATTATCTAATAAGTATATAACATTGCATTTCAATTGAAATGCATACTCTAGCATCGATAGGCTATGTGTTGTACATACTAATTTTATTTTGTATTTTTCAGAATATTCTTTAAATAAATCTAATAACTTCATTTGAAATGCTGGATGCAAAGTTGCATCTACCTCATCAATTAGCAAAATACTTTCCACATTTCGCTCAGAAGTAATATTTTCATAGTAATATCTAAGAGAAACTAGTGCATTTAGTAATATTAACAAATTATCTTCTCCTGCTGAGATAGTATTTGAATCTATTCCTGTCTTATCAGATAAAAATTTCGAACGTTTTTTTATATCACCCATAGATTGTATTTCTTCACTATTAATAGTTACTCCTGTAAACCTTTTATATAGTGCTCTTACTATAGATGCATATTCATCTGGAAGTTTTTTATTAACCTTTTTAAAATCATTATTTTTATACTCTCCAAATGAATATAATCTTGATAATCCTAAGTATATAACTGGCATTGATGGTAAATTTTCATCACCACTCTTTTTATATGGTGGCTTTAATGAAAATCTATTTTTATTATCCAGCTTAGAACTCTGTATTCTTGTATTATGTCTCCTAAAACCAAGTTCTATACCACTTTCATATCTACAAGTAAACAAATTTCCATGAAAGCCTGATGCTGGATCATTGTATTCATCATCACCTTTTGTTAAACTTTCTATTTTTAAGTTTACTCCATTATTTACATTTTTTAGCACACTAATTACATCTGGTGTTTTTAGCCATACTGCATTTGACTTTACATCTTGAAACGAATTACTTATCATATACAAAATCGAAGATTTACATGTTCCATTAGTTCCAGATATAATATTTATACCATTCGTTAAATCTATTGAAATTTTATTTAATTTTCGATAACGTTCAATCTCTATTCGTTCAATCATTTTTATTCTCCTATCGTAAATTAATACTAATTTCTCTTTGTTCTAGTTCATTAATGGTCGGAATCATCTGTTGATTTTTAAAGATAATAATTTCACTAGCCTTTCTTTTATTAGCAACGCTGTAATTTAAATCGTATTTTTTCAAATTATAACCATCATAAATTCTAACAATCTCTGGTGCATCATCATAGGTAATTACCCAGTCACAATTTACCATTTTTCTTATTAATTGCTCTATTCTAACATGATCATTATAATTAAAAAAATTCAAATATAGTTGTTTACCTTTTTCATAATAAGGTGGGTCAAAATAAATCAACGCATTGTTTTGATATTTAGGAACATAATTCAAAAGAAAACTTTGAATATCCTTATTATATATATGTATATCCTTTTTTCGTCTTGCAACATTCTCTATGCGTCTTGATAACTCTTCCTTGTTAAATCTTGCATCTAAAGTCCAGTTTCCAGTTTGTTCTGTTCCACCAATCACTCCACCCTTTATTATTCCCGATCTATTTGTACGATTCATATAAAAAGTTGCAAACCCTAATTCAAAACTATATTTCTTATTGTTATTCATACATATATTTCTTTGTATATTCCATTCATCTATATTCAAAGGTACATTATCTATTGCATCTAAGAATCTCGATGTCTCAGTCGTTATTGCTTTCCAAAAAGAATATATCCCTTTATCTAAATCATTAATTACAATTTTATCAACTACTTCTCTCTCTAACAATTCTAATGCAATTCCAGCCCCACCAGCAAACGGCTCAATGTATGTTCCACCCACATGACCTAGTTTTTGAATTAATAATTCCATAAATGGAGTCAGTTTCCCTTTTCCTCCAGGATACCTTAATGGCGAATAAAACATACAAATCACCTCCCATTGTATTTATCATTTTATTACTATTCTACACTAATTAGATAGATTTTTCTACCTTTTTGTAATAAATATATTTCAGTGTATATACAATAACTAATATGTTTTTCCAACTAATTAGCATAAAAAAAGACCCATAGTTCCGAAAAACTATGGGTCAAACTTACAAAAAGTTGTGTCAAAGTTGAGTCAAATCTCAATCTCTAACCTTGCAAAGCCTCTAAAATCAAGGGCTTAGTCTAATGTGTAAGGCATTAAAGCAATATGTCTTGCTCTCTTAATTGCAACTGTAAGAGCTCTCTGATGTTTTGCACAGTTTCCTGTGATTCTTCTAGGAAGAATTTTTCCTCTTTCAGATACGTATCTCTTTAACTTGTTTGTATCCTTGTAATCAATAACACTGTTAGTCTTGTCTCCACAGAATACACATACCTTTTTTCTTCTACGCATTGGTCTTCTTTTCATTGAACCATCGCTAGGGCCTCTATTTGATCTATTTTCTGGCATAATTATTATTACCTCCTATAATTTTTAGTTAAATGGTAAACCTTCATCTTCTACACCGTCTGGAATATTCATAAATCCATCGCCTGCTGCACTTATTGGCTCAGGTCTTGATGTTGGTGCATAGCCTTGGTCCCCACCGTTACTTCCTTTGCTTTCTGCAAATTCTGTACTTTCTACAACAACTTCTGTTGTGTAGACTTTATTACCATCTTTATTTGTATAGCTTCCTGTTTGAATACGTCCTTCAATCACAAGTTTTGTGCCTTGATGAGCATATCTTTCACAGAACTCTGCTGTTTTACCAAATGCCACACATGATATAAAATCTGCTGACTGCTCGTTCGCATCGCGCTTGAAACGACGGTCAACTGCTATTGTAAATCTAGCTATAGCAAGTGAACTCTCACCCTGTGAGTATCTTACCTCTGGATCTCTTGTTAACCTGCCCATAAGAATAACTTTGTTCATACTATCTCCTCTTTTGCTTTACTAAGCTTCAACTCTAATGCATAAGTATCTGATTATGTTTTCCATAATACGAAGATTTTGCTCTACTTCGTTTGGACAATTTGAATCAGACTCGAATTGAATAAAGTAGTAAAATGCATCTTTCATCTTATCGATTTCGTAAGCTAATCTCTTCTTACCTGCATCATCCACTTTCTTAACTTCACCACCGAAACGTGTAATATACTCTTTTACCTTTTCGATTGTTGCAGTTCTTTCTTCTTCTTCGAGTTTTGCATTAAGAACAACTGTTAATTCATACATGTTCATTCTTTTTACCTCCTTTTGGTCTCTGGTCCACATATCATAAAGTGAACAAGGAATATGTTTATAATATATCACGAATAACTAGTCTATCATATATATTCGCAATTTGCAAGCTTTTTTAGCGGGGTGTTTGTTCTGACATTTACGATATTACAAGATTATTTTAAGATTTTTTTGTTATTCCTCTTACATTTTTCTCAACAAGGGGTCTTGGGAGCATAACTTGATGAGCACACCCTAGACACTTAAGTCTAAAATCTGCTCCAACTCTTAAAACCTCCCATTCAAAACTTCCACATGGATGTTTTTTCTTTAATTTTACTATATCTCCTACTTCAAAAACAGTCACTTAATCTTCCTCAACTATACAAATATACATGGATATTTTTTCAACTTCACCTAACTTCATCGGTATTTTTAGTGCTGGTATGTCCATACTTAACTTAATTTTTTCTCCAAACAAAGATACTGGTGGAGTAATATCAATTGCAATTTCTTGTGCTGCAAATAATGTTGCTGCATTTCCCATAATCATATTACTAAGTTCTCCTAATGCAGAACAAGTCATTTCATCTAAAGTATCCACTGGCATACCCATCATCATTTTACTTGCCATCTCTTTCGCATGATTCTCTGTCATCGCTAAAAGAACCTGACCTTTAAGAGCTCCCGTAACTCCAACTTGAAGTATAAAAGTTCCTTCATCAAAGTCAAGTTTTGCTACATCTGGTTTTCCTAGTGCTAACTTATCTTGTGTTGTCATCTCTATAACACTTAAACTCGACTGTAAAAATGGGTTTATGTGTTTTACATCTAATGGTTTCATTATATATTATCCTCACATACTTTTTTTAACTGCACTTTATCTAATTACTTTGTACTATTATAACATATATTATTATTTTGGTAAATAACAACTTTGCTCTTGCCTTTATATTTTTTTAGTAGTATTATTAATTCATTACCATCAAGAAAGGAATGATTCCATGAGGTATTTAGACATAGATCAAATAGGTGATTCTGCGTTTCTTGCTAGACCATTATGCAATGACAATGGCGTTGCCTTAATAAAGGAAGGCGTTCAAATAACCAGCTCTTTATTAGACCGATTACGAGGTCAGAATTATGTTGGGCTTTACATCGAAGATGAACTATCAAAAGGAATACTTATCGAAGAAGTAGTTGATGAATCACTTCGTCTCCAAGCTTCCGATACATTAAAAAATATTTATAAAAAGAAAATGGATTATGAAAGAATATATCCGATAATAAATACCATGATCGATCAAGTCAGCGAAAACTATCAAAGATTAATTCAAGTAAACCTCTTACAAAACTATAACGAGTATTTATATGCACATTCAGTTAATGTTGCCATACTTTCTATTAGAATAGGTTTGGAATTCGGATTGACTAGCGAACAGTTACAAGGTCTTGCAATTGCTGCAATATTTCATGATGCAGGTAAAACACAAATATCAGAATCCATACTTAATAAAGTTGGTCGTTTAACTGATTCAGAGTTTGAAGAAATGAAGTCTCATGTTAATTTAAGCTATGAAATCACTAGAAATTGGCCAAGGATAACCAGTGTTTCTCGTGCTGCTATACTTCAACATCATGAACGAAACGACGGTAGTGGATATCCACGTAACTTAAAAGGTGATGATATTATATTATTCGGAAAAATCATTGGTGTTACTGATACATATGATGCTATGACCACTGACCGAGTGTACCGAGGTGCCCATTCAGTTTCAGATGTTGTTGAATTTTTAATGGCTAATGCTAATATCTTATTTGATTTTGATTTAATACAAGCCTTTACTCGTTGTATCGCTGTATATCCTACAGGTTCAATTGTCCAGTTAAGTAATGGCAAGTCTGCTATAATTGTTCGAAATTATCGTGACTGCATTTTACGTCCAGTTGTTCGTCTTACTGATACACTAGAAGAAATTGACTTAAAAGACGATTCTAGATATTTGGATTTAAGTATAGTAAAAGTTGTTTAGAAAGAAAAAATCATTGGCGATAATGACAATGATTTTTTCTTTTTTATTTACCTGCTTGTCTCACTAGCACATAATATACATGATCTTACAAAATATTTAAACTTCAAACTTATCAATAAGAACCTTTAAGTCTTTTATATTTTTTATACTTTCGTTTAAGCATTCATATCCCTTTGTTGTCTTTGCAACAGCTTCTCCTGTCTGTTCTGCAATTAATAATGCTCCGTCTGAAGACTGCTTTATTGTCTCATCCACTTTTCCTACAGCATATGAAATATCATTAATGTTATCTGCAAGCGAAGATAATGCTTCATTTACACCTGACATAATATCTATAATCTTAGATGCATCCACATGATATTGCACACCTATATCCTTATAAGATGTATAATCTTCAATAACTGTTTTTTCCATAAATTCCATCGTGGTTGTTATGCAGAATGTCATATTTGATACTGCATCATTTACATTTTCTACAATTCCATTAATGTCTTCTACAACATCAAATGTTTGTGTAGCTAAGGCTCCAATTTCTGTTGCAACTACCGCAAAACCTCTACCTGCTTCACCTGCTCTTGCCGCTTCAATATTGGCATTCAATGCAAGTAAATTAGTTTGTGATGAAATCTCCTTTATTTCCTCAGTCATTTCATTTATTCTTTGAGCAGCTTTTGATTGTTGTATTGCTATATCTGTTTTTTCCTTAATGCTTTTATACATCTTTATTAATTTTTCATACGATAATTCTGTTGTATCTTTTAACTTTAATGCTTTATCAACAAGTTCTCTAGCATTTTCTTCGCCATTCTTTGTAAGGTTTCTAATATCTTCTGAGCTACCTGTTACTTCCTCAATATTTTGCACCATCTTATTCGATGATTCTGCACTCTCCAACATTTTATTTGATATTTGATGCGTTGCATTAAAGTTGTCTTGAGAAATACCATTACTTTCTTGCATGATAGTTCCCAACTCTTCTACATTTAAAAGCACTGTGTTTTGTATACCTGTCATGTCATTTATTATATCACTTAAATGTTTTTGCATAGACATAACAGTTTGTGCCATTACCCCAATTTCATCTTTGTTTTTTACTAATCGCCTAACCTCTGGATTTTCCTTGAAGTTAAGTTCAGATGTCTGCTTAATAATTTTTGTTAACGAATTTATTGAATTGACCGTTCTAGTACTTATAAATGCTCCTACTCCTACAGATATCACTATTGCTATAACTGCTCCTATTAATACCTTTGCCGTAAGATCATTTGCGTTTGTTTCAATTTCACTTGTTGGAACTGTAACTATAAAGTTCATTCCATTTGATAACTGTGTAAATACAAGCTCTTTTGACTCATCATTATAATTATATTCTAATAATTCATTTTCGTTCTTCATATCCTGTAAAAACTTATATACTGACGCATTGTCAATATCTTCAAGGCTTGTACCATATTCCATATCTTTATGATGCATTACATTTCCACTTGAGTTTGAAAGAAATGCATATCCACTGTCATATATACTTGTTTGATCTACTATTTCTGTAATTTGTGTGAAGTCAATATCCATTCCAATTATTCCAACTGAAACTCCATCTACATATATAGGAACAACGTATGATATCATATATATGTTTATATTTTCATTAAAATATGGCTCCATCCATATAGGTGCTTTGTTTTTTACTGGTATGTAATACCAACCTACATGTTCAAGATCGTTTTCATCAAACATACTAAAATCTGTTGGTGTAAGACTCTCTAGCTTTTCATTTACTGATGATCTACTAAAAAATAATCCTGATGTTGGACTTGTAAATTCAGGATTATATCTCACATATACCGAAATTGCACCTTCTGTATTCATTCCAAAACTGTATACATCTTGTTTTATACTCTCTGTATACTCATCAACATACTTATCATCTGTTTTAAATCTCTCAAAATCAAGATTATCCAATGCAGTAATTGTTAAGATATCTACTGATTGTCCGATACACTTTATCATTGTATCTATCTCCTGACCACGATTTATGCACGTTAGTTCCAAAAATTGTTTAGCATCATTGTTTGCTACCTTACTTGAATTTCCAATACTCATACTTCCGATAATTACTACTGACAGTAATGTACACAGAATAACACTTGTTAAAATTTTGATTTTTAGTGATTTCAAAATATTCCACCTTTCATTTGTATTTTACTTATAATACTACTATATATTATTATACATAATATTTAGTCCAACTGTTTCAATTTATACGTTGTGTTCTTGGCATTTAACGCAAAAAATTTCCTTTTAAATAGAGTAGAGAAATAATAGCAAGTATTATTTCCCTCTCATTGAACCGTACGTACGGGTCTCGTATACGGCTCTACAATTTATATTCCAACATTTCTTAGATAGTAATTTAAAGGATTGAGCAAACCTGCTCCGTCCTT
>JAVBRI010000003.1:0-14029 GCA_031548165.1 Lachnospiraceae bacterium
AACACTGTAATTATAAAATTCAACCCCATTTTAAATATTCCCCCAATAATATACTAAATGTATATTATCAAAAAAATATAAAAATTGAAACACTAGCTTTAGACTGCAAAAAGTTACAAAAAATGGCATATAAATTGCAACTGAAAATAATTAGGTAATTTACAAAGTTTCTTTTTTTTATTGACATAATAAAAAATAAATTCGGTCATAGTAGGTGCTCCCTTTTCAGTACGAATGGTAGCGGTGTAATATAAAGCTAGATCTTCAATTTTGGAATAAACCCAGGTTTTTTCAATGGCATTTCTCATGGCTCTGTAAACACTGTTTGAGGTTTTGCAAAAATATTTGGCAGTTGTTGGTACTGCGTCTGCTGTTGGATCATTTATTAAAGTGATAATAGCATATTTTAAATATTTTCTACCAATCATTTTAAACGGCAAGTGAATATTTATAAAATGTAGTAATTTGACAGTAAAAAAATGAATAAAAAATGTACGAAAATGGTCATAAATTTACAAGAATGGACAAAAAACTACATTTTTTGGTTGGAAGTGTAGTTTTTTGTAAAAAAATATGCGAAATGGTCATTTTTGTACATGGTTGTACAAAAATGTACTACACAAAAGTACTTAAAAATTTTCTAAAATAGTGCATAATATATATTAGATTATATATATATGAAAATGATTTGACGAGGTGTCTAATAAATACATGATAAATTATTGGAATTTTGTAACAATGAACAAAATAGATGCTTGTTTAAAACAGAAGAACTATTTGTTGCAAATAGAAAATCTGTAGTATCTGGATGGGAGGAAAAACAGATGTACTAATAGGAGAAATGCCAGCACTATTAAGTAGTTCGATGGCGTTATGCCCAGCAGGTGGGGGAGTAATAACAATTACCAAAGATGGACAAGATTAAGAAAGCTTAGAAAATCAAATATCAAAATAGGAGAAGCCAACATGAAAAGATATGGTGATGAAGATTTTATTTATTTAATGAACAACATGGAAGACGAAGATGACGAAATAGAAACTGATTTAGTAAGAATTCCATTAGGAAGAAATGAAGTAGTTTGTAAAGAAATAGTAGTATCTGATTTTAAATTTACTATGCTTTTGCCAAAGGATTTTCAGGAAATGGAAAAGGAAAAAGCAAAGTTAAAATATCCATCAGAATTCAGACCACAAGTTATTCTTACAAACAAGGAAGGAACAATAAACCTTACATTTTCACGCCAAAATGAGCTTTTATTTGATGAACAAGTTGAAGAACTACGAGATGCTATAAAAGATATAATAATGAAAGATTACAATAATACAGCAATAATAGAAAGTGATATTATTAAAATAGAAGAAAAACCTGTAGCTTACTTTGATTTTATAAGTAATGCAATAGATTCAAATGTATATAATGTAATATTTGTATTTTCACTAAAATTTAGAGTACTGCAAGGAGCCTTTAATTGTTTAGAAGAAGACATGGAATACTGGAAAGAAGTATTTAAGCAAATGATTTCAACAATAAAAATCATATAAGAGAACAATTATTTTGATATTGAAAAATACAATTTAAGTAAATTTGACTATTTGGTAATAATAACTATAAGCATAAAAAATAAAGGAGAAAGTGACAATGGAATTTATAGAAATAGGAAAATTATCAATAGCACCATTTGAAGTAGAACAAATATTAGAGTTAAAAATGGAAAAAAAGCTAAATGATCATGCAGTATTATACCTACATGGAATAATAAAAGATGATTTCAAAGAAACTACAGTAACCAAAGTATCACAAGATACTAGGATAACACTAAAATATGATAATAAAACAATCTTTTGCGGAGTAATTAAAGACATAAATGTAACCTGTGTAGATGCAGTATATTACCTAAAAGCAACAGCAATATCAACCACAGTGTTAATAGATGTAAAACCAATGAAACGTTCATTTCAAGAAAAAGGAAAAGACTACAAAGATATAGCAAATGAAATAACAAAAGAACAAAAAACATCAATAACATATAATTCTCCAACCAAAAAAGTAGAAGATATAATCCTACAATATAGCGAAACTGATTGGGAATTTATAAAAAGATTAGCTTCACACAGCAATAACGTAATAATACCAGTAGCCAACAGTGAAACTCCAAAATTTATATTTGGAGTAGAGGAAGGTGGAGAATACAGGGAAAAATTAGAAATGTTAAACTATACAGTAAGTAAAGATATGTCTATGTACAGAACCCTTTCCCAAAGTAAAGAACTAAATTTCAAAGAAGATGATGCAGTAATATACAAAGTAAAAACAAATCATTTTGTATTTGACATAGGAGATAAACTAGGGTTAAATGATAAACCATTATTTATATCAAATGCAGTATTAAGACTTAAAAACTCAGTATTAAGTTGTACATACCTACTAGTAACTAAAACAGCTATAGCAAGTGAGAAAATACATAACAAACATATAGTAGGCTTAACTTTATCAGGAAAAGTACTAAAAGTAGAAAATGATAAGGTAAAAGTTCAATTATCCGTAGATGAAAAACAAGAAGAATCAAAAGCGTATTCCTTTAGTTATGCAACACCATATACCGCAGAAGGGCATACAGGTTGGTATGTGATGCCAGAAATAGGAGATACAGTACAAATAATCTTTCCAACCGAAGAAGAATCAAAAGCATATGCAACCGCAGCTATAAGACAAAAAGACAGCGATAAAACAACCGATCCAAAAACCAAGTACTTAAGAACGCCAGCAGGAAAAGAAATAAAATTAAATGGAGAAGAAATCCTAATAACAGCCAAAGATGGGACAACCTTTATAAAAATCAACGAAAACTCAGGAATAGAAATAAAAACAGATAAACCAATATCAGTAACAAGCGGAGCAAATATAAGCATGAACAGTGCAAGCGACTTTAGTATAAACTCAGGTAAAAAGCTAACAATAACAGCAAAAGAAGCTATAGAAATGACTTGTGTAGATAATAAAGTAAAACTAGAAACCCCAAGTACAGGAATAGAAATAACAGCAAAAAAACCAATAAAAGTAACAGGTGAAGATAACATAAATATAAGCAGTAAGAAAAAATTAACAGAAACAGCCACAGAAGACATAAAGATATCAACCGATAAAAAGTTAGATATAACAGCCAAAGAGATGGTAGAAATTGAATGTAAGGAAAATAATATAAAACTGGAAAGCGGAAGCGAAGGAATACTTTTGGACTCAAAGAAACCAATAAAACTAACAACAGGTAGAGAAATTGACATAATAAGTGAAAAAGACTTAACACTAAATAGTGAAAAAGAAGTAAAAATATCAGCAGGAACAAATCTGTCAGCCCATGCAGAAAGTGAAGTGAAAATAGTATGTAGAGGAAGTTCAGTAAAACTAGATGGAAACATAGACCTAAAAGCAAAGTTAATAAAAGAAAACTAAAACTTTACTAAAAAAGGAAGGTCGTGATATAATGGGTGCAGTAGATTTAAAGAATCAGAAAGAAGTAATAAGGTTAGAGGAATCACAAAAATTAAAGGATAAAACATCATTAGATGGGGTTCACACAGTATTAAGTGCAGTTGGAAGTTTGGCAAGGTATGGAAATGTACCAGAGCCAACAAAAACCTCAATATATACATGTAAGAGCAAATGGGAACATACAAAAATGGCTGCATTGTGTGTTAGTCCAGTTTTAGGAAATCTAGCAAAAGGAGGTAAACTAATAAATTCCAAATTTGGAAAAATAATAAATATTGGAGATGATATATTAAGATGGCTAAAAGGTATAGGAAACCTTAAAAAAACTAAAGAGGAAGTAAAGGGAAAAATTGAAGTAGGGGGAATTCTAGCTGAAAAATTAAAAAAGCAAAAGACATTAGAACAGATAAAGAATTACTTTAAGAAAAAGAAATTAGAAGAACAAGGCTTAACAGTGGGAATGATAAACGAAGAAACCGGAGTGCTTAGTTTATATAAACTAAATGGAGGATTTTATGGTAGCGCAATACCAGGAAATCTAACACAAAAGACATATGGCAATGTTGACTCAAATGGAAATAGAGAAATAACAATATGGGTAGGAAGAGTGCAATTTAAAGCACATATATCAAAAACAGGTGCAATAATAGTAAACAAAAAGATAATGGATAAATTCTTAAAGGCAATAGACTCAGGAAGCCAGTTTTACTATGATCAAGCGAAAAATAATGCAACAGTAACAATGTATAACTTTACTAAAAAGGAAACCACAAGAGTTGTAGGTGTATCAGTAGATAAAAACGGAAACATAAATCTAAATGAGCTATTAAAGAACTTTGGAATGGGAGATTTTATAGCAAATGGAACAAATGTAAATGAGATGCGAATAATGCCACCAGCCAAATATAAAATGCAAGGAATAAGCTATGCAGAGCATGAAAAGTGTATAAAAGAGTTTATAGAAATGGATAAAATATTTGGTAAAGCAGGGAATATAGATGTAAATGAAGTAGTAAGAGTGTATTTAATTAGATCTTTAAATGTAGCAGCAAAAGGAGAAGGAACAGATGATGTAACAGCATTAGGATTAGCACTGCAAATTTTGATTAGCTTTACACCTTTGGATAAAGCAGCCAGTATAAGGGATATAGTTTATCTCTTAGCAAATTATAAAGATACAAGTGAATATAGATTAAAATTAGGAATAGCAATTTTAGGATTACTTACATCATATGGGGCGTTTAAATATGCAGATGATGTCATAAATTGGTTAAAGAATGCTTTTAAAAAAGCTAAAAAAATATTTTTTGAAAAAGGTGAAATAGTAATAGTTACTGCAGAAGGAGCAAAGGTGTCCTTAAAAGCTAGTGAAAAAGCAGATGATTTGGTAATTAAGGGTGGTAAAGAGGCTGTTGAAGGTATCACACATAATTTTCAAGCACCAGGGAAAAGGCATTATTTTAGTAAAATAAATAAAAGTAGCCCTCCAAAAGATTTAAATACTATAATTGATCCAAGTGTTAATGTAGAACTAGATGTAAAAGCTATAAATGCCGGTAATGCAAAGAAAGTTGGAAATGACTATGTTATCAATGGAAGAACATATGGTGTTACATCTAATGGTGAGTTGTTTCCAAAGACGGGAACAGGTTTTTATCAATTAAACAGAGGTGAATATAAGGCACTTAAATTATTAAAACAATTTGGAAATACTGAAAGGGGTATGGAAATATTAAAATTAAACCAATTTGATAATGCAACTATAAATAAAGCAATAGAAGTATATGAACAGATTAATAAAAATTTGAGGTGATTTAAAATGGTGTGGCAAGATATTTATTTTAATAGAATAATAAGTAAAAAGGAATTGGAAAATGCTGTATCACAAGCTTTTGAAGTTGAAAAAGAGGATATTATGATAATTGGAGACATTACAAGTTTATTAGGAAAACCAGTGGATTGGAAAATCTTATGTCAAAGTTCAAAAGTAAGTACTCAATTTGAATTTAAGTTAAAAATTGAGTTTAGTATGAATGATGAGTTAGAACCTAAAAATGATATGGTAGTATTTTCTATAATGTCAAAATTATTAAATTGTAAAATTCTTGTTGACAATTATTTACCAGATCCAGATACTATGTTGATAGTAGAGAGTAGTTTGGTTGATTATGAGGATTTAGATAGTTTTGAAGAATTTGAATTGTAGTTATAAATATTACAGAAGGTAGCCAATTGGATTAAGCTAAAAATTAAGAAAGTAGTATAGTGAAGAAAAGTTCTTAATGTTATTATTTTACTATTGGCGTTGCATATGTATTAATAATACTAAAGAATGAGCAGTCAGTAAGCGTAATAGTTTACTGGCTGTATTTGTTAGACGGGTAATTAGATAATGTTTAAGAAATCTCATAATTTAATAATCTGGAAATTATTATAAACTATTTTATTTGTATATATTAATTAAATATATATATGGTTATACTTTAGGACTATCAACTCCCTCCTCCCTTGAATTAATAAAATTAACCCAACCAAAATATATATAAACAGGAGCGGAGCGGATCATACTATATAGGTTTTATAAGAGTGCAAAATTTTTCCCATGTAGGCATACTATAGGTCATATAGTTTCAACTATGTGATCTACCCAATCTATGAAGCGAGATGGCAATTTTACTTGATATTTAGATTGTATTTGTAAGGCAGAGTTCCATATCGTTTGATATAAACGTACTCTTCTAAATTGATAAATTTAGGAGGGTGATGGTCTATGCGGATACAAAAAATAAAGTCCAGTTCAATTACCATACATAATAGTAGTGAGGTAGCACTTAAAACTTGTGGAGAATGTCAAGAAATCCAGTTTACAGCAGGAAATAACACAGTATGTCGGATTCAGAATCTAAGTAAGGATGAATATTTGGATAAACCAACAGGAGAGATTAAGAAACGGGTACATAAGGAGAATCGGTATCAATCACCCAAGGCAGTGAGGAAAAGTATGAATAAGCTAATGGATTTAATTCGATGTAATGCAGCAGATTCCAGTCGTTGTAAATGGATCACCTTAACCTATGAAACTGCCATGACAGACCATACTAAGGTATATGAAGATGGGAAAATGTTTATCAGACGTTTACAACGCCACCTTAATAAACAATTAGATTTATCAGATGGTCAAAAGACCTTTCAACGTATTACAGTAGCCGAGCCACAAGGAGAGGCTCATGATAATTCATGGCATCTTCATATACTGCTAATATTTGGTGATACAGCACCGTTTATGTCAAATGATATCATATCTGATTTGTGGGGATATGGCATAACAGATACACGTAAAACCCCTAATGCAGATGGTCTTGCCTTGTATTTCAAAGCATATTTAAGTGATGTGGAATATATTGGTGATGATACGGAATTATCGAAAGTTAATACTGTTGACAAGATGGTAGATGGTATTAGTAAGAAGTTTATTAAGGGTGAGCGATTAAAGTACTATCCAACTGATATGCGTTTATTTACGTCAAGCAGGGGTATAAACAGAGCGAAAATAGAGAAAATGAGCAACCAAGAGGCAATGGAGAGGGTCAAGGATTCAAAGATGGTTTACAGAGAAACATATGCGATTGGTGATGGAACGAATGTTGTAGATAAGCGACATTATAAGAAAAAGAAGTAAAATAACGACAAAAATGCCAGATAACATCCTTTTTGTGATGATTACATGAAGTTTCCTATCTAAATCTTAAATACTCTTGATTTTAATTGAGATTTAGAATTAAATTATTTTTTAACAAAGTATACTATTTTTCAATTTCAATATCGTAAGTAAAATATATAGTTAATCTTTTAAGCTAAAGACTATTTCGCAGTCTTTAGCTTAAAAAGGGTATAGCAGTAAATATTATTTCAGCGATCCATCAGTCATAATTTCAAGTCCGATTTTTGCTCCTAATTTAAAGCCAGTTATGAAATACGCTACGTTTTCAGTTCCATTTATTACACTATGTGCATTGGAGAATTTTTGGAACATTTCTTTCTCATATCCTTGTAACAATTCCATGAGTTTATCTTCTGATGTTAATATGTCTTTTACTGCTTGATCGTAGGATGCAGTTCTTTTAATTCCAATTTCAGATGGGCGAATTTGTCCAAAGAATAAATCTTCTAAGATTCTAGCCATGATTTTCACCTCCATTCAACCGCCAAATATACTTGGCTTTTGACACGAGGATATCACATAGTATCAATAATAGCTAGTGTTTTGTTGAATAAAAATGCACTGAAAAGAGATGGATTTAGGGGCGCGATTTTACACTGATTTGACCAAACACAGCTATATTATGTAGTTGTGCTTGGTTAACTTCAAGTGATGTGGGGTACTTTTATGGTTTCGAAACGTATAATAATTCACTGTAGGCAGTCTGAATGGTTAAGTTTGTTTGTAAAATGAAAGATACTTATTATCACTCCGAGTCTACATGTCACTTACTGATTAAATCGTAAATTATCTTGTTCTTTGCTTAGATTCAGTGTCAGTTGGTGGAATCTTGGTATTCTAGGCAAGTTATTTCACAGGATTTCATAAATGTATTTATCACAGATTTTATGCAATATTATTGGATCAGAATGAAGGCAACAATCATTGGGGTAAGGGATGCTGAGTTTTTGATTTTATCTGTTATGATTCCAGTTATTATAGTATGTTTTCATGTTTTAAAGAGTGTTCCAAGTTTTTAAAGCAAATACCTAAGTTTTATGGCTTGCTCTAACTTTTAAAATGCGTACCCATATTTATGACTTATTCTAATCTTTTAAAGAGTGTACCCATATTTTATGGCATGTGCCATCTTTTAAAAACGTACTAATATTTCCGAATATGTACCAACTTTTTATGCATCTACTTTGAGATAAAAAGTTGTTAAAGTGCTATAGTACCCGCTCTGAGTTGCTTGTATTAATTTCATAGACCACCATTCACTTATGCATATTTGTTAGTATTTCCTGATTTAAAAATATTATAGTTAGTAATGAAAAGTAATGTTTTGGGGTGCTAAATTATTAACAAATATTATTTTCGATATGTCAAATTGCTTTATAACTGAGGTATAGTAGGGGTTTGTAAAATATAAATAACAAATAATTGTTAGTGATTTGGGTATCAAAAAAACTTATCCACAAGGAGAGAGAATATGGCGAGAACGTTTTTTAGAGAATTAAGTTCATTAGAAAATGAAGTGATATTAACAGGTAGTCACAATGTAGATGGCAGTCTGGTTGCTTATAAGGAGTTTACCAAGGATGTGTTATCAAAGGTAATAAGGTTTGTTGAGTGTGGGGATTATTTTAACTCAAAAGTAGCCAAGGTGATTTGTGCTAATTTCAGATTAAAGAATTCTGAAATGCTAAATATTTGGCACGCAAGTGGGCATGGTTCAAATGATTCTGCATTTCGTACTTATGTTTCAATTTACAGTAGTCGACTTTATGATTTGTTTGGTAAAAATTTCTATGAGGTTGTAGTAACAGAGGATATGCAAAGGCTGACTCACATAAATAATACATTAAAGGCACTTGAGATAGATGACTGGTGTTTTGATGATATATTTATTCCTTTGGTATCTGCGAGTGTACCAAGGGGGACTCCATTAAAGGTATTTAAGTTGGAAGATTGCAAAGCGGAGTTACAGATATTAAAGCGATTAACCAAGAGGTATGTTAATGATTTAATTGATACGTTAGATGTTGATAAGTTGGCTTATTTAAAACACACATTCAATAAATTCACAATTAACTCCAAGAAAATAAACAAGGATAAGATAGAATTGTTGGAATTTTTTGACTTACTTGATGATAATGAGTTATCTGAGATATCAAGTATTAATACGATCATGAGCAGTATATTAGAGTATGCAGATAAGCCACCCACATCAAATATAACAAATAATCATGCATATGTGACAATGGTGTATGTAATTCGTATATTATCAAATACAATGAGAGAAAAAGCCTTAAAGAAGTTCAATCCTTTAGATGTTAAAAAAGCAATTGATACTTGTAAGGATGATATTAATAATTAGTTAGCACTTACGGAAATCACTGGTAATTATGTTAGTGAATAAAAGGTAGTGTATGTGAGGTAGATTAACTAACAAATAATATTTAAAGTATTCAAAAATGGCTCAATGGTGGGGTTTTATAGATGGTTTAAGAAACAATTATAAGATAATAAAAGTTATATTTTTCTATTAAATCATTTTCGTACTTTACTCCTCTTGATGCCAATATGGAACTATATTTTATGTAGAACAGGACAAGCATTTGCATGGACAATGAATGAGATATTCTTGTAAAAACAAGTTGAAAAAGGGAACTTCAATGAGGTTCACAGGACTAAGGCATGTAGCGTTGAATGCAGACAGAATAGTATCTCCAGACACAAATATCTTAGCAGATGGTATCAAAAATTATGCCTATAGCTTGGGGGTATGGTTTGGACGGCTCTGTAAACAGGAATGCCCACACAAACGCACACGATGCCCTACGTTGGCTTTTTCTGTTCTTGGTGTAAATCAGTGCCACAAAAGATTTTTTATACAAATTTGGTCAAAATACAGCGTTGGGTCTTAGTGCTTAATCTTATACATAATTACGTACTTTGGCTTGTTTACTGGGAGTGCAGAAGAACGATACGGATTAATTGCACTTTACCATTGTAGTTATTGGCACTGCAAAGATTTTACAGGATTAAGAAATTTAATTTATTGAAAAAAGGAGGAGTTGGAAATGAATAAACGGACGGTAGCGGTTGACAAAGAGACATATCAATTAATCATCAAGACCATTCAAGAGGGTTTTGTACATGATAAGGTACACTACCAACCAAACGAGAGAATTGCAGCAATACTGATGTTGGAGTATAACTTGGGAATCCGTGTAGGCGATATACTTAAATTGACCATGAAATCTTTTGTTAGAGATGGTTCACGTTGGCGATTTGATATCTATGAAGAAAAGACAGGGAAACATCGAGAATTTACTGTGCCAGATGAAGTATTTCACTTTATCCAGACATATGCGTATCAGAATAAGATATCTCCAGAGGCAAGATTATTCCCTATTATCGAGAGAACTGTGATGAAACATCTTCAGGCAACATGCCGATACTTGAACTTGGAAAACATAGGAACTCACAGCATGAGAAAGGCTTTTGCTACTAATTTGTATAATAGTACACATAGCTTGGAACTCGTGAGAACGGTACTTCAACATAGTTCAAGCATGGTTACTACTCGATACATTGGCATCAGTTCTAAGCAGATTGAAGATGCTCTTGTTGGAGTAGTGGATTTATGTCAGAACCATGAAACATAATTCTAAGGTTCTGTCAATTGCTCTGATACTGTACTACATATGCATTTAGCAACTATTAATTCAATATTTGAAGGAGAGATACAATGTCAAAAATCAACAATGAAAAGTTTGGAATAGCACTCAATTCAAGTGAGACTCCTATTCTTAAGAAGATGGGAGTGCCAGAATCTAATATTGATTTTATGACCCAAAGTAGGGGGATTCTGAATCGTATGTCAGTAAACGACACACTATGTGTTTCAAGTGTTCAGTCATTTTCAAATGGAGCATATGACCTGTTTAATAAAATTCAATATCTCATGAACCGAGGGGTAGAGTTTCAGTCAGGTAAAGAGAAAACTTTATCTTTTACATCAATTAAACCGCTATCAACAAATACCGTAGAGATACTGAAGAATTTTGCTATACGTGAGCAAGAATTTGCAAACTGGGTACAGACCAGTAGGCTTGAGACAAATGCGAAAGCACAATTAATTAATAAGATCCAGTACGAGAAGATAATAGATATATGCGTTATGTTTAGTAGCAATGGATTGAAGAAAAAATAATCTCCTAAATTTATTTATAATATGCACCGGTACTACTACATTTGAAAGTGGGAGTATGGGTGCTTTTTATTTAAATAAAGGTGTAAATATGATTTGGGGTATTAAGGATTTTTTGATAGAAGGTCTGTGCAGAAAAAAACTTTTGATTTTCTTAAAATAGGGTATTGACAAGCCTTTAAATCCTTTGAGTTTACCATCAACTATGGTAGATGATGGATACTTTATATTGAATCGTCCAAAAATCGCTTTCTAATTGATTTTAACTATGGAAGGCAGTGCATGTAGGAGGCGGTACTCAAAAAAGGTCATTTGCTATAATAAGATTATGCATAGAATAGCAGAAAAGACTTGAATAACCATGCATTCAGAGTTAACATCACACACACCGTAAGAGCAATTCATAAGTCTTTTAAGGTTCCTGAATTCATAACAGGAAGTAATATAATACATTCTCCATAAAAAGGAGGCGGAGCATTTGGCTCTTAGTGTCCTCCCAGAAATGGATAGACTAGACCACCCTTGCCCACCCAGTTGCAACAGCGTAATTCTAGGAAAGTGGCTTAAAAGTTGAGGTTGTCACTATTTTGCCCAATCAAGAGAATGGAGAGATACAATGATAAGAGAAGAATACATTTATGTAGGTATAGATTTACATAAGGAGACCCATACGGCGGTCATTTTAGATTGCTTTAATAACACGCTTGGTGAGATTACTTTTGCTAATACACCAGCAGAATTTCCGAAGTTGGTAAGAAAAGTAAAGAAATATTGTCTTGAGGGAAAAGAACCCATCTATGGTCTTGAAAATGCTTATGGATATGGGCGAGCCTTGGCAGTATGGTTGTTAGACAGGAGATATAATGTAAAGGATGTAAACACGTCCCTGTCAAACCGCCAAGCCAAAAGAAAAGCCATGTATAAAAAGAGTGATATTGATGATGCTCATGCCATAGCCCTTGCAACGATTACCATGTTAGAAGAATTGCCAGATGCCTGTCCAAATGATGCATACTGGTCATTGGGACAACTTGTAAACTGACGTGATAATATCATGAGACAGAGAATCAGATTAACCAATCAGCTACACGAGCAATTGTGTATTGTCTATCCCAGTTAAAAAACATTTTTTACCGATATCAGCCGACCGACTGCACTTTACTTCTGGGAGCAGTATCCATCGGAAAAGTATATAAAGGGTAAGATGGTAGAGGATTTGGCGAAAGAACTGGTTAAGGTGAGTCATAATCGTTGTTCTACCAATACATGTCAAAATCCTTGATGTAATTAAAAAAGATAAGGTGAAAAATGACCAGTATCAGGATTCCAGAGATGTTGTGACAAGGGGAATAGTAAGGGATTTAAAACACTACAATGCTCAGTTGGAGGAAGTAGATAAAGAGTTAGAGAAGATGTATCATGCACTTGGTTGTACTCTTGCAACAATGCCAGGGGTAAATATTACAACCGCAGTAAAGATATTGGCTGAGATTGGAGATGTAAACCGTTTTTCAAATTCGGCTAAGTTGGCTCAATTTGCAGGGATAGCTCCGCTCAAACTTTCATCGGCTGGAAAAGGGAAAGACAAGGCATCCAAACAGGGAAATCGAAGATTACAGGCAACCATATATTTCTTAGCAGTTCAAATGGTACAAGTATCACCAACAGGAAATAAAAGAAATCCAATATTCCGTGAGTATTATGACAAACGGATAGCGGAAGGTAAGAATGGAAAGCAAGTGTTGATTAGTATATTCAGACGATTGGTAAACATCATTTATGGAATGCTAAAGACTGGCACAGAATATAGAATGCCAGAGATATCAGATAAGGTTGAAGATTAAGTAGAAAAAGGGCAAAATACGTGATAAAATTTAAAGCAGAATAGGGACTGCTTGTTCAAGTGTTAATTTTTTTAAGTAGTCGGAATACTGCTTAGTTCAATATAAGGATAAAGACTGTTAGTCAAGGGTGGTTCAAGCACTAGTGTGACTAAGAGATTTGCAGATATGACGCCAGACGAAGCTTTAAAAGTTGCTGAATCATATAGGTCTTAAGCACCAATTAAAATACCTAGTAGTGCGAAAATGAAACCAGTAATCCAGAAATTACTTTTAAATATACATATGGACTTGAAACACATTTATTTAAAATGTGGGCTGCATACTTTGATACTATACTTGCAAATATGCTTAACTACGAATCATTAGATAATGAGCTCCTAATAGCATATAATTTGCATGAGGGATGGTATTATGAAAGTCCATGGGAGATTAAGGATATTTCTGAGGTTATTATGCTTTTTAAGAATTTTGATGTAAACAAAAAACCTGATAACATTAAACAGCAATCTGGAACGTTAATATCAAGATTGCCTGAATTATTAGAAGAACTAATTCTATTTTTTGAAGAAGCATTAGAGAGAAAAGAAAAATTCTATATTATATATGAGTAAAATTTAAGTATACAGATTGTTTAAACTTTATAGTGATTATTTAAATACCATTTGATATTATTAGCCAGTAGATGTAAAAGTTTACTGGCTGTTTGAATTACACTATATATTAATGCTAATGCATTAGCTCCATTTGGAGTATTTGAAAATAACCAATTTTTTCTA
>JAVBRI010000013.1:0-49215 GCA_031548165.1 Lachnospiraceae bacterium
ATACAAAGAGCCTGTGGTTGGAGCCTTCCTAAAACCATCAAGTGGTAGGTGATAAGAACCAATCCACAGTATCTCCAAAAAGTATAGCATATAGTCCTTGGAGAGGGACTATAAACACTACTACTATATAATACGAGGTGTTAAATCGGACGACATTGTAGTGGTGGAACCTAATAAGGAAAGAGGAATATATTGGTTATATGAATCGGCAGAAAGCGGAAATGCGGATGCATTTAAGTTATTAGAAACCTTGGAATAATTAATTAATAAAAAATTAATACAAAAACATATTGACAAAAAAATAACAAACATATATAATGCAACTTGCTTGTTAATAAATTGACAATTATTTAGGAGGATTAAAACAATGGCAAAAAATGAAGCTAAAGCAGTTACAGTAGTAGACACAGTAGAAGCTTTACAAGCTAAAATTGCAGAGGTTAGAGCAGCACAGAAAGAGTTTTCTACATTTTCACAGGAAAAGGTAGATGCAATTTTTAAGGCAGCAGCTACAGCAGCAAACAAGATGAGAATACCACTTGCTAAGCTTGCAGTAGAAGAAACAGGAATGGGAGTTGTAGAAGACAAGATTACAAAAAATCATTACGCTTCAGAATATATTTACAATGCATATAAAGAGACAAAGACATGTGGCGTTATAGAAGAAGATAAGGCATACGGAATCAGAAAGATTGCAGAACCAATTGGTTTGGTTGCAGCAGTTATTCCTACAACAAATCCTACGTCAACAGCTATATTTAAGACTCTTATTTGTTTAAAGACTAGAAATGGTATTATTATAAGCCCACATCCAAGAGCTAAAAATGCAACAATTGCAGCATCAAAAATCGTATTAGAGGCAGCAGTTGCAGCGGGTGCTCCAGCAGGAATCATTGGATGGATTGACGTTCCTTCACTTGAGCTTACAAATGAAATAATGAAGGACGCAGATATTATCCTTGCAACAGGTGGTCCTGGTATGGTTAAAGCTGCTTACTCATCAGGTAAGCCAGCATTAGGCGTTGGTGCAGGTAATACACCAGTTATTATAGATGATACAGCAGATGTTAGATTAGCAGTAAACTCAATTATTCACTCAAAGACATTTGATAATGGTATGATTTGTGCTTCAGAGCAGTCAGTAACAGTACTTGAGAGTGTTTATGAAGAGGCTAAGAAAGAATTTGCATATAGAGGATGTTACTTCTTAAAGAAGGATGAAATAGAAAAAGTTAGAAAAACAATTATTGTTAACGGTGCATTAAATGCGAAAATCGTTGGACAGAGTGCATATACAATCGCTAAATTAGCAGGAGTAGATGTTCCAGTTACATCAAAGATATTAATTGGTGAAGTTGAATCAGTTGATATTTCAGAAGAATTTGCACATGAAAAATTATCACCAGTACTCGCTATGTACAAAGCTAAGTCATTTGATGAAGCAGTTTCAAAGGCTGAGCAGTTAGTAGCAGATGGTGGATACGGTCATACAGCTTCATTATACATCAATGTAAATGAAAAAGAAAAAATGGATAAATTCGAAGCAGCTATGAAGACATGTCGTATTATTATTAATACACCAGCTTCACACGGCGGTATCGGCGACCTTTATAACTTTAAGCTTGCTCCATCATTAACACTTGGTTGTGGTTCATGGGGTGGAAACTCTGTATCAGAAAACGTTGGAGTTAAGCACCTTATAAATGTTAAGACTGTTGCTGAGAGGAGAGAAAATATGCTTTGGTTTAGAGCACCTGAAAAGGTTTACTTCAAGAAGGGCTGTATGCCAGTTGCCCTTAGCGAGTTAAAGGATGTATTAGGTAAGAAGAGAGTATTTATCGTAACAGATAGCTTCTTATATATGAATGGATATACAAAGACAATTACAGATAAATTAGATGAAATGGGAATAGCACATCAGTGTTTCTACAATGTTCAACCAGACCCAACACTTAAGAATGCACAGGAAGGTGCAGAAGCTATGAAAAACTTCCAGCCAGACGCAATTATCGCATTTGGTGGTGGTTCAGCAATGGACGCAGGAAAGATTATGTGGGTAATGTATGAACATCCAGAAGTTGATTTCCAAGACATGGCTATGAGATTTATGGATATTCGTAAGAGAGTATACACATTCCCTAAGATGGGTGAGAAGGCTTATTTTATAGCAGTTCCTACATCATCAGGTACAGGTTCAGAGTGTACAGCTTTCGCAGTTATTACAGATCAAGAAACAGGTATTAAGTACCCACTTGCTGATTACGAATTATTACCAAACATGGCTATCGTAGATACAGACAACATGATGAGTCAGCCAAAGGGTCTTACAAGTGCATCAGGTATTGACGTATTAACACATGCTCTTGAAGCTTACGCATCAATTATGGCAACAGATTACACAGACGGATTAGCTCTTAAGTCTATGAAGAATGTTTTAAATTATTTAGCAGTAGCATATGAAGATGGTGCAAATGTAGAAGCTAGACAAAAAATGGCAGATGCATCATGTATGGCAGGTATGGCATTTAACAACGCTTTCCTCGGAGTATGTCACTCAATGGCTCATAAGCTTGGTTCATTCCACCACTTACCACATGGTGTAGCTAACGCTATCTTAATCACAATGGTAATGGAATACAATGCAGCAGAAGTTCCAACTAAGATGGGAACATTCTCACAGTATCAGTATCCACATGCATTAGCTAGATATGTAGAGTGTGCTAACTTCTGTGGTATTACAGGAAAAGATGATGCAGATACACTTGCGAAGTTCATCAAAGTAATTGAAGAGCTTAAAGAAAAAGTTGGAATCAAGAAGACAATCAAAGATTACGGTGTAGATGAGAAATACTTCTTAGAAACACTTGATGATATGGTTGAGCAGGCATTTGACGATCAGTGTACAGGTGCTAACCCAAGATATCCACTTATGGAAGAAATTAAGGAAATGTATAAGAAAGCCTACTACGGCAAATAAATTTGCCGGGTAAATAAATTTACCAGGTAAATAAATTTGCCGGGCAAATAAATGATAGTTTAGGGAAAGCCAGCGATTGCTGGCTTTTCTGGTATTGAAAAAGAAGAATGAATGTAAAAAGCAACATAAAAGTGTTTACTTTTAAACATAATTAACGTAATATTTAATTATAAATGCTAAAAAATGGCAAAGAAAGGCACGGATAAATATGCTAATAGAATTTAAATGTAAAGATTTAAGCTCATCAAAGGAAGAATTTGATTTTTCAATGAAGCCAGAAGCACCTGTAACTGTAGTATGTGGAATAAGCATAGCAGGAAAGACATCAATTATTAATGCGATGTCATGCCTTAGACAAATTATTCTAAAAGGAAATATTGAGAATTTAGAAAATGACAAGCCAGTGGGCTTTGACATAACATTTATTTGCCATAGCATAAAATATAGATATGTACTAGATACATCTTTCGAAGAACTTATGGATGGAAGCGTTAAGAGATACATAGAAAATGAAAATTTATATATTGATGATAAGTTAATGTTTTGTAGAATGATTGAAAATACAGAAAGTAGTATTGGTGACACTGATCTTATGCTTGTAGATACTAAATTATTTAGTAATAAAGGTGCGGTGAAAGATATAAATGAGTGGTTTTCAAAGAAGTTTATCGTTATTAATTCTGTTGATAGAAAGCAATTTATGTCTAGTATGTTGTTCAAAGAACAAGATCCATTTTTAGTAGATGAAATGGATAAAGTAGGATTGGAAGCAGGAATAATGGAAGTTAAAACATTAGGGATAGATGCAGAGCAGTTGAATTTGGCAAATAAATTAAGATTTGTATCTATAATACCAACGATAATAGAAAGTTTAACAAAGGGTTATACTTTTGTTATGGAGGAGTTAGATGTCACTCTTCGCTGCGAAATGCTTAAGAATTTGATTGGATTCTTTAACAATAAAAGTGTTAATAAAAATAATGCTCAATTAATTTTTAGTGCAAAGGATTCAGAGTATCTCAAGATTGATTAAAATAGGCGACAAAAATTGACAAAAGGTTGGTAAAGTGATATTCTAATGAGGATTATAAAGAAATTATAAAATAATCCAAATAGTATATGTCGAAAGGGCTAGTAAGTGTGAAATGATTTTTAATTCGTATGATTTTCTTATGTTTTTCCCGATAGTAGTATTGCTTTACTACATAGTACCACTTCGTTTTAGGTATGTGTGGTTGTTAGTGGCTAGTTATTATTTTTATATGTGTTGGAATGCAAAATATGCATTGCTATTATTATTCTCAACAGGAATAACATATTTAAGTGGTATCTTTATAAGTGGAATAAAAAATTCAAAAAAGATAGAAGATGAAAATAAGAAAGTAAAATACATGAAATGGTGTGTAGCGTTTTCTTTTATCATAAATCTTGGGGTGTTAGGTTGGTTTAAGTATTTTGATTTTGTATTCTTAAATGTGCAAAAAGCATTTTCGGTAATAGGAATAACACTTACAGAACCAGGTTTTGATGTTGTTCTTCCGGTTGGAATATCATTCTTTATTTTCCAAGCATTAAGCTATACAATGGATGTTTATAGAGGCGATATATACGCAGAGAAGAATTTTCTTAAATATGCGCTATTTGTATCGTTCTTTCCACAGTTAGTTGCAGGACCTATTGAACGTTCGAAGAATCTTTTAAGGCAAGTGTGTATACCTCATAGATTTAGTTATGAGAAGTGCCGAGAGGGTTTTGTGTTAATGATGTGGGGATTTTTTGTGAAAATGGTTATTGCAGATAGAGCAGCAATAGTAGTAAATACTGTATATAACAATGTAAATGGCTATCAAGGTCTATACTTTGTTGTGGCCACAGTGTTGTTTGCGTTCCAGATATATTGTGATTTTTATGGTTACTCAACTATAGCAACAGGTGCAGCAAAGATAATGGGATTTGACCTTATGGAGAACTTTAATTGTCCATACTTTGCAAAATCTGTAGCAGAGTTTTGGAGAAGATGGCATATATCATTATCTAGCTGGTTTAAGGATTATTTATATATTCCTCTTGGGGGAAACAAAAAAGGAAGGCTTCGTAAGTATTTTAATCTTATGGTGGTGTTCCTTACGAGTGGTTTATGGCATGGAGCGCAGTGGTCTTTTGTAGTTTGGGGCGGCTTGAATGGAGTTTTCCAGATAATAGGAGATGTGATAAAACCTATAAGAGATATAGCCAATAAAGTGTTTAAATTGGATAGACAGGCCCTTAGCCATAAGGTGTTTAAGGTGATGTTTACATTTATACTAATTAATTTTACTTGGATATTCTTTAGGGCGAATAGGTTCTTAGATGCGTTAAAGATACTTAAGAGTATGCTCAAGGTACAAAATTGGTGGATACTATTTGATGATTCGTTGTTTAATCTTGGACTTGATTGGAAGAATTTTATGGTATTGATATTTGCTATAATTATTTTACTAGTGGCAGATTATTTAAAGTACAGAGGAATCAAGGTGAGAACTATTATATTGAAGCAGGAACTGTGGTTTAGATGGAGTTTATATATTTTTGTGATAGTAAGTATTCTTATATTTGGTATATGGGGTTCGGGTTATGATGCTTCTACATTTATATATTTCCAATTTTAGGAGGGGAGAAGATTGAAAAAGAACATAAAGAGTTTGCTTCATATTCTTGTGTTTGTATTACTTCTAGGTGTTGTGATACTTAAAGTTACGGATATAATGGAGGCAAAAGGTAGTAGAGATATATATATAACTTTTTTTGAAGAGGCAGAGAAATATGATGTTATTTTTGCTGGCAGTAGCCATGTGGTTTATTCTATTTATCCTATGGAACTGTATAAAAACTATGGAATAGCATCTTATAATGTAGCAACTTTAAGTAGTAGGTTACCGACTACTTACTATACATTGATGAACATACTTCAATATACTTCTCCTCAATTGGTGGTTATTGACCTGAATTTTATATACTCAAGTGAAAAAATAGCTTCTTCAGATACAATACATACAACATTTGATGCATTCCCACTATCATATTCAAAATTTGAAACGGTTAATGATTTGTTTGATGATGACAATAATGATAAAAAATTAGAAATGCTATTTACATTAGCAAAGTATCATACTAGATGGTCAATGTTAAAAGAGTATGATTTTATTAGCCAAACTAATTATAATAAAGGAGCTTATACAGACGCACGAGTTGCAACGGATATTGAGAAACCCCAAAATATAAATAAAGATATTCTGCCATCTGATGATACAGTAGGTATGGAATATTTAAAAAAAGCTATTGAGCTTTGTCAATCTAAGGGGATAGAGGTGCTTTTGGTAGGTATACCATATTCTATAAGCGAGGAGGAATATACATACTTTAATTATGGATATGTGTTAGCTGAAGAATATAAAATAGATTATTTGGATTTATTTCAAGTTGAAAACTTGATTAACTATAAAGTTGATTTATTTGATTATGCACATTTAAACTCATCAGGAGCACATAAGTTAACATCATATGTTGGGGAATACATTATAAAAGAATATAGTATTGAGGATAGACGTGATGATAGTGCATATAATTTATGGAGTAACGATTATGAGACTTGGGTTGAAAGAAATATAGAAAAATTAAATGTTCAAAATGGTATTAACGAATATTTACTGTTTTTAAGTGACACCGAATTTGAATGTAGTATTTCGCTAAGTGATAAAATTACAGAAGATGAATATCCTATTATTTATCAATTAATAGATAATATAGATGGAATTTATGAATGTGGCGAAGAAAAAGATTTAAGGTACAGTAAAAGATATTCTAATATTAAAGATAAAAGTAAATCTATTTTTTCAAATACTGAAGTATCAGATATCTATATAGCTGTATATCGTAAGGGCACTGAAACAGTTATCAGTCAAGCGAGTTTTGATGTGAGTGACAACATTGTATTAGTAAAGAAATAAAAATATGCTCTTGCTATTTTATAACAAATATATATTTTTAGGAGGAAAAATGCAGAGAACGAATATTAAAATTTTTTTTCATGCAATAATTTTTATAGTGATTTTAATTTTAGTCTTGGGTCAGATTGCGGATATTATGGTTGATAGATTAGAAAAAAATAGGTGGAAAACATTTTTTGATCAACCAGAAGAGTATGATGTGCTATTTGTAGGAACCAGTCATGTATATTGTAGTATTTATCCTATGGAATTATTTAATGATTATGGAATTGCATCTTGTGACTTTTCGTTTTCGGCTTGTAAAATTCCAACAATGTATTATACTTTAGTAGAAGCATTAGAATATGCTTCTCCGAAGGTGGTTGCAATTGATTTGTATTATTTATCATCAAATGAAAAGTTTGACGAAAGGTATATACATTCAACACTTGCTTCATATCCGTTATCATATTCTAAGTTTTTAACAGTTAATGACTTATTTGAAAATAAAGACGAAAAGATAGAAGGATTATTTACCTTAGCTAAATATCATGATAGGTGGGTGAAATTAGGACAACCTGATTTTACTCCTGAAAGAAATTATCATAAAGGTGCAGAAGTAAGAACACAGGTGTTTATAAATAACATTAATCAGAGTTGCATTGATAAAAGTGTCTTACCAAATGATTATACTGTGGGAATGGAATATTTAGAAAAGGCTATTGAGCTTTGTCAGTCTAAAGGAATAGAAGTCTTGTTAACTGGAATACCATATCCAATGTCAGAAGAAGAACAAATATATTTTAATTATGGATATGTGTTAGCAGAAAAGTATAATATAAGATATTTAGATTTAATAAATACAGAGATTGTTAATTATACAACAGATCTTTCGAATGAGTCACATTTAAACTCATCAGGAGCATATAAGATAACATCTTATGTGGGTGATTATATTATAAACAACTATAATCTTCCTGATAGAAGGAAGGATGAGACATATAACTCATGGAAAGATGATTTTCAAAAGTGTATTAATTTAAATATTGCAAGTTTAAGCACAAAAGCAGAAATTTATGAGTATTTAATAGCCTTAAATTATAATGCATTTGAATGTAGTATTTCGTTAAGCAATAAGATAACAGAAGAAAAATATCCTCTTATTTATGAATTTATAAATAACATAAATGATATTTATGAATGTGATCAAGAAATTGTATTTGGATATTTTAAAGTTTATTCAAATGTTTCAAATAAAAATGAAATTATAACAAATAATGAAAGATCAGATATTAATATAATAGTATATAGTAAAGATACTGGAGATATTATTAGTAAAGCAAATTTTAATATTCAAGAAAGTAATAACATAGTAAAAAAATAAATCAATTGAAAAGGTAGGTAAAATAATGAAATACGATTATTTATTAGTTGGAAGTGGATTGTATTCAGGTGTAATAGCATATCACATGACTAAACAAGGAAAAAAATGTCTTGTGTTAGAAAAGAGAAATCATATAGGTGGAAACATCTATTGTGAAAATATTGAAGGAATAAATGTACATAAATATGGAGCACATATTTTTCATACATCAAATAAAAAAGTATGGGATTTTGTAAATGGCTTGGTAGAGTTCAATAGATATACGAATAGCCCAGTGGCAAATTATAAGGGAGAAATGTATAATCTACCATTTAATATGAATACATTTAGTAAATTATGGGGAATTCGAATTCCAAAAGAAGCAAAAGAAATTATTGATATACAAAAAGCAGATATAAAAGGAGAACCTAAGAATCTTGAGGAACAAGCGATAAGCCTTGTTGGAAAAGATATTTACGAAAAGCTTATTAAAGGTTATACAGAAAAACAATGGGGAAGAGATTGTACAGAACTTCCAAGCTTTATTATAAAAAGACTTCCGGTAAGATTTACATATGATAATAATTATTTTAATGATTTATATCAGGGAATACCTATTGGTGGTTATAATGTACTTATAGACAAGCTTTTTGAAGGCTGTGATGTAATGCTTGATACGGATTATTTATCGAATAAGGAAAAGTATGATGATATGGCAGAAAATGTAGTATATACAGGTCCAATTGATGCGTATTTTAATTATCAATATGGAGAACTTGAATATAGAAGTGTAAGATTTGAAACGGAATTATTAGATGAAGAAAATTATCAAGGAAATGCAGTTATAAATTATACAGAACGAGAAATACCATATACAAGGATAATAGAGCATAAGCATTTTGAGTTTGGTACACAACCAAAGACAGTTATTTCTAAAGAATATTCAGATACATGGGTTAAGGGAGAAGAACCATATTATCCAGTGAATGATGATAAAAATCAAGAACTTTATAATAAATATAAAGAATTAGCTGAAAAAGAGGGTAAAGTAGTATTTGGCGGAAGACTTGCAGAATATAAGTATTATGATATGGATAAGGTAATTGAATCTGCACTTATGTCAGAGATTATTACGGCTTTATAAGAAGAATGTCATTTACTAATTATTAGAATTATGCTACAATTGAACGAAATAGGTTATAAATAAAAAATAATTTTAGAAAATATGTTGTGAAAAAGCATTTTAAATAATTAAAGGGACGTTAATATGTATCAATCAAAAGAAAAAGTACAAAACTTAATATTGTGTATAACTGATGCGGTTTCTGTTTTGGTGAGTTATATATTATCAGGCATTATTTGGTTATACTTAGTTAAAGGAGTATCTAGTACAAAGCACATAAGAGAAGTGCTAGAAAGTGAATTAAGCACACTTATATTGGCATATTTATTTGTAATACTCTTTTTTAACATGAATGTATATTTTTTGCAAAGAGGAAAGTTTGAAGAACTTAAGTATGTCTTTAAAATGAATATGTTATTCGGAGGAGTATTCGCGGTAATATTATTTGTCAAGGGAAATACATTGGCACTTCCAAGAGGAAATTATGTCCTTACAGTATGTATTAATGTGCTTATTATGTATATAAGCCATATATTGTTAAGATTTTATCTTGTGAAAGTGAGAAGTCAAAGAGCTAGTAGAGTTTTTATTATAACAACATTTGAACGAGTAAATAGTATTGTCGAGCAACTCACAAAAAAAGTAGAATGGCAGAATAAGATAGAGGGGATTATACTTGTAGATGATGATTTGAGAGGACAAACTATCGGAGGAATACAAGTTGTGGCTACATATTCAGATATGCTCGAATATGTGAAACGTGAAGTTGTAGATGAAGTTTTTATTAGTGTACCATATGATGGAGGAAAAGGACTTAGAAGTATAATTTTGGAGCTGGAAGATATGGGAGCCATAGTCCACTTGAGTCTTGAACAGTTAGAAAGTTTTAAGGATTTTGATAAAAAACTTAATATGATAAATGATGTTCCAGTTGTTACATTTTCAAATAGATCATTTGATGATACAAAGCTATTGATTAAAAGACTTATGGATATAGTGGGTTCTATTCTAGGACTATTGATAACAGGAATAATTATGATATTTATAGCCCCGATTTTGCTTGTAGAGTCGCCGGGGCCGCTTGTGTTTAAACAAACAAGAGTAGGTAAAAATGGAAGATATTTTAATATATATAAGTTTAGATCAATGTATAAGGATGCTGAGGAAAGAAAAAAAGATTTAATGGACAAGAATGAGATGAATGGATTAATGTTTAAGTTGACAGATGATCCTAGAATTACAAAGGTAGGAAGGTTTATTAGAAAGACTAGTATAGATGAATTACCTCAATTTTTCAATGTGTTGAAAGGAGATATGAGTCTTGTAGGAACAAGACCTCCAACAGTAGATGAGTTTAAGCAGTATGAGGGTCATCATAAAAGAAGACTTAGTATGAAACCAGGAATAACAGGTTTGTGGCAGGTTAGTGGAAGAAGTAATATAGAAGATTTTGAAGAGGTTGTAAAACTTGATCTTGAATATATAGATAAATGGGGATTAGGGTTGGACGTAAAGATATTGTTGAAAACAGTAGGTGTTATATCGTTTGGAAAAGGAGCTAAATAATCAACACTTCATTAAGTAAAAGTACTTAGAAAAGCTTGACCAGACAAACTAATTGTAGTAGTATAAATACTCATATAGAAGATGTTGAATATGGAGGACAGATAGAATGAGGATACTGGTGACGGGAGCAAATGGATATTTAGGTCAAGGTATTGTGGAACAGTTATTAAATGATAAACATGATGTTATAGCAACTGACTATGAATCAAAATTTATTGATTCAAGGGCTGATATAAAATGTTGTAATTTATTTTCAATAGAAAATCCGTATGAGTATTTTGGTAGACCGGACGTTGTATTACACTTGGCTTGGCGTGATGGGTTTGTACATAATTCCTTGTCACATATTGATGATTTACCTTTGCATGTTAAGTTTATTAAGGGGCTATGTGAAAGTGGTATAAAGCAAATGTGTGTAATGGGTAGCATGCATGAGATTGGTTTTTATGAAGGTAGTATAAATGAAGATACTATATGCAATCCATTAAGTTTCTATGGTATAGGTAAGGATGCATTAAGAAAATTAACAAAAAATATTACAAAATCAAACAACGTTGTTTTTCAATGGTTAAGAGGATTTTATATTGTGGGGAATTCTGAACATGGTTCATCTATTTTTTCTAAGATTTGTAAAGCAGAAAAAACAGGGCAAAAAGAGTTTCCATTTACAATGGGGCAAAATCAATTTGATTTTATTGAATATAATAAGTTTTGTTTATTAGTTGCTAGAACAGTAGAGCAATCAAAGATTAATGGAATTATAAATATTTGTGAGGGTAAACCTGAAAAAATAGCTGAAAGAGTTGAGAGATATATAACAGATAATAAGTATAAAATCAAGCTAAAGTATGGTGCGTTTCCAGACAGAGATTATGACTCAAAAGCTGTATGGGGAGATGCTTCAAAGATAGCATTAATAATGAAAAGATGGGAGGATAATCATGGAAATAATGTTGATTTCACCTGACTTTTTTGATTATTCAGTAGTTATTTGTGAAGAACTAAAGGCAATGGGAAATAGTGTAGATTGGTACAATGATAGACCTAGCAGTAATAGCATAGTAAAGGCGCTTATTAGGATAAATAGAAATCTGATTGGAATTACTATTAAGCGTTACTTTAATAAGATAATGAAAAATATAGGCAACAAAAAATATAATAAGGTTATAGTGATTTCAGGACAATCATTTTCATTTTCGGAAGAAATGATATCAGAGTTGAAAAATAATCAAAGTCAAGCAGAGTTTGTTTTGTATCAATGGGATTCATTAAGCAATTTTCCTTATATTGAGCGTATGCAGAAATATTTTGAACGTTGCTATTCTTTTGATAGAAAAGATGTAGAAGAAAGAAGTAATTTATTATTTCTTCCTTTGTTTTATAATAAGCGTTATGAAAGCATAGGTAAAAAGATTGTTGATGAGTATCAATACGATATAAGTTTTGTGGGGACGGCTCATCCAAAGAAGTATAGATTTATAAGAAAAATGTCCAAGCAATTGGAAGATATATATAGATTTCAATTCATATATTTTTTTCTTCCCTCTAAGCTTGTATATATATATAGAAAAGTTAAAAATCCAGAATATAAAAAGGCAAAATTATCTGAGTTTAATTTTAAGCCAGTTTCGAAGGAGGAAATGGATAAACTAATAAGTTGTTCTAGGTGTATATTAGATTCTGCACAAGATAATCAAAATGGATTAACGATAAGAGTTATTGAGACACTTGGTGCAAAAAGGAAATTGATAACTACAAATAAAGATATAGCTAACTATGATTTTTATAGAGAAGAAAATATATATATTTATGATGGTAAATTTGATTTTAATAATACGTTTTTTCTTCAACAATACAAAGAATTACCTAAGGATATTTATGAAAAATATTCGATAAATAGTTGGGTAAGGCAATTACTTGGTGAAGAGATAAAGGAGGAAAATGAAGGTTTCAGTCTGTATGGCAACATTTAATGGAGCCGATTTTATTTATGAACAAGTTCAGTCTATACTTTTACAACTGAAAAATGAAGATGAATTAATAATATCAGATGATGGTTCATCGGATAAGACAATAGAAATAATTGAATCATTTAAGGATGGTAGGATAAAAATTTTTAATAATCAAAAACATGGAGTAAATAACAATTTTGAGAATGCATTAAAGCATGCAACAGGTGATTATATATATTTATCGGATCAAGATGATGTGTGGCTTGAAAACAAGATTAATATTATGAATCAAGAGTTGGAGTCACACGATTTTGTTGTTTCTGATTGCATGGTAGTGGATACAGATTTGAAAGAATTAAGTCATTCAAGAAATAAAGATTGCAATGTTAAATCAGGATTTATTAATATAATGATTAGAAGTAGGTATCTTGGATGTTGTATGGCTTTAAAGAAAGAAGTATTACAAGCATGTTTACCATTCCCAGTAAAATATAAACTTCTAGAGCACGATATATGGATTGCATCTGTGGCAGAATTATATTATAATTGTATATCATTAGATGAACCGCTTATATTATATAGGAGACATGGAAGTAATGTATCATCTGGTGGTTTTGATAAAGGATATTCTATGGCAAATAAGATTATAAGAAGAATATATAGGATAATTTGCTTGATAAAAATAAGAAAAAAGGTTCGTAGACACAGAAACAATGGGTGAATTAATGAAAGATAAAGCTAGTATTATATTTAGAACAAAAAATATCATAACATATTTTTTTGTTGTAATGCTGATTTTAAGTAACAGTATTTTTACTTATACAAATAGCTCAGGGTTAAATGATTTAATTAAATTTTTAGTTATTTTTAGTGCATTTATTTTGCTTATAAGTAATGTAAATCATAATACAATTTTATTGTTAGAAAAAAAATATATAAAATGTTTTTTAATTTATATATTTTATTTTGGTATTTATATTATTCTTAGGGTACCAAGACACGAATTATTTGCGTTCTTATTAAGGTATATTGTATTTATTCCTATTATGATACTTTATTTTATTATTTTGATTAAGAAAAAGGATAAACAGAACGATGAATTGGAATTGATTAGTATATTAAAGGCATTCTCAAATGTGGTTATAATAATAGGAGCAATTTCTGTTTTTCTTTGGGTGTTTGGAACACAACTGTCAATAATTAAACCGACAGGTGAAATACTAACATCATGGGGTGGCGTCAAGCCGTATGATGGACAGTATTCATATGCAAATTCGTATTTTAATATTTATTTTGAAAGTCAATTAAATAGGGTGTTTGGTGTTACAAGTTTTAGAAATTCAGGCATATTTTGTGAAGCACCAGCATATAACTTTTTTCTTTGTCTAGCTTTGGGGATAGAGATTTTTGTTATGCAAAAAAAATCTAAAGTTAAAATTATAATAATTATAATAACAATCATAACAACATTTACGAATACAGGATATTTGTATTTGCTGTGTATTGGATTGATTTTTTTGATAAAGAAAAGTGGAAAGTATAGAAAGTATATTGTTGGTATATTTACGCTATTATTTGCAGTTGCAGCAATATTACTAATTTTTAGACCAGAGAGATCTGCATCGTTACAGTTAAGAGTAAATGACTATGTTAATGGTTTTAAAGGCTGGATAAAGTCACCAATTCTTGGATATGGATATAAATGTGATACATATAAGTTGTTTCGTTCAGGATACTCTAATTCAGTTACATCAATTCTTTTATATGGAGGAATTATGCTTTTGGCAGTATATATTTTGCCGATGATAAAACTCATTCAAAAGAATTTGAAAAAGAATATTGAATGTTTATTTATGATATTAACAATTTTATATTTATTTATACTGACGATAGTACCATTGACATTTGTTATGTTAACAATTTTAGCCTATGGTTACTCGTTAATATTTATAGAAGCAAAACAAGATACGAGAGGTAAGGTAAATACGTTGAATAAGAAAATGAGTATTTTTGTAGTGACGCATAAAAAATTTGATGTTTTAAAAAAGAATAATTATTATCCAATGATGGTAGGAAGCATATATAGAGATGAAATTGATTCATATTATTTAAGAGATGATGTTGATGATAATATATCAGAGAAAAATGACTCATATTGTGAACTGACAGGATTATATTGGATTTGGAAGAATATTAAAGTGGAAAATATGGGCATGGTTCATTATAGAAGATACTTTGTAAAGTTTAACTCATTGAATGTTCTTTGCCGAGGTAAATATCTTGTTAGCAGAAAGAAAAATGCTTATACTGTCTTAGAAGATGCAGAAATAGAAGAAATATTGGAAAATGTAGACATAATAGTAAAAGAAAGTCCTAGAAGGATGGAGACTGTTTGGGAAGGCTTTTCAAGTGTTTTTGGGGATAAATATTGTGAAAATGTAAGAGATATAGTATTTAGTAAATATCCTGAATATAAAGATGTATTTGAAAAGTGTATGAGAGAGAAAACTCATTTTAATTGCAATATGTTTGTAGGAAAAAAAGTAATAATAGATAGATATTGCGAATGGTTATTTGATATATTAGATGAAGTAGATAAGAAACATATAAAAGAAACAGGGGATAGATATCATAATAGAGAAATTGGATATATAGGTGAAATGTTATTTAAAGTATGGATAGATTATAATAAAGTTAATTATAAAATTATACCTGCAGTAAATATTGAGGATGAAAGTTCTGTAATGACATTGAAAGACTTTTTCTTATTTTCAACAAGATGGTTATTAAAAAAAATAAAAAAAGGATAGAGGTAAAAAATGGATAAAAAAAGAAGAGTGGGTTTATTGACATTTTATTTACCAATTAACTATGGTGCAGTTTTACAAACATATGCTTTGAATAAAGTCTTAAATGAATATTCTTATGTGGAAATTATTGATTATAGAGACGAAGATTTTGTTAATCGATATGGAATTATTCCTTATAATTGGAAAAAAAAATTGAAACGTATTATATACCCAATCAATACATTTAAAATAGTCAAGAATAGAATAATTTTCACTCGATTTATAAAAAATAATTGTAAATTAAGTAAAAAATATAGAGATAAAGAATTGACTGCTTGTAATCTAGAATATGATATGGTTTTTGTAGGAAGTGATCAGGTATGGAAGCCGAGTCATGAATTGCCAAGATATTTATTAGATTTTTTTACTGGAGCAAAATATTCATATGCAGCAAGTTTAGGAAGGGTGAATTTGGATGAGAGTATGAATGTATATAAACAAGTGTATAAAGATAATTTACCTAAGTTTTCTAAGATTTCAGTTAGGGAAAAAGGTGCTGTAGAAATGTTAAAAAAAGAGTTTGGGGTAGATGCAGTTAATGTACTAGATCCTGTTTTTCTTGTAGATAAGCCAGAGTGGGAAAAGTTAGCTAATAAAGCAAATATAAAAGAAGGCTTAAAAGAGTATTTGTTTGTCTATTTGACGCAAGTTGATGATGAAATTTTAAATTATATACATGAAAATTATCAAGATAAGCAAATTAAATTTATAACCTTAACAGAAAAATATAATAAGAAACTTATTAAGAAGTATAAATTCGAGCTGATTTCGAAACCTACACCATATGAATGGTTATATTTAATTAAAAATTCAAACGAAGTATTTACAAATAGTTTTCATGGGTCTGCATTCTCACTTATATTTAATAAAAGAATTTCAATATCATGGTTGAAGGCACCTGTAAAAAGTAATTGTAGATTAGAAAATATAGTTGAAAAATTCAACTTAGAGTCAAGAGTTATTACAAATCCTAGCTTTAAAATGAATGAAGAATTGAACTGGAAAGATATAAATATGATTATTAATACAGAAAAGGCAAAATCATTAGAGTATCTTGAACAAATATTTATGTAGTAAATCTAATAGGAGGAAGCGTTTATCATGGTAAAGAATTCAATATATTTAAAATGCAGAGCGCTTTTTGTAAAATTATATATGTCCATGGTGTGTTATAGAATGAGTAAAGGAGCTTTTGGACATTCATATAAGAGATTTATTTCTAAAGATATGCATAAATATAAACAGTTATTAAGATTTAATAATATTCATAAGGGTGAGAGTTGCTTTATTATTGGAACAGGTCCAAGTCTTACTAGTGATGATATAAATAAACTAAAAGATAAATTTACAATTGGAGTTAATACTCTTTATAAATTGTATGAAAAGACAGATTTTAGAGCGGATTATTATTGTGTTATTGATCCAAGTACATTTGGCGATATCCAAGACGATCTTGAAAAGTATAAAATAGAAAATTTATTCTATGCATCTAATAGGATAAAGAAATGTAAGCTGAGTAGTGCAATTCCTTTTGCACTTGATTGTTCAAGTTTTTATACAATGTTATGTCCGGAGTATTATGGTTATACAAAATTTAGCGATGATATAGTTAAAGGTGTATATGATGGAGCAAGTGTAGTTTATGCTGCTATACAGTTGGCAGTATATATGGGATTTGATAAAATATATTTATTAGGTGTAGATTGTAATTATGATAAGTCAGAAGAGTTACATGCTAGTAAGTTGGGGTATTCTAAAGACTATAAATATAATTGGACAAAACAGACTGGAAGTTCAATGATTAATGGATTTTCAGTTGCACAAGAATATGCTCTTTCAAATGATATAAAGATATATAATGCAACTAAAGGTGGCATGCTGGAGGTATTTCCAAGAGTAGATTTAGATGAGGTTTTAGGAGGAAAATATGAATAAAAATAAAGCAACAAAGTTGTTATATAAAATAGTTCATTATATAAAATGGATACTGTTATTTTCAATAAGGGGATATTTACATAAATATATAGGAAAATATATTAACTCAAATAGCCGTAAATTGTCAAAATTAAAGAATTCTACAGATAAGTCTCGTTGCTTTATTGTTGCAACAGGACCATCATTAACAAAAGAAGATGTAGAATTATTAAAAGATGAAGTTACCTTTGGCGTGAATGGTATATTCCTTATGTATGATAAAAGTGATTGGAGACCTGATTATTATGTTTTTACAGATTCTAATCATTTTGAAGATATGGTAAAAGAGTATTCCCTAACTGTCGATAATATCGCAAAGAATAAAGTTTTTTTAAACGAGAAGTCAAAGAAAATACATGATATAATTAAAGCGAACGAAAATACATTATATTTAACATTTTCTCAATGGAATAGGAGATACGATTTTTTCAATTACCGTTATTCTGATGACTTGGTAAAAGGAGTGTATGCATTTGGAACAGTAACAAATATTTCAATATGTATTGCAGCTTATATGGGGTTTAAAGAGATATACTTAATTGGAGCAGATTGTTCGAATTTGAATCAACATTTTATTAATGATGCATCAGATAGCCATAAGTCAGATGAAATTGCTAAAAAGATTGCAGATATACAGTTTATCGGATATGAAAATATGAGAAAAGAAATGGATAAGAGAAATATAAAGGTTTTTAATGTAACAAGGGGAGGCGCATTAGAGGCATTTGAGAGAAAAAAATTAGAAGAAGTTTTAATTACAAAAAATAAAGGAGAAAATTAAATATGAAAATTGTAGCAGTAATTCCAGCAAGGTATAAATCTTCAAGATTTCCAGGAAAGCCACTAGTAGATATATGTGGAAAACCAATGATTTGGTGGGTATATAATGAAGCTAAAAAGGTAAAAGAATATGATGATGTTATTGTAGCAACAGAAAGTCAGATTATAGTTGACGAATGTGATAAATATGGTATTAAGTCCATGCTTACTTCGGATGAACATCCAACAGGAACCGATAGGGTTGCAGAAGTAGCACAGAAAGTTCCTGCGGACTTATATGTTATTATAATGGGTGATGAACCATTAATAAAGGCAAAAGATGAAAAGGCATTGATAGATGCAATAACAAATTCACCATCAGCAGATGCTATTATGCTTACTGAACGCTTTAAACAACCTGTTGATGTTGTAAATAATACATCAATTAAACTTGCGATAAATGATAACGGTTATCTAATATTTATGTCAAGGGCAGCTATACCATATCCAAAGGCATCTTTAGGATATCCATATTATAAAAATGTAGGTTGTTACGCATTAAGAAAAGAAGTGTTAGATTTCTTTTTAGCAACTAAACCAGGAAATATTGAAAATGCAGAAGAAATAGAACTTTTAAGGCTAATTGAAAATCATAAAAAGGTATTAACCGTTGAAATAGATTCTGAATCAATGGCAGTAGACACTCCGAAAGATTTAGAACGTATTAGGGCAGAATTTCAAAAGCAAGAAATTAGTGAATAATTAGACAGGAGATATAATGGATAGAATCAAAATCTTAGATTGTACGTTAAGGGATGGAGGATATTGCAATCAATGGAAGTTTGGGTTGGATAATGCAAAGGAAATTGTTACAAGGTTAGTTGAATCAAATGTTGAAATAATAGAATGTGGTTTTTTAACTAATAAGGTAATATATGATAACCAAGTTACTAAATTTACAACAATAGATGAAATTAAAAATGTTATCCCGGATAGACGTGATTCAAAAATGTTTGTAGCGATGATTAATTATGGTGAGTATGATGTTGATGATATTCCAGAATATAATGGAGAATCAATTAATGGATTAAGAATAGCTTTTCATAAAAAAGACTTAGTTTCAGCAATTCAATTCTCGAATAAGGTAAAAGAAAAAGGATATAAAGTATTTATTCAAGCAATGGTTTCATTGAATTATTCTGATGAAGAGTTTTTAGAGCTTATAAATTTAAGTAATGCTATTAATCCATATGCTTTTTATATAGTTGATAGTTTTGGTGTTATGAAAGAGAAAGACCTTACTAGGCTTTTTTATATGGTTGAGCATAATTTGAATAAAGATATTATTATAGGTTATCATTCTCATAATAATATGCAACTTGCATATTCAAATGCACAATCTTTAGTTAGTGTACAGTCAAATAGAGAGTTAATAATTGATTCTAGTATTTATGGAATGGGTAGAGGTGCAGGAAATTTAAATACCGAGCTATTTGTGGAGTATTTAAATGATAATCTAGGGAAAGAGTATAGACTTAAGCCTTTACTTACAATTATAGATAAAATTCTTAGTAAATTTTATATGGAAAACTATTGGGGATATTCACTGTCTAATTATTTATCAGCAAAACATAATGCACATCCAGATTATGCATCATATTTAGATGGTAAAAAAACACTTACAGTTGAAAATATTGATGAGATTTTTGCTATGATGGATCCTAATAAAAAAGGAAACTTTGACAAAACATATATAAAGGAGTTGTTCCAAAGATACATGGAGCGAGATAAGATATATGATGAACATTTATTTGAGTTTAAAGAATCTTTAAAAGATAAAGAAGTATTAATTATAGCACCAGGTAAATCTAGTGAAGATGAGAAGGATGTTATTATTGAATATGCAACTAAAAAGAATATAACAACAATAGCGGTTAATTTCGAATATGATTATTATGATACTGATTATATTTTTATAAGTAATGCAAGGCGTTTTGTAGAAATAAAATCAGGAAAAAGAGAAAGAATGATAGTAACCTCAAATATATCAGGAGATCAAATGTATCTACAGGTTAAGTATTCAGATTTAATAAATTCAAATGAGAATGTAAGTGATAATTCAGGACTAATGTTAATTAATTTTTTAAGAAAGATTAACGTAAAAAGAATATGGATAGCAGGTATGGATGGATATTTTTATGATGTTAATAAAAACTTTGCAGATAGCAAAATGAATTTTATAGCTAAGAGTGCAGTATTTGATGCAATGAATGAAGGAATAGAATCAGTACTTAGAGAATATGCAAAAGATATATCAATTGAGTTTATTACACACTCAAGGTTTTGCAAATAATAATGGCTGGATTTCAGGAGGTTTCAAATGAGTGTTAGTGGAACTGATAAATGTATAGGATGTACAGTGTGTCAAGAAGTGTGCCCTAAAAGTGCAATAAAGATGGAAAAGAACGATAAGGGATTTTTATATCCTGCAATTAATAAAGTTCTTTGTAATGAATGTTCATTATGTGAGAGGTATTGTATTGCAAAAAAAAATAATGTTTGCAAAAATCGAGCCATTTATATTAAGGGTGTTAAGAATAAGGATGAAGAGGTCCGATTTAAGAGTTCAAGCGGTGGTGTATTTAGTGCTATTGCTAAATATATAATAGAAAATGAAGGTGTTGTTTATGGTGTTAAGTTAGATGAGAATTTACATGCAGTACATGACAGAGCGCAAACGTGGGAAGAAATTATTCCTTTTATGGGTTCAAAGTACGTTGAAAGCGATATGAGCAATGTGTTAAGATTGTTAGAAAAAGATGTTAAAGAAGGCAAATATGTTTTGTTTACAGGAACACCTTGTCAATGTGCAGCACTTAATAAGTTTATATACGAAAAAAAAATAAATAGTAGTAAGCTTATAATATGTGATTTTCTATGTCATGGTTCACCTTCACCAAAAGTATTTGAAGATTTTAAATCTTTTATGGAAAATAAATATAATGGAAAAATAACAAAGTTTTATTTTAGAGATAAAGAAAAATATCAACAGTTGAATGCTTTGCTTGGAAGAGGAATTCGTATGGAAATAGTAACAAACTCTTCGGTATTAGATGTTTTTGATTCTAAATCTAATAATTTGTATTATGAACTTTTTAAGTTTAATTATCTTTCGAGAGAAAGTTGTTATAATTGTGATTTTATTGGATTTGAAAGAACATCAGATATATCTATGGCAGATTATTGGGGATGTGAAAAATATTATAAAGATTTTTATGATACAAAAGGAATTTCACTTTTACTAATTAATACTGATAAAGGAAAAGAAATATATGAAAGTATAAAGAATGGTTTTAATGATATTAATGTGAAAGAGAGAGAATGTTTTCAGAAGACGTTGGTAAAAGCTCCTTCCAAAAGTAACGATTATGATAAATTTTGGAATATGTATAAAAATAAAGGTTTTGAAATAACATCTAAATATTTTACACGTAAATATAGGAGACAAGAAAAAATAGACAAAGTTAAAATTACGATAAAGAAGATATTACCAAAAAGATTTATTTCTTTCTTTAAGAAATAAAGTTTGAAAGGATAAATATAAAATGATAGATCAAAAAAAGAGTGGAGTAATTATTTCTTATATATCACAAGCAGTTCATATAATTACTAGTTTAATATATGTCCCTATTATGCTTCGTATATTAGGAAAGAGCGAATATGGATTATATCAATTGGTGGCATCTGTTATAGGTTATCTTAGTATACTATCTCTTGGATTTAATACGTCATATATAAGATTTTATTCAAGATATAAAGTGAAAGAAGATTTAGAAGGTATAAAAAAATTAAATGGAATGTTTTTAATTATTTTTTCTATTTTATCTGCAATATGTTTAGCATGTGGAATATTTATGGTCTTTAATGCAAGATTTATATTTGGTTCAAAACTACTTCCGTCGGAATTAGAAACAGCTAAAATATTAATGATTTTACTTGTCATTAGTATGTCAGTTTCTTTTTTATCAAGTATGTTTCAAAGTCAAATATCGGCACATTCTCACTTTTTATGGTTGAAGATGGTGGAGTTGATTTCTAATATACTTAATCCAATAATTACATTACCAATTCTTTTATTGGGATTTGGAAGTATTGGAGTAGTATCGGTAACAGTTTTAATAACAATATCAGTTTGTATATTTAATTTTATTTATGCATATAAAAAGCTTAATGTAAGATTTTTATTTAGAAAATTTGATTTAATATTGTTTAAAGAAATGTCAGGATTTACATTTTATATATTTATGAATATTGTTATTGAACAAATAAATTGGAGTGTAGATAAATATTTATTAGGACGAATGCGAGGAACAGAATCTGTTGCAGTATATGGGGTTGCAAGTCAACTTGTAACTTTATATCGTACAATTACTAGTACAATTAGAGGAGTTTTTATTCCTCAAATTAATGAAATTATAGCTAAAGATTTAAAAGACAGAAGTAGAAGTATAACAGAATTATTTACTAAACTTGGTAGAGTTATATTCTTTTTAACATTTTTAATTTTATCTGGCTTTATTTTATTTGGACACTCTTTTATTACACTTTGGGCTGGCGATGGTTATGAAAATGCATATTATGTAGCATTAATTATGATGATTCCATTAATTGTTCCTATTATACAAGGACCGGGTCTTGATATACAACGAGCTATGAATTTACATAAGGCAAGAAGCATTGTATATACACTTATTGCAATTGTTAATATTTTATTAAGTATTGTATTGATTGGACCATATGGAGAAATCGGTGCAGCTATTGGTACAAGTATATCATTGTTTTTAGGTAATATTTTATTTATGAATATATATTATCATAAGCGAATTGGAATTGATATGTTTTATTTTTGGAAGCAAATTGGACAATATTTACCAAGTGCAGTAATTATAATTGGTATAGGAGTAGTGTTAAAAATATTGTTAAAAGCAAATACTTTAATTTCAATGGGAGCGTGTATAATTATATACTCAATTATATATTTTACTGTATTCTTTCTTTTAGGATTTAATAAATATGAAAAAGATATATTTGTTCAACCGATGAAAAAAATAATTAGAAAATTAAAAATAAAATAGTAGGAGTATTTATGTGTAAAAATGATATAATAGTATTTGATGTTGATGGGACTCTTTTTGATACTAAACTAGGTATATCAAAAGCAATAAATTATGCTTTAGATAAATTAGAATATCCAATGATTGAATATGATAGTATTGATAAATACATAGGTCCACCAGTTAAAGAGTCTTTTATAAGGTTTCATAATATGAAGGAAGAAGATGCTGATAAGGCAACCTCTATTTATCGTGAAATTTATATTTTAGAATATATAAAATATTCCGAACTCTATGATGGTATCATAGAGTTATTAGAGTATTTGAAATCTAAAGATTGTACTATATGTATAGCAACAATGAAAACACAAGAACAAATAGACAAGCTTCTTGAAATTAAAGATATGAAGAAATACTTTAATGTTGTAATCGGAGCAAAGAAAGATGGAAGTTTAACGAAGAGTAATATGCTAGATATGATATCAAAAAAATTTTGCAATAGTAATAGTAAATATATGATTGGAGATACAATATCAGACTATAAAGCTAGTGAGAAGTCTGGGTTTGATTTTATAGGTGTTATTTATGGATATGGACAGTTTGAAGGGATGAAAGATATAAAACTTTTTGATGGTGTGAAAGAATTAACTATATACTTATCTGATATTTCTTATTTATGATAGTTAAAGTAATGAGAAAAATATGCAAAACTTGAATTTTACATAAAATTTTGATATTATATCATAGAAGTATAGATTAAGCATAAATTGATAAAATATTATTATACAAACATTGAAATGGAGATTAATATGATGGATAAAAAAAATAAGGAATCAAGAGGAAAGTCACAGGGAAATAAATCAAACTGGATTAAAATTAAAAGATTTCTAAAATCCAAGAAATTCGGAATGATATTATCTCTAATACAGCTTATTATATCTATAATCTTTTTGGCAGAATTATTATATTTAAATATTTTACCAGTAAAATATTTCTTGCCACTTACTTTTGTAATATTATTATTTGTTGCATATACATTCCTTTCGCAACAATCTAGAAAGTTTAAAACGATGGGAAAAATTATATCAGTGATTTTTACCATTGTGTTTTCAATGGGTATATACTATTTAGCATGGGCAAATGGTATGCTTGATGGAATAGGTGGTGTCGATACTAAAATAGACTATATATCAGTATATGTTCTTAAAGATGACAAAGCAGAAACATTAAATGATACTAAAGACTATAACTTTGGAATATTAAAGATAATAGACAGAGAACTTGTAGATAAAACTATTTCAGAGATGGAAGGTAAGTTAGATAAAGACAAACTTGCTATAACAGGGTATGATAGTTGGCCAGAGATGATTGGTGCATTATATGATGGGACGTTAGATGCGATTATATTTAACCAAGCAAATATACCTATTGTTATTGAGAATGATAAGTATAAAACATTTGAAGAAGATACAAAGATAATCTTTACTTATGAAATCAAGACAACAATTAATAGTAAAGGAAATGTAGAAGTTACAGATGATGTATTTTGCATATACATGAGTGGTATCGATGTTGCAGGAAAGATATCAACTACAAGCAGAAGTGATGTAAATATTCTAGCAGTAGTAAACCCTAACACAAAACAAGTTCTTTTAATAAACACACCAAGAGATTATTATGTAAACTTGGCACTTGATAAGGCAGGAAACCCTCTTGATAAACTTACACATGCAGGTGTATATGGTGTCGATGTGTCAATGGAAACATTAGAGAACTTCTATGGAATAGATGTAAACTTTTTCTTTAGAATAAACTTTACAGGTTTTGAGCAGATCATTAACACCCTTGGTGGAATAGATGTATATTCTGATTATGATTTTACAACGATACATGGGGGATATCATTTTAATAAAGGTATTAATACTCTTAATGGTAGCCAAGCACTTGGATTTTCAAGAGAGAGATATGCGTTTGCCTCAGGTGACAATCAAAGAGGAAAGAATCAAATGGAAGTTATAACCTCTGTTATTAAAAAGATAGCATCACCAGCGATTTTGAATAACTTTTCAGGTTTGATGAGTGATCTTCAAGGTAGTTTTGAAACAAGTATGACATCAGCACAGATTGCATCTATTGTAAGAATGCAGCTTGATGAAGGTGGTTCATGGAATGTAGTTAACTATGCTGTTACAGGAAAAGGTGCAAAAGAACATTGTTACGCACTTGGAAGTGTTAATGATGTAATGGTACCAGATATGACTACAGTAAATAATGCAAAGACTCTTATAAATATGGTTTACGATGGAAAGATAGTAAGTCTTGATGCAATTGGAGAATAGGATTAATATGTACAAGATATTAGCATTAGATATAGATGGAACATTACTAAATTCCAAAAAGGAAATTACACCAGAAGTATTAGAAGCGATAGAAGGGCTACAAGAGAAGAATATTCCTGTTATTATTGCATCAGGAAGACCAGCTCAGGGTATAAGACATGTGGCTTCTGAGTTATCACTTGAGAAAAAGGGCGGTTATATATTAAGCTTTAATGGTGGCAAGATAATTGACTGTAAAACAAATGAAGTTATATACTCAAATACTATTCCAAAAGAATATTATGCAGAAGTATATAAATATGCAATGGAGCTTGAAAAGGCTTCATTGCTTACATATAAGGGTGAGTCTATTATAACAGAAAAACCAGATAATAAATATGTGGATGTGGAATCGAATGTAGTAAAGATGCCAGTTGTAAAAGTAGATAATTTACTTGAGGAAATAGATTTTTTGGTGGATAAGTTCTTATTAGTAGGTGAGCCAGAGTATATGATGAGTCATGTAAAAGCTATGGCTGAGCATTTTAAAGGACGTTTAAATGTATTTCAATCAGAGCCATTTTTTATAGAAGTAGTACCATTGGGAGTTGATAAAGCAACATCACTTGAGAAACTTTTAGAAAAGATAGGATTAACTAGGGAAGAATTGGTTGCATGTGGTGATGGAAGAAATGATGTAACGATGATTGATTATGCAGGTTTAGGGGTGGCGATGAAAAATGCATGTGATGAAGTGAAAGAGGTTGCGGACTATGTAACATCATCATGTGATGAAGATGGGGTGAAAAAGGTGATTGATAGGTTTTTTGAATAAAATTTAATAATGATTCGTTTTGATGCTGATATATTTGATATTTCTTAAATTAAGTCAGAAGAAATATTTGTTTTAGATATAAATATATAACGGAGTTTTGCAGTGCGCAAAGGCTCCGTTATGTTGTTTTTTGGGAAGTTGCAATACCTTGTATTTTCAATTAAAGCAAAAATTGTTACGGTTGACAAATGAATTGAAATGAAATATCATATTGATATAGATGATGAATTTATTTGTTATAGAAATCTTTAATTTTAGCTGTATATGTTTGTATAATAGAACGTGGGGAATAATTAGTAAATAAACCAATGGAAAATGAGAGCGTAAAGCTTGATATAAAATCAAGATAAACTGGGGGTAGATTAGATTGACAATCGAAGAAGTTTTAGCATTTGAAGAGAAACAGATATTTGATCGTAAAAGTATAGAGATAGAGCCTAAAGCATTAGCGATATCAGTTGTTGCATTTGCTAATGCAGATGGTGGGACTATAGCAATAGGTATTTCAGACAGGACAAGCAGAATAGAAGGTATAGATTTTGAAACACATAGGGTAAATGAACTATTGAGGGTACCATTTGATTTTTGTAATCCAACAATTAAAGTTGAATTAGAAAAGGTTTCATGTATAGATTTTAAAGGTAGAGAAAATCATGTGCTGCTAATGCATATTGATCCAAGTGCACAAGTTCATGCAAATCAAGCAGATGAAGTCTTTTTGAGAGTAGGAGACAAATCGAAGATATTAACATTTGATGAGAGACTACAACTTACATATGATAAAGGAGAACGTTATTTCGAAGACAAATTGGTTCCAGATGCTAGAATTGATGATATTGATATGGATTTCGTAGAAAAATATATTGAGAAAATAGGATATAGTAAAGCACCCTTAGATTACTTAAAACAAAATAAAGGTTTTGTGAAGGAGAAAGATGGGATATTACAGGTTAGCACAGCAGCGATTTTACTATTTGGTAAGAATCCTCAGGATTTTTTTCCGCGTGCAAGAATACGTTTTATAAAGTATGAGGGAAATATAGAGAAATTTGGAACAGAAATGAATGTAATAAAAGATACAATTTTTGAAGGAACTCTTCTCAATATGATTAATGAATCTATTGCATATTTAGATACACAGATAAGAGAAAAAACATATTTGGGTAAAGATGGAAGATTTGTAACAGAAGAAGAATATCCAAAGTTTGTAAGACAAGAGTTGATTGTTAATGCAGTTACACATCGTGCATACAGTATTAGCGGAACAGATATTCAAATAAAAATGTTTGATAATCGTATAGTGGTAGAGAGTCCCGGAAAGCTACCTGGCTTAGTAAGAGCTGATAATATTAGATATACACATTTTTCTAGAAACCCTAAAATTGCAGAATTTTTGAAAGCATATAATTTTGTGAAAGAATATGGTGAAGGTGTTGACCGTATGTGTATAGAGTTAAAGACGGCAGGGTTAACTGATCCTGAATATCGCACCAATGCATTTATATTACAAGCTATTATATATAATGCAAATTCAAAAAAACAGGCGATTGAAACAAAGTATATAGGGATTGATATTGGTGAACCAGAAATTGAATATAAAAAGTCGGCGATTGGAACAAGAAAGTCGGCGATTGGAGAACTAAAGTCGGCGATTGATAAGGCAAATTATAACAAACCAACTAAGACTAACATTATGAAGTTGTATAATGAGATTGAAAGTAGTCGGATTTTTGGTACGAAAGATATTGAAAGGATATTAGATTGTTCTTCTTCAACATCTAGAGCAGTTATGGCTAAGTTGCGTGACTTGGAAGTAGTCATAAGTGTTGAAGGAAAAGGCAAAGGTAAATATATGTTTATTGATAAAGAAAATTAATGAGCTTTTTTTGAAAGGAGAGTTGATTTGAAAATTAATTCGCAGATATACGATGTTATAAAAGCAAATAACAATATGATAACATCATCGCAAGTGGCAGCTCTTGGTTTTTCAAGAACATTATTGACTAAATATGTAAACGAAGGACTTCTCAAGCGAAGTAGACAAGGAATATATATACTACCAGAGTCGATACATGATGATATGTATACACTGATGTTACGTTCTGAAAACATTATTTTTTCACATGATACGGCTCTATTTTTAAATGATTTATCAGATAGAAAACCATTTACTTATTCGGTTACTATACCTAGTAATGTGTCATTGCCTAACTCACTGAAAGATGAATGCAACTGTTATTATATTAAGCCTGAATTACATAAAGTAGGTATGGAAGTGAGAAAGACAAGCTTTGGCAATACTGTGAGATGTTACAATATTGAGAGAACGACGTGTGACTTGCTTCGCAGTCGAAGTCGTTGCGATGAGGATGTGGTAATTAGTGCAGTTGAAAATTATGTGAGTTTTAAAGGCAAAGATTTAAAACGTCTTGCCGAATATGCGCGATATTTTAGGGTGCAAAAGGAATTAAACCGCTATATGGAGGGAATCTTGCGGTAGAAACACCAGCGCTAGAAAATGTTAAAGAACATTGACAATGATTAATTTCATTCATATAATTAGTTTCACCAAAATAGTGAAAGGATAAATAAGAATGAAACGTAGAAGAGAAATTGAATTATTTCAATATCGTCATATATACATTAATGTGACAGGGCTTAAGAATAATGTGGTATCCAAGCGTTTATTAAAATCAATTTTTGAAAGAACTTCAATAGTATCATCAAAAATTCTACGTATTTTACTGTGGGATTGATTACTATCTTACAGGTATTTCAGGTGGAGTAAGATATCAGCCAGTAGTACGTTATAATAAAATCTATTGTTATATAAAGCAAGAAGACATAAATGAATCTATTAAGTACCTTGGATGTAAGCTAGTAGGTAGTGGATCAAATATCACTTTAATTGTTCCATATGATGAATGTATATTAGAAGGTAGCAGAAAAATAAGAGAGAATCCTGAATATCGCACCAATGCATTTATATTACAAGCTATTATTTATAACGCGAATTCAAAAAATCGACGATTGAAAAAGCAAATAATAAATTGTATTTGAAGCAAAAGCCAGCCGCCTTGGATAGGTTAATTGAAATTGCAAAAATTCAGAGTACTGAGTCACCCAACAAAATTGAAGGCATAGTTACTACAAGTACGAGAATACAACACTTCTGCTTTACCGCAGTGGATATGTAGTTGACATATAGAGATTTTGAAGATAGAGTTAATCTTACAGATGAAAATCTTTCAGCACTTGAGCGAGTACAAGCGGCTATTAGTGAAAAAATTGGTAAATTTACAAAGAATGAGTTAATGGAACGTGTTCCAACTTTTGGTAAAGCCTCTATTGAAAATTCACTTAAGAAACTGGTTGAAGAAGGCTTTGTTGAACGTCATGGAAAAGGAAAGGCAACATTCTATACAAGAACGGATAAATAGCATCCAGCTTATAGGACATTTAACGAAAGAATTAATATTATTTGACAATAATTGGAAAAAGTGTTACACTCTAAACATGTAAAATTTTGTGATATGAAAAATAGGAGGTTGAAAATGAGCAATAGTACATTAGTAAGTTATACAAAGTTATCACCAAACTTTAACAAAAGGACTAATAAGATTTCAAAGATAACCATTCATCATATGGCAGGGAATCTTACGGTAGAAACATGTGGAGAAGTGTTTATTAAACCAGAAAGACAAGCATCCAGTAATTATGGAATAGGATCAGACGGAAGAGTTGGAATGTATGTAGAAGAATGTAACCGTGCGTGGACTAGTAGTAATGCTGAAAATGATTATCAAGCAGTAACAATAGAGGTGGCAAATAATGGCGGTACACCTGATTGGAAAGTAAGTGATGTAGCATTAGCGAAGTTGATAGACTTGTGTGTTGATATTTGTAAACGTAATAATATACCAAAGCTAAACTATACTGGAGATAAAAACGGAAATCTAACAAAGCATAGTATGTTTGCAGCTACTGCCTGTCCTGGACCATATCTAGGAGGTAAGTTTAAATATATTGCAGACGAAGTAAATAAAAGATTGGTTTGATAATTTGGAAATATATGTTACGACGTTTAATAACAATAAAAAAAGACATCTTATTATTGATGAATTGGGAGTGAAAAATATCATTGTTTAGATGAATCAGTTAAGATGGGAAAGGGTGAAAAAATGGATAAAGTTGAAAAACAAGAAAAACTAATACATTTTTTACAAAGTAAATACTATAGGTCATTTGAAGTTATTACATTTATACCACAGACATGGGGAATGCCAGCAGATCGCTGGGAAGTCAAAGATACATCAAACCATGTATGTTTTGATGTGGAGGGAAAGACAGAAGGAGATAATTACGTAATTACAGAGAATTATTATCAAATATTATGTCTTCCAGAAACAAGAGAAAAGATTGAACATATAGCAACAGAAATTTTTGGCCAATGTAGAATTTATATGGAGCCTGAAAGGGTTTATTTATATCTTGATGAAGATACATACAATCAAGATAAAGTAATAGAGTTTAAAAATAGAGCAGTTTTATTAGGCGATAAATTATGGTATAAATTATGTTGGCTAAGTAAAGGCGAACTTATGTTGATATCCGATGAAGTAGAACCGTCCAAATTGACGGTTTCCCTTCATGCGGATATTTTTTTTATTGATGATCAGGATAAAATAGTAAGTCAAAATATTCCTGATACAGTAGAAGCTTTTAATGATATTTCAAAGCAATTGGATGGTAATCAACTGGAACGATTATGCAGCTTGGTATATTTGGATAGAATAATAGATAAAAACATTGGAAATGTAGGAAATGTGATTCAATATATTCTTGCAAAAGATTTAAACAAAAATCTACCATGTGAGATGACAAAATCAGAATGGGAACAACTTTTAAATGCTATTTTATATGATAACTGTATGTCTACACTACAAGTCACTTTATTCGAGGACGTTACAAAATCAGAAAAAGATGTATTGCAGGGTCATAGAGCTGTATGTTTTACAGACCTTGTGGGACGATGCTATGTAATATTTAGAGGTACCTATGGTGATGTGGAGTGGTTTGATAATGCAGATGGTATGTTAGATGCGGATACAGTGCAACAAAAGGCAGCTTTTAGATTTGTAAAGAGGGTAAAGGATAACTTACATCCATCATATCTTGCTGTAGCAGGACATTCAAAAGGTGGAAATAAAGCACAGTACTGTGCTATTACAGCACCTAAAGGAATGGTTGATTATGGGTTATCGGTTGATGGACAGGGCTTTTCTACAGCATTTTTGGCGAAATATAAAGAGCAGTTAAAAGGACTAAAAAATTTGGAGCTTATTGCAGAACAGAGAGATTTTGTAAACTGCCTAGGATTTTATTCAGGACAAACCGAGTTTTATAGAGGAAGACGTGGAGGTAGTAAACGAACATTTTATGGAGATCCATTACCTTATTTTCATTGTCCAGATGCTCTACGAGACAAGAATGATAAGCGAGGGAAAAAGTCTACATCTGGAGCAATTCCTACGATGATAAATCATTACATAACATATTTTTTAAGTAAAGAAAAATATGCTCCAATTCGTAATAAGACAGCTCATAGTATTGTATCATTAATGATGCAAAACCCAATGTCTTCAGATGAAGAAATAGCAGAAGCTATTGTAAATATGATTGTTTTGTTTTTGGATATTGATCACCATAGTTCATCATTTCAAAAAGAATTAGAAGAAGTAATAAAAAAAGAAGTTGATGTGCTTCTGGCGACAATAGAGCCATCATCTTTAGATAAAAATGGTGATAGCTTGAAAGATTTAGTTATTAGCAAACTAGCAAACCGTTTAATAAAGGAACCAATATATTTATTATATTTGGCAAAATTTATATTAAAGACAGTTGCTTTTGCTAAGGAAATTGTATCTAAATCTACAAAGAATGCAAAAGTAATGGCATATCTTATTGAGATAATCTGTTCTGTTTTAAAGCTTGTTTTAGCTAAGAAAAAGGAAAAGTCAGTGTTATATAAAATAATATCAGGACTTGAAAAATTTATAAGATTCCTTCATAGGTTTATGAAAAATGAAAATTTACTTCCAGTGGGAGCAGATTTTACCATAGAGGCAAATGATATTACAGCAGAAATAGAGGAACAAGTTAAGGAGTGGATGGAACTTATCAGTACTGAAATTTGGAAGAGTTAAATATTTAGACTTCTACAGGAAAAGGAACTTTCCGGATACTAGTTTATACTTCGCCATGTAGAGGTGTAGACCCTGTTTTTCGTAAAACTAAATGAAAAAGCTTTCATTGACTGATAAAAGTGTATATGGTAAACTTATAGAAAGTGACCAGAGGCGGTGAAAGCATATGAAAAAAATAAGTCTATTTATTGTACTTTTAATACTATTGCCTATGATATTTGTTCAAGATAATATAGGGTATGCAAAGGACAAGGATAAAGGTGAGATTAAGAATTATAAAGATATATCAGGTATTACAGATAAAGAAATAGAGGCAATTGAAAAGCTACAAGGAAAAACACTGATTTATGCATCTTTAAAAGGAACAGAAGGATTTATTAATCAAGACGGTGAGTTTAGTGGGTTTTCTAAGGAGTTGATGGAATTACTGGAAGAGTTATTTGAGATTGACATTGAGCATAAATTTGTGACTTGGGATGAAATGGTAGATGGAATAAAAGATGGCACGGTGGATTTTTTGACTGATTTTGCTATTACAAAGGAACGAAAAGAACTATATTATATGTCAGAACCAATAAGTGAGCGTGGTTTGGTATACATAAAGAGCAAAGAAGGGTTAACACTTCAAGATATACAAGAAAAAAGAGAACCAGTTTTTGTATTTTTAGAAGGAAGTATAACTGAAGAAGTAGTGAGAACTGCTTATAATCATGATTTTAAAAGTATTTATGTAAAGAGTGAAAAAGAGATAATAAATCTACTTAAAGAAGGTGGGGCAGATGCTCACTTTGTTGATGATACCGAGTGGTCAAGCCTTATAAATGAAGGCTCATTTGAGATAGGATCTTTGGAATTTCCAGCATATAGGACATTTGGGTTGACAGCAATAGATGAATCACTTGAGTGTTTGATAAGCGCATTTGATAAGTATTTGGAAAATGGCGGAGATAATAAGATACTTGAATTAAATATTAAGGGGAAAACACATTACAACGCATATAAGTTTTTAAATGATTTAACATCAGAAGAAATAGAGTATTTACAAAAGCTTATAGCATCGGATGATGAGATAACAGTGGGATGCCAAGTTCGTTTTTATCCTATATGTTTTTATAATGAGGTGGATAAAGAATTTCAGGGGGTAACTTTAGATGTATTAGAGGAGATATCGAAGGTATCAGGTTTGAAATTTAAGCCAGGAAACGATTTGAGTGTTACATGGAAAGAGATTATGCAGCTATTTGATACTGGAGAAATCACGATGGTACAAGGGTTTGAAAAGAATGAAGAGAGAATGTCAAAGTACTTATTTTCTGCTCCATATTCTGAATCATCATATGCTTTAATTACATTGGATTCGTATCAAAGTATAGGTTTCCAACAGTTGATGAGTATAAAAGTAGGGACAATTGAGGGTTCAGCGGCTGAAAGATATTTTACAACATGGTTTGGAAGTAGAAATCAAAAATCCTATAATACAGTGGTTGAAGTGTTTAAAGCATTAGATTCAGGCGAAATTGATGCATTTGTCGAAACGGAATATTCTTTGCTTAGCAAAATTAACTTTGAACAAAAATCAGGCTATAAGTTAAATCTTAGTTTTGGATATCCTACAAAGTTATATTTTGGTTTTAACCAAAAAGACGAAATGCTGTGTTCTATTATAAGTAAAGCAGAGAAATATGTTGATACAGATTTTATCAATGCAAAATGGAAAAACAAATCATTTGATTATACTACGAAGTTAAATGAACAAAGAAGTAGATTTATGCAGATAATAATAAATCTTTTAATTATAGTACTTTCTTTGGTAATTATTATTATATTTAATTTGTCAAGAAAGAAGAAAAGGCTCAAGGTGCTTGTAGAAGAAAGAACTAGTGAGCTTGCTAGGGCTTTGGATGCAAAAAGTGAATTTTTAGCCAAAATGAGCCATGAGATAAGGACACCGCTTAATGTAATTACAGGTATTACATATATTATACAACAACAAATAAATGATAAAGAAAAATCACTTGAAATGTTAGAAAAGATACAGACATCTTCAGAACATCTTGTATCTATAGTAAATGATATCTTGGATATGGCAAAGATAGATGCGGGAAGTATGGAACTTAGTGAAGAAAACTTTGAACTATATGATGATATAATATCAGTAACACAGATGTTAGAAGCTAAATCAGAAGAAAAGGGTATTAATATTATAGTGAATGCACAATCAACAAAAGATACCTATATAATGGCAGATAAGCGTCGGTTGAATCAAGTTATAGTTAATTTGCTAAGCAATGCAATTAAGTTTTCACCGGAAAACTCAAAGGTTTTCTTAGATATAGATATTGTTAAAGATAATGAAACAGCTATATTAAAGTTTAGTGTAGAGGATAGTGGAATTGGAATGAGTAAAGAACAACAAGAAAGATTATTTATTCCATTTTCGCAGGCAGATGCAAGTATATCACAAAAATATGGTGGGACAGGTTTGGGACTTTCTATTAGCCAGCATATAGTTAAAGCTATGGGAGGAGAAATCTTCGTAGAAAGTGAATTAAACAAAGGTTCAAAATTCTTTTTTGAGATTAAAGTTAAAATGGTTGATAAATCAACAGATGAAAAAATTATTGATGTAAATATGGATTTATCAAATCTAAATGTACTTATAGTAGAAGATATTGAAATTAATAGAATGATAATCAAGGAATTGCTTTCATCTACAGGTGCCAATATTATTGAGGCAGTAAATGGGGAAGAAGCGGTTAGTATATTTGCTGAATCAACGCAAGGCTATTTTTCAATAATTTTGATGGATATTCAAATGCCTATAATGAACGGGTATCAGGCGACTATGACAATAAGAGCATTAGATAGAGAAGATGCCAAAGAAGTAACGATATGTGCAATGACAGCAGATGCATATAAGGAAGATATCGAAAAAGCCAAGGCAGTAGGTATGGACCACCATATTTCAAAACCTATAAACATACGAGAGTTAGTTGAATTTTTAAAAACAGTAAAATAAGATACTGCGTAATGTGTAGCAAACAAGAATAAGAAAATCATTGGTGTTATCGCCAATGATTTTTTTTACCCCCCTCTTTTTCCTACTTATTTGGGGTATAAAAACATCATTTTTAGATTTATTATAACAACATGAAAAATAATACATATAAATAATAAAGAAAAGAAAGTAGGAGTTATTATGATGAATATAAAAAAATTCAACAAAAAAATGAGCATAGTTAGTTTAGTAATGGTAATGGTATTAATATTTGGAAGCATTTCTATTGCAGGAGTGTTTGACCCAAGTAATAATAATGGTAATGGATGGGGATCAAATATATATAATCACATCGATATAGTTACAACTACATCAGGTGGTTTAGAGATAGTAAAAGTAAATTCAGTTTATGAAAATGAAACAAATCTTGTAGAGATGAATAAAAATGATAGCAATAATCCAAAGGTTGGATCAAGAGTATTTGCATCAAAGACACAACAAAATGAGTTTACTGGAGATTCAGTATTTACAATATCATTAGATATAAAGCTTTCAGATGGTAGCATAGTAACAGAAGTATTTACAGTAACAAACAGTGAAAATTACAAAAATAGCGGATACACTTACTATGATTATAGCAGAATATTCGAAACAGAAAATACAAAAGGTATAGTAATTTATATAGTATATGAAGAGGAAACAACAACAGTTGAAGAAACAACAACTGAGGAAGTAACAACAGAAGAAGTAACAACAACAGAAGAAGTAACAACAGAAGAAGTAACAACAACAGAAGAAGTAACAACAGAAGAAGTAACAACAACAGAAGAAGTAACAACAGAAGAAGTAACAACAACAGAAGAAGCAACAACAGAAGAAGTAACAACAGAAGAAGTAACAACTGAAGAGGCAACAACAGAAGAACCAACAACAGAAGAAGTAACAACAGAAGAAGTAACAACAGAAGAAATTGAAGTTATCGACATAGATCCAACTCCATTAGATGATGGTAAGGAAGAAGTATCAACTGTAGAGGAAACAATAGTTGAAGAAACTACAACAGTGGAAGAGTCGACAGTGGAAGAATCAACAGAAGAAGAATTTGAGGAATTAGTAAATATTGATGTTCCACTTGATGGTGGAGTTAAGACTGGTGATAATACAAGTACAACTATATATGTAACATTAATGGTAGTAGTTGTGGCTATCGGAGGAACTGTATTAGTATTAGGTAGAAGAAAAGAAAGCAAAGAAGATAATCAATAAGAAACATTCGACTTAGTCGAACAATGCAAAAAGGGCGCTAGCCCTTTTTTGTTGTAAAAAGAGAATGTGTATTGAGCATTAATGCAAGAATAATAGGAAACTACTGAAAATTGTTCCAGCAAGAATTGCCCTATAATTCTTGCAAAGTTCGGCTTTAGCCGAATCTTTTTTTACCCCACCTTTTTACCTACTTTTAAGGGGTATCAAACCACCTTTTTTGAGCGTATTATATAAATATAAAACATAAAAAATAATTATTTATTACAATAAATAAAAAAAGAAAGTAGGGTGATTATTATGATGAACATTAAAAAATTCAACAAAAAAATGAGCATATTAAGTTTAGTAATGGTAATGATATTGGTGTTTGGTAGTATATCTTTTGCAGGTGTATTTGACCCAAATAATAACAATGGTAATGGATGGGGGTCAGATATATATAATCATCTTCATGTAATAACAGAAACCGAAAGTGGTTTAGAAATAGTTAGTGTTAACTATGTTATTGAAAATGAAGATAACTATGTAGAGATGGATAAGAATGACAAAAACAACCCAGATGTAGGAGCAAGAGTATTCTCATCAAAAACTCAGCAAAATCAATTTACTGGAGATTCAGTATTTACAATATCAGTTGATATTAAACTTTCAAACGGAAACATTGTAACAGAAGTTTTTACAGTAACAAATAGTGAGAATTACAATAACAGCGGATATACATACTATGAGTATACTAGAATAAACTGGATTGAAAATACAAAAGGTTTAGTGTTTAAATTAGTATATGAAGAACCAATAATAGAGGAACCAACAACAGAAGAACCAACAACAGAAGAAATAACAACAGAAGAAATAACAACAGAGGAACCAACAACAGAGGAACCAACGACAGAGGAACCAACAACTGAAGAACCAACAACAGAAGAAATAACAACAGAAGAAATAGTAACCGAAGAAATAGAAACAAATGAGATTCCATTAGATGATGGTGAGGAAGAAGAAGTAACATCAGTTGAAGAACCAACAACTGAGGAAGAAGTAGTTACAGAAGAAATAGAAACAAATGAGATTCCATTAGACAATGGTGAAGAGGAATTAGAAGAATTAGAGGATATTGAAATACCACTAGATAATGGAGTTAAGACAGGCGACAATACAAGTCCAATCATATATATAGTATTAATGGTAGTGGTAGTGGCAATTGGTGGAGCTGTATTAATCTTAGGAAGAAAAAAAGATAGCAAAGAAGATAATAAATAAATTTACTCACAAAAAAGAAGATTCGAATGAATCTTCTTTTTTGATATAACAATATAAATCTTTTAATTATAGACGTTTTAAAAGTTGTTCTCTTTCCTCTTCAAAACCTGGTTTTCCAAGTAAAGCAAACATGTTTTTCTTATAACTTTCAACACCTGGTTGGTCAAAAGGATTTACCCCTAATAAATAACCAGAAACACCACAAGCAAATTCAAAGAAGTAGAATAATTCGCCAAGATAAAATTCATTTTGTTCAGGAACGTTCACTACAAAGTTTGGCACCTGACCGTCTGTATGTGCAAGGATAGTACCATTCATAGCACTTTTATTTATAAAATCAACGCTCTTACCAGCTAGGTAATTAAGTCCGTCAAGATCTATAGGTTCTTCTTCGAGAATAAGTTCACATTGAGACTTTTCAATATTAATGACTGTTTCAAACAACATTCTTGCACCATCTTGAATATACTGTCCCATTGAGTGGAGATCAGTTGTAAGGTCAACAGCAGCAGGGAAAATACCCTTTTGATCCTTGCCTTCGCTTTCACCGTAAAGCTGTTTCCACCATTCAGATACATAATGAAGACTTGGCTCATAATTAGCTACGATTTCAACATTCTTTCCTTTTCTAAGTAAAAGATTTCTCATTGCAGCATATAAAAGAGAATCATTATTTTCAAAGTCATTTTCGAGAGCACGTTTTCTTCCGCTGGCAGCACCTTCCATAAGCTTATCAATATCAGCACCACTTGCAGCGATTGGTAAAAGCCCTACAGCAGTTAAAACTGAAAAACGACCGCCAATATCATCTGGTACAACAAAGCTATCATAGCCTTCAGCAGTTGCAAGATTTTTTAAAGCACCTCTAGACTTGTCTGTAGTTGCATAAATACGCTTTGCAGCTTCAGCTTTACCGTACTTTGTCTCAAGCATCTTTTTAAAGATTCTAAATGCAATGGCAGGTTCAGTTGTAGTTCCTGATTTTGAAATGATGTTTACAGAGAAATCTCTATCACCAATTACATCAATAAGATGTGTGATGTATGTACTACTTATATTATTTCCAACATAGTATATTTCGGGAGTCTTTCTAACACTCTTATCAACCATGTTGTAGAAATTGTGTCTTAAAAATTCAATAGCTGCTCTGGCACCTAAATAAGAACCACCGATGCCTATAACTAAAAGAACTTCAGAGTCTGATTGGATTTTTGAAGCAGCAGATTTAATTCTTGCAAACTCCTCCTTGTCATAATCCACTGGAAGATCTATCCATCCAAGAAAATCATTACCTGCACCCGATTTAGATACAAGAGTATCTCGTGCATTTAAAACCTGTGTTTTAATATTTGCTATCTCCTCTTTTGTTATAAAAGGGCTAGCTTTTAAATAATCAAACGTAACCTTTGACATAAAAATTTCCTCCATTCTAAAAGCGTTTTTAAATTCTTTTGTCTATTTTATCACAAATGTCAACTAAAGTACAATGTGAATAATTTATGATTATTATAAAAATTCTTCAATTATGTATGAAAATAATTCAGCCTGCTCATTTTTGCTCATATTTGCGAATTTTTCAGGTTTTTTTGGTATTGGTTTATCAATGTCGGGATCAATTTTATTAATAGAAATTGGCTCAGAAGGAGCATCAGTAACACTGTCAATACTATTTTTTTGCGCATGTGATTCTCTGGTACAATTATCAAGTTGATCCACTGCTAAGCAGACAAATTTTTTATATATTGTATCAGAATTTAGTAACATTCTAAACATTATGTAAATAGAAAAAGTTATGGTACAAAAGGATACTACTTTTAAAGTATCAAAAAAGGCAAAATATATACCAGCAAGACCAGAAGCTAATGTAGCAAGTAAGCTAAGGATTGAAAGAATTTCAAAATTACTTAATCCGTTTTTTTTGTTAGAATAAGTCCAAATGTATCTCTCGACAAGTGCAGTGGTGTTTTTTGCAGGAATTCCAAGAGTTTGATAGTTCTTATGTTTAAGTTTCATTTGTTTTAAAAGCTCGTTTTTGCCTGATTGTGGATCTAAAGCGGATTTTAAAAATAAAGATGCAGAAATATAATCGGCTATTTTAAATAAAAAAGCTGCAAGTGTGCAAAATATCATTATGTTTTTTAATACTAATTCCATGTTATACCTCGTTTGTTTATAGTGTAGTTTTCTATTATAAAGAATAGTGTATAAATAAACGAAACAATTTTCAAGGAAAATCGTAATACAAAAATCGACAATAGATAAATGTGTATACAAAAATATACTAGCATTTTCTGGATACATTTGTTATTATACTTATGAGGTTTATTGTATGATGGAGGATTAAAAATGCAGTATATGACAAAGGGCGTTTGCTCTAGAATGATAGATATTGAAGTTGAGTCGGGAAAGATAAAAAACGTAAAATTTGTTGGTGGTTGTAGTGGAAATGCACAAGGAGTGGCGGCATTGGTTGAAGGGATGGATATTAGCGAGGCGATTAGAAGATTAGAAGGCATTGATTGTGCTGGGAGAGGAACTTCTTGCCCAGATCAGTTAGCTAAAGCGCTAAAAACTTTAGAAAAATAATGAAAGGTGTGTATTAAAATGGAAAAAATAGCAAGTTTTACAATTGATCATTTAAAATTATTACCAGGAGTGTACGTATCAAGAAAAGATCATGTAGGAAGTGAAGTTATTACTACATTTGATATAAGAATGACAAGACCAAATTTTGAACCTGTGATGAATACAGCAGAGATGCATACAATAGAGCATTTAGCGGCAACATATTTAAGAAACCATAATGACTATAAGGAAAAATGTATTTATTTCGGACCAATGGGATGTCGAACAGGGTTTTATTTATTACTTGCAGGAGATTATGAATCTAAGGATATTGTTTTGCTATTAACGCAGATGTTTGAATTTATCAGAGATTTTAAAGATGATGTTCCAGGAGCAGCAGCAAAGGATTGTGGTAATTATTTAGACATGAATCTTTCGATGGCAAATTATTTGGCAAAAAGATTTTTAGATGAAGTTTTAGTAGGAATTACAGAAGATAGGCTTATCTATCCTCAATAGATTGAAAGGTGGTAATAAAATGCTAGGAATAATAGGAGCAATGGACGAAGAGGTAAATCAGATAAAAGCACTTTTAGAATCAGTGACAGTTAATAAAAAGGCTGGCATGGAATTTGTAAAAGGAAAAATAGAAGGTAAGGAAGTAGTTATTGTACGCTCAGGTATAGGAAAAGTAAATGCAGCAATTTGTGCGCAAATACTTGCGGATGATTATGAAGTGAGTGCGGTAATTAACACTGGAATAGCAGGCTCGTTAAAAAATGAGATAAATATCGGTGATATCGTTTTATCTTTAGATGCTATTCAACATGATGTTGATGCAGTGGCATTTGGCTATGAAGTGGGTGTCATACCACGTATGGAGTCATCTATATTCATGGCAGATGAAAAACTTATTAAATTAGCAGATAAATGTTGTAAGGAAGAACTTGCGGATGTAAACACATTTGTTGGAAGAGTAGTTAGTGGAGATCAATTTATTTCAGGTAAGGATAAAAAGACTTGGCTTATTGATACTTTTAGCGGATATTGTACAGAAATGGAAGGTGCAGCAATAGCACATGCATGTTATCTAAATAATATTCCATTTTTGATAATTAGAGCAATATCTGATAAAGCAGATGATTCTGCATCAATGGACTATCCAGCATTTGAAGCTATGGCTATAGCAAACTCAGTGAAACTTATGAAAGCGATAATAAAAGCCTATGTTTAGAATGTGGGCAAAAATTTGGAAAGAAAATCATATGCTTAAAGATATGGTAGCGTGTGATGATAGAACAGATGTCAATAGAACAAAGAAAGTTTTTGATTCAATAGACAAGGTGTGCAATGAATTTGACTTAAGTAGACCAATATGGTTGGATTGTAATATCGAAGACTTTAAAAAGAGAGATAAAGTTAGGTTTAATAAAGATAATTTTATAGATGATATTGAATTTGATTATCTAGAAGTTCATGTTATTGAGGAAGATTAGAGGAGGAGTTGTTTTGAAAAAATATTTGAATAGGCTGTTTATAGAGGGTTTAAGCGGCATGGCGCTAGGGTTGTTCGCTACGCTGATTGTAGGAACTATATTGGGACAAATAGGTTCTTTGATTGGCGGACAAGTAGGTGCATATATAATAGCGGTTTCAAAGATGGCAAAGACTATAACTGGTGCAGGTATTGGTGTAGGAGTAGCAAGTAGATTTAAGGAAAGTACATTGGTAGTTGTGTCAGCAGCAGTTGCAGGTATGATAGGAGCATTTCCATCATTATCGCCAGCATTTTCACTAGGTTCACCTGGTGAACCGTTAGGAGCTTTTGTTGCTGCTTATGTTGCAATAGAAATCGGACGATTAGTTTCAGGTAAAACAAAAGTAGATATAATAGTAACGCCGTTTGTATCAATAGCATCAGGTGCAATAGTTGGTTTTTTGGTAGGACCATATATAAGCAAATTTATGTATTGGCTAGGTGAAATTGTAAATGTAAACGTTGAAAAATCTCCTATTCTAGGTGGTATTATAATATCAGTAGTTATGGGTATGATTCTTACACTCCCTATTAGTTCAGCAGCCATTGGTATTTCAATGGGAATAACGGGGTTGGCAGCGGGAGCGGCAACGATAGGCTGCTGTTGTCAAATGGTTGGCTTTGCAGTGGCAAGCTTTAGAGAAAATAAAACAGGTGGATTGATAGCTCAAGGTCTTGGAACTAGTATGTTACAAGTACCAAACATTGTAAAAAGGCCTTTGATATGGATACCGCCAATATTGGCAAGTGCTATTTTAGGACCTATAGCATCAGCGGTACTAAAGATGGTTAGCACGCCAGTGGGTTCAGGTATGGGAACTTCAGGACTTGTTGGGCAGTTTGCGGCATATGAAGCAATGGTATCAGCTGGAATGACTATACCAATAGTAATGATTGAGATAATAGGTATGCACTTTGTATTACCAGCATTATTGACGTTTATTATATCAGAAGGAATGAGAAGAGCTGGTTGGATTAGAAAAGGTGACATGACATTACGTGTTTAGTTTTATTAAGTAACTAAAGAGAGGTAGATAAATGGAAGGGCAAAACATACTATATGGAAATAAGGATGATTTAAAGGCAATTTATGGAGCTGTGCAAACACAAACTGCATTAAGGAATGATATAGCTGCTTGTAATGTTGAAAAGCAGAGAATTGAAAAGGAAATAATTGCAGAAGAAAAATTCTTAAATGATACTGTTGATGCAACTGTAAAGAAAAGACGTGAACAGGTAGTTTCAAATTTTGATAAAGAGTTATCTAAAACACAAGATAGACTAAAAAAGGTAAAAGCAGAAAGAAATAAAGCTAAATCAAAAGGTATAGAGAGTCGTATAAAAAGTGAAACAGCAGAATTAGTACAAGAAAATAAAAACCTTCATGAAGAAATAAGAACTGTATTTAAACAAAAAGGAGTTCCAACTATTTTAGACAGAGGGTGGTTTTATAGTCTTTATTTTCCTAAAAGTATAAGGGAAAAGTTAGGTTTTGTATTAGGAGCTTTCTTGATAATAGTAGGTATACCATCTGCGGCAACATGGTTTTTGGGAAGCAATAAAATAATTAATGCATTACTATATATATTCTTTTTAGCAGCTTTTACAGCACTTTATGTACTTGGATATAGATATTCCCATATACAAAAAAAGGATGTTTTTGCAGATACAAAGGTTCAAAGAATAACCATTTTAAAAAATAGCGCAAAGATTAGACGAATAGTAAAATCTATAAAAAAAGATAATGACGAAGAACGTTATGACCTAAAAAAATACGATGTAGATATTACAGAGATTGAAGAACATATAAATGATATAGTAAAACGAAAAAATGAAGCAATATCAGAGTTTGAAAGAACTACAAAACAAGATATAGAAGATGAAATAACTAAAAGAGATATTGGAAGAATAGATAAGATAAAGTCGGATTTAGCAGAGTTGAACATAAAGTTAAAGGAGTTAGAAGAAAAACAAAAAGATGTAACAATAGCCATCTCGACAAATTACTCAGCATATTTGGGTGAAGAAAACCTCTCAGCTGAAAAAATAGAAAAGATGCTCGTGTTACTAGATGATGGCAAGGCGGCAACAATCAGCGATGCCATCAATATACTAAATACAACAGTGATATAGTAGCTGTCTTGAGTTATAAAGGGCTTTTGTTTTGCAAAAGTCCTTTTTTGTTTCTTATCAAAAGTGCGGTGCAGATTCCATTATATATATAATCAGCTAAGTCCATTACTATAGATAGCCTAGTGGATTGTAGCAACATAGAATCAAATGAACTTGAAAAATTTACAATACCAGTTATACATAAATCACCAACAGATGGCAATGCTTTTTTTACACCTAATCCAGGTCTTAGTGGAATGTCACTTAAGGTTACATATCCGATATGATTTTCTCTGCCCAAAGATGCATCAATTGCAATGATAAAAGAGTTTTCGTGCTTTGAATATATATTATAGAGGCATTCCTCTAAATTTATTGCATGAATGGGTTTCTTTAAATCTCCATATACAAAAACATCTTTAAATTTATGATTTTTCAATTTATGTCCAATAAGTGGGCCTAAACTATCTCCTGTAGAACGGTCACTTCCTATACACAAAATAACTATTTCACAGTCATAAGCGTAATTATCTTCCATTAGCTTGGCCAATCGTTTACTGAAATTTATTGTATTGTGTTCTTCATTAACATTGTAATAAAAAGTATTATTCATAATTCCTCCAAATAAGTATTATATTTATATATATGCCACAAATGGGGCGTTTTATTCGTGTCGAAAACTTTTATTAATTTAATTCCAAGTTTTGACATATTATGCACTAGAGATGTGGTAATGTTTTAGGATAAATAAAATAGAGAGGATAAGCATTTTGTGCATGGATGGTAGATGATAGAAGTAGTATATAAATATGAAGAAGGCGAAAAGCAAAATAGAGAAAAAACAGATTTGGGATTTAAACTGCCTAAAAATATTAAGCAAATAGGTGGAGGAGAGAGTAGTGTTCAGGTATACATGGAAGATAATGTTGCATTGTATTTGAACAAAATTCCAGATAATGAGGAAAATATACGTTATGGAGTACTTGTTGGAAGTGTAAAGCAAAGTGGTGGATACACATATATTTTTGTTAAGGGTGCACTGGATGTTAAAGAGGTTTTTGACAATACAGTTTTATTTAGCGATGATATATGGATAAGTTTGAATGATGAAATACATAGGTATTTCCAAGGTGAAAAGGTAGTAGGATGGTTCTTGTCGCAAAGTTTTGCTTCGCAGAATCAATTATCAAGATTAAAAAGAGTTCATATGGATAACTTTGCCGGAATGGATAAGGTGTTCTTTAGAGTAGATAGGGATGAGGAAGAGGAAAGTTTTTTTGTTTATGATAATGATATTTTAAGAAAATTATCTTGCTATCATATTTACTATGAAAAGAATCCTAGTATGGAAGATTATGTATTAGGTACAAACGCAGATATTAATTTTAAAAGGTCTATTCATACAACAGAAAAGGCTGGAATCATAGAAAATCAAATTTCAAAAATAAAAGAAAATATAAATTTAAAAAGAGATAAAGAAATAAAGGAAAATGAAATGAAAAATATAGAAGAAGAAAATGAAGAATTAAACGAAGGCAAGAGTTATTCAAAATATGGAAAATTACTTAGTAAAGCATCTTCGTTTCTAATCATTGGAGCATTAGCAGCAACATTAGCGGTAATGGGAAAACAAGGAAAGCTTGATAACCTTACAAGTGAAATGAAAAGCATGGTAAATGGAATTATGAATAAGACTGAAAATACAGGTGATAACGGTGATGTGATTTCGGTAAATGGAGTTCCTAAGGAGTCTGAAAAGAAAGAGGAAACTACCACTGGTAATGAAAATGAAACTACGACACCAGAGGCTGAGAGTACAACACCAGAAGATACAACCCCTGTAAGTCAGGAACCAACGCAGCCAGAAACAACATTGCCACCAGAGACGCAGTCAGAAACTGTTTCAGTAACACCAGCTCAAACAAATTATTATACGGTAACAAAGGGAGAAACACTATATAGTATATGTATGAAATTATATGGTAATACAAATAATATAAATACAATTATCGAACTAAACCATCTTGAAAGTGCTGATTCTATCTGTTATGGAGAGGAATTGATTGTTCCTTGATTAAAATAGGTTGGATTTGGAAAAAAAATATGCTACAATAAACTTGCAAAATACATGGATATAAAATTCAAGAAAGAAAAGTAGGAATGCAATGTCAAACGTTAGAGAATATTTAAAAAACCGTGGCATAGAAAATGATTCAGAAGATGACTATGAATATAAGATAAAGCAGCATAAAAGAAAAATACGATTTTTTGTTATAGGACTTATTATGGCAGTCGTGCTTGTTGTACTTAGCATAAAGATATACATTGATAATATGACATATGATGAGTATGAAGTATCGGATGTTTACCAAAAAGATCAAACAGCAAATTGTACTTTTTATAAGTTTGATGAAGGAATGCTTCGATTTAGTAACGACGGGTTAACCTATCTGCAAGACAACGTTAGTGTATGGAATCAAGCATTTGAGATGAAAACACCACTTATAGATATATGTGGAAGCTATATAGCGATTGCGGATATTAATACCAATATAGTTTATATATACGATGCCAAAAAGTTACAAGGAAAGGTAGAAACAACTTATCCTATTTTAGATATAGAAGTTTCAGAGCAAGGTGTTGTTGCAGCTATTACCCAAGATAGCGAAACCAACTGTATAGAGGTCATAAAAAAAGATGGTACACTTATTGCAAAGGGACAAACATATTTAACAGATTCGGGATGTCCACTTTCGATATCATTATCAAATGATGGGACTAAACTAGCGGTATCATATGTTTACATTGATGGAGGGGAAGCAAAGACAAGAGTTGTATTTTATAATTATTCAGAAGTGGGTAAAAATGAAGTGGAAAGAGTTGTTGGAGGTTTTGACCATTATGGTACAACAATAGTTCCAAAGGTTGAGTTTATCGATAATGATACAGTAGTTGCATTTGGAGATAATATGTATACTGTATACTCTATAAAGCAAAAACCTTCTAAAGTAAAAGAAGCAAAAATAGATAAAGAAATAAAGAGTATTTTCTATAATAAAGAACATTTTGGAATGATTCTTTTAACAGGAGAATATGATGAGCCGTATATTCTTAAGTGCTTTGATAAAGATGGTGATGAAGAGTTGAGTCTAAAATTAGATTTTCAATATACAAATGTATCAATAGAGGGAGATATAATAGTTTTAAATAACGCAGAAAGAATGAAACTTATTACTACTTCGGGAACCATCAAGTATGAAGGTAACATAGACAGCGGTATAAAAACGGTTATTCCTACAAGCAAGCCGAACATATATTATATTGTAAATGACAATAATATAGAAAAGATAAAACTAAAATAAGAAATACATTGCCAAGTGGCAGAATGGAGGACAAAGTGGAATACGCATTATTAATTGGAGTTATTGCTTTTTTAGCAATAATGGCAGGAGTTGGACATAAGAAGGGATTTATAAAGATAGCATTATCATTAGTGGCTACATTGGTAACTATTATTGTAGCTATGGTACTTACATTTCCTGTTAGTGCTATACTAAAAACAGCAACGCCATTGTACGACAACATATATGAGTCAGTAGAGGCAGTTGTTAAGGAAAACGAAGTAGTAGATGTGGAATCTATCAATAACTTGGATTTGCCAAAGTCAATACTTAACCCTATTATTGAGAACGTAGATGGAGCAACAACTGCGGTTCAAGAATATGTTGCTGAATCAATTTCAGATACAATATTAAATGCAATTACATTTTTAGTATTAATAATAATAGTAGGTATTATAGTAAGAATCTTAATATCTGTCTTAGATATATTTAGTAAGCTGCCAATTATAAATGGAATAAATAAATCAGTTGGAGCAATCATAGGACTGGTATATGGTTTAGTAATAGTATGGATAGCTTGTCTTATACTTACAGCATGTAGTGATAAGTCGTGGGCACAATCTGCATTTGCTCAAATAAATGATAATTCATTTTTAAGTTTTATCTATAATAACAATATGGTTGTGTGGATAGTTTCAAAGGTACTTGTTTAAGCTGAATTAAATTGTATTAGTATAGTAGTAAGTCATAAGAAACATTTAAATATGACTTACTACTTTTTTGATATAAAGGAAGTAATAAAATTAGCTGATGTATGCACAATGTTTTGTGGATAATAAGTGGAAAAGCTTATCGAAAATGTGCATAACTTTATTTTTAAAAAAAATTAAAAAAATGTATTGACATTTTGATTTTGGTGTCGTATACTAAGCAAGCTGTCGCCGAGAACGTAACAGACAGATGATACTGTACTGAGTACTTAAGGCAAAGCAAAAAAATAAATTAAAAAAACTGTTGACAAGCTCAAAAAGATATGATAGTATATCTAAGCTGTCGCAAAAACAGTAAGCAACAAAAACTTAGAACATTGAAAACTAAACTATAAACCATCCCTGAAAATTCTTGAATTTTCAGC
>JAVBRI010000011.1:0-102860 GCA_031548165.1 Lachnospiraceae bacterium
ATACAAAGAGCCTGTGGTTGGAGCCTTCCTAAAACCATCAAGTGGTAGGTGATAAGAACCAATCCACAGTATCTCCAAAAAGTATAGCATATAGTCCTTGGAGAGGGACTATAAACACTACTACTATATAATACGAGGTGAGTGTATGAAGAATAATTTTGCAAAGCTTGGTATCTATTTACGTTTTATCTTTCGAAGAGAGAGAATAATGTCTTCAATATGGATTGTTTGTATTGCAGGATTTGTGGCATTGATAGCTTCTTTATATCCAAGTCTTTTAAAGACGGAGGAAGAAACTCTACAGATGGCAACGACAATGAGTAGTAATGGAATGGTTGCTATGATGGGAAATGTATATGGCATGGAAAATCTAACACAAGCAAGTGTTATGGCCCAAGAGTGTTTAATTTGGTTTTTAATTACCATAGCGATTATGAATATATTTCTTGTTAATCGTCATACTCGCGTAGATGAAGAATTGGGTAGACTTGAAATGTTTCGTGCACTTCCAGTTGGTAGACTCACAGGTAGTCTTGCTACGATTAAATTCGCCATTTTAGTTGACTTAATTATTTCAGTATTGTCATCTGTTTTACTTTTAGTAGTTGATATTGGCGGTACAACTATTACAGGTGCATTTGTTTATGGTTTTTCGATTGGTGCTGTTGGATTTGTTTTTGCAGCATTAACATTATTGCTATCACAGCTATTTTCTACAGCGCATGGTGTTAGTGGTATGAGTTTTACATTACTTGGATTATTTTATGTTTTTAGAGCACTTGGTGATGTAAATAAAAATGTACTTTCAGTTATTTCACCACTTGGTTTAGGTTTGAAAATAGAGGCCTTTTATACTAATGCTATATATCCACTTATTGTTTTAGCAGTTGAAGGTTTTATTATTTCAATAATAGCACTGGTAATAGGAGCAGTACGTGATCATGGTGCGGGTGTTATTCCAGCAAAGAAGGGTAAAGGAAATGCGTCTCGCTTCTTGTGCAGTCCTCTTGGTTTAGCATGGAGACTATCAAAAGGTACAATGATTGGTTGGGGTGCAGGCTTGTTTTTACTTGGAGCATCTTATGGTAGTGTATGTTCTAGTATCAATGATTTTGTTGAAGGCAATGAAATGATGCAAAACGTTATTGGTGCTAGTGGAACAAATACACTTCTTGATAGTTATGTAGCCATGATTTTTATTATAATGTCGATGATAGCGAGCGTTCCTATTGTGCAGACAGCTATGAAAATTCATAGTGAAGAAAAACGTGGAAGAATGGAACAAATTTTTGGAAGATCTGTTCCACGATTAAAAATGTATGGAAGCTTTATAATTATTGCTGTACTTGAAAGCATAGTAATGGAAATTCTTCTTGCAATGGGACTTGGAATAGCATCTTTTGGTGAACTTGATATTCCTATGTTATTAAAAGCAGGAATTTGCTATCTTCCAGCATTATGGTTTATGGCAGGAGTGGCAATACTTCTTGTAGGAGTATTACCTAAACTTACATCGCTTATCTGGGCTTTATTTGGCTATGCATTTATTGTAATGTACATAGGCAGGATAATGAATTTACCTGAATGGATGGGGAAAACTACACCATTTGGTAATATTCCACAGATGCCTATACAAGAATTTGATGTTGTTCCATTAGTAATATTAACATTGCTTGCAGTTTTGCTTGCCTCTATAGGTTTGTGGAAATATAAGTCACGTGATATTGGATAAAAACATTCTACTTCATCAAACAATAGACTAGATTTTCTTCAAAAAGGCGTCAATCAGTGTTGACGCTTTTTTGAATAGACATATTTGAGCATTTAAAGACAAGAATATTTTTACCATTTATGTTAAAATTAGAAAATAAAAAACATAAGAAAGGAAGCCTAAAAATATGAATTGGATTCAAAGTATGCAAGAAGCAATAGGATATATTGAAGAAAATATACTTGATGATTTGGATGTCACAAAAGTAGCAGAGAGTGTTTACTCATCAAATGCAAATTTTCAACGAATTTTCAGCATTATAGCTGGAATGACAATTGGAGATTATATAAGAAACAGACGGTTAACACTTGCAGGAGAAGAACTATTTTTGACAAAAGAAAAGATTGTAAATATTGCTGTTAAATATGGTTATGAGACTGCTGAGAGTTTCACAAAGGCTTTTCTTAGATTTCATGGAATAACACCATCAGTAGCAAGAAAATCAAGTGAACAATTAAAATGTTTTGTACCACTGTCAATTCAAGTGGATATAAGAGGTGGATTTAATATGCAAAGAAAGATTATTCCGAATATTCCAGAACTTTTGTATGATGGAAATAATGCTGCTTATTTTACAAATATTCTTGATGCGGTACTTAAAGGCATGAATGAGCCATCTGATAAAGCACAGCTAACTGCATTCAGTGGTGAAGGAAACCGTTTTTGCTGGACGGATAGAGCATGGGTGTTTGGTAATGAGTGTATGGAGAGTCTTAATGAAACACCGTTTGAAATAGAAACACAGATTTTAAATGCTTTGGGTTGGAAAGCTAAATGTTTTAATGTCCTAAGAGATAAAGAAGGGAATTTTTTAAATACAGATATAATGCAGTTGAGGCAAGAATTTATGGATGCAATTGATTGTGGCATAGCAGTAATATCAGGTTTAGAACATTTTCAGATTGGCTACACAGTATATTTTGGTTATGAAGATGACGGACAAAAAATGATTGGCTGGGACTATCAGAATAATGTTGTTGAACCTTTCACTTGGGATGATTGGGAACAAAAGATTACAAGCTATATTATATTACAAGAAAAAAATAAGTTAAGAACAGAAAAGGATGCCGCACTTCAAACTTTTAGAAATATAGTAAATCATGCATATAGAACGGATGAGGTAAAAGGACGAAAAGTTGGTTTTGCTGCATGGGAATCATTTTTACAACATTTAGAATATGATGATTTTTCTGAATGTGCATTTCTGGCAGCGGATGCACCAACTGTTGATCACATTGCAAATAGTGTAGAACACAAATTCATTATTTATTGTGATGCTTTATGCCAAATTTACGCCCGTAAAGGAGCACTACCATATTATGAATCACTAGTAGAACGTTTTCCAGAGTGGAGGGATGAATTAAATCTAGCTATATCAGCATTGGATGCTTGTGCTTCATATGGAGGTTTTCTTTGGGGACAAGGTTTTTCATTTGATGAAGATGGATTTAAGAAGTTTAAAACTTTGGAAGGTCGTAAAATTCTCGCCGATGCAGGTAGGGAAGCAATGAAGAAGGATATGGAAGCAGTGGAGCAGTTTGAAAAAATTTTACAAAAAGAAGACAAGAATTAACTTACTGGGAGGAATACTTATATGCCTATGATACCTGATATTAAAAAAAGTGATATTTCTATAGATGAAAAATATGTTAAAGGATTTGATAAAGAGCGTTGTGCCAAAGCCTTATGGTTATGCTATAATTTTATTAAAGAAAATAGTACAGAAATTGAGGGTCTTTACAGTATTTGTGCATTAGGGGAATTTATTAATGATGACTTGTCTGCACTTAAAATTGATTACCAAAGAAAGGATACAAAGATTGGTGCATTCTTACCAAGTCCTAAAAAACTGTTTTTACTAGAAAAACTGGGATTTTCATTCACCGAACTTCAACTTGTGGATGCGAATAAACCAAAGTCAAAATTAACAGGAAAAGATATATTAGAACTTAGGTTTTCATATTCAAATAACACGGAATTACTCTTTGGTTTAAAATTGTTTGCAACAGCATGTGGTAAGTTTAAAGGGACCCCATTCGGTACAGGAGATATAAGGATTATGTTTAAGGATGCTCCTAAAAAATATTCTCCACCTATTGAAGAAATATTTTATGAATTACCAAAAGAACAAAGACAAAGTGCAGATATCATACATGAAAAGTTGGAAGCATTAGGGTGTACGAGAAATATGACAGAATATTTTCATCCTAAGACAAAAAGCAAACCTTTTGCTACAATCTATACTCACATTGGCTTTTGGTTTTTTGAGGATGTTCCAGATGGTCCAGGTTTGGCATTAAAACTAAATCTTCGAAATATAGGAAATTATGTAGAGTACTTATCGGAATGTACAGAATCAATACGAGAGTCAGTCCTAAAAACACCCAATTGCAATGGTTGTAAAAAAGCTTGTGGTGGTGTTAGGTTTCAGTTTGATAATGTAAAATATGCAAAGTGTCCTTGGTATGTTTTTAGGTTTAATGATTTTTCTGAGAAAGCAGTTGAAAACTATATTCAGTTAATTGAATTTGAAGATAATGAATTGCGGAAATAAGTAAAAGGCAGTGAGATTTACTAAATAGCTTGAAAGAAGTAATCAACTTGTGTATAATTAGAACTATAAATAAAAGAAGGAGGTTTTGTTATGATGAAAATTAAATTAAGCGAGGTATTGAACAGCTAAGTTCATACTGTAATCGCATAAAATGTATACTCTTGCATATGAACTTAGTTGAAGTACTTAAATTACAACATATCAAGAGGAGAAAAAGAAATGAATAGTAAAAATAATTTTAATATTGAAAGCTCTAAGCTAGATTATTCAAGAATTAAGGATGAATTTAAAAATGCAGGAGTAGAATTTCCTTTAAAAGAAGACGAATGTATTGGTTTATCGCAAGAAGAGAAGATGGAAATTAATCCATGTGGCACTTATTGTGGTAAATGTGAGGACTATGGGATTGTATGTGACGGATGTCGTAATCGAGAGGGTAAGCCTATTTGGTATAATCTATATTCAAAGGATGAACCTTGTAGTTATTTTACATGTTCACAGAAGAATACATATCATGATTGTTCACAATGTAAAAATGTTCCTTGTAGTGACTATTTTCAATACCCTGATCCTAATATGAGCGATGATATTAAGCAAATGTGGTTCAAACTGCGTATGGATAATTTTAATAAAATCAACAATGTCAGACAGGTAGAGATAAAAGAAACATACAAAGAAAACGAAGAAAGATATAAAAGTAAAGAGTAAAAAGGAAAGGATGCATCTCCAAAATGGAGGTGCATCTTTTACATTTCTAGTTGATGTGATATAATAATTGAAAAGTAAACTAAAGAATAGGGGTATATTGTGAAAGAACAATATAATTAAAGAAAGGAAGCCCAAATAACAGTTCTTTCACATTTCTATTTGGGCAGTTTCACAAGCAAGCTTGCGAAATGCAGGGGTATATCTATGTTTGACTATGAGAAAATAAAATCTTTTAATGAACTTGAAATGCTTGTATATAATTATATTACAGAGCATAAACAGGAAGTAAAATATATGACTATTAGAGAACTTGCAGAGGCTATTCATGTTTCAACTTCCACTATTGTACGTTTTTGTAAGAAGAATGATTGTGATGGCTATTCAGAGTTTCGTATGAAGTTTAAGATGTTTTTGTCAGAAGAAAAGAAAAAGCAGCCTCAAAACGGTGTCGATGAAATAATGCACTTCTTTGATATTGTATCAACTCATAACTTTCAAAATACTTTATCTGTCAGTGCTCAGGTCATAAAAAATGCAAAACAGCTTATTTTTATAGGTATAGGTACATCGGGTTGCCTTTCTAAGTATGCTGCGAGATATTTTTCAAATCTTAATAAATTTAGTCAATATATTGAAGATCCTTATTATCCAATAGGAGAAGATATGGAGAATACTGTTGTAATTGCGTTATCAGTAGTAGGGGAAACACCGGAAATTATTAAGCTTGCGGAACGTTTTAAAATGCATAAATGTAAGCTTATAAGTATTACTAATAAAGGTTCATCTACACTTGCGAAAATGTCTGATTACAATTTGGCATACTATGTTACTGAGAGAATGGTAGACGACGAGTATAATATTACAACCCAAGTGCCAGTGGTTTATCTTATTGAAACGCTGGGTAGAATGATATATAACGACTAAAATCAATAAAAAACAGGGTGTTTCTTGTACGAAACATTTTTTATACGTTCAAACCTGTTTCTAAACCGACCGAAACTCTATCTTTTTTGTAAATAAGGTATATACTAAAGTTACAAGGTAGTTGCGCGACTATTATAAACAGAAAGGAGAGAGATTATGGCTATAGATTATCGTAATACAGCAAATTTGCTGGTAAAAGAACTTGGAGGTGACAAAAATATCCTTAATGTAGCTCATTGTGCTACAAGACTTCGATTCGTATTAAAAGATGAATCAATTGTTAATAAGGATAAGGTGTCAAAGATTCCAGGAGTTATAACAACTGTTCAGGCGAGTGGACAATTTCAAGTGGTAATAGGAAATCATGTTAAAGATGCATATCAGTTCGTGACAGAGTTAGTTGATGTTGATAAGAATGTAAAAGTAGCATCGAAAAAGAAAGTTGGAGTTTTTAGTAGGATTATTGATGTTATATCAAGTATATTTGCACCATTTTTATATACTCTTGCAGCATGTGGTATTTTGCAAGGTATATTAGGACTCTTAGTAGCATTTAATGCAATTGATACAACAGGAGGTACTTACCGCATTTTGAATTTTATTTCATGGACGGCATTTACATTTCTACCAGTATTGATAGCTGTTACAGCATCTAAAAAGTTTAATGTTAATACGTATGTTGCTGTAGTTATTGCTTGTGCACTTGTTTGCCCAGATTATATAGGTATGGTAAGTGCAAATGAATCAGTATACTTTTTAGGAATGAAGGTCCAACTTCTAAGTTACACTTCATCAGTTATTCCTATTATACTAGCGATTTGGATAGCATCATATGTTCAGAAATTCTTTGATAAATATTTGCCAATAGTAATAAGGAGTCTCTTTTCGGCAATGTTTACTATTGCAATAATGGTACCACTTACACTCCTTGCATTTGGACCAATAGGTAATGCAATTGGAGGTACAATCGGTGATGCTTACAACTTCTTATACGGATTAAGTCCGATTGTTGCAGGTGTTATTGTAGGTGGATTGTGGCAAGTACTAGTTATCTTTGGTGTTCACTGGGGAATTACGCCTGTTACTGTAGGAAATTATACTACATTAGGATATGATACATTTACAGGTTTACAGTCAGCAGCAGTTTTCTCACAGACAGGAGCAGCATTCGGGGTATTTTTAAAAACAAAAAATAAAGAAATGAAGAAGGTTTCAGCTTCGGCAGCAGTTACAGGTTTATTCGGAATTACAGAGCCAGCTATTTACGGTGTAACTCTTCGTCTTAAAAAACCTATGATTTGTGGTTGCATCGCAGGTGCAGTAGGTGGAGCAATAGGTGGAGCATTCAATGCAGTTTCTTGGAATTATAATATGCCAGGTATAGCAACACTCCCTACATATTTCAAGGAAGGTCACTTGACACAGTTTATTGGTCTTTTGATTTCAATCACAGTTGCTTTTGCACTTGGAGCATTTTTAACATATATAGTAGGATTTGATGATATTCCAGAAGAAGGTGATGATGTAATCACTAAGGGAGTACCAGAAAAAGAAATACCTGTAAAAGAAATACCTGTAAAAGGAAAAGTTATACCTTTAACGGAAGTTAAGGATGAAGTTTTTTCATCAGGTTCACTTGGAGAAGGCTTAGGTATAATACCAGATGACGGCAGAGTATATGCACCTTTTGATTGCGAGATTGAAATGCTTTCTGATACAAGTCACGCTATAGGACTAAGGTCAAGTTCAGGAACAGCAATGCTTATCCATGTAGGAATAGATACAGTTAAGCTTAATGGAGAAGGTTTTATGACTCTAGTAAGAGAGGGAGATAAGGTAAAAAAAGGTTCTTTGATACTCGAATTTGATAAAGCCTTGCTTGAAGAAAAAGGTTATGATACAACGGTTGTTTGCATATACACAGAAGATGTTTAGGGGGTGAAAAAATGAGTAAACTTTCTAAAGATTTCCTATGGGGTGGTGCAGTTGCAGCAAACCATGTAGAAGGTGCATGGAATGAAGCAGGTAAAGGTATAAGCGTTGTTGATGTTCTTGCAGGTGGTGCGCATGGTGTAGACAGAGTGATTACTGATGGTGTTTTAGATGGATATAATTATCCTAATCATGAGTCAGTTGATTTTTATCATCACTATAAAGAAGATATAAAGCTATTTGCAGAAATGGGATTTAAATGCTTTCGTACATCGATAGGATGGACCAGAATTTTCCCTAATGGAGACGAAGAATCACCAAATGAAGATGGACTTAGGTTTTATGACGAATTATTTGATGAACTCTTAAAATATAATATAGAGCCAGTTATAACACTTTCACATTTTGAAATGCCATATCATCTTGTAAGAGAATATGGCGGCTGGAAGAATCGTATTCTAATAGACTTCTTTGTGAAATTTGCAAAAATTGTTATGCAGCGTTATAAGGATAAAGTAAAATATTGGATGACCTTTAATGAAATAAATAATCAGAAAAATTTTTCATATCCATTATATGGATACACATGTTCAGGAGTGATTTTTAATAACGAGAAAAATCCTGAAGAGTGTATGTATCAGACAGTTCATCATGAATTAGTGGCAAGTGCTTTAGTAGTAAAGATGGGACATGAGATTAACCCTGAGTTTAAAATCGGCTGTATGATGGCATGTGTACCAATTTATCCATACTCATGTAAACCAGAGGATATGATGTATTCTGTTGAAGCAATGCATGACCGTTATCTTTTCGGTGATGTTCATGTTCGAGGTGAATATCCATCTTATATCTATCGTGAGTGGGAAAGAAAAGGTTTCAATATCAAAATGCACGATGAAGATGCCCAAATACTTAAAAGTGGAAAGGTTGATTATGTAGGACTAAGCTATTATATGACAAATGCAGTAAAGGCAGATGAAGTAGGTGCGAGTAACGGAACTGATGGTTTTGCAGGAAGTGTTCCTAATCCATATGTAAAGACAAGTGATTGGGGTTGGCAGATAGATCCTATTGGACTTAGATATGCACTTAACATCCTCTATGAGCGTTATCAGATTCCATTGTTTATTGTAGAAAATGGGTTTGGAGCAATTGATGAAATAACCCCAGAGGGCAAAATAGAAGATGATTACAGAATCGATTATTTAAAAGCTCATATTGATCAGATGATAAAAGCAGTAGAGTTAGATGGAGTTGCACTTATGGGATATACAGTATGGGGCTGTATAGATTGTGTATCTTTTAATACTGGTGAAATGAAAAAGCGATATGGATTTATCTATGTAGATAAACAAAATGATGGTAGTGGTACATTGGAACGTAAAAAGAAAAAATCATTTGAATGGTATAAGAAAGTAATTGAAACTAATGGAGAAGCGTTATAATATAGATTATAGAAAGCGAGGGAATTATAGATGACTAGCTTTGAATATGTAATTAAAGATGAACTTGGTATTCATGCAAGACCAGCAGGGCTTTTAGTAAAAACAGCAAAAGTGATGCAATGTAAGGTAATGATAAGAAAAGGTGAAAAAACTGTTGATGCAGCAAAATTGTTTAATGTAATGTCATTAGGAGTGAAATGTGGCGATACAATAACTATCTCATGTGATGGAGATAATGAGCAAGAAGCAGCGAATGCCATAAGAGAATTTTTTGAAAAAAACTTATAATTAAGGAGGGAGTGTGATATCATGATTCAATTAAATGGAAAAGGTGTTTCAAGTGGAATAGCATTTGGAAAAATTAGTTTTTTAAAGTGTGATGAAGTAAGCGTAAAACGTGGGCATGTAGAAGATACCAAAGGTGAAATGAATCGTTTTAATAAAGCTAAGGATTTCACACTCTCACAGCTTGATGAGCTTTATGAAAAGGCATTAGTAGAGGTGGGGGAGGCTAATGCGCAGATTTTTGAGATACATAAGATGATGCTTGATGATGACGATTTTAATGAGTCTGTAGAGAATTTTATTGTATCTCAAAACCTAAACGCGGAATACTCGGTGGCACTTACAGCGGATAATCTTGCAGAAATGTTTTTGTCAATGGAAGATGAATATATGCGAGGACGTGCCGCAGATGTAAAAGATGTTTCAGATAAACTTATAAATAATCTTATGGATAAAGGTACAGATAAAAGCATAGATGACAAATCAATAATTTGTGCAAATGACCTAGCACCATCAGAAACAGTTCAACTAGATAAATCGAAGGTATTAGCATTTTGTACAATGTATGGCTCATCAAATTCTCATACAGCGATATTAGCAAGAACAATGAATATTCCTGCAATTATAGGGTTAGGTGATGCACTTTCAATAGAATTTGATGGTAAGGAAGCAATCATAGATGGCGGCACAGGCACAGTATATATCGAGCCTGACGAAGATACAATTAAAGTAATGACAAAAAAATACAATGATGAACTTCATAGAAGAGAACTTTTGCAAAATTTAAAAGGAAAAGAAAATATAACTTTAGATGGACAAAAAATAGATATATTTGCCAACATTGGAGGAATAGACGATTTAGGTGAAGTACTGGCAAATGATGCTGGAGGAATTGGACTTTTTAGAAGTGAGTTTCTTTATCTGGAAAGTAACGATTATCCTGATGAAGAAAAGCAATTCTTGTGTTATCGAAAAGTTTTAGAAAGAATGTCTGGCAAAAAGGTAGTAATTAGAACGCTTGATATCGGTGCAGATAAGCAAATTGATTATTTTAATTTAGATAAAGAAGAAAATCCAGCACTTGGTTTTAGGGCAATAAGAATATGCCTTACTAATCCATCTATTTTTAAAACACAGTTAAGAGCATTATATAGGGCATCAATGTTTGGTAACTTAGGTATTATGTTTCCGATGATTATTTCACTAGAAGAAATAAAGGAGATTAAGGAAATAATTGAAGAAGTAAAAAAAGAGCTGGAATGTGAAGAAATCCCTTATAAAGAAGATGTAGAAATAGGTATAATGATAGAAACACCTGCTTCTGTTATGATAAGTGATGAGCTTGCAAAGGAAGTTGATTTCTTCAGTGTTGGTACAAATGATTTAACTCAATATACTCTTGCTATAGATAGGCAGAATCCTAAGCTTGAGAGATTTTGTAACACTCATCACCCAGCAGTACTTAAAATGATAGAGATGGCAGCTGATAATGCACATAAAAATGGAATATGGATAGGAATTTGCGGTGAACTGGCTGGAGATTTAGAGCTTACAAAAGAATTTTTAAAGATGGGAATAGATGAATTATCGGTATCGCCAAGAATGATCTTACCGCTTAGAGAAAACATAAATCGAACTTGCGTAAATAGACTTTAAAAATAATGTGGCTATTGAAGTCCATTTACGCATTGTCAAAATTAATCGTATTTTGCGTTCAAATCTGAGATTCCAGCAAGAAGCATAATAATACCCTGCACTCTGCGAGGTTTAACAGCATAAACACCTCTTTCAGCCTGTTCAACTTCAAAAACCAAATCAGCTGCAATTAAAGATTTCAAGTGATGATATGCTTGACCTGTAGAGTTAAATCCACATTTTTCAACTAATGCAGCTACTGTCATAGGTGTACGTAAAAGCGCAAGAAGTAGTGTTAACCTATCATTATTACCTATGCACTCTAATACAGTATAAGCTGATTTACTTTCAATTAAGGCAAGTAAATCATCTGTATTCACTTCGTTTTGTATCCAATTTGACTGTCTTCCTCCTGATGTAAATACACCAAGATAAGTTATACTTCCTGTACGATCTTCCTCATCCGTTATTTTTGATAGAGAATCCATTATATCATTCAGATGAGGTAGGGGATGCATGTTTTTAATTGGGTGAACAGTTTTAAAATCTTCCTCCTCATCTTTCGATTCTTTATCAGATGATTGTGATGTAAGTTGTGATAATAATGGTGCTAATTTTTTGATTTCCTTTTTAAGCATTTCAATTTCTTTTTCATAATCCATTTTCGTGTCTCCTTTCCTTGGAATGGTATTTCGTAATTACGTAATGTTATAATAACACCATATTAAAGGAAAGTCAACACATAATTACGCAATTACGTAAAAACAAAATACTGCTGCTACGAATGAACCTATTATATCATAAACCATATCTAAGTCAGTATCCATCAATCCTCTTTGTGAATGAGGTTTATTTGTATCTTTCTTTTTACTTATATCTATAATAAATTCAATTATTTCAAAAATAAGTCCAATAGATAAACCAATAGTGAATACAAAAATACTTGCCAAAATATTTGAATTTACAGCAGGGTTTATAAACGCAAGTATTAAACAATATAAAAAAATGGCAAAGGAAAATGTGCCAAAAGCATGTAAATATCTATCATAACGTTTTGATTTATTATAATAATTCAAGTATTGTCCAATAAAGAAATGTCCAATAATAGTTAAGAACACTAATATTATTGTATAATCAGGTATATCAATATTAAAAATTTTTTGAAAAAGCATATTTTCCTCCATATATATGTTTTTATTTATTATAACTGTTAATAGACAAAATATTCTTGACAAAAAACATCGTATTATGCTATTTTGGTAATAATTGGGAAGCGCGTAAATATGAAAAATTAAGCAAATTAAAATAATTCTTAAATATTATACAGGTTTTCCAAAAGGAGCCTGTTTTTTGAAAATAATCAAAGTTCAGAAAATACAATTATGATATTTTTTACAGAAGGGAATATTTATTATGAAAAGAAAGAATTTAAAAGTCGAAATAATTTCAGCAGTTACAGTTTTAGTTATAATAGGTGTTGCGATACTATTTTTTGAGCTTTCCACACAAGATGGAGATAGTAGAAACCCTAAACGAACTGGAAACAACGATATAGACAAATATATACAAACGATTTATGAAAATGATGATTTTTTGAGTGAATATAAGCCTAATTATGCAAATTCTGATAATGAATTACCTATAGGAAATTTTGTGAACTATGACTTGTTTACATTGGAATATGAAGGTAACAATTATTATAATAAATATGGCTTTATTAGAAAGTCATACTTGGGAGAAAAAATAGAAACTGAAAAAAATATATATGACAAGAGTGGAGAAGTAGAGTTAGAACTTTATTCCATAAAAGGTATATCTACAGATGTTGCTATAGGGATATGTGGAAAAAACAGTGAAATCAAACATATTTTTCTAAATGATAACTATGAAGCAGACAATATGATGGAATTAATGCAAGATTGTGGATTTGAATATGGAGCTACTGTACAATATTGCAGTTTATCAGATTATGAAGGTAAATATTCTATTTGGTATCAAGGGATTACAATGGAGAAGCTGCAAGAGGTATTGTTTGAGGATTCTGAATCGATGGTAGTTAAAGAATATGATTCAAGTATTGAAGAAACAGGTATGACATTTCGTATTTATGTAGATAGAATTAATTGTTATTTTTTAATTAATGTATTAGAAAATGGATACATAAAGGTAAAATTCATGGATTTAGCTAGACAATGGGTATTTTCAAATGAAAATGGCATAGAAAAGGGAATAGAATTAATTGATTATATAAGAGAAAACTATAAAGGTGCCCTTTAGGTAATTAATAATAGATTCGTTGTGTGCTATCAATCACAACGAATCTATTATTTTCTAATATGTAGGTCTTTGACCAAACTTCAAATTATAGTTTCCGATACATTCTTCAATCGTTCTAATTGCTTCATGAGAATCACCAAATTCATCTACTTGAGTTTCTTTATCTTCAAGATCTTTATAAACATTAAAGAAGTGCTTGATTTCTTGGAAGATATGAGAGGGTAATTCGCTAATATCAGAGTAGTTATTATATGTAGGGTCATCATAAGGAATAGCGATAATCTTTTCATCACCCATTCCATTATCAATCATATTCATTACACCTATTGGAAAGCATCTAACAAGTGTAAGAGGCTCAAGAGGCTCTGAACATAAAACCAAAACATCAAGAGGATCCTTGTCATCACCATATGTTCTAGGGATAAAACCATAGTTTGCAGGATAATGGGTTGAAGTGTATAGTATTCGATCTAAAACAATAAGACCAGTTTCTTTATCTAATTCATATTTCTTTTTGCTTCCCTTTGGAATTTCAATTACAGCTATAAACTCTGTAGGATTAATTCTATCAGGATTAATGTCATGCCAAATGTTCATAAAATTGGGCTCCTTCTCTTTAAATTATAGAAAATAGCTATTGGCATATCAACATTAAAATTAAAGTTCGATGTACGAAGCACCCCATGTAAGTCCGCCACCAAAGCCTGATAATACCAATTTATCTCCTTCTTGTAATTGTCCCTGCTTATTCATTTCATCCAAAAGGATAGGAATACTTGCAGCAGACGTGTTACCATAATTATGAAGATTAGTTGGCAATTTGTCAATATCAATATTTAATCTTTTTGCAACAGAAGATATAATACGAATATTTGCTTGGTGTAATACAAAATAAGAAATATCGTCAATTGATTTTTCAGCCTTTTCAAGTACCTGCTTTATGCATTCAGGAACCTTAGTAACTGCAAATTTAAAAACTTCTTGACCATCCATTTGCATAAAATAATCATTTGCAGACGGGGTTTCTGGTATAAGAAAGTTTTTAACAGGTAATGTTCCGCCAGTTAATACATCTCCCTTTACTCCATCAGAACCTGTAATAGATACGTAAGCTTTTGTATTATCGGCTGTCACAATAGCAGCACCTGCACCATCTCCAAAAAGCACGCAAGTTGCTCTATCATCCCAATCAATAATCTTTGATAAGGCCTCAGCACCTATAACAAGAGCATTTTTATACATACCAGATGACAGATAGGCGTTTGCAGTGTTTAGGGCGAATAAAAATCCAGAACATGCAGCATTTAAGTCAAAACAAGTAGCATTAATAGCACCTATGTTTTTTTGTATTTGACAAGCTCCATTAGGAAGAAGTGAGTCAGGTGTCATAGAAGCAAGGATAATTAGGTCTATGTCTGTCACATCAAGCTTACAAGAACTAAGTGCATTAAGAGCAGCTTTGGTTCCTAAGCTGCAACATGTATCATTATCAATAATATGACGATTTTTAATTCCAGTTCTTGAACTAATCCATTCGTCATTTGTATCTACTATCTGTGCCAAATCATCGTTGGTCACATTTCTAATTGGAAGATAGCTTCCAGTGCTTAATATACGCATTATTATTCCAAAATTACCAAAGGTAATCCTTTCTTAAAAAATAGTTTGACAATCAAAGTATATTACCCTATACTCATTTTGTCAATATCAAATTGCGTGTTGAAATATTTATTGCAGTGGTATATACTTTATATGGGTAAAATCCGTAACAAGAAGGGAGAAAAATATGTCTTTAGAAGTAAAAAATCTCGTAAAGAAATATGGAGAAAAAGTAGTAGTTAATAATCTAAGTTTTGAAATGAAGGAACCAGGGGTATACGCACTTCTTGGTACAAACGGAGCAGGTAAAACAACGACTATAAGAATAGTATTAGGAATGTTATCATATGACTTGGGTGAAGTTCTTTGGAATGGAAAAAATCTTGACCCTATGGAATTAAATATAGGATATCTTGCTGAAGAAAGAGGTTTATATCCTAAATTCACTCTTATGGATCAATTACTATATTTTGCAAAATTAAAAAATGTATCAAAAGAAGAAGCAACAAAAAGAATAAAATACTGGGCAGAAAGATTAGAAGTAGAAGAATACATTTATCCAGAAAAACCATTAAAGAAGGGTAAAAAAGCAAAGCCAAAGACAGCAGACCAGTTATCAAAAGGTAATCAGCAAAAAATACAGCTTATGGCAGCATTATTATCAGACCCAGAGTTTATAGTGCTTGATGAGCCTTTAAGTGGTCTTGATCCTGTTAATACGGACCTTTTTAAAGAAATTATAAAAGAATTAATAGCAAATAATAAATATGTGATTATGTCAAGCCACCAAATGGCAACTATTGAAGAATTCTGTAAGGACATAGCTATATTAAATAGAGGAAATGTAGTTCTTCAAGGTGACTTAAATGTAATCAAAAAAGGTTACGGAAGAGTAAATATGATGGTTAAGTGTGAAGAAAACATTAAACCATATATAGAAGAGTTCAACTTAAAAATTGTAAAAGAGTCACCAGATGGCTATCAAATCAAAGTATCAGGGGAAGAAGAAGCAATGTCTTTCCTTGCTAAACTAGTAAAAGAAAAAGTTCAAGTTATTAGATTTGAACTTAGAGAACCATCACTTCATGAGATTTTTGTTGAGAAAGTAGGAGAGGGCAATGATGAAGAATAAGCTAAGAGGTTGGAACAAAATCTGCTTATTCACATACAAACAAAGTATGAATTCAAAGGCCATGAAAATAACAATGGCGATATTATGTGTTGCAGCATTATTATCAATGCCATTAATATCGTTATTTTCTAATATGGGTAATGACGAGGATAGCGCAGACAAGACAAAAATAGAAAAAGTATATGTATATGCAGATAATGAAACAAAAGATATATCACAACAATTTATAAATAAAAATATTAAAAGTGAGATATATGGCGATTTAGAATATAAAGCAGTAGAAGATGGTTTTGAACTTCCAGATGAAGATGCTTCAGTATTACTTAATATTAAGTATAATCCAGATAAAGATAAATTGGATTATGGAATACAAGTATGCGTTTACTATAATCAGGATTCAGATGTAAAAGAAGATGATGCAAACTCATATGCTTCATTTGTAGATGATAATATTAAAAAGGCATTATTATTGTCATCAGGTATGGAAGAAACAGAGATAGGCGATATGTTATCAAGCATTAATTATACTATTGAAATGCTAGATGAAGAAGGAAATGTAATTAAAGATGCAGATGCACTTGATCAATTTGAGTATTGGATTTCTTATTCATTTATAATGATAGGTATAATGGCAGTATCTATTGCAGGATCAAAAGTAGCTGAACTTATCGTAACTGAAAAGTCAACAAAAGTAATGGAATATTTACTGACATCGGTTAAACCTATGGCAGTAATATGGGGCAAGGTAATGGGCTCAACAATGATAATATTTTCGTTACTAGGTTCAGTGGTATTATCATTTATTGGTTCGATAGTAATTAATGGATTTGCATTTCCAAATGAAGATGGTTCATTTGCAGTTCCATCAATGTTACAAACATTATCTGATAGAGGTTTACTTGAAGACTTTACAATTATTAATATATTAATAGTAATAGCTATGTTAGTTGGTGGATTTGTATTATATGGATTAATAGCAGGTATAGCAGGTGCCACAGTTAGCAAAATAGAAGAAATGGCAGAAGGCGTAAAGCTGTTTACAATGACAATGATGATTGGTGCATATTTACCATTATTCTTAATAATGACATCATCAATAGGTGGTTCTGGTTGGGGAGCATTAAATAATGTTGTTTATCTATTGCCAGTAACATCTATGTTTATAGTACCACAATATCTTTTCTTAGGTAAGATATCAGTATTTGTGGCATTAGGCGCAGTAGCAATATTGATTGTATCGATTATGTTAATGCTTTTATTTGTAAATAAAATTTATGAAGAAATGCTATATAGCAATGGAGCTCCATTAAAGCTTAAAAATATAATTGGAATCGCAAAGAAAAAAAGTAAAGGAGGAAATGAATAATGACCAGTGAAAAGAAGAAAAATGGTCCTTTTACAGGATTTCCTCAGGTGTTTCATTTTACAGCACAGCAGAATATGAAAGGCAGCAGTTTTAAAACTGTAACAATAGTAATAGCATTAATAATAGCAGCATTATTTGCAGCAATAAGTATTCTAATGGCGGTATTTCAAGGTGGCGATAGTGATGATGCTAGTATTGTAGGCGATGATGGAAATGTAAGCTATGAAAATAGCGTTATAAATGAAGTTTACTATACTAATAAATCTTCTTTATCAGATGAATATATAAAAATGATATTTGACACAGAATACTTTAATGATATAAAATTAATTAATGAGGACATTGAAATTAAAGATGGCGTTATAGATACAGATGATAAATTTACTGTAGTATTGAAATTAGAAGATATAGATAATGAAGTAAATGCCACATATACAGTTCCCAATGATTCTAATTTATCGCAAGAGGATGTAGAAGTTTTTGCAGAAGTATTCAATGGATATTTTGAATATATTAAATTATCAGGAGTTGAAAAACTTACAAAAGAGGCAATTGAGCTTTACAACGCTCCACTATATTCACAGGCGTTAATAGTAGGTGAAGAAGCAACTGATATGGGAGTAATGCTTGCTCAGTTATTTATACCAATGATATTTTGCTTATTGCTATATATGATGATTTTATTATATGGACAGAATATTACAAAAGTAGTAGTTTCAGAAAAATCATCAAAGCTTATGGAGATGCTATTAACATCAATAAGACCATATGCTATTATTGCAGGTAAGGTTTTAGCTATATCAGGAATCGCTATTTTGCAGATGATTATATGGATTGTAAGTGGAATCGGTGGTTACATGATAGGGCAGCAAATTGCACAAAGCATTAATCCTGATTATGTAAATTATTTAGATTTAATAATAGATGTAATTTCAACATCTTCAAGTGCATTTTCGGTACCAATAATAATACTGTCGTTGCTTGCGTTAGTATTAGGTTTCCTTATGTATTGTGTACTTGCAGGACTTGTGGCAGCAACAGTTGATAAGATGGAAGACATTTCAACAGCTATGGCATTATTCCAAATACCTGTTATAATAGGGTTCTTGGGTTCGTATTTTGTTACATTACTTGAAAGTAGTGCGCTTATTAATATCGTAAGATACTGCCCGGTTACATCACCGTTTATATTATCAGCAGATTTGATGATGGGAAATATGAATGTGCTAGAAGGAATAATAGCATTATTAATACTGTTAGCAACAACAATAGGATTAATATTATTTACAGGAAAAGTTTATAAGGGAAAACTTTTTAACAGACATTAGAAATAGGTGTAAAATAATGAAGGAAAAACTAAAGAGCATAATTAATCATAAAGTAATCATTACAAACAGGGCTTATTATATAGCTCTGTTTGCTATACCTATAATAGGAATGATTATAAAAAATACACTATTACAGGCATATATATTAGGAGATAACTTATATTCGCCAGCATTTGGCAAGGCGATATCAGCATCTTTCAAGTATTGGATAATTTATAGTGCAATAGTAATGCTTATTTTAAGTGTTGCATTGCTATTTAAGAGAGATAAACATAGAGTAATATATGTTTTTGCATGGAATTTCTTTTTTACAGTATTAGTAAGTTGTGATTTAATATATAGTCGTTCATTTTTTACTATGCCTTCAGCAGCAGATGTATATATATTTAAAAATTTCAGCGGATTTGATGGTGGTGAAGTTTCATCACTGCTGTGTGGCTGGGATATACTTATGTTTTTAGACATCATTATTCTAGGTATATTCATTTTTGTATTTAGAAGAAGAAGTGTAGATACAGAAATAAGGCTTAAGTCTTTAAAAAGAAGTGGAATTATAGCAGTGCTGGTATCAATAGCTATATTACTTGCCATTCCGCTTCAAGCAAAGGCATTTAAAGTGAACTTAGATATCTATAGGGAAATGTTTGAAACAAGTGATAATAATAAATCAAGTAGATATTTTTCTTCATTAGGATTTCATATAAAGGATATTTATGAACTACTTAGAAGTACATTCACTAATGAACTTTCAGATAGTGATGAAAAGATGGTAGATACCTATTATGAATGGAAAAACGAAGACCTTCCAGATAATGAATATGCCGGAATGTTAAAAAATCAAAATATATTGTTTCTTCAGATTGAATCCTTAGAAAGTTTTGTTATAGGAAGAGAGATAAATGGAGAAGAAATTACTCCAAATATAAATAAATTGCTTCAAACAGGAATTATTTTTAATAATGTATTTGAACAAGTACAGGGTGGAAATAGTTCGGATGCTGACTTAATGTATACAACATCAAGATTACCAGTATCAAAAGGAAGCACGTTTTTTAGGTATTCAGAAGTATCACTTGTATCACTTCCAAGATATTTAGTTGAAAATGATTATAATATGCTTTATTCACAAGCAATCAGAGGCAGCTTTTGGAATTATAAAGAAGCATGGAAGAATATGATAGGAGTTGATGCATTCGTAGGAGCAGAAAAATTTGATATGGATTATGAAAAGATAGGCTTTACAATAAATGATGTAGATTTTATTAAACAAGCGTATCCATATATTAAGGAATTAGAGGCACCATATTATGCCCATATAGTTCTAAATTCAAGTCATATGCCATTTGAAGTAAAAGATGAGCTTAAACAATTAAGTTTACCAGAGGAACTTGACGATACATATTTAGGAGGATATTTACAATTAGTAAAATATGTAGATTCATGTATTGGCAGTTTACTTCAAAGTATGGAAGAAGATGGACTTTTAGATAATACTACAATAGTTATCATAGGGGACCATACAGGTGTACATAAATATTATGAATATTCTTTAGAACAGTGGTATGATGAGTATCCATGGGTAAACACAAATGGAAACTATACAGTTCCGCTTATTATTAGCAGTAACAAAATTAAAGAACCTTTAGTATCAGATGTTCTTGCAGGGCAAATTGATGTTATGCCAACACTTGCTTATTTAGTCGGAATGCCTAAAGAAGATTACGAAAATGCAGCAATGGGGCGAAATCTTTTAAATACTAACAGAAGTTATGCGATTTTTAGAGATGGCACAATATATGGCGATTTAACAGATGAGGAAAAAGAAATAGTAGGTACGTCATATAAGATTTCAGAAAAGCTCTTTGAAGTAGGAAGATAGTGAAAAATAGTGGAAAAAATGCTAAGCAAAAAAATGCTAAGCAGAGAAGTTTTCCTTGACTAATGTGGTGGAAAGTGTTATTGTTAAATTAGGAACATTATAATATCATAACATTATAACTTGGTTATAATTGTTATAACTAAATTGTGGCTAATCGCAAGGAGGCGATGGCATATTCAAAGGAGTGATTATTATGGCAAGTTTTTTTGGAGTTGATAGTAACAGTGTAGGTTCATTGTTCTCATCACTTAACACAACAAATAAATCATCAGATTTATCATCATTACTTAGTGACTATTCAAGCATAAGAAGTGGAAGCTATAAAAAGCTTCTTAATAAGTATTATGCAGAAGACTCAACAAGTAGTAGTAAGAGTGCGAGCTCAACCACATCGACAGCAAGTGATACAACAAAAAAATTAGCATCTATTCAAAGCAATGCAAAGTCACTTAACACAGCAGCAAGTGATTTAGTATCAGTAGGAACGAAATCTTTGTTTAATAAAGTATCAAAGACAGCAGAAGATGGAACCACGTCAAAAGAATACGATACAGATGCTATTTATAAAGCAGTAAAGAGTTTTGTGGATTCTTATAATGGTGTTATTGATAGCACAGAAACAACAAATACATCAAGTATTGCAAACTCAGTAAAAAATATGATTACCAATACAAAAGCTAATCAAAACTTGTTAAAGAGTGTAGGTATTACAGTTGACAGTGACTTTAATTTATCGATTGACGAAAAAGCATTTAAAAAAGCAGATATGTCAGTAGTTAAATCATTATTTAATGGTTCGGGTTCATATGGATATCAGGTAAGTGCTAAAGCAGCTATGATAAATAGTAATGCGGCGAGTGAAGCTAGTAAAGCAAACACATATGGAAACAATGGAAAATACAATTACAATTATAATGCAGGCGATATATATAATAGCCTATTTTAAGAGTAAAAACATTTCTTTTCCTTACATAACATTCAAAAATAAAGCAGTTAACGATGTAAACCGTTAATTGCTTTATTTTTTGAATATTAGGAAATATATAGTGCATTATTTATTAGTTAGTGATAGAATGTGTATGAGTAACAAAATAAATGTTTTGAATATCAAAATATTTGCTTGACAAATATTTGTCAGCGGTATATACTTTGATTGTCAAAATATTTAACAATCAAAACAAAAGTTAATAAAGGAGATAAAAGTATGTTTGAAAAGATTCAGGAAATCGTAGCTGAACAGTTAAACTGTGAAGTAGCAGAAGTAAAGGTTGCTACAAACTTTAAAGAAGATTTAGGAGCAGATTCATTAGACTTATTTGAATTAGTAATGGCTCTTGAAGAAGAATATGATGTAGAAATTCCATCAGAAGACTTATCATCAATTAATACTGTTGAAGATGTAATGAACTACTTAAAAGAAAAAGGCGTAGAAGCTTAAAACTATCAATTAAAACTATCAATTAAAAAACAAATTGATAGAACTAATTGATAGGATCAATTGAAAATACCAATTGATATAAAAAGGAATATTATATGTATTTTGACGGCTGTTGTAAAAGATAGAGAAAATCTATTTTTTACAACAGCCGAAAATTTTGAAAAATTATGTGGAGGAACCATGAGCATAGCATTTATTTTCCCAGGTCAGGGAGCACAAATTGTAGGAATGGGTAAAGATTTTTACGAAAATTCTAAACTTAGTAAAGAGGTATATGATAAGGCAACTGATTTATTAGGCATAGATATGAAAGCACTTTGCTTTGAAGAAAATGAGAATATAAATATAACTGAATATACACAAGCAGCACTTTTGACGACATCAGTAGCAATGCTTAAGGTGCTAGAGGAAAAAGGAATAAAGCCAGATGTATGTGCAGGACTTAGTCTTGGAGAATATTGTGCAATGGTTGCATCAGGAGTTATGACATTTGAAGATGCAGTTAAGGTAGTAAGACAAAGAGGAATTTTAATGCAGGAGGCAGTTCCGTTAGGACTTGGTGCAATGTGTGCCATTATAGGTCTTGATGGAGATATAATTGCAGAGGTATGTGATACTATTGAAGGGGTATCAGTAGCTAATTATAACTGTCCAGGTCAAATAGTAATATCGGGAAAAGTAAATGCTGTAGAGGAAGCGGCAGAGAAACTTAAAGAAGCTGGTGCAAGAAGATGCATTATGCTAAATGTAAGTGGACCATTTCATTCTAAGATGCTTGAAGAAGCAGGTGAAAAATTATATGAAGTATTGAGTGGAGTAGCGTTAAATGAGTTTACAGTTCCTTATGTAACAAATGTTACAGCAGAATATGTAACAACTAAAGCGGACATAAAGGAATTATTAAAAGCACAAGTATCATCATCAGTTAAATGGCAACAAAGTGTTGAAAAAATGATAGAAAACGGTGTTGATACGTTTGTTGAAATAGGGCCAAACAAAACTTTAGCAGGATTTATCAAAAAGATAAATAAAGAAGCAAAAGTTTATAACATAGAAAAATTTGAAGATATAGATAGTGTAGTAGAACAATTAAGCTAATAACGAAAGGGTATTTAATCATGTTTAAAGGACAAATAGCATTAGTAACAGGATCAGGACAGGGAATAGGAAAAGAGATAGCATTAAAACTTGCGCAAGGTGGAGCTACATTAATAATAAACTATGTAGGACCAGCAGATGGTGCGAACGAAGTGGTAGAGACAATTAAAGCAAACGGAGGGGAAGCTATGGCATACGAATGTAACGTAGCAGACCTTGCAGCAGTAGAAAAGATGATGGCTGATGTTGTTGCTAAATATGAAAGAATAGATATTTTAGTAAATAATGCAGGAATTACAAAAGACAACTTATTATTAAAGATGTCAGAAGCAGATTTCGATGCAGTTATAGCAGTTAATTTAAAAGGAACATTTAATACAACAAAAGCAATTACAAGACAGATGATGAAACAAAGATATGGAAGAATTATCAATATAGCAAGTATTGTAGGTGTAATAGGTAATGCAGGTCAAGCAAATTATTGTGCATCAAAGGCAGGAATAATAGGTATGACAAAATCAGCGGCAAGAGAACTTGCAACAAGAAATATCACAGTAAACGCTGTAGCACCAGGATTTATTGATACTGATATGACAAGAGTATTATCAGATGAAGTAAGAGCAGAACTTTCATCACAAATTCCAATGAAGAAACTCGGAAGTGTTGCAGATATTGCAAATGCAGTAGAGTTCTTAGCTAAAAAAGAAACTGAATATATAACAGGCCATGTGTTAAATGTTAACGGCGGAATGGCAATGCAATAAAACTAGGAGGATAGATTTTATTATGAGCAAGAGAGTAGTAGTAACAGGAATGGGAGCAGTTACACCAATCGGAATTGGCGTAGATAATTTCTGGAATAGCATAAAAGAGAATAAAGTAGGAATAAAGCTTATAGACAGATTTGATACAACAGAATATAAAGCAAAAGTAGCAGGTCAGATAAATGATTTTGAACCAAAGGATTTTATGGATATTAAATCTGCAAAAAGAATGGAAAGATTTTGCCAGTTTGCAGTAGCAGCGTCAGTTGAAGCTATGAAGGATTCTGGAATTGACATGGAAAAAGAAGATCCATTTAGAGTAGGTGTTTCAGTAGGATCAGGTATCGGAAGCTTACAGTCAGTAGAAGAAAATCATAAAAAGCTTTTAGATAAAGGACCAAGCAGAATAAATCCATTACTTGTACCATTAATGATTACAAATATGGCAGCAGGAAATGTATCAATATTACTTGGTGCAAAAGGAAAATCATTAAATGTAGTAACAGCATGTGCTACAGGAACACATTCTATAGGTGAAGCTTATAGAAGCATACAATGTGGAGATGCAGATGTAATGATAGCAGGAGGAACAGAAGCAGCTATAACACCAATAGGTATCGGTGGATTTGCGGCACTTACAGCACTTAGTACAAACGAAGATCCAATGGACGCTTGTAAGCCATTTGATAAAGATAGAAATGGTTTTGTAATGGGTGAAGGTGCAGGTGTAGTTATTCTTGAATCTTTAGAGCATGCAAAGGCAAGAGGCGCTAAAATATATGCTGAAGTAGTGGGATATGGAGCAACATCAGATGCATATCATATTACATCACCTGCTGAAGATGGTTTGGGAGCAGCTACAGCTATGACAAATGCAATAAAAGAAGCAAATATTTCACCAAAAGATGTAGAGTACATCAATGCTCACGGAACAAGTACACATCATAACGATTTATTTGAGACAAGAGCAATTAAAATAGCATTTGGTGAAGAGGCATACAATACAAAGATAAATTCAACAAAGTCAATGGTAGGTCATCTACTTGGAGCAGCAGGAGCAGTAGAATTTATTACATGTGTAAAAACAATAAATGATGGATATGTACATCCAACAGTTGGACTTAAGGAAACAGAAGAAGAACTAGATTTGGATTATGTAAAATCAGCAGGCATTAATATGGACGTAAACTATGCACTAAGTAATTCACTAGGATTTGGTGGTCATAACGCAAGTTTACTAGTTAAAAAATTTGCAGAATAATGAGGTGAAGTAATGGAATTAGAACAAATTGTTAAACTTATAAATGCAGTATCAGAAGCAAATGTAGAATCAGTAGAATTTGAAAAAGATGATTTTAGCTTAAAGATTAGTAAGAGCGAAAATAAAGAAGTTATTGCGCAAACAAAAGAATCAGCAGCAAATGCACCTGTATTTATACAGATGCCTCCATATATGCCACAGGCAATGCCAATGGGACAAATGCCAATGGGGCAGATGCCAGTAGCACCACAAATGCCAGTGCCACAGATGATGCCACAAGCAGCTATGCAAAATGCTGATAGTGCAGTGGCAGCAGATGATTCAAACCTAAAAATCGTAAAATCTCCTTTAGTAGGTACATTTTACAGTGCAGCATCACCAGATGACGAACCATTTGTAAAAGTCGGCGACAAAATATCAAAAGGTAAGGTTGTAGGTATTATTGAAGCTATGAAGCTTATGAATGATATTGAAAGCGATTTTGATGGAGAAGTAGTTGAAATAATGGTAAACAATGAAGATATGATTGAATATGGTCAGCCATTATTCACGTTAAAATAGGAGGCATAACTATGTTAGGAATAAAAGAAATACAAGAGATAATACCACACAGACATCCATTTTTGTTGGTAGATAAGATAGAAGAACTTGTACCAGGTCAAAAGGCAGTTGGTTACAAGGCGATTACATATGATGAGTCATTTTTTAAAGGACATTTTCCACAAGAACCAGTTATGCCAGGTGTATTAATGATAGAAGCATTGGCACAGGTTGGAGCGGTAGCTATTTTAAGTCTAGAAGACAATAAGGGTAAAACAGCATACTTTGGTTCAATTACATCAGCTAAGTTTAAGAAAAAGGTAATTCCAGGAGATATGCTTAAGCTTGAATGTGAAATCATAAAGATTAAAGGACCTATCGGTGTTGGAAAAGCAACAGCAAGCGTTGATGGAAAAGTAGCAGTTATAGCAGAATTAACATTCGCGGTAAATTAATTTTTTAAGGAAGGCTGGAGACAAATCATGTTTAATAAGATTCTTATTGCCAATAGAGGCGAAATAGCAGTCAGAATAATAAGAGCATGCAGACAGTTAGGAATAAAGACTGTAGCAGTATATTCAGAGTCAGATAAAGACGCACTCCATACACAACTTGCAGATGAAGCTATTTGTATAGGACCTGCAAATTCAAAAGAAAGTTATTTAAATATGGAAAGAATACTAAGTGCAACTGTTATTACAGGAGCAGAAGCTATTCATCCAGGCTTTGGCTTTCTATCAGAAAATAGTAGATTTGCTGAACTATGCGAGAAATGTAATATAGTTTTTATTGGTCCAAGTGCAGAAATAATAAATAAAATGGGAAATAAGTCAGAAGCAAGAAGAACAATGGTAGAAGCTGGAGTTCCAGTAACACCAGGTACAAAGGATCCTATATTTGATGCAAAAACAGGTCAAAAGATAGCAGATGAAATGGGTTATCCTGTTATTGTAAAGGCATCTTCAGGTGGCGGTGGTAAAGGAATGAGAATAGTGGAAAGTTCAGAAGAATTTGAAGCTAACTTTAACACAGCTCAAAGAGAATCAGTAAATGCATTTGCAGATGACACAATGTATATTGAAAAATATATACAAAGCCCAAGACATATAGAGTTTCAGATAATGGCAGATAAGTTTGGAAATGTTGTACATCTTGGAGAAAGAGATTGTTCAATCCAAAGAAAACATCAAAAGATGATAGAGGAATCTCCATCTGTAGCTATTAATGAAGAATTAAGAGCAAGAATGGGAGAAACAGCAGTACGTGCAGCAAAGGCTGTAGGATATGAAAATGCAGGAACAATAGAATTTTTACTTGATAAGAGTGGAGAATTCTACTTTATGGAAATGAATACAAGGATTCAGGTTGAACATCCAGTAACAGAAATGGTAACAGGATTTGACCTTATAAAAGAACAGATTTGTATTGCATCAGGTTTAGAGTTAAGCATGAAGCAAGATGATATAAAAGTAAAAGGGCATGCTATTGAATGTAGAATTAATGCAGAAAATCCAAGTAAAAATTTTATGCCATGTCCAGGAAAGATAAACGATATACATTTCCCAGGTGGAAATGGGGTAAGAATAGATTCAGCTATTTATAACGGCTACACAATACCACCTACATATGATTCTATGATATGCAAGGTAATTGTACATGATAAGGATAGAGCATCAGCAATTAATAAGATGCAGTCAGTTTTAGGCGAATTAGTAATAGAGGGTGTGGATACCAATATCGATTTTCAATTTGATATGTTTGGAAATGAGAGATTTAGAAGTGGAGATATTAATACACATTTCATTCATGATGTTTATGGTATGTAATAAATAGGAGAAGCGCTATGTTAAAATTTAAAAAGACATCTTACATTTCTATAGGAAATGGAAAAGTCGAAAGTGTAAAACAAACATCACAGGCAGCACAAGTATCAACACCATCTGTACCTGACGGTCTATTTATAAAGTGTGGTAATTGCGGTGGTCCAGTATATACAGAAGATATAGAAAAAAATAATCATACATGTCCAAAATGTGGATATAACTTTAGAATAGGTGCATATCAAAGAATAGATATGATACTTGATAATGAAAGCTTTGAAGAATGGGATAAGGATTTGATAACAAAGAATCCATTAAACTTCAAAGGATACGAAGAAAAACTTATTGTATTAAAGGACAAAACGGGATTAAGTGAGGCGGTTATCACAGGTACGGGTTCAATTCATGGTCAACAAATCGCATTGGGAGTATGTGATTCAAGATTTCTCATGGGAAGCATGGGAGAAGTAGTTGGCGAGAAGATTACGCGTATGGTTGAGAAAGCCACAAAAGAAAAACTTCCTGTAGTTATTTTTGCTTGTTCGGGTGGAGCAAGAATGCAGGAAGGAATAGTATCATTAATGCAGATGGCAAAAACATCACAGGCATTAAAAAGACATAGTGATGCAGGGCAGTTATATGTATCTGTATTAACAGACCCTACAACAGGCGGTGTTACAGCAAGTTTCGCAATGCTTGGTGATATTATATTAGCTGAACCAGGTGCACTTATTGGATTTGCAGGACCAAGGGTTATAGAACAAACTATAGGTCAAAAGCTTCCAGAAGGTTTTCAACGTTCAGAATTTCTTTTAGAAAAAGGACTTATTGATGCTATAGTAAAAAGAAGTGATTTAAAAGATACATTAAGTGAAATCATTAGAATGCATACAGTAAAAACTGATAAGATAAATACTTATGAGCATTATATAAAGAAAAATGAGCCTATAAATAACATTCCACTACAAAGCAGCGATGCAATGAAGGCTTGGGATAAGGTTCAAGTATCAAGAGGTGCTACAAGACCTACAGCACTTGATTATGTGTCTGTTATATTTAAAGACTTTATTGAACTTCATGGAGATAGAGCATATAGAGATGATGGTGCAATTGTAGGAGGAATAGCTACAGTAGCAGGAAAGCCTGTTACAGTTATTGCCCAACAAAAAGGAAAGAATACAAAGGATAATATTTTAAGAAACTTTGGAATGCCTTATCCAGAAGGATATAGAAAAGCATTAAGACTTATGAAACAAGCGCAGCAGTTTAATAGACCTATTATATGCTTTGTAGATACACCAGGGGCATTTTGTGGAATTGAAGCAGAGGAAAGAGGTCAAGGCGAAGCAATTGCTAGGAACCTATATGAAATGTCAGCACTTACAGTACCCATCCTTACAGTAGTAATAGGTGAAGGCGGAAGTGGTGGAGCATTAGCGATGGCTGTATCAAATGAGGTTTGGATGCTTGAAAATTCAACATATTCAATCCTTTCACCAGAAGGTTTTGCATCTATTTTATGGAAAGATAGCAAACGTGCAAATGAAGCATCAGAAGTAATGAAAATAACAGCTAAAGAGTTACAGGATTTGAATATAGTAGAAAAGATTATTCCTGAAACAAAACCTGCATGTGAAGAGAATATAAAAGATATATCAGGTTATATGAAGAGCTATATAAAGGAATTTTTAGCTAATTATAGAGGAAAGAGCAAAGAAGAAATAGTTGATGAAAGATATGATAGATTTAGAAAATTTTAGAGAGGACCGTACTATAATATGGAATTAAAATCACTAAAAATGGGCGAACTTATAGCTAAATTTCCTATAGTTCAAGGTGGAATGGGAGTAGGCGTTAGCTTATCAAATTTAGCAGGAAGTGTTGCAGCAGCAGGTGGAATAGGCATAATATCAGCGGCTCAAATAGGTTTTAGAGAACCTGAATATGATAAAAAACCATTAGAAACAAACTTAGCAGCAATAAAGAAATATGTTGATAAGGCAAGGGAAATAGCTAATGGTGGAGTTGTAGGCATTAACATAATGGTAGCAACAAAATACTACGAAGAATATGTAAAAGCAGCAGTAAAAGCTGGTGTTGATATTATTATTTCAGGTGCAGGTTTGCCAACTACTTTACCTGAACTTGTTGGTACAGCAAAAACAAAAATAGCTCCGATTGTCTCATCAATCAAGTCAGCAAAGGTAATTTGTAAGCTTTGGGATAGACATTATGGAAAAACACCTGATATGGTGGTTATCGAAGGACCAAAAGCAGGAGGTCATCTTGGATATACTGTAGAACAAATCGAAAGCATTACAGATGAAGAATATGATAAAGAGATTTTAGGAATTAAAGAAGTTGTTAATGAATATGCAGATAAATATAACAAGGAAATTCCAATTATATTTGGTGGTGGAGTATATGATAAAGAAGATATGATGCATTATATTAATTTAGGCTTAGATGGTGTACAAATAGCAACTAGATTTGTGACAACATATGAGTGTGATGCTTCGTTAGAATACAAAAACACATATATTAATGCAAAAGAAGAAGATATAACTATTGTAAAAAGTCCTGTAGGAATGCCAGGAAGAGCAATAAACAATCCTTTTATGGAAAAATCAAGAACGCAGGCTTTTAAACTTAAACAATGCCATCAGTGTATATCCACTTGTAAGCAAAAGGATATTCCATATTGTATTACTGACGCATTGGTAAATGCAGCAAATGGTGATGTAGATAATGCATTATTGTTTTGCGGTGCAAAGGCTTATAAGGCAACAAAATTAGAGCATGTACAAGATATATTTGATGAATTAACAAAATAAAAAATAATTTGACTTTTAAGTTGTATTATGAAAACATCCTTATACTAAAATATAGGATGTTTTTTTAAAAGCAAATATGTATTGATTAAAGTGTAAATAAATGATATAAAGAAGTTAGGAAAAGGAGGAGCTTATTTATGATAGTATATTTATTACAGCATATAAGAAAGGTTGAAGTAGATGCTATATCAGGAATACATATAGGAGTATATACTTCTTTAGAAAGTGCTAATTTAACAATAGATAAATATAAAAATATAGAAGGCTTTAAAGACTATCCTGATGATTTTGTTGTCGAAGAATATGAGGTAGTCGGTTCAGACGATAAATCAATTTTACCAGGGGAATCCATATACTTTTTACAGCATGAACATTCAATTGAGGAAGATGGTATTATTTATGATTATGTCACGGATATAGATATGTTTATGAATTACGTTGATGCAGAAATGATTATGGAAGAACTGAAAAGAGATCCAAAGTATGTGGGTAAGTTTGAAGGTATATACTCTGATAACGGTGGCTTTTGTATTGATCAGTGTATTCTTAACAAAGATAATTGGACAGAAGGGTTTGTTACATGGTGTTAAATAACAATATTAAAAATATAGATGTTTTAAAACTCACGGCATTTTAATTGACATTTTTTAATAAAATACTACAATAACCTTAAATATAATTTATATTTTATCGAAAAACAATGTTTTTACTGTTTTGAGAAATTATAAGAGTATTATAATAGGAAGAGTAATTGGTTAAGGAGATGTTAAAATAAATATCTATAGTAGGTGTATTGCAATGAAAAAAATAATGAGATTAATTATAATTATGCTGTTTATCTTTAATATATTTGGTTGCGATTATCATGAAATTAACAACGGAATTTCATTGCCTGAATATTTTAGTGAAGAGTGTTATTGGGATGAAGGTTTTCGAGATTATGATGATTACTGTAAATACTTTTATAATGAGAAAACCATAAAAGAATTTGAATCAAAAGCTGAATTTAAAAAGGTTACTGAATCAGATATTAAAAATATTAAAAGCTATTTTGAAAATTTTAACGAACGTGTAGAAAGTAAGAGTTATTATGATAAATATGATTTTGATTATCAGTCACAGATTAAAGAAGGTGATTATTTTTGCATTATAGCAGAGCCTGAAAGAGAAGTTATAGAAGGTGTTTTTGACAAGTTTTATAACTACAATGTTTACTATGTAGATATGTCAAAAGGTATTTTATATTTTATCCATTCAAACACATAAGTTAATTTGACAAAATACTGCCAATCATATACAATAGACTTCGTTGAAAAATAAAATTAAATAATGGCAATGCAGGGGAACTTAGATAATAAGTTGAGAAGGTAAAACCTGACCCTTAGAACCTGTTAGTTAATACTAGCGTAGGGAGCATAGTGCAAAAATAAGTTTTGCACAGAAGTTAGAGTTCATTACCCTTATGTATAGTATATTTATATTATACATAAGGTTTTTTTGAATTATAAAATAGTTTGCAAGTGACGCTTTATTGCCAGAAAGAAGAAAGGTAAAATAACTATGATGAGAGAATATTACACACAGATGGAAGCAGCAAAAAAAGGAATAGTAACACCGCAAATGAGAATCGTAGCCCAGAAAGAGCAAATGATACCAGAGAAACTTATGGAGCTTGTGGCACTTGGTCAAATAGCAATACCAGCAAATACAAATCACAAATCATTAAGTCCAGAAGGAATTGGTACAGGATTAAAGACTAAGATCAATGTAAATCTTGGTATTTCTGGTGATTGTAAAGACTATTCAGTGGAAATGCAAAAGGTAGATATGGCGATTAAATTTGGTGCAGAAGCGATTATGGACTTGAGTAATTATGGTAAGACTAATACATTTAGAAAACAGCTTATTGAGAAGTCACCAGCTATGATTGGTACAGTTCCGATGTATGATGCTATTGGTTATTTAGAAAAAGATTTAATGAATATAACAGCTAAGGATTTTCTTAAGGTTGTACGTGCTCATGCTGAGGAAGGTGTGGATTTTATGACTATTCATGCAGGTATTAATAAAAGAGCAATAGAAGCATTTAAAAGAGAAGGCAGAAGAATGAACATAGTATCTCGTGGTGGTTCATTATTATTTGCATGGGTAGAAATGACAGGAAATGAAAATCCGTTTTATGAGTATTATGATGAGGTTCTAGATATATTAAGAGAGTATGATGTTACAATAAGTCTAGGAGATGCACTTCGCCCTGGCTGTATTGATGATAGTACGGATGCTGGACAAATATCAGAGCTTATTGAACTTGGAAATCTAACAAAAAGAGCATGGGAAAGGGATGTACAAGTAATGGTTGAAGGACCTGGACATATGGCTCTTAATGAAATTGCGGCAAATATGCAGCTACAAAAGAGAATCTGTCATAATGCACCTTTTTATGTATTAGGACCATTAGTTACAGATATTGCACCAGGATATGACCATATCACATCGGCAATAGGAGGAGCGATAGCAGCGGCAAGTGGAGCAGATTTCTTATGTTATGTTACACCAGCAGAGCATTTAAGATTGCCTGATGCAGATGATGTAAAGGAAGGTATCATTGCAAGTAAAATAGCAGCACATGCAGCAGATATAGCAAAGGGAATACCAGGGGCAAGAGATATAGACAATAAAATGTCAGATGCAAGACATAGGCTAGACTGGGAAGGTATGTTTGAATGTGCACTTGATTCAGATAAGGCAAGAGAGTATTATGAAAGTACACCAGTATCAGAAAAACATACTTGTTCTATGTGCGGAAAGATGTGTGCGGTAAGAACAACTAACATGATACTTGAGGGGAAAAAAGTAGAATTTTGTGAAAAAATTTAAATAATATATTCAATTCACCTATTTAAGTTTATTTAATCAAGTAGTTTTGTAAATATTAAGTAAAATAATTAGAAAACCCTTTACTTTTTGAAAAAGATTTTATAATATTGGTAACGTGATTTAAACTAAATGAAAAAAATATACGGGCAAGGAGGATGAAATGTTAATTCATGTAGTTGAAGACGATAGAAGTATTAGTGATATAGAGTGTTATGCACTAGAATCAAGTGGATATGAAGTAAAACCACTATACTCAGGACAAGATTTTTTAGAAGAAGCAAAAATAAACACACCTGATTTGATAATATTAGATTTAATGTTACCAGATTATGATGGTTTAGCACTTGTTAGAAAGATACGAGAACAAGAAAAGTTAAAGTATACGCCAATTATGCTAGTTACAGCAAAGAGTGGTGAAATGGAAAAAGTAAAGGGGCTTGATGCTGGAGCAGATGATTATATAACAAAGCCATTTGGTTTGTTAGAGTATATGTCACGTGTTAAAGCGCTACTTAGAAGGGCATCAATAAATACAATACAGCATGAGGAAGTATTGGAGGCTGGCGATATACAGATTGTTGATTCTAAGAGGGAAGTTATATGCAGTGGTCAATGTTTAAAGCTTACATACAAAGAATTTGAGTTACTAAAATATTTAGTAGTCAATAAGGGTTTGGTACTATCTAGAGATAAAATTATGGAAAACGTTTGGGGATTCGATTTTCAAGGTGAGTCAAGAACAGTAGATATGCATATAAAAACTTTAAGGCATAAACTTGGTGTAAACGGGAAAATAATAATAACGATAAGGAACATTGGATATAAACTTCAATGAGAAGGGATTGCTTATGAACAGAAGAAAATTAGTTGATTTGGTGGTTCATGAAACAAAAAATAGCATTTCGGCAATTATGGGATATGCGGAGTTACTAAAATATGGTATAATTAAAGAGGACGATATGCAGAGGTTCTTTGATAATATTTGTAAAGAATCCTTGCGATTGTCCTCTTTAGTTGATGATGTGTCAAATTTAGTACAATTATCAAGTAAAGATTATGAAATTGAGTTTGAAAAAATATCATTAAGGGAAGCAGTTCAAGAAGAAGTAGTACAGTTAAATAGAGCATTTAAAGAAGATGTTCTTATTAATGTGGAAGGGGATGCAGTTATAAAAGCAGATAGGTATTTGATAATGTTATGTATTGGGCATTTACTTGAAAATGCTATTATTTATAATAATAGTGAGATAAGGCAGGTAGATGTTGATATAATAAAAAATAAAAAAAATACCATAATGAATATTAGCGATAATGGAATTGGTATTGATAAAGAGGAAAGGGAAGCGGTATTTCAGTGCTTTTATAGGATAGATAAAAATAAATCTAGAGAAAAGGGGGGGAATGGATTAGGGCTTAGTGTTTGTAGAGAGATATTGACTTTACATAATGCAAGTATAGAAATAAATGGAAATTCTCTAGGTGGCACAACAGTAACCGTGGTATTGTAATCTATGGAAAAACTATATGATGTAAAACAGCAAGAAGAAAGAGTAATATTAGTAGCAGTTTGTGAGGGAAATGAAGAAGCGGTTATAGAATCAATAGATGAATTAGAAGAATTAGTGTTTACTGCAGGTGCTACAACAGTTGGAAAGATGATTCAAAACAGAGAAAAGCCACATCCAGGAACTTACTTAGGTAAAGGGAAAATACAAGAGCTTAAAGAATATATTGAAGCTAGTGAAGCTACAGGTATTGTTTGTGATGATGAATTGTCACCAGCGCAGCTAAAAAATCTAGAAGACGAGTTAAGGACAAAGGTTATGGATAGAACTCTTATTATTCTAGATATATTTGCTAGTAGAGCTATGACTAGTGAAGGTAAGATTCAAGTAGAGCTTGCACAATTAAAATATAGAAGTGCAAGACTAGTTGGACTTAGAAGTTCATTATCTAGACTGGGAGGCGGTATTGGAACAAGAGGACCAGGAGAGAAAAAGTTAGAGATAGATAGACGTTTAGTGAATGACAGAATTGCACAGCTAAAAAAAGAAGTGCAAGAAATGGAAGCACATAGAGAGGTCTCAAGAGAAAAGAGAAGTAAAAAGCCGATTCCAGTAATAGCAATAGTGGGTTATACAAATGCGGGTAAATCTACACTTTTAAATACATTTACAAAAGCAGAGGTACTAGAAGAAGATAAGCTTTTTGCAACACTTGATCCAACGACAAGAAATTATAAATTGCCAAGTGGACAAGAAGTGTTACTTACAGATACAGTAGGTTTTATTAGAAAACTGCCACATCATTTGATAGATGCATTTCGATCTACATTAGAAGAAGCAAAGTTTGCAGATTTAATTATTCATGTTATAGATTCATCAAATCCACAATTTGAAACACATATGAATATAGTTTATGACACACTTAGTGATTTAAAGGTTCAAGATAAAAAAGTAATTACTTTTTTTAATAAGCAGGATAAGTTAGTAGAAGTATCAGAGCAAAATATAAATTTTAAAGATTTAAAGGCTGATATTGTATGCAAAGGATCTATAAAAAAGGGTGAAGGTGTTGAGGAACTGTTAGGTGCTATCGAGAAGATTTTATCAGAACAAAGCATATATGTAGAAAAGGTATTACCATTTTCAGAAGCTGGAAAAGTCCAAATAATACGCCAATATGGTCAGCTTATATTAGAAGAGTATGTTGAAGAGGGGATTTTGGTAAAAGCAAATATTCCAAAGGATATTGCTCATTTAGTTTAATATAGTTAGAGGTTTACAAATACTTGTCTATCATAAGAAATTATGATAGACTAGTTTATTATAAAGACAAAGGTGGTATTAAAGTTGAGTTTAGCAGACAAATTATTTATTAACATGTGTAATGATATTATTGAAAATGGAGTGAGTACTGAAGGTGAAAAAGTAAGACCTAAGTGGGAAGATGGAAGCTTTGCATATACAATCAAGAAATTTGGTGTAGTAAATAGATATGATTTGTCAAAGGAATTTCCAGCATTAACACTTAGAAAGACTGGATTTAAGTCATGTGTAGATGAGATGCTTTGGATTTGGCAGAAGAAGTCAAATAATATTAATGAATTAGGTAGTCATATATGGGACAGTTGGGCTGATGAAAGTGGTTCGATTGGTAAGGCTTATGGTTATCAGATGAGTGTGAAGCATAAATATAAAGAAGGCGAGATGGATCAGGTAGACAGAGTTATATATGATCTTAAAAATAATCCATATAGTCGTAGAATTATGACCAATATATATGTTCATCAAGACTTGCATGAGATGAATTTATATCCATGTGCTTATAGTATGACTTTTAATGTAACAGGAAATAAACTAAATGCTATATTAAATCAGCGTTCACAAGATATTCTTGCGGCAAATAACTGGAATGTGGTGCAGTATGCAGTATTAGTACATATGTTAGCACAGGTCAGTGGCTTTGAGGCAGGTGAGCTTGTTCATGTAATATCAGATGCACATATTTATGATAAACATATATCTATTGTGAAAGAACTTATTACAAGGGAAACATTTGAAGCACCTAAGTTTTGGATTAATAAAGAAATAAAGAATTTTTATGATTTTACAGTGGATGATGTAAAGCTTATTGATTATGTGGCTGGTCCACAGATTAAAAATATACCAATAGCAGTTTAGAAATTAAGGAGAATTAGCATGAATTTAATAGTTGCAGTGGATAAAAACTGGGCAATAGGTAATAAAAATCAGTTGCTTATAACAATTCCAAATGACCACAAAGCATTTAGAACTCTTACAACAGGAAAGGTAGTTATTTTAGGTAGAAATACATTAGCTACATTTCCAAATGGTATGCCATTAAAAGATAGGGATAATATAGTACTTACAAATAAAAGGGATTATAAAGCAGGCGAAGCTATAATTGCAAATAGTATTGAGGAAGTTTTGGAGTTGTGTAAGGAGTATAATACAGAGAATATATTTGTTATTGGCGGTTCAAGCGTATATGAGCAAATGTTACCATATGTGGATACAGCGTATGTTACATACATAGACTATGCCTATGAAGCAGATGCTTATTTCCCAAACCTTGATAAAATGGATGAATGGAAGCTTGTAGAAGAAAGTGAAGAACAAACATATTTTGATGTAGAGTATTATTTTAGAAAGTATATTAAAAAACATCAATAATAGTGATTATTAAACATCAACTATTGACAATGACATAGCAAGTGATTAAAATAGATTTTATAAATTAAATTGCTTATTAAGCGGAATGGAGGAAATCATGGAAAAGAAAAATATAGATTGGGCTAATATTGGCTTTGGCTATATGAAGACAGATAAGAGATATGTATCTAATTTTAAAGATGGAGCATGGGATAATGGAACATTAACAGAGGATGATACAATCGTGCTTAGTGAGTGTGCAGGCGTACTTCAGTATGCTCAGACATGTTTTGAAGGATTAAAAGCATATACTACAAAGGATGGTAACATTGTTACATTTAGACCTAATTTAAATGCAGAAAGAATGAGAGATACAGCAATTAGACTAGAAATGCCAGTATTTCCAGAAGATAGATTTGTAGAAGCAGTAGCACAAGTAATTAAAGCAAACGAAGCATATGTACCTCCATTTGGTTCAGGAGCATCATTGTATTTAAGACCATATATGTTTGGTTCAAACCCTGTTATAGGAGTTAAACCGGCATCTGAGTATCAGTTTAGAGTATTTTCAACACCAGTAGGTCCTTACTTTAAGGGAGGAGCAAAACCTCTTACAATAAGAGTATGTGATTTTGATAGAGCGGCTCCAAACGGAACAGGACATATCAAGGCTGGATTAAACTATGCTATGAGTTTATATGCGATAGTTTCGGCTCATAATGAAGGTTATGATGAAAATATGTATCTTGATGCTGCTACAAGAACAAAGGTAGAGGAAACAGGTGGAGCAAACTTCTTGTTTGTAACAAAAGATAACAAAGTAGTTACACCTAAGTCAGATAGCATTCTTCCATCAATTACACGTCGTTCACTTATGTATGTAGCAAAAGAGTATCTAGGACTTGAAGTAGAAGAAAGAGAAGTATTATTAGACGAATTAAAAGACTTTGCTGAGTGTGGACTTTGTGGAACAGCGGCAGTTATCTCACCAGTAGGAAAGATAGTTGACCATGGTAAAGAAATCTGCTTACCAAGCGGAATGGATGAAATGGGACCTATAACAAAGAAATTGTATGAAACATTAATTGGAATTCAACTTGGTACAATAGAAGCACCAGAAGGTTGGATAAAGGTTATAAAATAAGTATTATATCAAATAAGAAGAAAGGATTTATTGTGTTATCAATCACAGTAAATCCTTTCTTCTTGCAAACAAACTTGTTTGTTTAGTTTTAACCAAATATTTTGGTATTAGTCGACAGTTGTAGAGCTTCTTCCACTTCCGACAGCACTTCCTGTTAAAGCCCTCCAAGTATTGCATCCGACTATTCCATCAGCAGATAGTCCGTTTGCATTTTGGAATCGTATTACAGCATTTCTTGTACCACTGCCAAAGATTCCATCAAGTCCATTTGTTGAATAACCTAATGTGTTTAGACAGTCTTGTGCAACGAGTACATAAGTACTAATGCTTCCTTGCCTAATTACAGGATAGCCACCCGTTGAACAAGCAGGTGTCCCAAATCTCTTGTCAAAATGAACCCATGTAGGGGTAAGTGCTTTCGGTTCTACATATGACCATAACCCAGATGTTGCGGCACTAGTCCATAAACGATTACGTTGAGCAGCAGTTAAGGTTTGCCCTGTATCAAAAGATACACCTGCATAATGTTGACTCATGGAGCTATGCCCACCTTCGTAAGGTCTTTTAAATGCATATCCAACAGGTATTGGAGCGGCAAATAAGGCTCTTTGACCATTCCAGCTTTGCATAGCTCTTTTTGTTGTCCATAAGGTATTTGATCTACTAGAGCCTCTAAATTCATTGACCGTTAATGTTCTATTTACATTATAAGGCATAGCTTCACTTTCACCTCTGTAATAAGTTTCCATTGCATTTGAATCATTATTAAACACTAATATTTTTGCCATATTATACTAATTTCCTTTGCCCTAAAATCTCTTTATATTAGTAGTTTATTAAGATAAAATGTTTTTATGAGTCTTTTATTGCATGACTTTCTATGATTTTCTTTGTTATATTAAATTTGTCTTTAGCATAATCATATCATTAACATTTTAGTTGTAATATAGCAATTTTATTGGTAAAATAAAAATATACAAATAGTGTCAGGAGGAATCTTAAATGAAGAAAGGTAAAATAAGAAAAAGTATTATAAGTAAAGTAATTGTGAGTATGTTAGCTGTGATTATGTTGTTTATTATTAATCCAATGCATACTAATGCAGCGCAAAATCCAAACCCAAGCATAATAGACTGTGCGACTATCACACCAGGAGATGGACAAGTAAAGGTAACAATAACCAATCCAAAACCTGATAAGTTATATGCTTATTCTATATGGCCTGCGGCTCAAGTTGAATATGTACTTTCTGTATATACAAGTAGTGGTGCAGCCTATGCTCCAGTCGAGAGTTTTGGTGCAGGCAATTACTATGAGTTAATTGCAGGTTCAGTAATTATTCCTGCTACTAATGGAGATGAGTTGAACATAATAGTCTTTGAACTTGATCCGTTAGAAATAACAGGTAAATTTGAGTCAGGTGAAGATGCATATGGATATTGGATACAAGGGGCACAACACCTTGCTGCAACACCGCAAGAAGGTTTATCAAATGATGATGGTAAAGATGCTAAGGTCATAGAAATTGCTGAAGTGAATGTAACAGAACTTGGTGATATTAAGGATAAAATAGAAGTAAATGTAAGTGATGAAAATGCTTTTTCTAAGTCAGTAGAGTTACGATTAACCGATAATCAAAATTCCAAAGATGCCTTTGCCCTTGCAGTTGGTGCGGACAATGGAAGGATTATTGCCTTTGATATAAGTCTATATATAAAAGATACTAATGACAAAACTCAACCTGAAAGTGGTTATACAGTAACTATTAAGTTTCCTTTACCGACAGAATTATGGGAACAACGTGATGGGGTAAAGATAGGACATATTGCAGATGATGGCAAACTAGAGATCTTAGATTCTGTGATTACGAAGATTGATGGTGTGTATTATATTGAATTCACAACAAATCATTTTAGTCCATATGCATTATTAGTAAATGTGGATATATCTGATGATAATAACAATAATAACAATAATAATAATGGAGAAAATATTAAAACAGATGAGCAAAGTTCTGAGGATACACCTCAAACAGGTGATAATGCATCAAGTATATCATTGATGATTGTGGCTATGATTGGTGTAATGGGTGTTGTTCTTGCTAGTAAAAGGAAAAAAAATAACAGAGTAGAAATTTAAGATTAAATGTTACTTGAAAAACACAAGTAGAATTATTAAAAGAGGTAGTATTACATAGCTTTTTTAGGCGTGGTATAATATGCAACGCGCATCGCTATGAATTACTACCTCTTTTTGTGAAAACAAAATTCAATTGATTTATTAGCAAAATTTGATAATACAAAATTACCATTTTAATATATAATGAGTATATTAGAGCTCTAAATAATAACTAAGAGGTGATATCTTGAACAACATACAATTAATAGAGGATGTTTTAATCTATGTAGATGATCATTTATCCGATGAAATAACATTTGAAAGTCTGGCAGATGTATTTGGATATTCTGCGTTTCATTTTCATCGTTTATTTTCATCAGTAACAGGTCAGACAATAACAGATTACTTGAAAAAACGAAGGTTACTTTATGCTTATATGGAATTAACGAATACAGATAAAAGTATATCTGATATTTGCTATCAATGTGGATTTAACAGTATTCAAACTTTTAATCGTGTTTTTAAAGACACTTATGGCATTATTCCGTCTATGGTAAGAGAAAAACATATAAATATTAATTATAAAAGCGTTCAAACCATTATCTCTGGATTCAAGAAAAGAATACATTTTAAAGGAGAATTTATTATGGAGCCAAAATTTATAGAAAAAGATGAGTTTATTATTGTAGGAGTAGAAAGACATACAGGTGACGGATGGCATGTTATAGGAGAAGCATGGGGTGAACTTAAAGAAAATCTTGAAAAGATAGAAAGAATTAATCCAAATGCAATGTATGGTTTTGAGGATTATTCAAAAGATTTTTCTAAAGAGCCAATGCAATTTTACTATATGGCAGCAGTAGAGGTTGCTAATGATTCTAACATTCCAAAAGGTATGTGTGCAAAGAAAATTCCAAAATCATTATATGCAGTATTTACTGTAAATGGAAACAATTCAAATGGAGAAATCGGTAAAGCCTTTAGATATATTTATGATGAATGGCTTCCAAATTCAGAATATTACCTTTCAGATGAACTGTGTGCAGACTTTGAGTATTATGATGAGAGATGGGATTGTCAGTCAAGTGCAGCGCAAATTGATATATATATACCTGTAAAAAAATTAAAAAGTAATGTATAATTATCTATATTAAAACTTAACTAAGGGAGAGGGATTATTTTGCACGAGTACGTAAAAATAAAAAATGCCAGAGTACATAATTTAAAAGATATAAATGTAAAAATACCAAAAAACAGGCTGACGGTTATAACAGGGGTGTCTGGAAGTGGAAAGTCCAGTCTTGCTTTTGATACACTTTATGAAGAAGGCAAAAAGAGGTATCTTTTATTTTCAGGTACACAGTTTATGTTAGATAATGAGCAAAACTTTGATGAAATAACCGGCTTATCTCCTACAGTTGCAGTAGAACAAAGAATTATACGTCAGTCAAATCCTAGAAGTACAGTAGGAACAAAAACAAAATTAGAGGCAATGTTAGCAGCACTTTTTGTAAATTATGGAGTGGTAGACCCTGATTATGATGATGGAGAACAATTAGATATATCTATGTTTCAAAAGAACTCGCCTAAAGGAATGTGTGTAAAATGTTTAGGAAAAGGAACTGTATACTCTGTTTTAGAAGAAGAAATTTTTACGGATAAATCAATTACATTAGAAAAACTATTTGATGGCAAGGCTGATAATGGGCATTATGGACGTATGCTGTATAAATATGAAAGAGGTACTGGCGGTTCTAGACAGAAGCGAATAGAGGAGTTAAGTGAAGATGAACTTAACCTATTTAAATATGGATGTGAGAATTTTGAAGGTCTTGTGTCATGGCTTATTGGTGTATATCATTGGAGTAAGGGCAAATCAAATTGGATTAGCAAGCTTACTTGTGTAAAAGAAATAACATGTCCTAAGTGTAGTGGCTCAGGAATAGGTCAAATGGCATATCACACCACTTTTGCAGGAAAGACGCTGATGGATTTAGAAGGTATGTATATTAATGATTTATGTGAGATGCTTAAAAAGTATGAAGGTAATAAATCATCATTATTAAATGAAATTATAAAGAAATTAGAGTGTCTTGTAGAAGTTGGATTACATCACCTTTCGCTATCTAGGCAGGTACCTACATTGTCAGGCGGAGAAATACAGCGTTTATTTTTAGCTTCATATATATTGGCAGAAATGGATTCAATTATATTTATATTTGATGAGCCAACAATAGGACTTCATGAAGTTGAAAAAATCAAATTAATACAGATAATAAAGCGACTTGTAGATTCTGGAAATACCGTGGTTTGTGTGGAACATGATGAAAATTTTATGAAAGAGGCAGATTATATTATTGATATAGGGCCAGAAGCGGGAGTAAGAGGCGGTATTAAAATTTATGAAGGTGGGTATAAAGATTTTTTGGATTGTAAAAATTCAAAAACAGCACCTTATTTATCAAAAGAAATAGGATTTAAGATTAAGTCTAAATATAGGACATTTGATAGTAAAAAAACTTTGAGCATTTCAGGTGCAAATATACATAATTTAAAAGATGTTGCAGTAAAAATACCTCTAGGTGTAATGGTAGGAGTAGCAGGGGTTTCAGGAAGCGGCAAGTCAAGCTTAATTGCAGATACATTAGTTCCAAAGTTAAAAGAAATCATGAAGAATAAATGTGTGACCGACGATGATACTGATTATACGGTTGATGCAAAGATTAAAGGCTTTGAGAATATAAAGAAATGTTATGTAATTGACCAAAGACCAATAGGCAGAAGTAAAACTTCCTGCCCTGCTACATATACAGGAATATTTGATAGGGTTAGAGCTTTATTTGCAAATACTGAGAAAGCAAAAGAATGTAACTATCCAGTCGGAATGTTTTCTGTAAACAGTGAAGGTGGATGTAAAAAATGTAAAGGTGATGGAGTAGTTCATTATCATGTGGGATTTGGAAATTTTATAGATATTGAATGTGATGAATGTAGTGGAACGGGATTTATTCCAGAAGCTATGGAAGTAACTCTTGATGGAAAAAATATTTGTGAAATTTTAGAAATGAGTGTGGAGGAGGCAAGTGACTTCTTTTTAGATAAAGATGCAGTGATATGCAACATGCTAAAAGTTTTAAAAAGAGTAGGAATGGGTTATATAAAATTAGGACAATCTACACCTACAATTTCAGGTGGAGAAAGCCAGCGTATAAAATTAGCAAAAGAATTATCAAAGGGTAAAAATGCCAAAGAATGCTTGTATATTTTAGATGAGCCGACAACAGGACTTTCTTTTTATGATAGTGAGAGATTAATGGAATTAATGAATGAATTAGTAGATATGGGAAATTCGATTATTATTACGGAACATGACCCATATGTATTATCAAACTGCGATTATATCATAGAAATGGGATCTGGCGGTGGTAGTGAAGGTGGTGACTTAATTGCAGAGGGTACACCTAAAGAATTACGTGGTAACAAAAAATCTATAATAGGCAGGTATTTATTAAAATGATATTAAACCAAGAAATAGATGAATTAGTTGTAAAAAAACATCATCCTCAAATTAATAGTGTTGTAGTATGGCAAGATGGAAGTATAATAGGTCAGTGCTACTATAATGGATTTAATGAAGGTAGCAGAAATTTTATACGTTCAGTTGCTAAAAGTATTGTGTCTTTAGGTGTAGGGATAGCATTAGATAGAGGTTTGATAAAAAGTCTTGATGATTCAATTAGTAAATATCTACCTGAGTTTAATGAAAATAGAGATTATCGACATAAGGCTATTACTATTAAGCAATTGTTAACAATGAGTTCGGGGATATTCTGGAATGGTGGAGTTCATTATCATTGTCCTATGATGAATCAGTTAAGACGTTCAGATAATTGGATTAGTCATATTGCAGATTGTGCAGTAAAAGATGTACCAGGAACAGTTAATTTATATAAAGAATGGGATATGATTCTTGTAACACAGGTGTTAAGTGCGGCGTGTGGAGATGCTTTTGACTTTATAAATGATAATATTTATAAGCCTTTAGGCATTAATAGTGGCAGATGGTACCAAAGTAAATGTGGAACATATTATAGTGTTGCGTTGAATGAAGAGCTAGAAAGGTCTTCTGATCTTACAGCGTTAGAAATGCTTAATATTGGAGTTCTTGCTTATAATGGTGGGACATGGGAAGGCAAGCAAATTGTATCTAAAGAATATTTAGAAGAAGCAATTATTCCATCTAAATTAAATAGGCAATATGGATATTATTGGTGGCTTGGAGAGAATTGGTATGGATGTAGGGGATATGGAGGTCAGAGTATTACAGTAGTGCCAGATAAAAAAGCTATTGTAGTAACACAAGCTACACCAACGGCTAGAGGAATGGGATATGATGATGTAATATTTGATATTATAGGTGGATTATAATGAGAAAATGTAAAAAAATGAAATACAAGCTTTTAATATTTGATATGGATGGAACAATTCTAAATACTCTTGAGGATATTACCGATGGACTAAATTATGCTTTGAACACAGCGAAATTGCCCCTGAGAACAATGGCAGAAGTACGTAGTTTTATTGGGGATGGAATTCGTAAATTGATAGAGCGAGGAGTTCCTACAGGGACTCCATCTGATAAAATAGATGAAGTATATGGGATTTTTACAGAATATTATTCAATACATAGTACGGACAAGACAAAGCCATATGATGGAATTTTAGAATTATTAGAAGAACTAAAGCAAATGGGATGTAAGGTGGCAGTAGTATCAAATAAAGCAGATTATGCTGTTAGGAAATTATGTGATAAATATTTTAGTGGAGTTTTTGATAGGGCGATAGGTGAAAGAGAAAATGTACCTAAAAAGCCTGCACCAGATTCACTTAATGAGGTGTTAAAACAGTTGGGGATACAAAAATCAGAAGCAGTTTATATAGGTGATTCGGAGGTTGATATAAAAACAGCAAGTAATGCAGGTATGGATTGCATAATTGTAGATTGGGGATTTCGTGAAAGGCAGTATTTGGTTTCTTGTGGAGCAGATAAGATAGTATCGAATGTTGAGGAATTGTTAAAAAATGTAAAAAAACAATAGATTATTTTACAAAATCATGATATACTTTACTTTGTAAAATAATCTGTGAAAAGGGAGAATTGGCAAGTGTTTAGAATAGGGATTTGTGATGATAGTGAAGAAACTCGTAATATAATACATAACTTTTGTGAAGAAGAACTTGATAATAATGGGATTGAGCATGACTATGTATATTTTGCTTCCGGAGAAGAAGTAATAGAATATTGTAAAAATAAGGATAATCAAAGAATTGATATCCTCTTTTTGGATGTAGAAATGTCAGGAATAAGTGGTATCGAAGTAAAAAATCAAATTATTAAAAATGATACTGTATGGAGAATCGTATTTGTGACTGGCTACGAAGAAAAGATGAGCGAAGCATTTAGTTTGAAAACATTAGGGTATGTATTAAAGCCTGCAGCTAAGAAAAAGATTATTAAACATCTTAATGCAGTAATAAAAGAGCTCGAAGAGGATGTTTTTATAGAGATAAAAGGTATAGATGGTGGTACAAAGAGTGTTAGGCTTGAAGATGTTACGTATCTTAAAGCAGTTGGAAATTATACAGAGATTTATTTACATAATAGTGATGATGAGGATAATGAACCAATATTATCGACAGAAAAGATAGGGTGCTTTGAGAAAAACAATATAAGCCCATACATTATAAGGGTACATAAATCATATATGGTGAATGTCGTTAATATCGTGGATATAAAAAAATATATAAGACTAAGAGATACAAATGAGAATATACCAATAGGTAGGAAATGTAAAGAAAATATAAAAAGGATATATGCAGATTATGGAAAGGATAAGGTGTTTAGTCGCTTATGTTAGAAAGTGTTGTTTATTTGTTAGCATACTTGCTGACAGAATTAATTAGCTATTTGTTAGCATATGTAATTATTTTTCGAGCATCAGTAAATAAAGAAAAAAAGCGTTGGTTCATGGGTGTAGGGATAATACTTATTATTCATGGAATTGTGATGTATTATGGGGGAGAGATTGCTTCTAGTAATATTAGTATGTTTACTATGGTTGTGATTCCGATGTTTTTATTAGGTAAAACGGAGAAAAAGAACTTTTTTTTATACCCATTTATATTTATGAGTACATCTGCGATAGGTATAGGTATTTCTTTTATACTAGCACTAATAATGGATATACCAGAGCATAGAATGGTAGAAGAGTCTTGGTTGACGTTGATGTGTCAAAGCGTCACAACTATTATGCTTCTTATTATATTTATGTATAGAAACTTTAAAGGATATAAGAAAATTCAAATTCAATTAAGTATGCAACAATATGTTTTGTTTTACGTTACAACAGTATGTTTATTTTTAATGTTAGCTACAATGCAATCAATTTCGGGTGGTGACTTATCTTTAGTAAATATTAATGCTTGTGGTTTTGCAATTTCTGTGGCTTCTATAACATTCGTCATTCTTGTGCTCTGGCAAGGGATAGTTGTAAACAATGAAATACAACTTAGAGAACGTAATGCGACCAATGAGAAATATATAGAAATGCAAAAGAAGCATTTTGATGAAATAATGAAACAAGACGAAGAAATTCGACGTTTCCGACATGATATGAAAGCACATATGATGATCATTAAATCTTTTTGTGAAAATGCGAATAATGAAAAATTGAATGGTTACTTAGAAAGTATGATTAAAGAGTCAACAGTTTCAGAAGAACAATATACAGGTAACATGGGAATAGATGCAGTAATAAGGGAGTTATTTACAGAGGCAAAAAGTAAAAATATCAAGATAGAGTTTAATGGAGCGTTACCAGAAGATATAAAAATACCGCTATATGATTACTGTACAATAATATCGAATATATTAAAAAATGCTATAGAAGCTTCGGAAAAGATAGAAGATATATCTGGTAGAATAATTAAAGTGGATATATGTATGTATAATGCTTTATTATTTATAAATATAGAAAATACTGTTTTAGAGAATGTTATAATAAAGAATAATAAACTTGTTACTTCGAAACTGGATAAGAAAAATCATGGATTTGGAAGTGGTAATGTGGAAAATGCTGTAAAAAATAACAATGGAGAGATAAAATATAAATGTGAAAATGGATGGTTTAAAACAGAAATTCGGATATAAAAAGGCAAAATGATGTAGTTCATACAAAAAAAGTGCAGTTCATACAATCGAGGTTGTCTTTTTTTGTATAAAAATATAAAATGGAGAAGGAAATAAAATTTCGAAAGGAGAAGGAGAATGGTATTAGCAATTAATATTAATTGGTTTTTGAAACTTTTTAAATAACAAGATGTTTGATTTATTCTATATTTGAATATTTTGTTGATATAATGTGGTTTGGTTTATAAAAACTACTTTATATAAAAAGACTCTGAGTAATTCGCGAAAACCATCAGAGTCTGAATCTACAGCACTTATGAAAAAGTACCTAGGGAAAGTATATCACTTTTTTATATGAGCGTAAATAAAAATTATACAAGAAGGAGAATTGAGAAAAATGAAAAAAAATTTAAGTAAGCAGATTATTATGGGGGTGATTTTAGGTTGTATGTTATTTACAGGGACGACAGCTGGTGCGATGACAACAGGTGTTGATGGGGTACTATATACAAGGAATCCCATTTATTCGGCACCTCAAGGTTATGCCTTAACAACGGGGTATAAAAGAATCTATGCAGAATGCTCAGCAGAACGCACTAAAGACGGCAAAAAAGAAATAAATATAAAATCAAAAAGTAGTACTTCTAGTAGTGTTGTAGAAACCGATTGGGTGTCTGGACCATCATATTTTTCAAGTGGTACAACATTTAGGTCGTATCATACAGGATATGATGCTTATGGTACATATAAAACATTGTCAGCTAGTTATAAATACTAATTAGAAAAATATAATATTGAATAGGCATGATAATAACAGTTACATATGGAACTTTCTAATGTGAAATTACAATTACTTATGGATTTTATGTTACTTGCATATTACATTTTTGGTAAGAAACGTTATGTAACTGTTATGATGCTATAGAATAATTTAGCAAAGGAAAATTATAAAAATGAAAAAAAATTTAGGTAAACAGCTTATCGTGGGAGTGGTTTTGGGTTGTATGTTATTTACAGGGATTACGGCTGGCGCAATGACAACGAATGTTACAGGTTGGCTTTATACAAAAAATCCCATTTATTCAGCGCCTCAGGGTTATGCACAAACAATGGGGTATAAAACTATATCAGCAGAATGTTCGGCTACAAAAGCTGGAAAGACAACTTCTCAAACAGTAACAAAAAATGTAGGTACAGCAGGTGGTAGTGTAGAAACCGATTGGGTATATGGGCCAACATATGCTTCTAGTTCAACGACATTTAAATCCGTTCATACAGGGTATAACGATTCGGGTACACGTGCATATTTAACAACTTCTTATTCATATTAATTGATTAGGCAAATTATATTGATCCTTTTTTGTGGGGATTAAAATGATTTTAAATTATAGGAAAGATAGGAGGAAAAATGAAGAAATATAAGACTTTAATCATATCGATTTTCATTACAATGCTGGTACTATCTGTAATTGTAGTAGGATATAATTATTTTTTTGGTATAAAAGACAGCTATATACTATCTTCTTATGTTACTATTTCGGATAAAAAGGGAGTGGTTGAGGGGTACACGATTAATTATGAAGATTGTAAAGATGATAATGATAACTTTGAGTTAGAAATAGAAATAGGAAGTGATGAAAAAAGAGAGATAGGGTTTGAAATATCAGTGTTAGTAAATTATGAACAACAGTGTTTTAAAATTAAAAATTCTACAGAAAATATATTAAGTAAAACTGTATATGTAGAAGAGAATAGTGAAAAAGTTATTATCGTTCTTGAAAAAAAATTTTTTCAATTTAACCAAAATCAATTCATAATAAATATTAGGCAGGATATTGAAGAATTAAGTTATAAAAATGAATTGGTAAGAGATTCTAATACAATTAATTTTAGATATAATATAAAGTATGATGAAGGGGAAATCAATAAAAAAACAGTAGAAGAGACTCATAAAAATGTAATAGAGAATCCTCTTGATGTTGTAAATGATAGAATTACATTTGAAATTAGCAATATAGGTGAAGTTGATGATTCGTTAATTACATTGAACAGTGGAAGTGAAAAATTATTAAGTGTAAATATTGGTGGAAGTAAAGTTGCAGAAGATTATATTATTCTAGCTTATGTGAATTCAAAACAAATTAAAATTAATGGAAAAGAATTTTGTTATTTAAAAGTTAGTAAAGATATGTTGGCAAATACAAACATTAGTATTGAAATTGATCAAGATGTTGGTATCTATGAGTTAGAACTATATGGCATACCTGCACCATTTGATGAAGTTGATGATAGAACGGATAGAATTATTTCGGCAAAAAGATATACAATAAAGGTGGAATCATAATGTACAAGTTTATACTTACACAGTGGAAAAATAGAAAGGCAACAGTTGCATTAATCATTACAGGCTTTTTTGTCGGATGTCTGGTGATGTCAATTGGAATAAGTGCCTGCGTAGAATCATTTGAATACATAGGTGACCGAAAATGTGGTGACCCAAAACAACAATTAGAAATTTTTCTATCGGCGGATGAAAGCTGGGGACAAAATGAAGTAGAGAAAATTATAGAGACAGTGGGTCAATATGGCGAGGTACAACTTCTCAGTATGGATTCTAAGAAATTAGATGATTATGATGAGTATTATCCTTGTGTACCAGTTTTGTTTGAACAAGAACCAGGCTGGCACATCCCATTAGTAAAAGGTAGATATTTTACAAAGACAGATATGAACGGTTCAAATAGGGTAATGATTATTGGTAAAAATATTGCCGAAAATAATGGAATTAATTTAGGTGATATGGTATCCATAGAAGGAGAACAGTTCGAAGTAGTTGGTATTTGTGGTCGTTCAACAAGGGAAACTTCATGGGAATATGCGATTTATATGCCATGGCAAGAGTACATACAAATTTATAAAAATTGTTTTCAAGAAAGAGAAACTTCAAATACCATTAGTATTCATTTGGAAAGTGGGAAATCCGATTATTTGAATAACAGTGATACTTTTGTTACACAGGCGAATCAAAATGGAATTAACATTGTTTACAAGGATGTTGAAAATGTTGATTCTAGTTCTCTAAATAATACAATTATTATTACAGTAACAGCTACTATATTGATATTTATCATTGCTATTTTAAACATTGTTCATTTGATGCTGTACTGGATCTTGGAGCGAAAAAAAGAAATTGGAATTATGAAGGCATTAGGGGCAAGTAATAATTATATTGCCAGAGCGGTCATTTGGGAAGTATTGGCTATGGCTATATTCGGCTCAGTGTTAGCGGTTGGTGTTCAATTTACAGTGATTAAATTGCTATCAGATAATATGCTAGGAGAGATGATTACACTTCGAATGACATGGCTTAATTTAATTGGTTCAATGGGTGTTTCTCTATTTTTTGGAATGATTGCTGCAATTTTTCCGGCAAAAAATGTAATGAGACTAGAACCGTTACAGATTATTAATAATGAATGAGGTGATACTATATGTTGAAATTAATTTATCAATCATTGCAAAAAAGGAAAGGTAAATCTATCTTGTTAATGGTGCAGTTTACAATTGGATTTTCAGCATTACTCTTTGGATTAAGTTGTATTGATAATGTCTTTCAATATCGCAGAAATGTCGAAAGATTAGCATCATTGGATTCTGTACATGCTTATTTTAGCTATGATAGTTTAGAAGAAGTCACTCCTAAAATGATTGAAGGATATAAGGAGATTTTTAAGAAAGTAAAAGAACTTGGTGTATTAAAAAGATGGGGTATGTTTGAAGAAATATCTGTTTATGAAGATATAAAAGCTACAAGTCAAGAGTCTAATGTTTATATTTTGAATCAAGATATGCTTGAAATGTCCAATTTTAAACTGCAAAAGGGTTCTGCAGAGCGCTTGGCGGGTGAGTTTTCAAAAAATGATATCATTCCTGTTATCATAAGTGCATCAATGGAACAACAATACAAGATGGGAGATACTTATTCTCTATATTATAATGATATTTTCGTTGAAGAACAAAAAATAAAAATAGAGATTGTTGGAGTTTTGGATTCAACCTTATGTTTTTGGTCAGGAGGAGGAAGTACAATTAGTGAGAATATGACAAGTAATACTAAATTTATTTTAGCGCCTCAATTTAAGGAGTTTGAAAGTAATATTACATATGCTAATAATTCATTATTTACATTTTTTGAAAATGATAATAACAAAGAAGATAATATTGAAAAAGTTAAGCAGCGATTTAGTGAAAATGGAATATCTTTACATTGTATAACATTAAAGGAAGAAGTGGATTCTTATTATGAAAGACAAAAAGTAGTAATAATATCGACAACAGTCTTTTCGGCAATAATTCTAATTTTGTCTTTACTAGGTTGCATTGGATCAGTGTTGGCTAGCATCACAGTAAGATATAAAGAATTTGGTATATATTATTCGCTTGGTTTTACTAAGAAAAATATGATTAGCTTGGTGGGAGGCGAGATAGCGGCTATCTTTAGCATATCTTTTATCCTTGCGTTACTGATATGCAAAGCTTTTTTTACATTATGTTTAGCAGGAGAGGGTTTTGCGATTCGTTTTTCAATAATTAGTATTGCGTTTTTAATTATGACAGTTTGCATAGCATTATGTATAATGATGCCGATTATAAAACTAAAGAATGTTGAACCAATTGAATTGCTAAATGGAAGGGAAAAATAATAGATGAATCAAATAGAAATTAAAAATTTAAATAAATATTTTGGCGAACAGGATGGAAGGCAGCAGGTTTTAAAAGATATATCACTACAGATTCAACAAGGAGAGATGGTTGCAGTGATTGGGCCTTCAGGCTCAGGAAAGTCAACTTTGCTAAACATTTTGGGACTTTTAGATCGACCGACATCAGGGGAATATTTTTTAGAAAAAAAGAATACTGGATTGCTAGGAGAAAATGAAAGAGCATCATATAGGAATAAGAATATTGGATTTGTATTTCAAAATTTTAATCTAATTAAAGAACTGACAGCACTAGAAAATGTAAAGATAAATATACAATTTTATAATCAGCATAATAAGAATAAAATAAGTAATAAATTAGCGATTCAGAAAAGTAAGGAGATTTTAACATTACTTGGTTTAGAACAACATCTGCATAAACGTCCTTCACAGCTTTCAGGTGGACAGCAACAACGTGTAGCTATTGCTCGAGCAATGGTGAATCAGCCAGCCTTTATATTAGCAGATGAGCCAACTGGTGCATTGGATTCTGGTACAACAAATGAGATTATGAATGTATTTAAAGAACTTAATGAAAAAGGCAATACTATTATTGTGGTGACACATAATCCGGAAGTGACGGGGTATTGTGATCGGGTGATAGAAATAAGGGATGGTAAAATTGTTTGTTAATGCAAGTTGGAACTGGATTAGGAGCTATAGGAGTTGCTTGTTAATATTGTAAATATATATCATGAAGGGGTGTCGCATTAAGAAATTAGTGCGCATCTTTTGTATGCTAGTAAAAATAGTAGAAGTAAAAGTATGTCAGGAAAATATACATATGTTTGTAAGAATATCACTTGAATATAGTTTATCAGAAATAATAGACTTATTACAGCAGAACTTGATAAGAGAAATCCTGGATTAGTCAAGATAACGATGGATTATTTTGCCAAATTGTGATATGTTTTATTAAGACTAAATATGGAAGAGAGAGTTTGTGCAGTATAAAGAAATATAATATTACGAATTGAAAAATAAAAAGGAGAGAAAATGCTATGAAAATATTTAAGATAATATGTATTATGATTTTAAGTTTATTTATGCTTATAGGATGTAAAAGTGAGGGCAGCCAAGAGGAAAATAGTAGTAAAACAACTATTGATGTGAAGCAGCAAGGTGAAAGTGAAACTTTTGATTTTAGAGAAAATGCAGTAGACTATTATTCATATGATACGACATGGAAAAATGATACGTATACCTATACAGGGGAAGAGTTGGAAATATCTTTTGACATTTCAAGTGACCCGATTTCAGCAGAGTTTGCATTGCTTGTGTTTATTGATGGAACTATGACACCATATTATTCAAGTGAAGACTCAAATACTTCGGAGATGCAAATATTAAGAACTGAAAAAGAGAAAGTTAAAAAGAACTATACTATATATTTTAAACCTTTATATGGGATACAAGGGGAAGAATATAGTTTATCAGTTGTATTGCTAGATAATCCTAATTATATGTTAAAAGATAAATCGTTTCTCAATTTTATGCCAAATCATACAACGATGGATATTAGTTTCAAGAAGCTTATATATAATTATAATACTATAGAAAACAACAATGTATGTACAGATTATGATGTTAGGGAATTAAGAACTGAAGTGGAGCAAATGTATTCTAATGATTATTCAAAAGGCGGAAACATGTTAAATGAGTCATTATGGATAATGATATCTAACGAATCTTTGGATACAAGTGAAAGTATTGAGAGTAATGGCTTTTTTTCTTTAAATAAAAATGAAAAGAAAAAATTGTATATACCATTTATAGGAAAGGGAGGAGAGTATAGAGTTTCATTATATATAAACTATGAAAGAATACCAGTATTTGATGGGAAAGAATATATAGATGTAGTGGTTCAAAGGGATAAGTTTTCTGAAAAAATAATAGAACTGGATGTTAGCGAGTATTCAGGGCTTAATCATATAGAACTAATAATTGTAGATAAAAATAGTGGTGCTGCAACGAATCAAGGACCAGTATTATTGGAAATAATAGAATAGTAAAATCATGGAGGAAAGTATGATGAGGGAAAAATTTACAAAGAAAAATATTATTATAATAGTTGCGGTTGTTGTGATTCTAAGCGTTTGTGGAATTGCAGGTGTATTGATATCAAAATCAGAGACAAAAAAGAATGAAGAAACTAAGTTGACTAAGATAGAGTTTCCAGAATATATGGGACCAATCAATGTTACTGACTATGAAGATAACATTGATTACTCGAATATAGCTAATCAAGAAATAAACAATCAATATTTAAAAATAGAACGTACAAATGATGATAAAGTTATAAATAAAATTATATCAATTGTAGGTTTTGATAGTATTGAAAAAGAGAAAAATGGGGATTTTGAAATTATGCGTAAGGGAGATGCACTATTGAGAATATATAAAGACGGCTCAATAATGTATACAAGTTCTGATAGGAACACAGATGAGATTATGATTTCTGACGAAGAGTGTATCCAAATGGCAGAAAAATTTTTAAAAGAAAATGAGATAATAGATGATAGTTACCAATGTAGTGGAGTTGGTTATGATCTTTTTAGCTCAATGGATGATTTAGAAAACGAAAGAAAAATATCAAAAACAGTGTATTTTAAGTATACATATGAAGGCGTAGAAGTATATGGAACATCAATTAACTTAACCTATAACTCAAAAGGAGAAATAACAGGATTATATGTACTTTCAAGTATGAAAACTGAAAAAGTTGATTATAAAACTACAATAACAGCCAAAGATGCCGTTGAAAGAGCAAAAAATCATGAAGGAACGATAAGAATACCAGATGAGTGTAATAAAGTTGTATTAGAAAAAATAGAAATGATATATTGGGAAGAGTTAAATATAGTATCTGATAATTATACCCTTCAGCCCGTATATAAGATAACAGGGACAGCATATAACAATGGGATAGAAGTTGGGGATTATATAGCATATGAATCAGCACTTTATTAAAAAAGAGAGTGAAATCATTTTGATATAGATTTCACTCTTTTTTTGAGAAATTCCTTGTTTAAAATTGTATTAAGCAATGTAGTCACAAAAGGGTTATTTTAGGAAAGTAAAGTTCAAAGCCAGCAAAGTAAGAGAAATAGAGGATAAATTGCATACATATTAATTAAATATCAATTTAAAATAAGGAATGATTAAAAATATCTAAAAAAACTATTGATAAAAATGGAAAAGTTTGTATAATATTTTTAAGAGTATACGTTTCTAATTGGGGGCAACAAGAGAATTTCGTAATCGAAAGGAGAATTTATGAAAGTTTTTAAAAAGTTTTTGGGGTGTTTGTTAGTACTTACAATGGTATTTCAGACTCCATGGGTGCCACAAGTTTCTAAACTAGTGGAGGCAGAAGCAGCAGCGGCAAGTACATCAAGGGTGTCTGTACATGACCCGTCCATTGTAAAGAGCGGTGGAAAGTATTATCTATTTGGTACACACATGGGAAATGCGGTATCATCAAATCTTACGTCATGGAGTGGCATGACAACCAATGTAAACACTAACTATGCAAGTATTTTTTCGGTAGGGGCATCTTGGGCTTCACAAGGAAGTAGCAGCTATGATGTAGCGGGCAACTTATGGGCGCCAGATGTTATATACAATACTAGCATGAAAAAGTGGTGTATGTACATGAGTGTGAATGGAGACAATTGGTACTCATCTATTGCATTAGCAACAGCAGATAGTATTACAGGTCCATACACATATCAAGGAACAGTTGTATATTCCGGATTTGTAAACTCTACACAAGCAGCAAAGACTGACTATGGTAAAGTTACAGGTTCAAACACAGTTGCATCAAGATATTTATCAAGCAGTAAATGGAATTCATCATATGGCGTAAATGCAATTGATCCATGTGTTTTATATGATGCAAACGGTGACCTATGGATGTCATATGGTTCATGGTTTGGCGGAATTTATATGATGAAGTTAGACAAAAATACAGGATTAAGAGATTATTCGACTACATATTCAACTACCACAAACTCTTCAGATCAGTACTTTGGAAAGAAGATATCAGGAGGATATGGCTGTACAGGTGAAGGCTCTTATATAGTATACGATAAATCAGCAGGTTATTATTATCTTTATATGTCATATAACGGATTAAATGCTACAGATAACTTTGCGGGATATCATATGAGACTTTTCCGTTCAAGTAGTATAACAGGTCCATATACAGATGCAATGGGAAATAATGCTATATGTACAAGTGCAAGTGATAATCAAACTACTAAGGGAGTAAAATTAATGGGTAACTATTATTTGACTTCGCTAGCAGGAAATGGTGAGATAAGTAGTAATGGTTATATGTCACCTGGACATAACTCAGCATTTGTAGACGATGATGGTCAAAGATATGTAATTTATCATACAAGATTTAATTCAGGAAATGAAGGTCATCAGGTAAGAGTGCATCAACAGTTCTTAAATCAGGACAAATGGCCAGTAACAGCAGTATATGAATATCTTGGAAGTACAATTTCATCTACGGGATATTCAAGTAGTGATATTGTTGGTACATATGATTTTGTAAATCATGGAAACAGTGCAACTACAACATATACAGGTATGTTACCTACGAATAAAGTTGTACTTAATTCAAACGGTACAATTACAGGAGATGTAACAGGTACATGGACAGCGGTATCAGGAAGCTATTACTGTACTATGGTTATTGGTGGCGTAACTTATAAAGGTGTTTTCTTTAAACAATATGATGAATCAGCAAGCCATAGTCAGGTTATGACATTCTCATTAATTGGAAGTAATAACCAAGCAATCTTTGGTTCAAAGACATCAACATCTACTACATATACAGGTGGTGGAACTTCAACAGCCGGTCTAGAGGGTATTTATTATATAAAGAATAAAAACAGTAATAAATATTTAGATGTAGCAAGTGGTTCGGCAGCAGATGGAACAAATATCCAACAATGGTCAGGTAATGCATTGGATTCACAAAAATTCAAACTTGTATCAGATGGAAATGGATATTATTATATTTTAACAGGGGCATCAGGCTATGCAAGTTGTGTAGATGTTCAAAGTGGTTCAAATACTGATGGAGCAAACATCATGGAATGGAACTACTGGGGCGGAGAGATGCAAAAGTATGAGATAGTTAATGTAAATGGTGCTTATGCTATCAAGACAAAAGCGAGCGGTGGTACAAAATGCTTAGACGTTTATAATTTAAGTACTGCTGATGGCGGTAATGTATGTCAGTGGACATATTGGGGTGGTAATGGTCAGCTTTGGTATTTAGAAGATGTAAAAGGTAGTTCAGTATCAGGCTTAGATGGAACATATTATGTACAAAATAAATCTAGTGGATTATATTTAGACATTGAAAATGGTTCAGCATCAGATGGAGCAAACATTAGACAATGGAGCTTAAATGGTTCAGACGCTCAAAAGTTTAAGTTTGTATCAGATGGAAACGGTTATTACTATATTTTGACAGGAGCATCAGGATATAAGAGCGGAATTGATATTGACAGTGGTTCTGCAAACAATAATGCTAATGTAATGCAGTGGACATATTGGGGTGGTTTTATGCAAAAGTATGAGATTACCTATGTAAATGGTTCATATGCAATAAAGACAAAGGCAAGTGGTTGTCAGAGAGCTTTAGAAGTATACTTAGTAAGTGGTGATGCTGGCGCGAACGTATGTCAATGGGATTACTGGGGTGGCGATGGTCAACTCTGGAATTTAGAAAAAGCCAATATGGATGGAACATATTATGTTAAAAATGTAAACAGTGGTTTATATATGGATGTAGAAAATGGTTCATCAGCTGATGGTGCAAATATACGTCAATGGGTTTATACTGCTGCAACTGCACAGAAATTTAAATTTGTATCGGATGGAAATGGGTATTACTACATTTTAACTGGAGCATCAGGATATAAAACATGTGTTGATATAGCAGATGGTTCGGGTTTAGATGGTGCAAATATAAGACAGTGGACATATAATGGTTCACATGCTCAGAAATATAAGATAGTTTATGATAATGGCTCTTATGTAATTAAGACAATGTCAAGTGGTGGAACAAAAGCTATTGATGTTTATAATATGAGTACAACGAATGGTGGTAATATATGTCAATGGACATATTGGGGTGGTAATGGCCAGAAATGGACATTTACATCTACAACACAATAACAAAACGTTTGCCTAAAGGTGAAGTTTGCAGAATAGACACGTTGTGATAGCGCAACGTGTCTATTCTTGTTGAAATGAATTTGACAAATTGGTAATAATGGATGGAATTGAACTGCAATTTAGTAACAGAGGTAGTAATTATGCTAAAACAAGCAAAAACATATTGCATATTTTGGAAAAAGGACTATAATAATATTTAATTATAGTAAAAATGAGGTGATATGCATATGAAAAAAATAGCTAGTGTTATATTTATTGCGATAGTTGCATGCGCAGTATTAGCCACCATAATAACAAAGGAAGTATCCGTAAATATGGCTAAAAATGGGCTGAAAAAAGAAGCAACTGAAAAGTTGGAAGCAATGTCTAATCAGTACGCCAATCAAATGAGAAGTACAATGGTAAAATATGAGACATTAATAAAAGATATATCTAATTATGTTGATTCTATATATGAAACCGATATGCTTGGAGATATTGAATATAATAAAGAATACTTAGTTGTAATGAATGGATTTATTAAGTCATGTATCGAAGATGATGATACATTGCAGGGATTATATATTTTTTTAAATCCTGAATTTACAGATATAATGCAGGGGATATGGTTTGATGGTGGAGAAGAAGTGGACGCGGACTGGCAGAGTGAATATGATGCATATGTTGCAAAAGATGAATCTTGGGATTTTTACTATAATGCAATAGAAGAAGGACGGGCTTCTTGGATTGAGCCATACATAGAAGAATCAAATGGGATGATGGTAATAAGTTATGTTGCTCCTATTTACAAAGGTGGAAAATTACTTGGTGTAGTTGGAATGGATATGAATTTTGATGGTTTTAAGGACTTAGTAAATTCAATTAAATTGTATGAAACAGGTCGAGCATTTTTAGTAGATGAAGAAGAAGGTTTTATAATTGATAAGGTTTATTCTACAGATGAGTTTATTAAGGATGCGGGATATACAAATCTTAGTGAAGCTTTAAAACATAGCGAGAGTGGAATTTTAGTTGAAACAGTAGACGATGAGAGCTACTATATAGGGTTTGCTAAGATGAGTAGCGATTTTACATTGGCTACGATAGTATTAGAAGATGAAGTAATGTCTGAAATTAATCAGTTAAATAAAATTGTTACTATATTAGCTGTTGTTATAGCTGTTGTATGTTTAGTTATTTCACGTATTATTGGTAACAACATATCAAAACCTATTGTTAAGGTGTCGGAAGATATGCAATTAATGAAAGATGGAAATTTCACAGGGACAAAATATACTCAGTATTTAAAAAGGAGAAATGAAGTAGGAATACTTTCAAGGTCAATGGAAGTTATTCAAAAATCAATGAAATCAATGATTTCGACTATTAATAAAGATAGTAATGAAATAGAAGAGACATCAGAGAAGTTGTTTGTTATAACAAATAAATTAGCAGAACAAGTAGAAAATATATCAGCAGCATCAGAAGAGCTGGCAGCAAGTATGCAAGAAACAGCAGCTACAGCAGATACCCTAAGTGACGCATCTGATGTAATGGTTAAATATATACAATTAATGGAAGATAAGGATAAAGAGGGTGTAAAGGAAGCATCATCTATTTCAAAAAGAGCAACGCAGTTAAAACAAGAATCTGAATTAGCAGCAATTGAAGTTGAGCGCTTGGCAAATACAACAGGAGCTCGAATGGAAGCTGCGATAAATGATTCTAAAAAGGTAGAACGTATACAGGAACTTACAGGAGTTATATTAGCAATAGCAGACCAAACGAATTTATTGGCACTTAATGCATCAATTGAAGCGGCGAGAGCAGGTGATGCAGGAAGAGGATTTGCAGTTGTGGCTGATGAAATAAGTGCATTGGCAGAAAATTCTCAAAAATCAGCAGAAGAAATTATATCGATTACCAATGCAGTTACAATAACGGTAGAAGAACTTGCAAAAACATCAGGTGAGATGTTAAAGTTTATGCAAGATCATTTAAAACAGACATATGACAAACTGATTTCTACTAGTGAACAGTATAATAGTGATGCAACGTTCTTTAAAACGATTTTAGATGATTTTTCAGAAGGTGTTGTAGGAATCTCAGAGCAGGTTGATATTGTAGTGTCTGCATTTGATTATTTCATACAGGCAACAACAGAAGGTGCTAAGGGAACATCAGAGCTGGCAATCAGTACAGAAGTAATAGCGAATAAGAGTAGTGAAGTAAAAGAAGAAGCTCAAAATATGGATACAATTTCAGAACAATTGGCAGAAAATATGTCTCATTATATAATCTAGTTTTGTAACTATTGCATACTTCGCGAGCCAAGTATCATGCATTAACCAAGAATGAAAGAATCATTGTGCTATCGCAATGATTCTTTCATTCTTGTAAACTTCGACTTTAGTCGAACGTTTTTTTATCGACCAGCAGAGCCTTCAGCAAGTCTTGCAATGGCTACAAATATCTGAGAAATTCTATACCATGTTCTAAAATCAACAATGCCAGTTACCGGTAGATTAAAAATATTTTGAAATTTTTTGACAGCGTTTTCTGTATCAGGACCAAAAATACCATCTACAGCAATTGTAGGTAAAGCAGGATAAGCAGTGCCTATCTTATTAAGTTGTTCTTGCATTTGTCGCACTTTATCACCAGTAGAACCAATAGTTAAATCATAACCAGGCCAAGAAGTAGGAATGCCAGATATTTGCTCGGCACTGCTTATATACATAGAATATCCATAGTAAGTTTTTACTATTTCAATAGGAGAATATCCTTGTTCTCCTAATGTTTTTGAACCCCATTGACTCAACCATTCAGGACAGGTAACTCTTTTGCCATCACAATACTGAGTTAAAATAGGCTGTTGCACATTAGGTCTTGCAAGATACTGGTCAAATATTTCATCTACAATTAATGAAATGTTATCGAAAATATTTCTACCATACATCCATTTTTGATCATATGCAGTAGAAGAAGTTATTGTAAAATTATATCCTTTATTTCGGTACCATTCGGTATAAACACGATTCATTGTAAATGACATAATGGCAAGAACGTTTGCAGTTATAGTGGATTCTGGCCATGTAGCATAAATTTCGCTAGAAGCAACATTTTTAATATAATCAGTGTATTTAACATAATAATCTGTAGCTCTAGAATCAGATGGTGGTCCATCGTGAACTACAACTATTTCAGGAACCACAACTCGACTTAATACAATTTCTCCACTGCCATTTACAGATTTTACTTCTGCTTCAGGTTCTTTAGGTGGATAGTCACCATAAAGAGTATGAGGAGGAATAGCGATGTCTCTGCCAGAAGTTGCAATACTTCTTGGAATTAATTGAACCTCTTGAATAGCGGTGGTATCAGATAAAATGTTAGTTCCTGATACATATGTAGGTTCAAAGCCCTCAGCATTTACTAAAAGAGAATATTCTGCGTAAGGCTGTATTATATTACTTTCGTCTAATGAAAGTTCGATTGGAGGAGCAGGAAGTGTTAAAGTTTCTGTAAGACCTGAAGAATCAGTAGTTAATTGTTCAATGATTTCAGTTGCATTTCTGGTATATGATATACTTATAGTTGCATTATCAATAGGAATATTTTGTGGTGTAAGAATTTGCATTCTAAGTTTTCCATGATCTATAAGTTCTGTTTGTGCAGATTTAAGCAATTGGATACCTCTGTGTTATATGTTTATACATAATATGCGTGTATTTTTTAAATAAGTACAAAATACTAATAAAAACCCTTTGCAAAAGCATAGTATTTGTTATATTATATTAATAATATGTATTTTTAAAAGTATATTAGGAGGCACAAATGGAAGAAAAAGAAGTTGTTTCAAAAAACTTTATTGAACAGATTATAGAGAACGATTTAGAACAGGGGTATTATGACCATATAACAACAAGATTTCCACCAGAACCAAACGGATATCTTCATATTGGACATGCAAAGTCTATACTTTTAAACTATGGCTTGGCAACAAAATATAACGGAAAGTTCAATATGAGATTTGATGATACAAACCCTACAAAGGAAAAAATTGAGTTTGTAGAGGCTATAAAAGAGGATATTAAGTGGCTTGGAGCAGATTGGGAAGATAGATTATTTTTTGCATCAAATTATTTTGAGCATATGTATGAAGCTGCAGTAAAACTTATAAAAAAAGGGAAGGCATATGTATGCGACCTTACAGCTGAAGAAATAAGGCAGTATAGAGGTGGTCTTACACAGTCAGGCAAGAACAGTCCATATAGAGATAGAACGATAGAAGAAAATCTTACCTTATTTGAAGATATGAAGAATGGTAAATATGAAGACGGACAGAAGGTATTACGTGCTAAGATAGATATGGCTTCACCTAATATAAATATGAGGGATCCTGTTATTTATAGAATAGCTCGTATGACACATCATAATACAGGGGATAAGTGGTGCATTTATCCGATGTATGATTTTGCACATCCTATTGAGGATGCTGTTGAAGGTATTACACATTCTATTTGTACACTTGAGTTTGAGGATCATAGACCATTGTATGATTGGGTAGTAAAAGAAGTAGAGTATGAGATGCCACCAAAGCAAATAGAGTTTGCAAAATTATATTTAACAAATGTAATAACTGGTAAGAGATATATAAAGAAACTTGTTGAAGATGGTATAGTAGATGGATGGGATGATCCACGACTTGTTAGTATATCAGCACTTAGAAGAAGAGGATTTACACCTGAGTCTATTAAGATGTTTGTTGAATTGTGCGGTGTATCAAAGAGCAACAGTTCAGTAGATTATGCAATGCTTGAGTATTGTATAAGAGAAGACTTGAAACTTAAGAAGTCAAGAATCATGGCGGTTTTAGACCCGATTAAGTTGGTGATAGATAACTATCCTGAAGATCAAGTGGAGTATTTTGATGTTATAAATAATCAAGAAAACGAAGAGCTTGGTTCTAGAAAAGTTCCATTTAGTAAGGTTATATATATAGACAGAGAAGATTTTATGGAAGAACCACCAAAGAAATATTTTAGACTTTTTCCAGGAAATGAAGTACGTCTTATGAATGCTTACTTTGTTAAATGTGAAAGCTATATAAAGGATGATGAAGGAAATGTTGTAGAAATACATTGTACTTATGATCCTGCAACAAGAAGTGGAAGTGGCTTTACTGAAAGGAAAGTAAAAGGTACAATACATTGGGTTAGTGCAGAACATGCAGTTAAGGCAGAAGTTAGATTGTATGAAAACATTGTAGATGAAGAAAAAGGAAAGTTAAATGAAGATGGAACATTGAACCTTAATCCTAATTCACTTGTTGTTTTAAAAGAGTGTTATATTGAGCCATCTGTAAAAGATGCTAAGCCTATGGAAAGCTTTCAGTTTGTAAGGCATGGTTATTTTTGCGTAGATTCAAAAGACTCAAGTGAGAATAATTTAGTGTTTAATAGAATTGTGTCACTAAAGAGTTCGTTTAAGATAAACTAATATTAACTATGATTAAATAGTAGAATGGAGGCAATTGTGGGTGATGAATTATTTTCAGGACTAGGCAAGCTAGGGTTATCTGACTTATCAGACCTAGAATTGTATGAAAGCGAAGAAAAAAAGGTCAATACAGCAGAAAGTGCAATAAAAGAAAAAACAATAACAGAAGCAGATTTCTTGTTTGATAAATCGTTTAAATGTCCTGTTTGTGATAAGGAGTTTAAAAGTAAATCGGTAAAAGCTGGAAAGGCAAAAATGCTTGGAATAGATACTGACCTAAGACCTAGATATCAAGGGATAGATTCGATTAAGTATGATTGTATTACATGCGAAAAGTGTGGTTATTCGGCACTTGGTAGATATTTTAATTTTATATCAGCAGCTCAAGCAAAATTAATAAAAGAAAAGATAAGTGCAAATTTTAAGGGATTACCTAATGAAGGTGATATATATACTTATGATGATGCAATTTTAAGACATCAGCTAACATTAGCAAATGCAGTGGTGAAAAAAGCTAAAGTAAGTGAAAGAGGTTATATCTGTTTAAAGCTTGCTTGGTTAATGCGTGGAAAGGCAGAAAACCTCCCAAAAGATACTGCGGATAGAGACAAAGTAATAGTGTCACTTAAAGAAATTGAAAAGGATTTTATTAAAAAAGCCTATGATGGATTAAAAGAGGCTATGTATTCAGAAGGATTTCCGATTGCAGGAATGGATGAGTGGACATTTACGTACTTGGTTGCTGATTTGGCTAGACAATGTGGCGATAATAATAATTCAATGAAGCTTATATCAGATATTATTGTTTCAAGAGCTGCATCTGAAAGATTAAAAGATAAGGCAAGAGAATTAAGAAAAATGATGACAGGCAAATAAAAAAAGATTCGGCTAAAGCCGAACTTTGCAAGAATTATAAAGCAATTCTTGCTGGAACAATTTGAGCAGTTTCCTATTAACTAAAAAAAGATTCGGCTAAAGCCGAACTTTGCAAAAACCGTTGTGAAAGCACAACGGTTTTTGTTTGGTATAGTACTACTTTATTCACTTTATAGTCATTAATAGTTGAAGTTGTACTATTTTACTACGTCGTCTTCATCATCTGATATGATTTCTTCGCCTTCTATTTCATCAAAAGAGATAGAAGTATAACCTCTATTTTCAATATCTAAGTCAGAGAAGTCATCGTCGAAATCGTCATCATCAAAATCATCGAAGTCATCGTCGCTTATTTCGTTGTTTTTATACTTTTTGTATAGTGCCATACCTCCAGCAACACCAGCAGCTACTACTGCAGTGAAAGCAAGGAATTTTGTGAATTTTTTTGCCATAATTATGCCCCTTTCTTTCGCAATTATCTTATTTATATTGTAATACTTTTCCAAATAAAAAGAAAGATATATTTTCAAAAATTATTATAAACTTTTTTATGGAAAAATATTCATTGAAATGTATAAATATATAATTAGGTTTTTCTTGAAAATGTATATAAAATAATGGTATACTATATTGAAAAGTAAACTTTTCAATTATTTATTTAAATGTAGTGGTATAAAATTGAGAAATCAGCGGGCTGATTTTCTCAATTGACAATTTGTAGACAAAAAGCGTCTACAAAGTTGTCCAGGAAATATATTTGTTTTGAAAGGTAAAGGTTACTTATGAAGAAACAAGAAGCTTTTGTGGTGCTATTTTCTGCAATGATAGTGTTTTTCGTAGGAATTAATGTGTTTGCAGGTAATAGCAATAATATACAAGATAATATTAATGAGGCTGAATCGCGTATTAAGGAACGAGAAAGTCAGTATCAAGAAGTTAATGATAAACTAAATTCACTAAATAATTCTAAAGATAACCTTAGTGAATATATGAAATCACTCAAGGATAGTTATAATGCAATGATTACTTTGATTGATGGAATAAGTGATGAAATAAAGGAAAAGGAAAATCAAATAGCTTCTATAGATGAACAACTTATAAAAGCAGAAGAATTAGCAAATGAGCAGTATGAGGCTATGAAGCTTAGAATCTGCTATATGTATGAAAATGGACAAAATAGTTATATAGATGCACTTTTATCTAGTGATACTTTAGATAATATTTTAAATCGAATTGAATATGTTTCTGAACTTATAGAATATGATAGAGACAAGCTAAAAGAATATGAAGATATGATGGTTTATATAGCAGCATCAAGAGATAATCTTGAAAAAGAAAAAGTAGGACTTGAAAGCTTATTAAAAGAACAAGAAAATCAAAAGACAGAATTAGTAAATGTTATGTCCGAAGCATCTAAAAATATTAGCCGTATGGAAAATGAGATTGACGAGGCAGAAGCAGAGGCACAAAGTTATGCTCAGGCAATTGATGATGAAAAAAATTCAATTAATGAATTAAAAGCAGAAGAATCAAGAAGAATAGAAGAGTCAATTAGGCAATCGAAAGAAATAGAGTCAAAAATAAATGCGGGTATATATGAAGAAGCAACTACTGCGGGTAGTTACAATGCTTCAAATGATGAAGTGATGATTATGGCTGCTATTATGTATTGTGAGGCAAGAGGAGAACCATATCAAGGTATATTAGCTGTTGGAGGTGTGGTGATGAACCGTGTTGCAGATCCTCGTTTTCCAAATACAATAGAGGGAGTAATTATGGCATCAGGACAGTTTTCACCAGTGGCAAGCGGCCTATATGCAATTGCGTTAGCAAAGGGTGCAAATGAAACTTGTATACAAGCAGCAAAAGAAGTTTTATATGACGGAGTAAGGATTGGGCCATGGTTATATTTTAGAACTGTAAATAACATTATACAAGGAACAGTAATTGGAAATCATGTTTTTTACTACCGTTAGTATTTAACATTAATGTCGCAATTTATCAAATTGTATAAAAATTTAGAAAAAATGAAACAAAAATACATCATTTTTTTATGACGAAAAAGGTTGAAAATGAAACGGTAATATTGTATAATCGTATCAATTTGAGCATAAATAGCAAAACACAAGGAGGAATATATGAAAGCATTTCTAATTTTAGAAGACGGACACGTATTTGAAGGAACTTCCATCGGTTCTACAAAAGAAGTAATAAGTGAGATAGTCTTTAACACATCAATGACTGGGTATATTGAAGTATTGACAGACCCATCATATGCAGGTGAGGCAGTATGTATGACATATCCACTTATTGGTAACTACGGAATATGTTATGAAGATATGGAATCATTAAAGACATGGCCAGATGCATTTATAGTAAGAGAATTATCACGTATGCCAAGTAATTTTAGATGTGATATTACTATACAAGAATTTCTTGATAAAAATGACATACCAGGAATTGCAGGAATAGATACAAGAACTCTTACAAAGTTATTAAGAGAAAAAGGTACTATGAATGGAATGGTTACAACAAATGAAAATTATAATTTAGATGAAATAATTCCAAGACTTAAAGAATACAAAGTTGAAGGTGTGGTAATGAAAACTACACGTAAACAAAAAGAAAACTTTGAAGGTGATGGCTTCAAAGTAGCATTAATGGATTTGGGAACAAAGAATAATATCACAAGATCACTTATGGATAGAAAATGTGATGTTACTGTATATCCTGCGGATACAAAAGCACAGGAAATTATAGACAGCAAGCCAGATGGTATTATGTTATCAAATGGCCCTGGAGATCCAAAAGAATGCGCCAGCATAATAAATGAAATTAGAAAGCTTTATGATTCAAATATTCCTATTTTCGCAATCTGCTTAGGTCATCAGCTTATGGCTCTTGCAACTGGTGCAGATACACATAAAATGAAGTACGGTCACAGAGGTGGAAATCATCCTGTAAAGAATTTAAAGACAGGCAGAGTATATATATCATCACAAAATCATGGATATGTGGTAGATGAAACTACGATAGATCCAGAAGTTGCAGAAGTAGCGTTTGTGAATGTAAATGATGGTACTATAGAAGGTCTTAGATATAAAAATAAGAAAGTGTTGACAGTTCAATTTCATCCAGAAGCTTGTGCAGGTCCACAGGATTCAAACATTTTATTTGATGAGTTTACAGCAGTAATGGAAAGCAGGAGGAAATAGTATGCCTAGAGATAATAGTATAAAAAAAGTATTAGTAATTGGTTCGGGTCCTATTGTTATCGGACAGGCAGCAGAGTTTGACTATGCAGGAACACAAGCATGTCGTTCTCTAAAAGAAGAAGGATTAGAAGTAGTATTAATAAATTCAAACCCTGCAACAATCATGACAGACAAAGATATTGCAGATAAGGTTTACATAGAACCATTAACAGTAAAAGTAATTGAAAAGATTATTTTAGAAGAAAAACCAGACAGCGTTTTACCTACACTTGGTGGACAAGCAGCACTAAACCTTGCGATGGAGCTTGCTGAGTCAGGATTTCTTGCAAAAAATAATGTAAGATTAATAGGAACTACTCCAGAAACAATCAAAAAAGCAGAGGACCGTCTTGAGTTTAAACTTACAATGGAAAAGATTAATGAGCCATGTGCCCCATCTTTGGTTGTAGAAAATGTAGAAGATGGTATTGAGTTTACAAAAACAATTGGCTATCCAGTAGTTTTAAGACCTGCTTATACATTAGGCGGAAGTGGCGGTGGTATCGCTAATAACCTTCAGGAACTTGTAGCAATACTTGAAAATGGTTTAAGATTGAGCCGTGTTGGTCAGGTATTAGTAGAAAGATGTATTGCAGGCTGGAAAGAAATAGAATATGAAGTTATCCGTGATACTGCTGGTAACTGTATAGCAGTATGTAATATGGAAAATATAGATCCTGTTGGTGTACATACTGGTGATAGTATAGTTGTAGCACCTTGTCAGACAATGGGTGATAAAGAAACTCAGATGTTAAGAAGTTCAGCACTTAATATTATAGAGGAATTAAAAATCACAGGTGGATGTAATGTTCAGTATGCTCTTCATCCAGAATCATTTGAATACTGTGTTATAGAGGTTAATCCTCGTCTTAGCCGTTCATCTGCACTTGCTTCAAAAGCAACAGGTTATCCAATTGCAAAGGTTGCATCAAAAATAGCTATTGGATATACATTAGACGAAATTAAGAATGCAGTTACAGGGAAGACTTATGCAAGCTTTGAGCCTACTCTTGATTACTGTGTAGTTAAGATACCTAGACTTCCATTTGATAAGTTTATTACTGCAAAGAGAACTCTTACAACTCAGATGAAAGCTACTGGTGAAGTAATGAGTATCTGTGTAAACTTTGAGGGTGCTCTTATGAAAGCACTTCGTTCTCTTGAGCAACATGTAGAAAGTCTTATGGATTATGACTTTACTGATTTAGATGACTCACAACTAGAAGAGCAGCTTCATGTAGTAGATGATAGAAGAATCTTTGTTATTGCAGAAGCACTTAGAAGAGGAGTTTCATACGAAAAGATTTTTGATATAACAAAGATAGATAGATGGTTTATTGATAAACTTGCTATTTTAGTAGAAATGGAACAAGCACTTAAGAGTCAACCACTTACTAAAGAACTTTTGGCAGAGGCTAAGAGAATAGAATATCCTGATAAGGTTATTGCAAGCTTAACTGGTAAAACTGCTGAGGAGATAAAGAATCTTAGAAAAGAGTATGGAATTGTTGCAGGATATAAGATGGTTGATACTTGTGCAGCTGAGTTTGAAGCAACAACACCATATTATTATTCAGCATATGGAGTAGATAATGAAGCAGCAACAACTAATCCAGAAAAGAAAGTACTTGTTTTAGGTTCAGGTCCAATCAGAATAGGTCAGGGTATAGAATTTGACTATTGTTCAGTTCATAGTACTTGGGCATTTAAAGAAGCAGGATATGAAACAATTATTGTAAATAACAATCCAGAAACAGTAAGTACAGACTTTGATATTGCAGATAAGCTTTATTTTGAGCCACTTACTCCAGAAGATGTTGAAAATATTGTTGATATTGAAAAGCCAGATGGTGCAGTTGTACAGTTTGGTGGACAGACTGCTATTAAGCTTACAGAAGCACTTATGAAAATGGGTGTACCAATTCTTGGAACAAAGGCAGAAGATGTAGATGCAGCAGAAGATAGAGAGTTGTTTGATGCAATTTTGGAACAGTGTGAAATACCAAGACCAGCAGGTCAAACAGTATTTACTGTAGAAGAAGCTATAGTAGCAGCAAATAAATTAGGATATCCAGTACTTGTAAGACCTTCATATGTACTTGGTGGACAAGGTATGCAGATAGCTACATCTGATGAAGAAATAGCTGAATTTATGGAAATTATCAATAGAATAGCTCAAGATCACCCAATTCTTGTAGATAAATATCTTGTTGGTAAAGAAATAGAAGTAGATGCTGTATGTGATGGAGAAAATATACTTATACCAGGTATAATGGAACATATCGAAAGAGCAGGCGTTCATTCAGGAGATAGTATTTCAGTATACCCAGCACAATCACTTACACAAAAAACTATTGATACATTAGAAGAATATACAAGAAGACTTGCAATGGCACTTCATGTAAAAGGTTTGATAAATATTCAGTTCATAGTATGTGGAGAAGATGTATTTGTAATCGAAGTAAATCCACGTTCAAGCCGTACAGTACCATATATTAGTAAAGTTACGGGTATTCCTATAGTTAAACTTGCAACAAGAGCTATTATAGGTGAAAAGATTACTGATATGGGTTATAAGACAGGATTACAGCCAATAGCAGATTATATAGCGATTAAAATGCCGGTATTCTCATTTGAGAAATTACGTGGTGCAGAAATTAGCCTTGGACCAGAAATGAAGTCAACAGGTGAATGTTTAGGTATTGCAAAAACATTTGATGAAGCACTTTATAAGGCATTCTTAGGTGCAGGAGTAAATCTTCCAAAGCATAAGAAGATGATTATAACTGTAAATGATGCAGATAAGCCAGCATCAGTTTCTATCGGAAAGAGATTTGAAGCTCTTGGATATGAAATATATGCAACAAGAAGTACTGCAAAATATTTACAGGAAAATGGAGTTAAAGCTATTAAAGTTAACAAGCTTTCTCAAGAAGCACCTACAGTCATAGATTTAATTCTTGAGCATAAAATAGATATAGTTATTGATACTCCTACACAGGGTAGAGATAAATCAAGAGATGGTTTCCTTATTAGACGTTATGCTATTGAGACAGGTGTAAACTGCTTTACATCATTAGATACAGTAAATGCACTTCTTACAAGTCTTGAAAGCAACGCAAAAGATGATTTAACAATAATAGATATAGCTAGAGTATAAAAATATCTCGCCTTTGGGCGAGATATACAAGAATGAAAAGTCTCTGTGATAGCACATTGACTTTTCGTTCTTAATTTATATTTAAATATTTTTGGAAAAAATTCAACTATTGCATATTTTGACAAAATGTGATATAATATGCAATAAGTCAGAAAAAAGACTTAAAAAATTATTGATTGGGAGAAATAAGAAGGAATCGCATGAACAGAAAGCAAATTTTGGTCAAGGTTGGTCTGTTTTGCAAGAGAAGAAAGATGTCAGTTAATTCTATAGTACTGATATTTGCTATAATAATATTGTCTTGTTATGTAAAAGATGCCTTGAAGATGGTGATTAATAAAATATTTTATCCATTTATAGCGATATGGAAGCATATGAAAAATATGACTTCGATGTCTTATTTTACTTTATCAAGGTTTTATAAAAAGCACAAATTAGCTTTTTTAAGAGTTGAGTGTGCATTAGCAGTAATGATGGCTGGTATACTTATTTTGGGTGAAGTTCTAAACGAAGATATATGGGGTGAAGAACATACAGGAGTTTATGCAGGTGAGATTAGTACATTAGAAAAAGATGATGAAACTGTGGATGTTAAAGAAATAGAAAATCCAATTGTAGTTCCTACAGATGATAATGCAGGTAATAAAAATTCAAATGTTACATATAATGATGAAAAATTGCCATACTATATAAAGATAAATAGAGCCGCAAATTGTGTTACTGTTTATACGTATGATAGTAATGGAGAATATACAGTACCAGTTAAAGCTATATGTTGTGCGACCGGAGGAGAAAACACTCCACTGGGTAATGGTTTTGAATTAAGTGATAAGTATAAGTTTGCAACATTATTGTATCAATCATATGGTCAGTATTGTTCACGAATAGATGGAGATATTTTGTTTCATTCATCAACATATACTAGCTTGAAAAAAGATACTCTTAGCGCAGAGGATTACAACCAACTTGGAGAAAGTGTTTCACATGGTTGTATAAGACTTACAGTAGCAGATGCAAAATGGATATTTGAAAATTGTGATAAGGGAACTAAAGTAGATATTTATGATGATATAGATAATCCAGGACCATTGGGAAAACCAAAGACAATAGAAGTTCCAGAAGGAACATTGTGGGATCCTACAGACCCAGATGAAAATAATCCATGGCATGCGTATACAGCAAAGATTTTAGGAGCAGAAGATAGAGTTGTAAATGGATTAGAAGAATTTGATATTTTAGAAGGAATAAAAGCAATTGACACTTGCGGAAATGATGTAACTAGTGGTATTATTATAGAGAGTGATTTGGATATTAATATGCCAGGTGATTATGCAGTAACATATAAGATTACAGATGCTGTTGGTAATTCAGATTCAAAAACAGTAATGATTACAGTACGATAGATAAATTTAAAAAGTAATGAAGATGGGGTTGGAATTTATTTTCAACCCCATCAGTTTTGTATAGTAGATAGAAAGAGGTGTAAGGTGAGATGGAAAGAGAGCTAGTATGGAATAAGTACAGTGATAATCAATTAGAGGAAATGGAGCAGTTAGCAAAAGAATATAAGCTGTTTTTAGACGAAGGAAAAACTGAAAGAGAATGTGTAAAGGCTTCTATAAAGTTAGCGAAAGAAGCAGGATATATAGATTTAGAAGAAGTTATAAAAAATGGTGAAAAGTTAACACAAGGAATGAAAGTATATGCAACATATATGAAAAAGGCTATTGTATTATTTAATATTGGAAAGAAGCCATTAGAGGAAGGCATAAATATATTAGGTGCTCATATTGATTCACCAAGACTTGATGTTAAGCAAAATCCAATGTATGAGGATAACAATTTTGCTTATATGGATACTCATTATTATGGTGGTATAAAAAAATATCAATGGGTTGCTACCCCTTTGGCTATTCACGGTGTAGTTGTGAAAAAAAGTAGCGAAGTAGTAGAGATAGTGATTGGCGAAGATGAAAACGAACCAGTTGTATTTGTATCAGACATTCTTATACACTTAGCAGGTGAGCAGATGGAAAAGAAAACTGCAAAAGCTATAGAAGGAGAAAACCTTGATATATTAGTGGGAAGTAAGCCGTTAAAAGGTGAAGAAAAAGATTCAGTTAAACTAGGGGTTTTAAAGCTTCTTAAAGAAAAATATGATATTGAAGAAGAAGATTTTATTTCAGCAGAATTAGAGATAGTTCCAGCAGGAAAAGCAAGAGATGCAGGAATAGATTCTAGTATGATAATGGCATATGGTCAAGATGATAGGGTATGTGCATATACATCTCTTGTAGCAATGCTTGAAGAAAGTGAAGTAGAAAAAACAACTTGTTGTTTGTTAGTAGATAAAGAAGAAATAGGAAGTGTTGGTGCAACAGGTATGCAGTCTAAGTTTTTTGAAAATATGATTGCAGAGGTTATGGATAGAGTGGAGAAATTTAGTGAATTATCACTTAGAAGATGTCTTGCTAATTCATGTATGTTATCATCAGATGTAAGTGCCGCTTTTGATCCATTATTCGCATCTTGTTTTGAAAAGAAAAATTCTGCATTTTTTGGAAAAGGAATAGTGTTTAATAAATTTACAGGAGCAAGAGGTAAGAAAGATTCAAATGATGCTAATGCAGAGTATATAGCAAGGATTAGAAAGATAATGGATGATGCAGACGTGAGTTATCAAACGGCTGAACTTGGAAAAGTAGATGTTGGTGGTGGCGGAACGATTGCTTATATATTGGCATTATATGGCATGGAGGTTATTGATTGTGGAGTTGCAGTATTAAATATGCATGCCCCATATGAAGTGACAAGTAAGGCAGATGTCTACGAAACAAAAAATGGATATAGAGCGTTTTTGAGAAATATCTAATAAATTATGAGAAGATAAGAAAGAAGGATTAAAACACATGGATTACAATAAGGCGTACGCTAAATTAGAGCAATTTGGTCAGGAACATGTATTAAGGTATTTTGATGAACTTAATGAGGAAGAAAAAAGTGAACTATTAGAACAGATAGAAGATACTGATTTTTCGGTGCTAAAACTTTGTGAGCAAGGAAGTAAGGCTACAGAAAAAGGCAAAATAACTCCTCTTGCAGCTATGCAACTAGAAGAAGTAGAGGATAATAAAGAAAGCTTTTATAACTGTGGTATGAGTGAGATTAAAGCAGGTAAAGTAGGTGCAGTTTTACTAGCAGGAGGAATGGGAACTAGACTTGGTTCTGATGATCCAAAGGGAATGTATAATATTGGTCTTACAAAGGATGTTTACATCTTTGAAAGACTGATACATAATTTGTTTGATATTGTAAATGAGTCAGGCACATGGGTTCACTTATTTATTATGACTAGTGAAAAAAACCATGAGGCAACAGTTACGTTTTTTGACGAGATGAAATATTTTGGTTACAATAAAGAATATATTAGTTTTTTTAAACAAGAGATGGCACCAGCAGCAGATTATAATGGTAATGTATATATGGAGGGGACAAGTAGAATGTCTACATCGCCAAATGGAAATGGTGGATGGTTCTCTTCTATGGCTAAGAGCGGAATATTAAAAAAAGTAAAAGAAGAAGAAATTGAATGGTTAAATGTTTTTGCGGTAGATAATGTTCTTCAAAGGATAGCAGATCCTGTTTTTGTAGGTGCTACAATTTCAAAGAATTGTACAGTAGGTGCAAAAGTCGTAAAGAAAGCTTCTCCTGATGAAAAGGTGGGGGTTATGTGTCTTGAAGATGGAAAACCATCAATAGTAGAGTATTATGAGCTTACAGATGAGTTAATGGAAGCAAAAGATGAAAAGGGTGAACCTGCATATAACTATGGTGTAATACTTAATTATTTATTTAAAGTAAATGAATTAGAAGCTATTATGGAAAAAGAGATGCCATTACATGTAGTAGAGAAAAAGATACCATATATTGATGAAAGTAAAAATCTTATAAAGCCAGAAGAGCCAAATGGTTATAAGTTCGAGACTCTTGTGCTAGATATGATTCATTTAATGGATAGTTGTTTACCATTTGAGGTAGTGAGAAATAAAGAATTTGCACCAATAAAAAATAAAACAGGAATAGATTCTGTTGAGAGTGCAAGAAAATTGTTAGAAGAAAATGGAGTTGTTTTATAAAGAGAGTTATTTTATCTATAGCAGGGTAATAACATTTACGTTATTACCCTGCATTATTTTTTTTGTTGACATATTATCTAAAAAGTGTAATAATGAATATACCCTATAGGGGTATAAAATAAGGAGAAGAATGCCAATGAATAATAAAGGTAAAGAAAGCTGTGATGCTTGCAATAAATATAAACATAGAGAAGAAAAAGAATATAAGCATTTGATTAATAGATTAAATAGAATAGAAGGTCAAGTAAGAGGAGTTAAGAGTATGGTAGAGGAGGAAAGATATTGCATAGATATACTTACTCAAGTAAGTGCAATACAATCAGCTTTAAACTCTTTTAATAAAGAACTTCTTACACAGCATATAAAGACATGTGTTGCAGATAATATAAAAGAAGGTAATACGCAGGTGATTGATGAACTTTGCAAATCATTGCAAAAGTTAATGAAATGAGGTGTGTAGCGTGGAAAATCTAAATTTAAAACAAAAATATAAGGTATCAGGGATGAGTTGCTCAGCATGTGTAAGTCATGTTGAAAAAGCGGTTAATAAAATCGACGGTGTAAAGAATGTGAGTGTAAATCTTCTTACTAATTCAATGGTAGTGGAGTATGATGATAAAAAAATACAGTCTGATGATATTACAAAAGTAGTTGATGAGGCAGGTTATAGTGCAGAGGTATGGAGTGAAAATCAAACTATAAAAGTAGATGAAAATAAGCAAGATTCTGATAAAATATCAAATGATACTGAAAGAAAGTCAATGATATTTAGATTGAAGGTATCTATTATATGTTTGATTCCACTTATGTATATTTCAATGCATCATATGTTTTATGAGTGGTTCGGATTGCCCGTTCCAGGATTTATAAAGTCATCTTTTCATGGAGATGAAAACGCTATAGCATATGCATTTGCACAATTTTTACTGTTATTGCCGATTTTATATGTTAATAGAAAATATTTTACCAATGGCTTTAAATCGTTAGTAAAAGGTGCCCCTAATATGGATACTCTTATTGCATTAGGTGCAGGTGCATCAGTTGTTTATGGAATAATAGCTATATTTAGAATTGGTTATGGTTTAGGACATGGAGACATGGAATTGGTATCAAGATATTCTATGGATATTTATTTTGAATCGGCAGGAACTATTCTTACATTAATTACGGTGGGAAAATATTTAGAGGCGAGGTCAAAGGGAAGAACCGGAGAGGCACTTGCAAAGTTAATCAATCTTGCCCCTAAAACAGCATTAGTATTAAGAGATGGTATAGAAATACAGATAAAGTCAAAAGACATTGTTATAGGAGATGTAGTGATTGTAAAAGCAGGGGAAACGCTACCAGTTGATGGGATTATTATAGAGGGAAATGGAATGCTAGATCAATCTGCAATTACAGGTGAGAGTATTTTAACAGAAAAGCAGGTTGGAGAAGAAGTAATAGGTGCAACAATTAATAAGCTAGGCTATTTTAAGATGGAAGTTACTAAAGTGGGAGAAGATACTACTTTATCAAAGATAATAGCATTGGTTGAAGAGGCAAGTAGTGGGAAAGCTCCAATTGCAAAGATTGCAGACAAGATAAGTGGAGTGTTCGTACCTATTGTAATGGGAGTGTCAGTTATAACATTTATTGCATGGTTAGTAACATCACATTCAATTGAGCAAGCATTGTCTAGTGCGATTGCAGTACTTGTTATTTCATGTCCTTGTGCACTTGGCTTAGCTACACCTGTTGCGATAATGGTAGGAACAGGAACTGGGGCAGGAATAGGAATACTTTATAAAAATGCACAGAGTCTTGAAACTACACATCTTATAGATACGGTAGTAATGGATAAGACGGGAACATTAACAGTGGGTAAACCAGTAGTTACTGATGTTATAGCATTTGAAGGCAGTAAGCAAGATTTGATTAGCATTGCAAATGCCCTAGAAAAAAAGTCTGAACATATTCTTAGTGAAGCGATTGTTGAGTATGCTAAGATACAGGATTGTAAGGAGTTAAATGCTGATGAGTTTGAAACTATTCCTGGTATGGGTATAAGGGGTGTTATAGATAATAAAGCATATTTTGCAGGAAATAAAAAGCTTGTGAATAAGACTAATGAAAAAATAGATAAATATATAGATAAATTTGCAAATGAAGGAAAAACACCGCTTATTATAGGAAATAGTGATAATGTTTTGGGAATAATAGCAGTAAGAGATAAGATAAAAGAAGAATCCTTTGAAGCTGTGAAAATGCTTGTGAAAATGGGGATTGATGTGGTAATGTTAACTGGTGATAATGAAAAGACAGCAAATGCTATAGGAAGTGAGTTAGGGATAGAAAAGGTAATATCTGATGTATTACCACAAGATAAAGAAAGAGTTGTTAGAGAGTTGATGGAATCTGGTAAAAAGGTGGCTATGGTAGGTGATGGCATAAATGATGCTCCATCCTTAGTAAGAGCTGATGTAGGTATTGCAATAGGTGCAGGAACAGATATTGCAATAGATGCAGCAGATATTGTTCTTATGAGAAGTAATGTTTTAGATGTAGTAAATGCGATAAGACTTAGTAAGAACGTAATAAATAATGTAAAGATGAATTTATTTTGGGCATTCTTTTACAATACAGTAGGAATACCACTTGCTGCTTTGGGTATGCTAAACCCAATGATTGGAGCAGCAGCTATGAGTTTAAGCTCTGTATGTGTGGTAAGTAATGCATTAAGAATAAAGCTATTTAAAGAAACAATCATAGAGAATAAAGGTATAGAAAAGGAGAATATTATGGAAAAGACATTTGTAGTAGAGGGAATGATGTGTGGTCATTGTAAGGCAGCAGTAGAGAAGGCTCTTATGGCAGTAGAGGGAGTAGAAAGTGCGGTTGTTGATTTGGAAGCAAAAACAGCAACAGTTTCATTAAAGGAAGAAGTAAGTAATGAAGCATTAAAAGCAGCGATAGTAGAAGCAGGATACGAAGTTGTAAATATGTTAAATTAGTGAACAATCTTGTATTTAGACCTATTCTATGATAAAATTTAGAAGAAAAAAAGATTCGACTAAAGTCGAACTTTGCAAGAATAATAGATTCGCTATGCGAACTATAAACAATTCTTGCTGGAAAATTAAAAAAAGGTTGGATTAAATAATGAATTATGGGTTTGTTCGCGTGTGTGCAATGACACCTAAGATAAAGGTGGCAGATGTTAAATATAACACAGAAGAAATAAAAATATTAATAGAAGAAGCTAGAAAAAAAGATGTAAAGGTAGCAGTGTTTCCTGAACTTTGTATTACAGGTTATACTTGTGCAGACTTGTTTTTACAGAGCGCATTATTAGAATCTGCAAAGCAAGCCGTGTTAGAGTTAGCTGATTTTTCAAGAGATAAAGATATGCTCATTGTTGTGGGTATACCTTTTGTTAATGATTGCAAATTATATAATGTAGCAGCAGTTATTGGAATGGGAGAAGTTTTGGGACTTGTTCCTAAGATGAACATACCTAACTACTCAGAGTTTTACGAGGTAAGACATTTTATTAGCGGATTTAAGAAAGTAAAAGAAGTAAAATTTGGAGATAAGTTAATACCATTTGGCTCAAATATGCTATTTAGATGTAAGAATAATGAGAATTTTTCTTTAGCAGTAGAGATATGTGAGGATTTGTGGGTACCAATGCAGCCAAGCGTAAACCATACTATCGCAGGAGCTACTATTATAGCTAATTTATCAGCAAGTGATGAGACAACAGGTAAAGAACATTATAGAAGAAATCTTGTTTCAAGTCAGGCAGCAAGACTCATTTGTGGATATATACTTTCATCAGCAGGTGAGGGGGAATCTTCTACAGATTTGGTGTTTTCAGGACATAATATAATTACAGAAAATGGAGTTATTCTTTCTGAGTCAGAAAGATTTATGAATCAGAGCATCTTTACAGAGATAGATGTAAATAAGCTTATGGCAGAAAGAAGACGAATGACTACTTATCCAGATAATAATGGAGATGGAGAAAATAATATCTCGAATTACCATGTAGTAGAGTTTGAATTAAAGGATGTAAATAACAAAGAGTTAATAAGACACATTGAAAAAGCTCCTTTTGTTCCTACAAATAAAAAAGAGCGTGAAAAACGTTGTGAAGAAATTCTTACTATACAGGCAATGGGACTAAAAAAGAGATTAGAGCATACAAATTCAAGATGTGCAGTAGTTGGAATATCAGGTGGACTTGATTCTACGTTAGCATTATTAGTAACAGTAAAAGCATTTGATTTATTGAAAATAGATAGAAGAGGTATACTAGCAGTTACTATGCCTGGCTTTGGAACTACAGACAGGACGTATACTAATGCACTTTCAATGATAGAAAGTTTAGGCGTTACATTAAAAGAAATAAATATAAGTGAAGCGGTGTTAAGGCAATTTGAAGATATTGGACATGATAAAGATGTAAAAGATGTAACCTATGAGAATTCTCAAGCAAGGCAAAGAACGTTAATATTAATGAATCTTGCAAATGAACACAATGGAATGGTTATAGGAACAGGTGACATGTCAGAACTTGCTCTTGGATGGGCAACATATAATGGAGATCATATGTCTATGTATGGAGTTAATGCTTCGGTGCCAAAGACATTAGTAAAGCATTTAGTTAAATATTATGCAGATAGCATGATAGATTATAGATTAAAAGAAGTATTATATGATGTTCTTGATACACCAGTAAGTCCAGAACTTTTACCACCAAGCAAAGATGGAGAAATCCTACAAAAAACAGAAGATTTGGTAGGGCCATATGAGTTACATGATTTTTATTTATATAATATAATTCGTTTTGGATATGAACCAAGGAAGGTATTTTATATGGCAACTAAAGCGTTTAAAGGTGAGTATGAAGAAGATGTTATTTTAAAATGGTTAAAAGTATTCTATAGAAGATTTTTTACACAACAATTTAAAAGATCATGCTTGCCAGATGGAGTAAAGGTAGGAAGTGTAACAGTTTCACCACGAGGTGATTGGAGAATGCCTAGTGATGCATGCGCTACATTATGGTTAGAGCAGTTAGAAAATATAGAGTAGCTTAAGAAAGGTTGAAAACAAATGAATAGGCGAGAAGTCAGGGAATATTATAGAAAAAGTATTGGAGTGTTCGTATTAATTAGCAGCATGTTTATTTTAGCGGCATCACTATTAGCCATTTATGTAGCTGATTTTGAAGAATTGTCAACACAAACAAATGCAGAAGCAAGTAATCTTGCATTATATGGCTTGTACACAGCATTTTTATTAGGAACAATAATTACAATTACATTTTGGATATTAGGTATTAATCACTTAAGAAAAGATTCTGAAAGTGTTATGAGACTTCAGAAATTACCATCAATGTTTTCTATTTTTATAGGAGTGTTATGCTTTGGAATTTCAACTTCAATATACTTTAAAACAAAGGATATGTGGGATGAATATACAACAGTTATTTTTGCTTTATTAGCAATATCAGGTTTAGTAATAATAGTACTAAATGTTGTAATACTAATCTTTACGTATAAAGGTTTACGTTTCTATGACGATAGAAAGCTAGCAAAAGATGTTCCTAAGGATATGACTATTATAGGAAATGACATTAAAAGAATGGGTTATATAGCATTTATGTATTCTCTTATAGGAACTTGCGTAGCATTTATGTCACTATATTTTTCAAAACAAATAGTACTATTTGATAAACAATTCGTTGAAAATAATGAGTTTTTTTCATTTAGTTACGATAAACTTTTTAGTGTAATTCTAGAGGTGGCAGTATGTAGTATTGTTTTTGGAATATTAGTTATTGTGCTAAAAAGAAAAAAGGGATTTATTATAGCAAATAAGATAACATTTATCATTAATACCGTACTGATGTTTATTTTTGTGGTTTTGTCTGTAGTATCTATAAGTAAAAACTTTGCAAAGTCATCGTATCCAGATGTTGCATATATTGTATTTACATTGATTCTTGTGGTAGTATGTATTGTATTAAACCTTGCAGGAATAAAATTAGCAAAGAAAACTAATCAATAGCTTTAGCCTTTTCAAGTGCAGTCTTAATGGAATCCATTAAGACTGCATATGTATATTGGTTATCTGCTGCATAATATATATTATTTAGACTTTGTGAAGCAACAATTTGCTGCTCAATATCAGCTACAGATGTTTCCATAAGAGGAAACATAGTAGTAACACTGTCACCGACAGTTACGAGTTTGATACCATTTATATGGTTTGCATCTACAGTTACAGCAATCTCCATAGGAACACTTCCAATAGTTAGAGAAGATGTATATGTACCAGGTGTGTAAACTGCATTTGTTTCTTTATCAGAGTCTTTAGGAAGAAACATAAAGATGAGGAGTAATATTAAAAGAATACCTAATATCACAAATATAACTGTGTATATAAGTTCTTTTAATTGAAATACAACTATTTTGGGATTTGAATTCATATGAACACCAATGCCTTTCCGATTAAACTTACTATAATATATAGTATTTTTGTAGGACACAGAATATGACAGCAATAACAACGAAGGAGAAAAATGTAATGGGAGCAAAGGTAAATCTTATATTAGGCTCATCAGGAGCAGGAAAATCTCACTATATCTATGAAGAGTTAGTTAGTAAGTCATTAAATAATCCTGATAAAAATTATATTATTATTGTTCCAGAACAGTTTACAATGTCTGTACAGCGTGAAATAGTGAAAAGACATCCGGGAAATGGTGTTATGAATGTTGATATTGTAAGCTTTGGAAGGCTTGCATTTCGTGTATTTGAAGAACTTGGAATAGGAGATTTGTCAGTATTAGATGATACTGGAAAAACACTTATTTTAAGAAAGGTAATAGAAAACCAAAAGGATAATCTAAAGGTATATAAAAACAAGTTAAAGATGCCAGGTTTCGTAGAAGAGATGAAATCTGCAATATCAGAAATGTATTCATATGGAATAACAAAGGATAACTTTGATGATATTAGTGAACGTATGAAAGATAAGCCATTTGTATGTGCAAAGCTTAATGATATTGGTGCAATATACAATTCTTTTAATGAATATATGGGTGAAAAATATATTACAAAAGAAGAGATATTAGATAGACTTTGTAGTGTTGTAAGAAAGTCAAAGCTTATTAAGGAATCAGAGCTGATATTTGACGGATTTACTGGATTTACGCCAGTTCAGTATAAGTTAATTAAGCTACTTATTGAATGTTCTAGGGATATGACTATTACAGTTACTATTCCAAAAGTAGAAGCAGCGAAAGTAACTAAATTAGGATTCTTGGAGGTTAAAGAACAAGAACTTTTTAATATGTCTAAAACTACAATTAATAAAATAATTTCATTGTGTGCAGATAATAATGTGTTGATTAATGATATAAAGTTAATTGATAATCCATCAAACTATAGGCATAGTGTTAACAAAGAAATGGCGATGCTTGAAGAAAATATATTTAGAAAAACTAGTGATAGCATTTTATATGATAAAAATGAAAATGTAAAGATTGTATCAGCAACCAATCCATTAAAGGAATGTGAATTTGTAGCGAAATATATTAGTGAATATGTAAGAGATAAGGGTTATAGATACAGAGATTTTGCTATTATTTCAGGGGATATGGAGATATATGGAAAAACAATAAATACATATCTTGAAAAGTATAATATTCCTCATTTTATTGATAATAAGAGAAGCCTATTGCTGAATCCTTGTGTTGTAGCCATAAGAGCAACTCTTGAAATAATAGACGACAATTTTGGTTATGAAAGTGTGTTTAGGTTCTTAAAATGCAATGTAACAGATATACCAAGAGAAGATATTGATATTTTTGAAAATTATATATTAGCATATGGAATAAGAGGTCACTCGGCGTATGATAAACCTTTTAGAAAAAGAAAGAAGATGTTAGATGAAAGTATGTTACCTGCTATAAATGAAACGAGAGTTAAATTTATGGATATTATGGGTGAACTTTATGATACTTTAAAAGCTAAAGATATAACAGTAAGGCAAATGAGTATCGCTTTATATAATTTTGTTGAAAAAATCAATATAAATAAAACGATAGAGAAGTATATAAAAAAGTTTGAAGAGGAAAAAGAGCTTAGTCTTTGTAAGGAATATCAACAAACATATAGAAACATAATAGAGCTTTTTGATAAGATAGTTGAGCTTTTAGGGGATGAAAAAATAAGTTTAAAAGAATATAGGCAGATATTAGATGATGGTTTTAGAGAAATAAAAGTAGGTATAATCCCATTGTCGGTTGATTCGGTTGTGGTGGGAGATGTTGAAAGGACAAGACTTGCTGATGTGAAGGTGTTGTTTGTAGTAGGAGCTAATGACGGAATAATACCTAAGCATAGCGGTAAATCAGGTTTATTATCACAAAGTGATAGGGGATACCTAAAGAAGTTAGAAATTGAACTATCTCCTACAGATAGGGAAAGTATATTTATACAGAAGTTTTATTTATATCTTAATTTAACAAAGCCGACACAGGAATTAGTTGTAACATATGCACATAATAAGAATGATGGGAAATCAATAAGGCCATCTTATTTGGTGAATGCACTAAAGTCTTTATATAATAGCTTTGAAGAAAACGAAGCAGATCAATATGATTTTGGCATTACTACAAAAGAAAATGCCTTATATTTTGTCGCAGAAAATATACAAGATACACAAAATGTTCAAGAAGATAAGCTTATAAATGAACTTATATCATATTTTTATCTGGATGAAGAAAAGAAAAAAATGTTAGATATGATTATTGAAGGAGCATTTTATAATAGTAATCCAAATGCATTGGATAAAGTGGTGGCAAAGGCATTGTATGGCGAAGAAATGATAAAGAGTGTATCAAGGCTCGAAAAATATGCATCTTGTGCATATGCACATTTTTTAACATATGGTCTTAAGCTTGCGAGACGTCAAGTTTATGAAATAAATGCTTCTGATATCGGAAATGTTTATCATAAAGTTATTGAGACATTTTCAATGAATATGAGAAAGTCTGGTTATGATTTTAGAACTATAACTAAGGAGCAATCAGATATTATACTGGATAAGAGTATTGAAATGATTGCATCAGATGAAGGGAATGAAATTTTTGTAAGTAGCAGACGTAATGAGTATCTTTTGGGTAAAATAAAAGAAGTTTCGGCTAAAAGTATATGGGCTATTAAAGAACATGTAAAGGCAGGAAATTTTAATCCAAAGAATTTTGAATTATCATATAGTCAAGGTCGAATCGACAGAATAGATACATATGTTGAAGATGATACATTGTATGTAAAGATTATTGACTATAAATCAGGTAAAAAAACCTTTGATATAGAGGAAGTTTTGGCAGGTTTGCAGATGCAGCTAGTGTATTATGCAGGGGCAGCTATTGACATAGAAAAGGCAAAGCAAAAAGGCGGTAAAGAAGTACTTCCGGCAGGAGCGTTGTACTTTAATATAAAATCACCATATATAGATAGAAATAAAGTAAAAGATGAAGAGGACTTAAAGAATAAGCTCTTAAAAGAATATAAGATGTCAGGAATGGTAAATAGTGATAAAAATGTAGTAGAGAATATGGATTTATCACTATCAGACGGAGCAAAGTTTTCAAATATTATACCTATTAAAAGTACACAAGTGAATACAGAGGTAGGAAACACTACTATGAGTACAGCTAACTTTATTAAGTTAATTGAGTATGTGCGTAATAAAGCAGATGATATGTGTGTGGAGATTATAAATGGTAATATAGCACAAAATCCATACAAAAAGAGTTTGCATACTTCTTGTGATTATTGTGTATATAAAGGTGTGTGCATGTTCGATGAAAAACAGTCAGGAAATAAATATAGAAAGCTATGTAAGTTAAATTCACAAGATATTACTAAAGAGATAGGAGGTGAAGCTAGGGGTGAAGTGGACTAGTGAGCAGGAGGAAGTTTTAAAAGCAAGGCATAAGAATATATTAGTATCAGCAGCTGCAGGATCTGGAAAAACAGCTGTATTAGTTGAGCGAATAATACAAATGGTTTCTGATTCTGAAAATCCTATTGATATAGATAAACTTTTGGTGGTTACATTTACAAATGCAGCAGCAGATGAGATGAGAGAACGAATTTTAGTGGCTCTTGAAAAGATATCAATTAACAGACCTTATGATGAGCATATTCAAAAACAATTATCATATATACATAATGCTAGTATCACCACAATAGATAGCTTTTGCCTTAATGTAATAAGACAACATTTTAGTGAAATAGATATTGATCCCGCATTTAGAATAGGTGACGAAGGTGAGTTAAAGCTTTTGCAAGAAGATGTTCTTTCAGATGTTTTGGAGCGATACTATGACGAAGGTGATGAGCATTTTATTTTACTTGCACAAGATTATGCAACAGGCAAGGGTGATTTAGCTATAGAAGAGCTAGTAAAGAAGTTATATCAGTTTGCAATGAGCTATCCATATCCAATGGAGTGGCTTGATATGTGTGAAGAAAACTATTGCATGGATAGTTATAAATTAAGTGAGTCTAAGTGGTATATAAATCTAAGTGAATATGTTGATAGTTTATTAGAATATTGCACTACAGAGGTAGATAGAGCAATTGGTATTTGTAATACTGAATGTGGGCCAATTATTTATAGTGATGCACTTATAAGTGACAGAGAGCTTATGGAAGAATTACTTTCTTTTTCGGATTACGAAAAGAGGTATGAAAAATTAAATGGCTATAAATTTGCGAGACTACCAGGCAGAGGCATGCCTGAGAATGTTGATGAAGAGCTAAAGGAACAAGTAAAAAGTATAAGAGATGATAATAAGAAAAGAATTAATAAGCTAAAAGAAAAATATTATTTTTATAGTGAGGATGTTATCGCGGAGGATTTGAATAAGTGCTCAAAGCATGTTAAAGCATTAGTAAGTTTGGTTAAGGATTTTATAGATGAATATGCAAAAGCAAAACGTGAGAAAAATATTATTGATTTTTCAGATATGGAGCATCTAGCACTTGATATTTTGATTGATAGAGATGAAACTGGAGATATTAGGTCTTCAAGTGTTGCAAGGCAGATGTCAAAAGAGTTTGAGGAAATTATAATAGATGAATATCAAGATAGTAACTTATTACAGGAAGTAATACTTAATGCAGTATCATCATGTCATGATGATAAAAGAAGTAATAACATTTTTATGGTAGGCGATGTTAAGCAAAGTATATACAAGTTCCGCCTTGCTAAACCAGAATTATTTCTTGAAAAATACGACTTATACCCAACCCATGATGAAAGTGATTGCAAAAGGATTACTCTTTCAAAAAACTTCAGAAGTAGGAAAGAGGTATTAGATATATCCAATCTTGTTTTTTCGCAGATAATGACTAAGGGACTAGGTGGAATAGAGTATGATGATGAAAACGCTCTATATTATGGTGCTAGTTATGAAGAAGATGATAAAAATTATATGCCTGAGCTTTTGTTACTAGATACTTCAAAGGATAAATTAGACATTAGCGAAGAGGGAATGGAAAATGAGGAAGTAGATAATATAGAAGAAGCAGATGACGATAGTGATAGCACAGCAATGGAACTAGAGGCTGTTATGGTTGCAGACAAAATTAAAGAATTAGTATCACAAGGTTTTAATGTTACTGATAAGTCTACTGGAAATCTAAGGAATGCTAGGTATTGCGACTTTGCAATATTACTAAGAGGAATGATAGGAACTGCAAAGGTTTATGAAGATGTGTTTGCATCAAAGGGTATTCCACTTGTGTCAGGGGTTGGGACGGGTTATTTTGATTCGTTTGAGGTGAAAGCTATATTAGATTATCTTTCAATACTAGATAATCCAAGACAAGATATACCATTAGTTGGAGTGCTGAGAAACATCTATAGGTTTGATGAGGAGGAACTAGCTAGCATTAGGATAGAAGGACAAAGTAAAGGTAATAAATTATCGTATTATGAATGCTTACTTATTTCAAAGAATGAGAAATCAGTTGATTTTATTAATACATTTAATAAATATAGGGAAATAACAGCATATACATCTATATATGATCTAATAGAGGTGATATTAAAAGAGACTGGTTTTGGCTATTTTATTTGTTCAATGCAAGACGGACAAAAGCGTATGGCAAATATAAATATGCTTAAGGAAAAATCTATAGCATATGAAAGCAGCAGTTATAGTGGTTTATTTAATTTTATTAGATACATGGAAAGATTAAAACAGTATAATCAAGAGCAAAATGTAGGTGATTTATCAGTACAAAGCGATAGTGTAATTATGATGACTATACATAAAAGTAAAGGACTTGAATTTCCTATAGTTATACTTGCTGGTTTAGGTAAAAAGCTTAATAAAAATGATACAAAAGGTTCTATTGTAGTTCACCAAAATATGGGAATAGGACTTAATTATCTTGATAGTAAGACTAATATAAAAGCAAGTACACTAATAAAAGAAAGTATTGCGAATGAGATTTTGATTGAGAGTATGTCAGAAGAATTAAGAGTACTATATGTTGCAATGACAAGAGCAAAAGAAAAACTCATTATGGTAGGCAATGGAGATATTTCTTCTAAAATAAAAAAATATGGCTTTTTAAATGATAAAAATTTTTTAAAAAACAAAAATCATATTCCTATACAGATATTATTAGAGGCGGATAGTTACCTAGATATTTTGCTGATAGCACTTTCAAGATATAATGAGGCTATTGATAAAAAGATAATAACACCATACGAGTTGACGTACACCACATTAACACAAAAAGTCATTAAAGAGGATAAGAAGCAAGCACTTAAAAATAGAAATACATCTTTTGTATATGATGAAGAAATAAAGACAAAAATCAAGGATAGCTTTTTTTATTCTTATCCGTATGAAAATGACCTTGATTTAAAAGGAAAGGTAAGTGTTTCAGAAATTAAGCATATGTTAATGAAAATGTTTGATGAAGATACAAATATAAGCGATTTAGAAGAAGTTTCAAATTTTGAGACAGAAAAACTTCCAATTCCTAAGTTTATTTCAAGTGAAGAAAAATCGTCTGGTACACAACGTGGTAATGCATTCCATAGAGTATTTGAATTAATCGAGTATACAAGAGAATTATCAGGTGAAAACCTTAAGTTACATATTGATGAAATGCTTGAGAAAAACTATATTACCCAAAAGATGTATGATGTCTTAAACATAGATAAAGTGAGAGCGTTTTTAGATTCTGATATAGGTATAAGAATGAAAAAGGCAGCATTAGCAGGTAAGCTTTATAGAGAAAAACAGTTTGTTATGGGAATAGCAGCAAACAATGTTGATAGCAAGTATTCTAGTGATGAAAAGGTATTAATTCAAGGTATAATAGATGCATTTTTTGAAGAAGATGGAAAGATAGTAGTAGTAGATTATAAAACAGATAATGTACCAACAATAAAAGACTTAAAGGCTAGATACGAGTCACAGCTTAATTACTATGCGATGGCAATAAGTAATATAATGGGTATGGAAGTGAAAGAAAAAAACATTTATTCAGTGAAATTTAACGAAAGCATTAAAGTGGGACTATCAGAAAATTGATAGTCCCACTTTAAGGCTTGCAAACAAACTTGTTTGTTTTGCTTTAGTCGAATTTTTTAGATGCGGTTCTTGTATATTCCTAGGTTACTTATGTTAGCCGCATATGAGCCAGTATCAATGTAATTAATTACGGATTTGCCATCAAATATCTCAGAAAGTAATTCAATTGGTTTACTGCCCCAAATGAAGTTTCGCTGTGCTATTGCGCATTTGATATGTCCACTTTCAATATATTTTGCAATTTGAGGTGTAAGGTCAACCGTAACAATATCAAATGGAACGCCATAAGTAGCAGCATATTTTCCAAGAGCAACGCCCCAATTTGTGTTTGTGGCATACACTACTTTAACATCTTTTGCGCTGCCAAGTATATCTGTTATATAACGTCTTACCTCAGCATCAGAAGGAGAAGATAATACACTTTTTGTTATTACATTCATATTTGAAGTGGATTTTAGTTCATTTATAAATCCACTAGCTCTATCTTCGATGGATTTCATAGTTACATCAGACCACATTCCAACAACGACACTACCCTCGTTGAAAGCCACTTGTTTAGCTATATTAGCAGCATTTTTTCCAAGTTCAATTCCGTTTGTTTCAATAAGAGAGCTATATTTTACATTGTCAAGTTTTGAACTGATAAAGATTATCTTTATACCTTTTGCGCTAGCATTATTTAGAGCTAAAGCAATAGCAGAAGATTCAACAGGGCTTATTATAATAGCAGAGAATCCATTTTTTGCAAAATTATCTATAGCTCCTGAAATGTCTGTAGAAGCCGACTCTCTAGATGAAGGTGTAAAAAATGATACTTCATAGTTAAAAATGCCAGCAGTATTTTTTGCTTCCCTAACAGTTGAATCCCAAAATGGATCATCAATATCAAAAATAAAAGCAATTTTTGTTTTTTTGCGAACTACTTCACTTGTATGTATTTTAGAGCTCTTTGAGGATAAAGCATCAAGTTTTTTAGTTAGCTTATTTGCAATTTGTTTAATAATGTTTGTAGAACTTGTCTGTCCCATTGTAAGTGAAACTACTTCCTGTGTGGTAGCAGAAGATTCTTCTATTACAGATGTTATTCTAGTAACAGATGCCATAAGTTTTTCTTTTTCGGTTGAAAGACTTTCGACTTCATCATGAAACTCTGTTTGTTCATCAATAAAAGCATCAATAGTGCTATTAATATTTTCAAAAGCATCAACTACTTCAGATACAGCAATTTCTTGAGATTCAAAGGTAGCCTTTGAACCATCAATTATTTCTTTTAATGTTTTTAATTCATTTGTAATTTCATTGATTGAATTGGTAATGTTAGAACTGGCTGAACTACTTTGTAAAGAAAGTTTACGAACCTCATCAGCAACTACAGCAAAACCTTTACCAGCTTCTCCGGCACGGGCAGCTTCAATTGAAGCGTTTAAAGAAAGCATATTGGTCTGTTTTGCAATTGATTGGAGCGTAGATGTTATCTTATCAATTTTTATTGCTTTTTCAAGTAGCAAATAAATTGCATTAGTAATAGCAGCGTTTGCTTTTAAATTTTCGGCTTGACTAGAAGAAAGGTTAACGATAGATTCCTTTCCGCTGTTACTAATTTCACCCATATTCTTGGCTTTATCAATTAAATCCTCTGATTTCAAGGTCATATCACCAATCTTATTAGAAAGACTGTCGGCTATGCCTTGACATTGTTCAATATCTTCAAGTTCAGATTTTGTACCATTTGAAATGTACTTAGCAGAGTCGTTAACGTTTTGTGATGAACTGATTAAGCTATCAATCAGTTTATCTAACTGATTGGTAGTTGTGCAAATATCATCTAGATTCTCTGCATAGAAGTTGAAAAACTCATTATATGAGTTATATATTTCCTCCTCTCTTGATGGTTTATTTGGCGTGGTCAAATTAGCGTTTGAAAAATCAAAATTTTCCAACAAATCTAAAGATGACGGTCTAGAATTATTATTTTTAGACATAGTACCTCCTTTGTATATATTTGTTATTGCTTAACTTTTGGGAGTTGTAGTTTCATTTTCTGTAGTTTGGCTTTCTGTAGTTACAATCTCTGGTGCTTTAATTATAGTAAAAGTCAAAGATTTGGTATTTGAAATGCCTAATTTATCCGTAACAGCGTATGTTACAGTATATGTTCCTATATCTATTTTTAAACGTTCTTTAACAATATGTTCCAAGTTTTTATCATATGAATATACAAGTGAAGAAGATAAATCTTCAGACTCGTAACTTAATGCAGAAACAAAATTCTGTGGTAAAATTGTCTTAATAAGTGTATCAACATCTATTTCATTTTCATAAAAAGTGATAGTATCTTCTAAAAGAGTAATAACTGGTATCGTTCTTACTACAAGAGTCGCAGTTGCAGTTTTTGAAACGCCTGTAAAATCTTTAATAGTATATGTTATAGTATAGCTACCAGCAGTAGATATGGCTGATTCAAGAGATATTAAATTCTTGTTTGCATCAGTTAATGCATATGTAACTTTTGAAGAAACATCAAGTCCTGCTGAATTTGAAGCAGTTACACCGTCGAGTAAGTTGACACTAGTTCCTAAAGTTGTATTTATAGTAGAGTTTTTTAGATTTAACTTAACAGGTGTAGTAGAGACACCTGAACCACTATATGAAAAGAAACTAACATTTAGGTCAACATTCCCATTTATTCCATCTACTCGTCCAGTGCTAGAATATTGCCACATTTGAAATGAGTAATCATATGCAGGTAATGTATCACCTACTTTATATTGAACACCAGTATTTTTGTATTTATCAGAATATCTTGCAATCCAACACTTATATTTGCTAGCTATTTCGTCAGTATTATATCTATTTGCCATGTCCCATGTATTTCCGTAAATCATAGGAGTATATCCAGCAGCTTTTATAATGTCGCAGAATGTTGAAGCAATGGTATTCATTTGAGCTTTAGACAAACCTGCATTATAGGTTCTATATCCATTGCTAGTTTCCCAATCAAACACGACTGGATATGTAAATTTGTATCCTTTTATAGCTTCAAGCATAAGAGATGCTTCTTCTCTAGCTTCTTGAACAGTCATAGCTTGTGAAAAGAAATAAACACCAACTTGTACACCGTTAGCAAGTGCATTTTGTATGTTTTGTTCAAATTTTGAATCAATGTATAAAGAGTTGTCACTTCCAATAGAACGTCCAGCGGCTTTGATAATAGCAAATTCTACACCAGATGCTTTTACTTTTGCCCAATCTATATCGCTTTGCCATCTTGAAACATCTATACCTTTAACAACTTTAACAACTTCGCTAACAGCAGGTGTTGCAACAGGAGTGGTAGGCTTTTTTACAATCGTAGCTGTCGTAGGAGGTTCAGTGGCGGTCTCAGTAGAAGCGTTGGCATGTTGTTTTGGATCAAACTCTTCTTTATCTTCTGCAATATTTAAATCTTTTATAGCAACTGTTTCAGGAATTAAAACAGTAGTAGTTTCAGGTTCAGTAGTAATTTCTTCAGTAGTAGTCTCTTCCGTAGTAGATTCATGCTCGATAGTAATTTCTTCAGTGGTAGTTTCAATTTCAGTAGTAGTCTCTTCTTCAGTAGTAATCTCTAAAGAAGTTTCTGTGTTAGAAGCAATAGCATTTTTGGCTAAAGTAATCTCTTTAATAACTAAAACACCTATAACAGTTATGGAGATTAATGAAATAATAGCAACAGTAGAAGCTATAACAGCATGTCCTGTAAAAATTGTTGAAATAAGTGACTTTATTGATGAAAAAAACTTTTTAATTGTTGTCATAATAATAATGTATAAAACCCATAAAAATACGGTGAAGTTATACAATTCCTCCTTTATATTGAAAAATTCAAATTTATTCAAATAACCATATAGTATTATTTTACTATAAATTAGTATTAATTGCAATCATTTAGAACAACAATGCTTACAAATTACGACAGAAAATAATGGAAAAAATCTGTTGTTATTAAGTTGAGAATATTGTATACTAATCTAATGTACAAAGGCTATAGATGGAGGCAAAGATTGAAAGAAAATATTTATAATGCAGGACTTGTACTTGAAGGAGGAGGAATGCGAGGCTTCTTTACAATGGGAGTGCTTGATTTCTTTATGGATAATAATATAATGTTTAAAAACATATACGGAGTATCGGCAGGAGCTTGTCATGCGTGTAGTTATATATCAGGACAGAGGGGAAGAGCGTTAGATATGAATACAACATATCTTAGCGACAAGAGATATGCAAGTCTTTATAGTTTGATAAAAACAGGAGATTATTTTGAAAAAGATTTCCAGTTAAATGTGATACCTAATCAATTGAATATATATGATTATGAAGCATATAAAAATGCAGGTGTTAATTTTTATGCCACAACGACAAACTGTGAAACTGGCGAGGCAGAGTATCTTCAAATAAAAGATATGAAGACAGAGATAGATATGCTATGGGCATCAAGTACATTGCCACTTTTATCAAGAATGGTAAAGATAGGCGGGAAAAATTATTTAGATGGTGGAATAGCTGATTCAATACCAGTAAACTATGCAATAAAGGATGGAAATGCAAGGGTAGTTGTAGTTCTTACAAGAGATTTAAATTATCGTAAAAAGCTTAATAATTTAATGCCTGTGATACGCATAAAATATAAGAAATACCCAAAACTTATAAATGCTATAGAAAACAGACATAAGGTATATAATAAAACAATAGCATATATACGCAAATTAGAAGAAGATGGGAAAATCATAGTTATAAGACCATTGCAAAAGGTAGCGCTAGGGAGACTAGAGAAAAATGAACAAAAGTTAAGAGAACTATATAAACAAGGATATGAAGAAGCAAAAAAGAAGCTTGAAAGTTTAAAAGAATATTTACAAGTATAGAGAGGAAAAATTGATATGAAATTTACAAAGATGCACGGTTGCGGAAATAATTATGTTTACGTAAATTGTTTTGAAGAAACAGTAAAGGATCCTGCTAAGATGGCAATAGCAGTAAGTAATATAAATTATGGAATAGGTTCAGACGGTCTTATACTTATTGGCCCATCTGAAAAAGCAAACTTTAAGATGAGTATGTATAATAGCGATGGTTCAGAAGGAAGCATGTGCGGAAACGGAATCAGATGCGTAGCAAAGTATGTATATGATTACGGATTAACAAAGAATACATCTTTACGAATAGAAACAAAATCAGGTATAAAAGTATTGGAATTATCTGTAAAAGAAGGTAAAGTTGATATTGTAAAAGTGGATATGGGTAAAGTACTACTTGGTGCAAAAGATGTTCCAGTGGTATCAGATAAAGAAAAGGTGATTAATGAGCCAGTAGTGATAGCTGGTAACCAATATAATATTACATGTGTTTCAATGGGAAATCCTCATTGTGTAGTATTTGTTGATGATGTAGATAGTCTTGACTTAGAGAAGATTGGACCAGAATTTGAAAATCATGAAATGTTTCCTGATAGAGTAAATACGGAGTTTATTCAAGTTATCGATAATAACAACATAAAAATGCGTGTTTGGGAACGTGGTTCAGGAGAAACATTTGCATGCGGTACTGGTGCATGTGCAGCAGCGGTTGCATGTGTACTTAATGGAAAAACAGATAGTCAAGTTACTGTACATCTTAGAGGAGGAGATTTGCAAATTAAGTATTTAGAGCCAGTAAACAATGTATTTATGACAGGTCCAGCAGCAACAATATGTGATGGTGAATATTTTGAATAATAATTAATAGGAGATTGAAATGGTTAAATTAGTTAAGCTTTTAGAGAAGCTGGAATATACAGTTTTACAGAAGGGAAAAGCTGATATTTGTGATGTTTGGATAAATAATCTTGTTATGGACTCTAGAAAAGTAGAAAAAGATGATGTATTTGTGTGTATTTCAGGGACTGTAAGGGATGCACATGACTTTATAGCGGACGTTATTAATAAAGGTGCAACTGCTATAATCGTGGAGAAAGATGTAAGAGTTTCGGAAGAGATAACAGTCATAAAGGTTGATAGTACTCGATATGCACTTGGTTTTATGTCAGCAGCATTTTTTGATTATCCAGCAGATAAGCTTAAGACTATAGGAATTACAGGAACAAAGGGAAAAACGACTACGGCTTATATGGTTATGTCAATTTTAGAAAAAGTTGGAATAAAGACAGGACTTATTGGAACAATAGAAACTATAATAGGCAATGATCATATAACAGCGCAACATACAACACCAGAGTCATTAGAGATACAAAGAAGTTTTGCAAGAATGGTAGAATGTGGATGTAAGGCAGTAGTTATGGAGGTATCATCACAAGGCTTGATGTTACATAGAGTAGCTGGTATTACCTTTGATTATGGTATATTCACAAATTTATCTAAAGACCATATTGGGAAAAATGAACATAAGGATTTTGATGATTATAAACAATGTAAATCAAGATTATTTAAGCAATGTAAAAACGCAATAATTAACATAGACGATAAAAATGCAAAAGATATAATTAAGGATGGCACATTTGAAAGTCTGGAGACGTTTTCTATTGGAAATGATAGTGCAGACTATAATGCAGAAAATATACAGTTGTTTAGAGAAAAGGGAGTATTAGGACTTTCTTATGATATTGAAATAAAAGGCGAAGATAGAACGCATTTTGAAATAGAAATGCCAGGTAAGTTCAATGTATATAATACACTAACAGCATTAGCTATTTGTAGACATTACACAAAGGATATGGATTTGATAGCTAAAGCACTTAGGCAAGTGAGAGTAAGAGGACGTGTTGAACTAGTACCAGTGTCAGATAAGTTTACAATAATGCTTGATTATGCCCATAATGCAGTAAGTATGGAGAGTCTTGTAAACTCAATCAAGGAATATGAACCAAAGAGATTAGTTACAGTATTTGGCTGTGGCGGAAATAGAGATAGAAATAGACGATTTGATATGGGAGAAATTTCTTCAAGGATGGCAGATTTTACGATTGTAACATCGGATAATCCAAGAAATGAACGTCCAGAAGATATTATTGCTGATATTATTACAGGCATACAAAAAGCAGAAGGTAGATATGTTACTATTCCAGATAGAAGAGAAGCTATTAAGTATGCTATTGAATATGCACAGGAAGGTGACGTTATTCTTGTCGTAGGTAAGGGACATGAGGATTATCAAATAATAGGTGATGTAAAGTATCATATGGATGATAAAGAGTTGATTTTAGATGCTAAGAGAGAGTTAAATATGTAACAAATACGAAAGGAAGACAGTATATGTGTGGATTTAGCGGTTTTGTAGGTGATTTCGGAGGAAACGAAGAAACACGTAAAGATATATTAAAGAAAATGATGGATAAGATAGCACATAGAGGACCAGATCAAGAAGGTATGTATGTTAATGAAAAAGTAGCTCTAGGTTTTAGAAGACTTAGTATAATTGACTTAGATCATGGTATGCAGCCTATGTTTAATGAAGATAATACTATTGCAATTATATTCAATGGTGAAATATATAATCACTTGGAAATCCGTAAAGATCTTATAGAAAAAGGTCATACATTTTCAAACAATGCAGACACAGAATGTATAATACATGGATATGAAGAGTACGGTATTGATATTTTATATAAACTGCGAGGAATGTTTGCTTTTGTTATTTATGACTCAAAGAAGGATTTTGTTTTTGCTGCAAGAGATTATTTTGGAATTAAGCCATTTTATTATTCATTAAAAGATAATAATCTTGTTTTTTCTTCAGAGGTTAAGGGTATATTAGAATTTCCAGATATAGAAAGAAAAGTAAATGAGCAGGCATTAGAGCAGTATTTAGCATTTCAATATTCAGTGCTTCCTGAAACATTTTTTAAAGGCATATTTAAGCTGCCAGCAGGTCATTATATGACTTTTAAAGATGGTGAATTAGAGATAAATAGATACTTTAATCCATTAATGGAGCCTGTTAAGAATGCAGATAAACCATTAGAAGAAACAGTGTCTGAAATAGAAGAATTGGTACATGAAACTACAAATGCACATATGATAGCAGACGTAGAAGTAGGATCACTTCTTTCAAGTGGAGTAGATTCAAGCTATGTGGTTTCAGAATTTCCAGGAACAAAGACCTTTACAGTAGGATTTTTAGATAAAGACAGTAAGTATAATGAAATCAAATATGCAGAAAGTCTAGCTAAAGAATTAGGAAAAGAAAATTATAGTAAGAATATATCAAGTGACGAATACTTTGATGTTATACCAAAGGTAATGTATTATATGGATGAACCATTAGCTGACCCTTCATGTATTGCGCTTTATTTTGTAGATAAACTTGCGGCAGAGCAACTTAAGGTTGTATTATCAGGTGAGGGTGCAGATGAATTCTTTGGTGGATATAATATCTATCATGAACCTATTTCGTTAAAACCATTTAAGTATATTCCAAGATTTATTAAAAAACCTGTAGCAGCATTGGCAAAGAAATTACCAGATTTTAAAGGTAGAGATTTCTTAATTAGAGGAAGCAAAACTGTAGAAGAAAGATTTATAGGAAATGCAAATCTTTTTTCAGTAGAAGAAAGAGAAAGACTTTTAAAATCAGAACTTACACATATTAAGCCTATGGACTTAGTTGCGCCTTATTATGAGCAATGCAAGGGATTAAATGATATTGCAAAAATGCAGTATATTGATATAAATTTCTGGTTACAAGGTGATATTTTACTTAAGGCAGACAAAATGAGTATGGCACATTCACTTGAATCTAGAGTACCATTTTTAGATATAAATGTATTTAATTATACAAAGAAGATGCCAATAGAGCATAGATGTAATAAGCAGGCAACAAAGTTTGCATTTAGAATAGCAGCAAAGAAGCATTTACCTGAATTTACAGCGAATAAGAAGAAGTTAGGCTTTCCAGTTCCGATAAGAGTTTGGCTAAAGGAAGACAAGTATTATAATCAGGTTAAAGAAGCATTTGAAGGTGAAGCAGCAAATAAATACTTTGATGTAGATATGCTTAAAAAGTTACTTGAAACTCATAAAGAAGGAAAAGTAGATAATTCACGTAAAATTTGGACAATCTATGTATTCCTTGTATGGCATAAGGTGTATATAGATGAAAGAGCTTAAGAAGAAATATGCTATTATATTTTGTTTGGTTATAGTGGTAATCGGTGGCTTTCTAATTAAAGAAATTAAGGATAATGAGGAATTGTCTACTAAAAATTATTTTATGCAACAAAGTTTTGATAGACTATTTGAAGGGTACTTAAAGGGTGTGGTTATTGGCTGGAATGAAACCAATATGGAGCCAGCAGAACTTAGAGTAGCACGTAGAGATGATTATAATAATGTAAAAAATGCTTTATATATTATGCAGTATACAAGTTATAATGAAGATCAGGATTATTACGGGGTTCTTGTTAAATGTTCAAAATATTTAAAGTATTTATCTGAAAATGAAACGTATATATATGATACAAAAAGTTTATTAGAGTACTATTCCCAAATGACTTATTCAGAGAATAGTACTGATCATAAACGTAAAATAAAAGATTGCGAAAAATATATTGATAAGTTATTGGCAGAAATCGAATAAGTCAAAAAGGTTACGCATTTTGCGTAACCTTTTTTGGAGAAATGAAAAAAATGAAAATGATAAAAGTAATGTATCGAAACTTAGAGTAAACTCATATATAAAGCAGTTATATCTGCTACGCTTGTATCCTTTGGATTTCCAGGACGGCAAGCATCATCATAAGCTGATTGAGCTAAGAAAGCAATATCAGATTCTTTTACAATATCTTTTAGTGTTGTTGGAATACCAACATCTACTGATAATTGTCTTACTGCATCAACAGCAGCTTTTCTATATTCATCGGTACTCATATTTTCAGTACCAGTAACACCCATTGCTTTTGCAATATCTCTGTATTTATCACCAGTAGCTTCTGCATTATATTCCATAACAGTAGGAAGAATAATAGCATTTGCTATACCATGAGGTGTATCATATAAAGCACCTAATGGATGTGCCATTGAATGTACAATACCAAGTCCTACATTTGAGAATCCCATACCAGCAATATACTGTCCAAGAGCCATACCTTCTCTTCCGTCAGGAGTATTATCAACTGCACCTCTAAGTGAACGAGCAATAATCTCAATAGCTTTTAAATGGAACATATCTGAAAGTTCCCAAGCGCCTGCTGTAATATAACCTTCAATAGCATGTGTAAGTGCGTCCATACCAGTAGCAGCAGTAAGCCCTTTTGGCATAGAAGACATCATATCAGGGTCAACTATTGCAACAATAGGAATGTCATGTGGGTCAACACATACGAGCTTACGATTGCTCTGTGCATCAGTAATAACATAATTAATAGTAACTTCAGCAGCAGTTCCTGCTGTAGTAGCAACTGCAATAATAGGAACACATTTATTCTTAGTATCAGCAACGCCTTCAAGACTCTTAACATCTGCAAATTCAGGATTATTAATGATAATACCAATAGCTTTTGCAGTATCTATTGAAGAACCACCACCAATAGCAACAATATAGTCTGCTTCTGATTTTTTGAACTGTTCTACACCTGCCTGTACGTTTTCAACAGTTGGATTTGGTTTAATGTCAGAAAATACATCATAAGAAAGAGAAGCATCATCTAAAATGTCAAAAACCTTCTTTGAAATTCCAAGTCTGATTAAATCAGGGTCAGAACACACAAGTGCCTTTTTAAATCCTCTTGCCTTTGCCTCTGTTGCTATTGCACTAATTGCTCCCGAACCGTGATAAGATGTTTCGTTTAGTATAAATCTGTTAGCCATACTAGACCTCCTCATATTTAATTTTTAGTACGTAAACTAATATAATTAATTATAATACATTTTCAGAATAAATCAATATAAAGTTATGATTAATACATCTATAACATAAATATGTATAAATTGACGGTAAAATGGTAGAAAAATGGATAGCCAAAAAATTGAAAATCTTCTTAACCTCGCATTAGATGCAAGCCCTTCGGAACGAGAGAAATCACTAAACCTAAATGTAGGTTATAATAAATTTAATGGAACATGGAATCTTATAGTTAGATATGTAGGTTCACTAGATAGAGTAAGGCAGCTTGGAGTTACAGCAGTTGAATTACTTAATAATTATGCAATATTAACTTTGCAGCAAGAGTTAATAGATGTAATTGCAAGTATGGAAGAAATAATATATATTGAAAAACCTAAAAGACTAAACTTTGCTATAACAAATGGAACAAGAACTTCTTGCATTAGTCCAATACAAAATGAGTTGGGCCTTTATGGAGAAGGATGTTTGGTAGGAGTAGTTGATAGTGGAATAGATTTTAGAAACCATGTATTTAGAAATGCAGATGGTTCAACTCGTATACTAGAACTGTGGGATCAAACAATAACGGGAAATCCACCACCAGGATATGAAATAGGAACGGTATATACTGAGGAAGAGATAAATAGAGAGCTTTTTAGAAGTTCACAGGAATTAAGCCAAAGTATTGTAAGAAGTATGGATACCTCAGGTCATGGTACGGCGGTTGCGTCAGTGGCAGCAGGAAATTTTTCGGAAGATAAGAGTAGAGATGTAGGTGTAGCCACAAGAAGTAAATTGATTATAGTAAAATTAGGGATTCCTCTTACAGACTCATTTCCACGAACTAGTGAACTAATGATGGCTATAGATTATTGTATAAAAAAGTCATTGGAATATAATATTCCTCTAGCACTAAATTTGAGTTTTGGCAATTCATATGGGGGTCACGATGGTTCATCACTACTTGAAACATATATAGATAGTGTTTCAAATGTAGGAATAAATACAATATGTATTGGAAGTGGCAATGAGGGATCAACAGCAGGGCATACATCAGGAACTGTTTTAGAAAGACAAAGTGAGAATGTGGAGCTTTCTATAAGTTTATTTGAACCAAGTATAAACATACAGATATGGAAAAACTATGTTGACAGTATTAATATTGAGTTAGTTACTCCATCAGGAAATAGGACTTTGATTGATGAAAGAGGTCCTGGTACATATAGATATGTAGCGGACAATACAGATATTTTAGTTTATTATGGAGAGCCAGCTCCATTTAGTAAATCACAAGAAATATATATAGAATTGATACCAATAGGAAGTTATATAGCGCAAGGAATATGGAATATAAACCTATTTGGAAATAGAATTGTTTCAGGCGATTATAATATGTGGCTTCCTTCAGAAGCATATTTATCGGGAAGTAGATTTGTATTTCCTGTACCAGAGATTACATTAACAATTCCTTCAACTGCTAATAATGTAATAACAGTAGGAGCTTATAATTCGTTAAACTTTTCATATGCGTCATTTTCGGGAAGAGGATATACAAGGGTACTTAATAATGTAAAGCCTGATATAGTTGCACCAGGTGTGGATATAACTGTTGCAGCATCGGGGGGAGGATATACGATGGCAACAGGGACATCAATAGCGACACCGTTTGTTACGGGAAGTGCAGCATTGCTTATGCAGTGGGGAGTAATAAATGGAAATGACCCTTATTTATATGGGGAAAAAGTAAAAGCTTATTTCATAAGAGGAGCAAGGCATTTGCCAGGATATAATGAGTGGCCTAATCCACAGTTAGGTTGGGGGGCGCTGTGTTTAAGGGATAGTTTGCAGGTGTAATTATAAAAAAATGATTGATAACGAGTGGCGAAAATGCTATAGTAAGTTTACGAATCGGAGATGTTCTATCTGCGTTAAGTTCACGGCGTTTTCGCCATTTTTCACTTTATATAAAAATTACATAGCAGGAGGATTTTAATGGACACAAATGTAAGAATTATCAGAGAAGAGGACGAAAGAGAGCTAGTAGTAATTGATGAAGTTATTTTTCGTGGCCGCCAGAATATTGATTGGAAAGCAGTAGAGGTTTATTTAAAAAAGTATGTGGGTAAATTGGTAGAAGTGTCGTCTACTAAAGAAACGATTAGATTAAGAGCAAACTTCCCAGACGAGTATACCGGATCTAAATATACGGCTAAACTAAAAGGTACTCAAGCTAAGGCGAAAGCAAACTTAAGCCAGGGTATTTTGCAAGTCATCAAGATTGCTAAGAAAATTGTAGTAAGTGATAATAAAAAGGAAAGGCATAAAAATAGTGCACGCTATGGTTGGCATTATTATGAAACCCGTTTTGCAATTCCTATTTACCATGAAGATTCTAAAGAAATTACATATAACAAATATTCAGCA
>JAVBRI010000048.1:0-3025 GCA_031548165.1 Lachnospiraceae bacterium
ATACAAAGAGCCTGTGGTTGGAGCCTTCCTAAAACCATCAAGTGGTAGGTGATAAGAACCAATCCACAGTATCTCCAAAAAGTATAGCATATAGTCCTTGGAGAGGGACTATAAACACTACTACTATATAATACGAGGTGAAGTATAATGATATTTTATTTTTCAGCAACAGGAAATTGTAAGTATGTTGCGGAACGTATAGCAAAAGAAGAAAATGATAAGGTAATTGCTATTGCAGAAGTTTTAAATAAAGAGATGTGTACCTTTCATATTGATAACGGTGAGTCTGTTGGAATTGTTTCGCCAACATATGCATGGGGGTTACCATCAATAGTGATTGATTTTCTTAAGATAGTTAGATTTTCCTATGAGACTAAACCTTACTTTTATTTTATTGCTACTTACGGAACAACTCCGGCGCATTCAGGATATTTCGCCGACAAATATCTTAAAGAAAATACTAAAACTGAGTTTGATGCATTCTATAGTGTGAAAATGCCAGATACATGGACACCTATATTCGACCTTTCAGATAAAGAAAAAGTGAGTGAGATTAACAAAAGAGTTGAACCTCAGATTGACAAATTAATAGATAAGATTAGCGAGAAATCAAATGGTGATTTTATGCAGGATAAAGTTCCTCGTATAACGGCTGTTATCTATAAACCATATTATGAAATTATGCGAAAAACAAAACATTTTACAGTAGATGATAGTTGTATTGGTTGTGGACTTTGTGCCAATAAATGTCCAGTAAAGGCAATCAAAATGAAAGATAAAAAACCTGAATGGACTAAAGAAAGATGTGTGATGTGTTTAGGCTGCTTGCATAGATGTCCTAAGTTTGCAATACAGTATGGTAAAAATACGAAAAAGCATGGGCAATATCAGAATCCAAATACTAAAATTTAATGAACGGGCTGATTTGGTTACTAATAAAATCATATGATGATTATAGATTTTCTGTTTTAAAAGATGACACAAAAACGTCCACTTTTAACAATATTAAATTGCTTTTATCTTTTCTGTATGATAAAATCAAATAAAATTTGATGTACAGTTGGAGATAAGCATGAATTATAAAATCGCAATATGTGATAATTGCAAAAAAGATATTGAGTATATTGCTGATTTAGTTAATAAATGGGCAGATACGCGAAAAATAGTTACATTTGTTAAAGAATTTTCTTCAGCGGAATCATTTTTGTTTAATTACCAAGAAGAAAAAGATTATGATATTGCGTTGTTGGATATTGAAATGAACGGAATGGATGGCGTGGAGTTAGCTAAGCAGATACGCAAAGAGAATAAGGACATTCAAATAATTTTCATCACGGGTTTTCCAGATTTTATTTCAGAGGGATACGAGGTTTCGGCGTTACATTATCTTATGAAGCCAGTTTTACAAGATAAATTGTCTGAGGTTCTTGACAGAGCTGCTTCAAATATTTCTAAAAAAGAAAAAAATGTAATTTTTACTGTAAATGGTGAGGTGAAACGTGTTTCTTTGGCAGATATTATTTCTGTTGAAGCATTTGCACATTCCAGTATAGTGACAGCCATAAATGAGAAATTTGAGGTTAAGTCAAGTATTTCTGAAATTGAAGAATTGCTTGATGAGAGCTTTATTAGATGTCATCGTTCATATATTGTTGGACTTCGGTATATTAAAAGTATTTTTAAAACGGAAATAACAGTTGATAACGGAGATAAGATTCCATTGTCACGAAGCAATTATAATACAGTAAATCAAGCATTTATACATTATTTTAAAGGTGAATAGATTGAGAAGTAAAGTTTCTTTATTTGATAAGTTATTCGGAAGAATAATTGATAAACATATAGCGCAGTATCAAAGCGACCTCATTACAAAGCATTGTGATGAGGTTCAAAATATTTATAAGCAGATGAGGGGCTGGCGACATGATTACCACAATCATATTCAAATGTTGCTTGCATTGTGTGGTAATGAAGAACAGACAAGAGATTATTTGCTTAAGCTTAACGATGATTTAACCACGGTTGACACCGTTATCAAAACAGGAAATGTGATGGTTGATGCTATTTTAAACAGTAAGTTATCATTAATTAAGTCGAAGAATATTACTGTAAAGGCAAAAGCAGTAGTACCATCGGAATTAAAGATTTCTGAAGTTGATTTATGTGTTATTATTGGAAATTTATTGGATAATTCATTGGAAGCGTGTGAAAAGCAATCCGAAAATGAAGAACGTTTTATTCGTATATTTATTGGAGTATTAAAGTCTCAGTTATATATATCAGTTTTAAACACCACTAGTGGTGGAATAAGGAAGTCGGAAAAAAAATATCTTTCTACCAAAAATTCTGATTCTCACGGATTTGGACTTATGAGAGTTGACCGAATAGTTGAGAAATATCATGGCTATGTCAATCGGCAAAATGAAGAGGATGTGTTCGCTACAGAAGTTATGTTACCGCTATAATGTTATTCGTGTTTATTTTTGAACAATTCGTGCAAAAATCAGCAATATGGCAATAATGAATGATATCATAACTGCAAGGAGGTGGCGAATTGAAGAAAGAAAAAACTACAAATGAATTAAATATAAAGGAATATTCTCTTGTTAGTAATATTATTTATTGTATAAACACCACCATGAAAGGTTATCCAACTCTTTTGCTATGGTGTTTATTTGCTGTACTTACTAAAGTAGCCCTGCCAATATTAATGACTTTTTTGCCCAAAGTTGTTATTGAAAAAATAACATTGGAGAGTCCGCCAGAAAGTCTGGTTTCTATTGTTTTACTATTTATGCTTACTATTGCTGTTTTATCAGGGATGAAAATGTTTTTCGAGAAATATATTTTTTTTCAAAAGTTACGCATGAATACTTACTACACTCGGAAAGTAGCAAGTAAAGGAATGACAACAGATTACTGTAATCAAGAAAAGGAAAATTTTAGAAAGCTGCAATCAGAAAGTCTTAATTCATGTACGGGACATTATTCTCCTGTGACACAGATATATGATATAGGAATCTCA
>JAVBRI010000022.1:0-84120 GCA_031548165.1 Lachnospiraceae bacterium
TCGTATCGTTCCTTATGCTAACCCATTTAGAACATATCCATTAGTAAATGACTATGATAAGTTCAAGAAGTTAGTTGAAGAAAAGAACGTAGATTGCTACATCATCAATACAGGTGATTTCATGGGCAAGAAGATTCAGCCTAAGGATACACTTGGTGTATTAGAAGCAATCGTAGAAAAGAAAGCAAACTTTAAGCAATGGGGACCTTTCGAAGATATCGAAATCTTTGAGTGGGAAGGTTTTGTTCCAGATATGAGCGATGCTTCATATACAACAGAACTTAAGGCTCGTATGAACGACCGTGTTGCTGCTATTGAGAAATTCTCAACAGCTAAGGGTGGTTACGATGCTCTTCCAGCAGAAGCTTTAGAAGCAGTTCAGAAATTAGTAAATTCATTATAAAAAAAGATTTGGCTAAAGCCAAACAAAACAAACAAGTTTGTTTGCAAGAAGAGGTTTAACTTTAAATGGGAAGTCCTAAAGTCATTCGACTTAAGGACTTCCCATTTTGGTAATAATAAGCTGTTCAATTGATTTGGAATGAAAAATATTATACAATGAGAAAAAGACAGAAGAATTATTTTGATAAACATTAATTAATACATGTGATGAGGAAAATATCTCATACAATGAGATGTAAAGCTTGATTTGTTAAAGAGAATTTGGTAAAATGTAAATATAGTCATATTATAATATAAAATAGTTTTTGTAATAGAAGGGAGCGATTATTATGACCAAATATATTGAAAATGTAAATTCTTATATATCACAAATGAAAGTTAAACAATCATACATAAGTTTAATATCAGGTATTGACAAAAATAAGTTATCTCGTATTTTAACTGGAGGTCAAGATGTTACAAGTACAGATATGGAGAAAATAGCAGATGCTTTAGGTCAAAAGATAGAATTTTTTTTATTGGAGGATTTTCTTATAACTCAAAAAAAACCTTTTGCAAATATGGAAATTGCATTTTACGCAGGTGAACCAAGTAAAAAGCAAGAGAAATTTGCAAAACAATTAATTGAATTAATTGAAAATGCTGATGAAGTATTAAGTGCAAAGGGATACTATATGATGGGAATTGGAGAATAGAAAAATGAATATTAATCGCTTTAAACAAATTATTGAATATAGTTCTATAAATAAAAAATATATGAAGTATAAAATAGAAGATTTTTATGTATGTGCAGAGATGGGAAATAATAGAGAATTTTTAAATCTCATACAGATAGTAAGACCTTTGTTTGAAAAAAAGAATTATATTATTATTGAGTTACCTTTTGCAGATAAAGAAATAGGTGCATTATGTTATAAAAAAGATTTTATGGGATATGTGTTTCTTAATACATCATTACCAAAGATAAATACTAAATTTGCTTTATGTCATGAAATTTATCATGTATTTTATCAAGAAACAGAGTTTAAACAAAAAGTTGAATTACTTAATGAACACTATTATGAGTATGAAGAAGAATTTGCAGCGAATTTATTTGCGAGTATGTTGTTGATGCCAGAACAAAATTATAAGTTAATGTATAATAAATTTCAAAATGAATCAAAAGAAGGTGAAAGTAGTTTATCTATATTAGTAAAGCTAATGAGCTACTTTGAAGTGCCGTACATGGCGGTGTTAATAAGATGTTATGAATTAGGATTACTTGACTCTGGAAAGGTGCTTGAAGAATTAATTAATATTGATACTGAGAGTATAAAAAGTGAGTTTAAAAGATTATGGCTAGATGAAAGTATACTAAAGTCAACAAAAAAAGATGATTATAATAAATTTGAGATGTTAGTTAAACTCATAGGAGAAGATTATGCAGGTGAATATATAGATGAAAAATCAGTTAATAAGGCTATACAGAATATGAGATTATTATATGATAAAATTAAGGGGGAGTAGTGGATGTTAAAACCTTATACAGTAAGCCCTCTAAATTTTGATGAGATAAATTCTTATGTATTGGTGGATAAGCTAAAGATTACACAAGAAATATTAATAGCTGATACATGTTATTTTTATGATGCATGTGCATTTAGAAAACATATATATATGAAGCGGCCAGAGAATTTATTTGAATTTATTAAAAAGAATAAAGGTATTGTGATAATTATTAGGTCTATTATTATGGAATTGGCATCGCATGGCGGAATGTTAAATATCGAGTACATTAAATATATTCAAAAAATGCAAGAGGCAGGAATTAAAGTATTGATTTTATATGAAGAAGATTTATTTGAGATATTAAGCCAGTGTTTTACAACAAATATAGTTATAAATGATTTTTTATCTTGGGCTATAAAGACAGTAAAGAGACCAACAAGCACAATAACAGAGACATTAAATGCTGATAAAAAGTTATTAAATGATATTGTAAAGGGGAATTCTAAAGGAGGTTTTTTGTTTAATAGTTTTTTTCAAGCTGTTAGATCAAATAAAGAATCGGGAGATAATCTAGGAGAAGAACTTATATCTATATGTGTACATGTTTTATCAAATATTCCAAATACTAAGAGTTATAAATATGTTGTTTTAACAGAAGATAGGGGGGCAATAAGACTAATAAATAAAGTATCAAAGAATATTTATGAATATATTGGTAAGTATACAATTTCTGCACTGACAACAGTAAAGATTACACAGCGGTTATATGAAGAAGAAATTATTTCTAGTAAAGATCAAGTAGAAGAAATTTTGTCTATAGGGATGGTTGGTAATATAATTAAAATATTAGGTTCAGAAGAATATGATTTAGAAATGAAAGAGAAGACAATGACTTGTTGTGAATTGGCTGAAAAAATAGTAACACCTAATGCCATACATATTAATTATTAAATCTCTAACTTATTAAGTTAGAACGCTAGAAAAAATAACTAAATACTTATAAAAATAATAATGATATTATATTGGTAAATAAATAAAGAGAGGAACTTTAAGTATGGTTAATTTAAAGATAGCAGAATTAAGAAAAAAGCATAATCTAACACAACAAGAGTTAGGCGATTATTTATCAGTATCATATCAAACGATTAGTAAATGGGAAAATGGCGTTGTGATGCCTGATATTACAATGTTGCCAAAGTTAAGTCAGTGTTTTCAAGTTTCAGTAGATGCCCTATTAGGATTGATTCCTTTAGAGGAGGAATATAGACCATCAAATTCAGGAACAACTGAATTTTGGTCAAATAGAGTAGATTTTATCAAAAGAACTAGGAAAACACTATGGAACATGGATTACATAAAATTCTTGGTTGAGCATGTATGGCATATAAATACTCCAGTAAAAATTTTAGACTGTGGTTGTGGGTATGGAGCAATGGGTTTATTATTACTTCCATTATTGCCTAAAGGAAGTAGTTATGTAGGTGTTGATTTTTCTAAAGAAATGATTGAAGAAGGCGAGAAAATATATAAAAATGAAGGAATACAAGCAAGATTTGTTCAATCAGATATATTGAGTTTTACAGAAAAAGACAAATATGATATTGTACTAAGTCAAGCAGTACTTCGTCATGTAAATCATGGGGAGATATATTTAAATAAAATGGTTGAGTTTGCAAAACATGGGGGATTAATCATAAGTATGGAATGTAATCGTGAATTTGAAGCTGCTGGAATGTTTATCAATGGAATGGATTATGAGTATCTATGTGAGCATGAAGGGCTTAAAAAATTATGGGCAACAGAACTTAAGATGCAAAATAGAGATTATTCTATTGCAATGAAAATACCTCATTATATGAAAAAGTTAGGTTTAAGTGATATAGACTGTAGAATGAATGATAGAATTAACTTTATAGAACCAGATCAAGAAGGCTATGAGCAAAAGTTAATGGATACAATAAAATCAGATCATTGGGATGATGAGAAAAGTGATGAGCAAATTGAAAGTGATATTAAATATTTTATGAATCACGGAATGAATCGTAAGGAAGCAGAAGATTATTGTAGACAACAAAATGGAATTATTCATTACTTAAAAAATAATGTAGGAGAGGTATCAATAACGAAGTTTACAGGTATTGTGATATCATACGGTTGGAAATAAGTTAAAAAATTATTATTTCTCTTTACAAAATGTAACACAAATGATATAATTATTCCATAAAACGGAAAGAGGTACAAAGGGATGAACTTTAATAAATAATATTTTCACAAAAATAAAATTAGTATTTGGTATTTACGAGTGCTTATTTTTGGGTGAAAAATATTATTTAGGATGGTGTATACCCTAGTTACCTCTTTTTTTGTACGAAAAAAGGAGGAGAGAAAAACGTGGAAAAAAAGGGAAAAGGGAGAAGAGTAGATTTTGGTAAGATAATGCCTAACAACAAAAAGTATACGATATTAGATTATGTACGTATACCGCTGATGTCTTGTCCGATTTGTACGATAATAATTGGTTTAAACCGAATAGTGGATGCGTTTGTACCTGCAATTACAACGCTTATTACAGCAAAGTTTGTAGATACCGCTATAAGTATATTTAATGGTACAAAGGATTTTAGTAGTATTTGGTTGCCAATATTTTTTATTGCATTAATGATTATATATCAGAACCTTAGTTTTACGCTAATATATGGATTCACAAATATTCAATATGATATGGCGATTTATTACAACGTAAGAGCAGCTTTGGCTGAAAAAAGGGGAAGACTTGAGTATAAGCATATCGAAAACAATGAGACGTGGAATCTTATATCGAGAGCATGTGATGATTCGTTAGCCGGCATTGCAATTGGTATGAATAATGTTTTTGATATTTTAGAATTAGTTATTAATATAACTTCGATTCTTGTGATTTTGATGACACAGGTATGGTGGGTAGGTCTAGCAATACTTGCTGTGGCTATTCCGCTTATTATGATTGCTTTAAAGGGTGGAAGAAAAATATATGAGTCAAGAAGAGAGGTTCGTAAGAACTTTAGAAGAAGTACATATTATCAAGAAGTTCTCTCAAAACGTGATTATGTTGAAGAACGTTCATTGTTTGGATATTCAAGTGAAGTAAATGATAAATGGTATGAGCAGTTTGAAATTGCCCGTAAACATCAGCTAAAGGTAGCGATTCAAAGAGAGATTAAAACGAAATTATCAAGTCTATCTACACTTTTAATATCAGTAGTAATAGCAGCAGCACTCTTAGTAATGGCAGCAAATGGCAAAATGAGTGATGGTATGTTTATTGGTCTTGCAGGTGCTACATTTAGTATGGTAAGTATGATGTCTTGGAGGCTTTCATATGTTGCTAGAACATTTGCAGAAAAGCAGGAGTATTTAAAGGATCTTACAAAGTTTATGGCATTATCAGAGCGAGATGGTGCATTAGAGCTTCCAGTAGGGCCTAATGAAATTTCATTTGACAGTGTTGAGTTTATAAATGTTTCATTTAAATATCCTGAAACTGAGAAGTATATACTTAAAGATTTTAACTTAAAGTTAGATAAAAATCTTCATTATGCTTTTGTTGGTATAAATGGTGCAGGAAAGACGACGATTACAAAACTGCTTACAGGAATGTATGATAATTATGAAGGCGATATCTTAATAAATGATAAGAATATTAGAGAATATTCGTTAGGTCAGTTAAAAGGAATTTTTGCAGTAGTATATCAAGATTTTGCTAGATATCAGGTTACAGCAGGTGATAATATTATGCTTGGTGATGTTTTAAAGCTTGAGGATAGAGTAACAGAGTATGATACAGAAAATATATATGACATACTAAATGAAATTGATTTATTGACTGTAATACAGGAACTTCCTAAGGAGCTGGATACATATCTTGGTAAAGTTACAGAAGGTGGCGTGGATTTATCAGGTGGACAATGGCAGAGAATAGCAGTAGCAAGAGCTTTATATAATCCTGCACATGTAAGAATACTTGATGAACCAACAGCAGCACTTGACCCAGTTGCTGAAAGTAATATTTACAATATGTTTGGTAGAATAAGTACTGGAAAGACAACTATATTTATAACACATAGACTTGGAGCGGCAAAGTTAGCTGATGAAATCATTGTTGTAGATGAGGGTAAGGTAGCAGAAAAAGGTAATCATAATAAGCTTATAGAGCTTGGCGGAATATATGCCTCTATGTTTGAGAGTCAGAAGAGCTGGTATCAGACAGAGAGAGGGGGTGCTGTAAATGCCTAAGCAAAAAAAGGTTAAGAAGGAAAGAAAAGATTTACTAAAGGTTATTAAAATAATGGCTCCTATGTGTTGGCGATTAGCACCAGGATTATGGATAACAGTACTTTTAACAGATTGTATAGTATCAATTCTTTCAGTTGCAACAGTTTGGCTTCAAAAAAGATTCTTTGATAGTGTGGTTGGAGTAATAGCAGGTGATGTTCTTATAAAGGCAGCAGTTGTGTGTCTGGTAGGCTTAGGAATAGGAAAGCTTTTGGAAGAAATAGTAAGATCACTATCTAACTTTATGCCTGATGTATTTTCTGGATATATGAACGGAAAATTGACATATGAATTGCATGAAAAAGTAGCAAAGCTTCATCCTATATATTTTGAAGATACAAAAACCCTTGATTATATTAACAAAGCTACAGTAGGAGCACAAAATGCAGTAAGTTTTATGTGCAATTTTGGTTTTATATTAACATACTACGGATTTTATATTATAGCAATGACGTTTTACTTATTTACTCTTGATAAAATTCTTGCAGTAGCAATGTTGTTTTTATTTGTGCCAAATGCATTATCTCAAGCACTTAGAATGCGTGTGTTTGAAGAAGCAGAAGATATGTCAGCACCTCTTAGAAGGCAGTACGACTACTACGAAGAATGTATGGTAAGTAGAGAGTATTTCAAAGAAACAAGACTTTTAGGTGCATTTGGATATTTTAAAAGATTATATTTAGAAGCGTTAGAAAAGCTTCAGGTAATAAAATATAAAGCTCAGTTTAAAACAGGATGGTTAGACTTTTATATGAGTTTAATATCAATAGTAGGATACGCAGGAGTATTAGCACTACTTATTAGGTCACTATTTGTAGGAAACATAACCGTTGGTGCATTTGCGGCGGTATATGCTTCGCTTAGTCAGATATTTTATACGATTCAAAGTATGATGAGATATTCTATAGGAAGTATGTCGAGTGATTATGGAACTATAAATAACTATCTGAACTTCTTAGAGCTGCCAGAAGATGATGGAGAGAAATATGAATGTGAAGGGGTAGTAAGTATTGACCTTGAGAACGTTTCATTTGCATATCCATGTGAAGCAGGAGAGGTTGAAGCAGTTGCAGATAGAGTATACAAGCATGATCATTATGGACACCTTCTTGATACAGATTTATTAAAAGATGTAGAGGAGGGAGAACACGAAACAAAAGATGTTGTAAAGAATGCTACTCTTCATATAAATGCTGGTGAAACTATTGCTATCGTAGGTGAAAATGGTTCTGGAAAATCTACTATTATTAGACTTATTACAGGATTATATAAGCCGAGAGAAGGAACAGTAAAATATAACAATAAGGATATAAGTAAATATAAATATTCAGATTTGTTTAGTAAAACTTCGGCAGTATTTCAAAAGTATCAAAGATATCAGATGACCCTTGGAGAAAATATTAAAATTAGTAGCGTTAATGATGATGCGAGAAAAGAAGAAGTCGATGGTATCTGTGATATGGCTGGTGTTGCAGTAGATTCGGATAACTATCCTGATGGATATGACACAATGCTTTCAAGAGAGTTTGAAGGTGTGGATTTATCTGGTGGACAGTGGCAAAGAGTAGCTATAGCAAGAGCGTTTTATAGGGATCATGGAATAATAGTGCTTGATGAACCTACATCAGCGATTGACCCATATGAAGAAACTAGAATCTATAATCAATTTGCAGAAATATCAAAGGATAAGACTTCTATTATAGTTACACATAGACTTGGTTCAGTAAAATTGGCGGATAGAATAGTAGTTATGAAGGATGGGGAAATCGTAGAGGTGGGAACTCACGATGAGCTGTTAAGCAATTGTAGCGAGTATAATAGGCTGTACAAAGCGCAAGAACAGTGGTATGATTAGAAATGAAATTAAGCACGTAAGCATTTTTGGGTAAAGAAAACTAGTGAATAAAAAGTTGTAATATTATGAAAGTTAAGGGATATTTTATACAATGAACGACACTAGATTATTACTTGGTGTCGTTTTTTGTACTTTCTGGAAGTATTTTGAGTTAAAAACGGATAGTGTTGCGCGAAAAAATGACAAATTATTACATTAAACGTGCAAGTTATGCAGTGATATTAAATTTTGCGATTGAAAATGGTAAAATGATAAGAGGGATAAAATCTAGTGATTTAAGAGAAAGGATTTAAAGTCTATGTATAAAATAGCTATCGCAGATGATAACAAAATTCATTTAGGCAATCTGAAACAAAATGTAAAAACTATATTAGGTAATAAGATTCAGTTATTATTAGAATTTTGCTCAATAAGTGATATCATAAACTATATTGAGGAAACAGGTGTTACATTTGATATTTTCATTACAGATATTGATTTTGATAATGAAAAAGTAAATGGTATAAATCTAGTACAAAGAATAAGAAAACTTTCGTCAACATGTCAAATTATTTATGTTACTTCATACTTAAGCTTTGCAACAGAGGTTTATGATACTAATCATATTTATTTTTTATTAAAAACAGATATGAAAAAGAGATTACCAATTGCTATTGAAAAAGCAGTTAATAATATTGAAGAATCAAGGGATTTGAAATTGTCAATTTTACAAAAAGGACAAAATGTCATTATAAATCAAGGAGATATACTTTATCTAGAACGAGTACAAAGAATTACACATATTGTGCTAGAAAATACTCAGTTATCTTGTTATGAGACGATAGAAGAACTTTTGGAACGTATGGATAAGTCTATATTTATTCAATGTCATAAAAGTTATGTTGTTAATCTAACAAAGGTATCAAATCATAGAAAAAATGAACTTTTATTGGATTCAAAGACGGCTATCCCAATAAGCCGTTCTAGACAAAAGATTGTAAATGATACATTCATGAGATATGTGGGAAGTTTGATTGAAAATTTTAAGTAAAGGAGTAATGAAAGTGTCGGTTTTAGAGATATGTAATTTATTGAAAATGATGATGGATGTGATTATGGGATCCATTGTAATAACTCTTGTTATTTATGAGATAAAAAGAAATAAGTTTATTTCACTTGCTATTGTATTTGTAATTCGAGGTATTGCAATGTATATATCATATGCAACGAATTGGTATGAAAATGTTATAATAGAGTCTATTTTGCTTGTCATGGGGTTTGTTAGTTCTGCATTCTTCTTACATATTCTTTGTGTAGGTGACTGGAGAGATAATGTGGCATATATGTTTATTGTTGAACTTAGCGTAATGCCAGTATATTTGATTATTCAAGTAGTTAACGTTATGATTTTTGGAAGTAATACAGTTACAATAGAACTTGATGATGTGACGGTACTAGAAACTGCAAATATAGTAAAATTTACTATTAATAATATAATATGCTATATATGTGTTTTTTTGAGCTATGTTTTGGTTAGAAAAGTTAAAGATAGAAATATTTTACCACATAAGATAGCTGTTATTATGGCATATGCATTTGGAGTATATATGTTTGTTACAGCATTTTCAGGCATAGCATCGTTTATTAAGACAAATGCACCTGATTCGGGAATGGCTTTGTACATAATGTTTATAACTATTGCATTGTTTATAGTTGTGGTGAAATTATTATTGGTTGATTTTAAGAAGAAGCAACTTGTCAATGAAAATAACTATCTTTCAAAGCAAAACCAAATTCAGTATGAGTATTATGAAGCATTTGATGAATATCAACAAGAACTCAGAAAGATGAAGCATGATATTAGTAATCATTTATATACTATTGAATTAATGCTTGAAAACAGTGAAGAATCGGAAGGCAAAAGGTATGCAAAAGAAGTAAGTGATAGATTTAAAATAAAGCAAGTAAATTTTTGTGATAATAGGATTGTGGATGCAGTTTTATATAGCAAGATATCATTAGCACAGAGCAATGGAATAAGAACAAGTGTTAATGTTATTTTGAGCAAAGATGCGCCGTTTGAACAGATAGATTTGATGTGTATATTTTCTAATTTGCTAGACAATGCGATAGAGGCATGTATAAATTGTGATATTGAAGACAAGTTCATAGAGCTTAATGTTAGAAAGATAAAAGGTCAGTTGGTTATTAAATGTGATAATTCTTGCAAGGGTAAAGTCGAGATAAATAAGGATTATATGATTAATACTAGTAAAATACTTAATTCTAAGAAAGATGAATTATCACATGGATTGGGAATGAAACTGATAAAATCGACTGCTGAAAAATATAATGGTAGCTTTTATTGTGAACAAAATGGAGGTGTGTTTACGGAGATAATTAGGTTGGAATTGGAAAGAAATTATTGAAATAAAATTTGTGTAATGTTATAATATACTTAACAAGACAGCCGGATGGTAGAAGTGCTACCCATTCCGGAGAGATAAAACTAGAGGAAATAGCTATCACTTGGAGGGGACGGCTATTTCTTTTTTTTAGAATCAAGAAGGCAAAACAAAATTTCATCAAATTTTTATATACGTTAAGTAAAATCTTCGAATTTTAAATCGGAGATTTTTTTGTACCAAAAATTACATTAAAGGTGCTAGTTATGTAAAAAACGACAAAAGCGGTGTGAAAGGTGGTATAAGTTTATAAAAGAACACAGGAGGAACTGTGATGAAAAGAATAAAAAAACTTTTGATGATAAGCATAACAATGATTATGTTATTTATGCTTATGGGGTGTGGATCAAAGACGATGGAAATGAGATAATAGAATCAATAATAAAAAAAGGAATGTCAGATTATGATAAGGCTAAAGCTATTCATGATTGGTTAGTCAATAATTGTGAATATGATTGGAGTTTTAGTTCACCATATACTATTTTTGAGGAAGGTCCAATACTATATGGAAAAGGGGTGTGTCAAGGTTATGCATTTGCATTTAATCGATTAGCGATATTTATCTATAAAAAAGTGTCAATTACTATTTGACACTTTTTTTGTGCAAATTATTACATTAAAAGTGCTAATTATGCAAAAAGTTACACAAGAGGTAAAAAAAATGGTAAAACTATACTAATTTATTTTTGAATTATATTAATTTTAATAATTGAATCTAGGAGGCATATGCATAATGATTGTTACAGTATTAACGCAAGAAAAGATTCACTCACTAGTACTTCCCGAAAAAGTAAGAGGACAGTTTTGGTTATATAATACAGAATCAGATGTATCCAGTAAATTAGTAAGTATTGAAGCTATTAATGGAGAATGGGTATTACGCTCAAATAAAAAGACAAGTATAATTGACCGAAATAATGAATCAATAAAAAACATAGTATTAAATCCTATGAATATCTATTGCTTGAAAACAGTAGAGAATCCAAATAACATTTTTGTATTTTCAGAGCCAAGTACAAATGATAGGCAGCTCTACAATAAATACTTGGTAAATAGGGAGTTCGAAATCAACATAGGAAGAAATGATAATAATGATATTATTGTAAATCATGATTTTATATCAGGAAAACATGCAAAGCTTATATACAAAAGTGGCAAGTGGGAGATTATTGATAATAATAGTACAAATGGTACATTTGTTAATGATATTAGAATTTCAAAGCAACAACTTAATATAGGTGATGTTATTTATCTTATGGGCTTTAAGTTAATAATAGGTAATTCCTTTATAGCATTAAATAATCCCGATAATAGAGTGAAATTTATAACAGATAGGTTACGTCTATTTCCAAATCAAGAGATACAAGAATTTGATGATGAGGAAGATAATGATACTGGTGAAGGTACAGAGAAAAAATATTTTTATCGTTCACCAAGATTTAAACGTGATATTGAAAAGGCAGTATTTAAAATAGATTCACCTCCTCAGAATGCAGTAGGAGAAGAAATGCCATTTATGCTAGTTATTGGACCATCTATGACAATGGGAATGGCATCTATGACAACTGCAATATTTGCAATAAACAATGCGATGTCTAATGGAAATATAAAAGGTGCATTACCTTCAATTGTGATGTCAGTTAGTATGTTACTTGGAACAGTGTTATGGCCAGTACTATCAAAACGTTATGAGAAGAAGAGAAAGCGAGATAGAGAAGAATTACGTCAAAAAAAATATGCAAATTATTTGGAACGTATATCTTCAAAGTTTGAAGAAGAGTGTCGTCATCAAGAGCAAATATTACGAGAGAATATTGTGCCAGTAAGTGAATGTGTTAATCGTATTCAAAATGTACAACGTAACCTATGGGAACGCGGTGCAGGACAAAATGACTTTTTGAATCTTCGTGTAGGTGTAGGAAGTGGATTATTATCAGCAGATGTATCATATTCAGAAAGAAGATTTACATTAGATGAGGATAATTTACAAGAAGCATTATATAAGCTTTGTGAAGAACCAAAGGAACTTAAGAAAGTACCGATAGCACTTTCGTTATTTGATGATTATATATCAGGTGTTATTGGAAAGAAAGCAAAGACGAATGAATTTGTAAAAGGATTAATTTTTCAATTAGCAGCTTTATATAGCTATGATGAAGTGAAATTAGTGTTTATCTATGATAAAAGTGAAGATGATGTATTTGAGTTTACAAAATGGCTTCCACATGTATGGAGTAATGATAATAAATTTAGATTTATTGCAACGGATAATAATGAAGCAAAAGAGGTATCAGCATACATAGAAAGAGAAATTGAAAATCGTAGTGAACTAAATGATAATGAATTAAAAGAAGCAGCACCATATTATATAGTGTTTGTATTAGATAAGGCAATGGCTGATAGAATGGAAATGTTAAAACAGATTTATGCCATGAATAAGAATATGAACATAAGTGTTGTAAATGTTTGCACGGAACTAAAGAACTTATCAAAAGAATGTACTATGGTAGTTGAACTCGAGGATAATGGTGGTAAGTTATTTGATAAAAATGATATATCTGGAAAATCTATTCCATTTAATCCAGATATTTATCTTCCAGTATCATCACAAGATTTAAGTGTAAATCTCTTTAATGTACAACTAGATACACTTGCAGGTTCTTTTAGATTACCTAAGATGGTTACATTTCTTGAAATGTTTGGTGTAGGTAAGGTAGAACACTTAAATGCATTGACACGTTGGAGAGAAAATGACCCTACAAAATCATTGGAGGCAGCAGTAGGTGTGGATACAATGGGAGAATTATTCCAACTTGACTTACATGAAAAGTTTCATGGACCACATGGATTAGTTGCAGGTATGACGGGGTCAGGAAAGAGTGAGTTTATAATTACATATATATTGTCTCTTGCAGTAAATTACCATCCTGATGAAGTAGCATTTATCTTAATAGATTATAAAGGTGGTGGAATGGCAAAGTCATTTGAAAGATTACCACATACAGCAGGAATCATAACAAACTTAGATGGAGCAGCAATTAAACGTTCTTTGATTTCGATAGAAAGTGAATTGAAACGTAGGCAAGCAATATTTGCACAAGCTAGTAGAGACGTAGGTGTAAGTAATATTGATATTTATAAATATCAAAAGTTATATAGAGAAGGAACGGTTAAAGAACCATTACAACATTTATTTATAATTTCTGACGAGTTTGCAGAACTAAAAACACAACAGCCAGAGTTTATGACTCAATTAGTTAGCGCAGCTAGAATAGGACGAAGCCTTGGAGTGCATTTGATTCTTGCAACACAAAAACCTGCAGGTGTAGTAGATGATCAAATATGGAGTAATAGTAAGTTTAGAGTATGTTTGAAGGTACAAGAGCGTGCAGATAGTATGGATATGTTAAAACGTCCAGATGCAGCAGAACTTACAGATACAGGAAGGTTTTATTTGCAGGTAGGTTATAATGAACTATTTGAAATGGGACAATCTGCATGGGCTGGAGCACCTTATTACCCAGCAGATAAGATGGTTGTTGAAAAGGATAATAGTGTTGTTGTTATTGATCGTAATGGACGTACTATAAAAGAAGTTAAGGTTGATAATAAAAAACAATTAGTAAAGAATCCTAAAAAGCAGTTAGATGCAATAACAGATTATCTTTGTAATATTGCATCGGAAGAAAAGATTAAGATTCGTCCATTGTGGTTAGAACCAATCCCAGCAAAAATACTTTTACAAAATGTACAAAGAAAATATGCTATGGAAAGAGAAATACCATATACACTTAATCCTATTATAGGTGAGTATGATGACCCAGTTAATCAAAGACAATGTGTAATGAGAGTACCGATTTCAGAAGAAGGAAATATGATTATATATGGTGCAGCAGGAAGTGGAAAAACAACATTTCTTAACACTATATTATACTCACTTGTTACTAATCATACACCAGATGAACTTAATCTATATTTACTTGATTTTGCCTCAGAAACACTTCGAGCATTTTCAAAATGTCCTCATGTGGGAGAAGTAATACTTTCATATGAAAGTGAAAAGGTTAGCAATTTATTTAAGATGATTAAAACAGAAATTGACAATAGAAAAAAATTGTTTGCCGATTATGGTGGAGATTATAGGTCATATCTAAACGGAACAAAAAATGGACTTCCATCTATAGTCGTAGTAGTAAATAACTTTGCAGCTTTTATAGAGTTGTATGAAGAAAAAGAAGAAGCAGTATCATTATTAACTCGTGAGGGAATAAAGTATGGTGTTTACTTTATACTAACAGCACTTGGTACAAGCTCAGTTAGATTTAGATTAATGCAGAATTTCAAACAACTATTTGTACTGCAAATGAATGATGAATCTGATTATACAACAATACTTGGAAAAACAGAGGGTCTAATACCGTCAAAGCATTTAGGACGTGGATTAACAAGATATGATTCACTTTATGAATTCCAAATAGCACACATTACAGAGGAAGCAGTTCCGTTTACATTTATTCAAAATGAAAGTATTCGTTTGAATAAGGAGTGGAAAGGAAGAACAGCAAATAAAGTTCCTATCCTACCTGAACGAGTAGATAATGAATTCCTTGGAGATTATATTGACACTAGAAAGCCATGGAATATTCCTATTGGTGTAGATAAGAATACATTACAAGTATACTATTATCCATTTGGACAATTTGTTGCTACCCCAGTGGTTTCAACTGGAAATGAAAGTGAGTTATTCTTATACGATATTGCGATGCTTTATTATGAAAGAATCTCAAAAGATATAGTTATCTTAGATGGTATGCAAGGTTTAATGGATAAGGAAATGTCAGGAGTTTCATATTATTCAAATATAAAAGAATGTGAAGAAGCAATAAGGTCATTATATGAAGAAGTAGTACAGCGTAATAATATGTTTAAAACAGCACTCGAAAAAGGTGAAAATATACCAGTATTTAAGCAAAAGTATGTGTTTATTAACTCGATAACAGCTTTGAAAAATAATTTGTCGGGTGATGATAAGGAACGTTTACAGCTAATTCTTGAAAGAGTTGATTTGAAATACAATATTACTATTATATTTGCAGAACAAGCAAAGAATGTGTCTACTTTATCGTTTGAAAAATGGTACAAAGAACACATTTCTGGTGCAGAATGTATCTGGATAGGAAATGGTATTACAGAACAATATCAGATGAAGCCAAATAAAACCACCTCAGAGATGAGAGATGATGTAGCGTTTGGTTTTGGATATGGATTACAAAAAGGAAAAGCAGTAAAAATCAAACTACTTTGTTCAGAAGAAGGGGAGGAAGAAGCCAATGAGTAAAATCTTAGTTGAAGTAATATTACCAGCAGCAGATAAAAAATTCGATATATATATTCCTCTTGAAAGTAGAATGAGTGAAGTAAAAACGTTAATTTGTGCGGCACTTAGTGAACTATCCGATGGTAATTTTTTAGGGGATAGCACCTCGCTACTTTGTGATGCACAAACTGGTATGATTTACAATATAAACATGATTGTAGCTGAACTTGGAATAAAAAGTGGCGCAAAACTCATGTTAATATAAAAAATGCTATCTTTGAAAGGAGAACGAAATTATGGGTAAAGACATTAGAGTAACCCCAGAAGTACTAGAAGCTACTTCAGTGAAATTAAGTGAACATTCAAAAAACTACAAGGCTATTTACCAACAGCTGCTTGAAGAAGCAAGCACAATGGGAACAGCTTGGCAAGGTGAGGATAATCTTGCGTTTGTTGAGCAAATCAATGGCTGTCTAGACAACTTACAAGCAATGACAAACAAATTGCAACAAGTAAGTGAAGCTATGCATCAACAACAAGTAAACTATACAACTCAAGTTCAGAGTAATATAGCACAAGTTCAAAAACTATCAAATTAGAGAAGAGAGGAGTAATACATATGGCAGGAGAAATTCGCGTAAGCACAGACCAAGTGGCACAGATTGCTACAAATATTGAAATGCTTAATAAAAAATTAAATGAAGAGTTACTTGCAAGTCAAGAAGACATTAAGTCTTTAACAAGTACATGGGAAGGTGAAGCGTCACAAGAAACTATAGCATCTTTTAATGGATTTGCGACTAAGTACTTCCAAAATTATTATGATACTCTTGATAATTATGTGAAGTTCTTAAGAACAAATGTAGATGCAGGAACATTTGATTTAGAAGTAAAGAATACAACTTTAGCAGATGCATTTAAGTAAATGAAGATATATAAAATAGGCGTACTGTCGATTAATGGCATACGCCTAGATTATATGATTTTAATGTAGAAAGAAAAGAGTTATTTAATTATATATGAATAAAAGCAATGCGAAAGGAGTGTGTAAAAATTATGAGTCAAATAAAAGTAGACACGGCGAGATTATATGATTTTGCGAATCGTTTAGAATCAATAAATAAAAGGTTGCGTAATTTGGATTATAAGTTAGATGATTACTATAGAAGACTTGGTATTATAAGTGCATTTAACTTATTGATGTCAGATGCAAAAATTGCAGAAAGCAATATTATAAAAGGGTGTATTAACTATTTAAGAGATACAGCTACAGATTTTGAAAATTTAGAAAAAGGTTTAGTATTTGATGCAGGTCATGCAAATGGAACATCAAAATATAAAGCTCCTAGTATAGCACCAATTAATACTAAACGTACAACAGCAAAGGTTCCTTGGGTGTCAATAGCAGTAGTACCATTAATAGCAGCAGGAGGGTCAATAGTTATTCCAACTGCGATAGTAACTAGTCTTTGGACAGGTATTGTAAGTAAAATTTTTAATACTGGAGCTAAGAAGGTAATTGAAAGTAACTGGAATAACAGTATCGCAATTTCAAATGTTGCTGCAACAATAGGAGAAGCGATTCGAGTAGCATCAACACCGGTGGCAGAAGTACCTAGAGCAGCAACAGAAGGGATACTGCCAGAATGGGCAAAGACTCCAGGAGCAACGACGGCACATTATACAGCGGCAGATGGTAGTGTAGGTTCAGTATATGAATATAACAAAACAGGTCAGTTATCATGTACATATTATACATTACGTAGATTAAAAGAAAGAGGATTGGGCTTTCCTTTTAAGACAGCAGGTAATGCTAGTGGTGGCTATTGGTATGGCAACTGCACAGATGATGTACCAAAATATGGAGGAACAAATTGTTTTGATGATTTAGTAGCATCACAAGAACTTCCAGTTAAAAATGTTGTTGTGAGTTTTCCAGAACCATCTCCATGGGGTCATGTTGTATTAATAGATGAAATTTCTAGGGATGCAAATGGAACTGTACAAATCACATATTCAGATATGTGGCCAGATATTGCAGATTTAAATGGTACAAATAAAACAGAAGTTAGGACAATAGAAGGATTTAAACAAAGGTATTTACCATATAATGGAGCTGTAACAGGTTGTGTTATAGTTGGAAGCTAAGAGGAGGGTATAAAATATGCAAGCAATAAAAGAATTATTACCAATAGGTTCGGTAGTGTTATTAAATGAAGCTGATAAGGCATTAATGATTTGTGGAGTACGTCATATGCATCAAGAAACAGGTGACGAATATGACTATATAGGTGTTATCTATCCAGAAGGTTTTTTAGGAGAGGAATCACATTATTTATTTCAACATGAACAAATTAATGAAGTTTTATTTACAGGATATGAGAGTGATGAAAGAAAAGCATTTTTAACAAAATTAGAGGACTTTTACTTGTTAAATAGATAGGAGGTAGAACTTTTATGGGAAATACGCATCAAGAAATGGAAGCATTAAAGCTAGAACTTAGAAATATAATAACAGATTTAGATGCTGTAAAAAATGAGATAAGAGCAGCAGGATATCAAGGAATAGGTACTGATATATGTGCAAGTCGTTTAGAAAATAAACTGAATAGTCTCCAATATGCAAAAAAGAAATTAGATAAAGTACATACGTATAATTGGTGGCCATTTTAAAAATCTTATGAAGAAGGGAGGAATACGAAATGTCAAATATAAAGGTTAAAACAGAACGAATTTTAACATTAGCACAAACGATTGATGATGTGAATAATAAACTTGTAGCACAATTTGGTGAGGTGGAAAACACGATTGCATCAGTAGCAGCTAGTTGGTCAAGTCAAAGTTTTGAACTAAGTAAAAATGCATTTAATGCTATAAAGGGTAATTTTTATGATCAAAGAAGAGAGGCTTTAAGTCAGCATTCACAGTATCTTATAAGCGTAGTTGTGGATGGATATTTTAATACTGAAGAAAAGAATAGACGTGAACTAGATGATTTGATTAATGGAATGCCAAATGGAGGTTCAGTGGGTAACGCTATTAAAAATGATTCAAGAAATTCACGATTGCCGGAATGGGCTAAAAAACAAGGAGCGACACCAGCATATTATGCAGGAGCAGATGGAACGGAATGGAATGTAGCAGAGTACAATAAAGATGGTACTGTATCATGTACATATTATACGCTTAGAAGATTAAGAGAAAGAGGATTAGGATTTCCTTTTAAAACAGCAGCTTCAGGTGAAGCTAATGGAGGCAACTGGTTTGCTAACTGTACAGGTGATGTATCTAAGTATGAAGGAGCAAATTGTTTTGATGACTTAGTAGCATCACGAGAACTTCCAGTTAAAAATGTAGTTATGAGTTGTTCGGAACCATCACCGTGGGGACATGTTATGTTAATAGATGAGATTACTACAGATGCAGAAGGACATGTTATATTTATTTCATCGGATACATATCCACCAATGAAAAATATTAATGCTTCAAATGAAGCTAAAGTAAGACAAAAGAAAGAGTTTGAGGATTGGTATACAAAATGGAACGGCTCTATAATAGGATGTGTTGTTATCGGAGAAAATTAGAATTTTAAGGAGGAAACACCTATGGCATATATTGAGTTATCAACACAGAAAATCTCAGAAGTAAAAAGAAGTGTAGAAGTTTACAGAGACAAGCATAGAGGGTTAATGAATACTACATATTTTTCAATGATAGACACAACATCTAATGCTTGGCAAGGAGAAGATGCTACTGCATTTAGAAAAGATTGGGAAGAGACAGTTTACGGAAACGATTCTACCTCAGTAAGGATGCTTGTAGCAATGGAAAATTATATTGAGTTTTTAAGAGTGTCTCAAAGTAAATATGAACAATTTGCAAATACAGCAGTAAGCAGAGCAAGGTCTATACCAAGTTGGGGCATCTAAAAAATACGAAAGAGGAGAGTTGACTAGTGGATTATGCATATATAACAAAACCAGGTACCAGAAATTATAACGAAGATTCTGCCATGTTTTTAGAAAAAGAAGGTGCACATCTTTTCGTAGTGGCAGATGGTTTAGGTGGACATGGCAAGGGAGAAGTGGCTTCTGCTATAGCAGTAGAAACATTTAAAGAGAGTTTTGAAAATGGAGATATTGTAGCAGAAAGTTTCTTGGCAGAAACGTTTTCCAAAGCACAAGAAAATATTTTAAAAGAACAAAAGATACAAAATGCAACGATGGAAATGAAGACCACTTGTGTATCTATTTTAGTTGAAAATGAGTATGTAAAAATAGGGCACATAGGAGATAGTAGAGCTTACGTTTTTAAGAAAAACAAAGTGAAAACAAGAACATTAGATCATAGTGTTCCACAAATGTTAGCTATATCAGGCTCGATAAAAGAAAAGCAAATACGCAATCACCCAGATAGGAACCGTTTGTTACGTGTTATGGGAGTACAGTGGGATACTCCACGTTATGAAATAGCTGAACCTTTATCACTTACAGATTGTCAAGGGTTTTTACTTTGTACGGATGGTTTTTGGGAACTATGTACAGAAAAGAAAATGTGTACTTTTTTAAAAAAGAGTAAAAATGCTAAAGAGTGGATAGATATGATGGTAGAAGAAATAGAAAGAAATGGAACAAATATAGATATGGATAATTTTACAGCTATAGCTGTTATTTGTTGAGGTTTAAGGTATGAACATAGAGATTAAAGAAAAATCAATTATAGGTTCTCGTGAAGACCAGCAAGATAATTATTATTCATTTTCAGATAATGAAGTAAGTTTTGCAGTAGTTTGTGATGGAATGGGTGGTTCAGCAGGAGGGGGATTAGCAAGTCAAATAGTTGTTGATAAGTTGAAAGAATTAGTACATGAAAAAAGTCCAAAGGAATATTTTCCGGATTTCTTTTTATGGGCAGTAGATATTTTAGATGAAAGTGTGGTATCACTGCAAAAGCAAAGCGAAACCTGTAAATCAGGAACCACCATAGTTGCAGCGGCAATTGAAAATGAGAAGTTATATTGGCTGTCTGTTGGAGATAGTCGTTTATATATTTTACGAGATGAAGAAATTGTACAAGTGACTAGGGATCATAATTATGAATTAAGTTTGGAACAATTATTAGATACAGAAGTGCCAGTAAATCACCGCCTTGATGCTTTGATTAGCTTTATAGGAGTAGGTGGAGTAAAAATATATGACATAAACAAAAAGGGTTTAGACCTTTTGCCCGGTGATAAGATACTACTTACCACAGATGGACTTACAAAAGTGTTAAATGATAATGAGATATACAATATTTTAAAAGCAGAAGATGAAAAGGAATTAGATATGCTATTTGACACTGCTTCTAAACGTTCAATAGGAAATCAAGATAATACAACATGTGTATTAATAAATATAGATAATGGAGGAAGTTATAATGGCTAAGAATAAAGTACAATGTCCAAATGGTCATTTTTACAATGCTGATAAATACGACGAATGTCCAGCGTGTAATCTTGGAATGATACCAAAATCAACTTCGAGGTGGAATCATACAGAACCAAAAGTTAAAACAGAATCAAATTCAGATTTTTATCCGAAGTCATTTGTATCTGAACCCAAAGAGTCATATGTAGATAGCATTATAAAGCCTTCTGAATCGGTGGCAGCATATAAGCCTACGGAATCAATATATGATAATAGAAGTCAAGGTTCAAAAACAGTTTCCTATAAGGATAATGTTAGTAACGAACCGGATATTGCGATGAATTATCAAAGTCAAGAAGTGTATATGAATATTAGGGAAAATGAGGTTCCAGAGGTTCAAATGAATACTCCGGTGATACAGAGAAATTCAACACCGAGTTCATCACTTTTGGCAGCAGTTAATGAAGTGGTTTCACACAATGATACAGATGATGTAAAGACAGTTGCAGTGTGGAGTGCACAAGGAGGAGTAGAACCAGTAGTAGGTTGGCTTGTATGTATAAAAGGTGAATACTTCGGTCAAAGTTTTAATCTAAATACAGGAAATAATACAGTAGGGCGAGCTATGAATATGGATATACCACTACCACAAGAAGCAAGTGTATCAAGAAATAAACATTGTGTTATAACTTTCGAACCACAAAACCAAGACTTTTATTTACAACAAGGTGAAAGTAGTGGACTTACATATTTAAATGATACATTGATACTTATGCCAACAAAAATGAATGAAAAAGATAAATTAAAGCTAGGACAAGCAGAATTTTTATTTATACCATTTTGTAAAGATGGATTTAATTGGAATGACTATATTGATTAGGAGGAATGATATATGAGACTATGTTACGATTGTTTTGAGGAATATGATGAAAAATTAGATATGTGCCCTCACTGTGGATACGAAGAGGATGATGCAGAAGAAGAAACCGTACATCTAAAACCAGGAAAGATGCTTAAAGAAAAATATATCATCGGAAATGTTATAGGCTATGGCGGGTTTGGTGTTACATACCTTGGATGGGATACATCTTTAGAAATAAAAGTTGCGATAAAAGAGTATCTACCAAGTGAGTTTTCAACTCGTGCGCAGGGACAGGATAATATAACTATCTTTAACGGTGATAAAACACAGCAATTCTATGATGGAGTTGAAAAGTTTGTAGATGAAGCAAATAAGGTAGCTAAGTTTCGTGATACAGATGGAATTGTGAGGATATATGAGAGCTTTAAGGAAAACAACACAGCATATATAGTAATGGAATACTTGGATGGTCAGACCTTGACAAAATATATGAATGAGGTAGGACTTATTTCTGCGGAAGAAACGATACGCTTAATGGCACCTGTTATGCAGTCACTACAGGTAGTAAATGAGCAAGGGATTATCCATAGAGATATAGCACCCGATAACATAATGGTGACAAAGGATGGAAGAGTTAAATTAATAGATTTTGGTGCGGCTCGTTTTGCAACTACAACTCATAGCCGAAGCCTTACAGTAGTGGTAAAAGCAGGATACTCACCGGAAGAACAATATCGTAGTCGTGGTGATCAAGGACCTTGGACAGATGTTTATGCACTAGGAGCGACTATGTATCGTATGATAACAGGAGTAGTTCCACCAGATGCAATGGAGCGTAGAGCTTTTTTTGAAGGAAAAGGAAAAGATATATTAGTTCCACTTTCTAAGTATTCTAAAGATATAAATGAGAATCAAGAGACAGCAATACTAAATGCTATGAATGTACGAATAGAAGATCGTACAGCAGATATGGCAGAGTTTGAAGAAGAGTTAAACTCAGAAGAAAAGGTAATGCGTAAAAAAGGTAAAATAGGTATTATAGATGTATTAAAGTGGCCATTGTGGGCGAAGATTACTGTTCCATCAGTGGCATCTATAGTTATCTTATTGTCGGTTTTATTTATTACAGGAGTAATAGGTTTTAACGCAAATGAAAAGAGAAAGTTTGAATTACCAGATGGAATGTCACAAGTACCATCTGTTATTAGTAATGATGTTTATAAAGCAGAGATGCGTTTAACAGATTCAGTATTATTAGTATCTATTGTTGATAAAAAATACTCAGATGAGATACCAGCTAACCTTATTTATTCACAAAGTAGGTCAGCAGGTTCTATCGTTCAGAATAATACTGTTATAGAAGTAGAAGTAAGTGCAGGTCCAGAACCTACAGTAGAAGAGATTATTAAAAAGAATGAAAATGATGAGTTATCATTAGTAGATGTTCAGTATAGAAAGAAGGATGAAGGAATAGAGCTACTTGAACTACAAAAGATGGTAGCAAGGATAGTGGAAGAAGCAAGTGAAACAGTAGCAGCAGGTGTTATTATATCACAGGACCCAGTAGCAGGAACTTTAGTTAAAGAAGGAACAGAAGTAACTATTGTAGTTAGCACTGGTAGTACAGCATTTGATATGCCAGATGTGGTGGGACAAACAGAAGTTAATGCAAAATTAGAACTACTTGGAAAAGGCTTATCAGTTCAAGTAGAGTATGCTAAAGATGATAATGCAACAGAAGGAACAGTAATTAAGCAGAGTACTTTAAGTGGAGAAAAGGTTAATAGAGGAGATGCTATTACTATAACTATCTGTAGTGGAAAGAATCTAGTAGAAGTACCAAACGTAGTAGGAAAGCAAAAGGATGTATCAGAAACGCAGTTAAAAGAGCTTGGCTTAAAAGTAATAACAAGTGAAGCTATAAGTGATAAACCAAAGGGTGAAGTTATAGTACAGATCCCAGAAGCAGGAATATCACTTGAACCAGAAGGAACAGTAGCGATTACTGTTAGTAAAGGTCAGTGTGAAATAACATTTGATGCACAAAAGGGAAAGGTATCTCTTTCATCAGTTACAGTAAATGTTGGTGATATGGCGATGAATCTGCCTACTCCGACAAGAGATGATTATAGCTTTGTAGGATGGTTTACCTCGACAGATGGAGGAAGTCAGGTAACTATCTATTCAACAATAGAAAAAGATACAAAGTTATATGCACATTGGACACAGGATATTTATACAGTTAAGTATAACGCAAATGGTGGAATAGTATCACCAGAATCAGAAGATGTACCAAGTGGTTCGGCATTGGTGTTACAACAGCCAAGTAGACTTTATTATACATTTATGGGATGGTTTACATCAGAAAAAGGTGATGAAGAAGTTCCAAGTGGAACAGTAGTAAAAGGCAAGATGACACTTTATGCACAATGGGAAAGAACTAAGTATAAGGTTATATATAATGCAAACGGTGGGGCAGTAGAAACAGGATCTAAAGAGGTAGATGCAGGAACGAAGATAGGTGATTTAGTAACACCAACACGTGAGCATTATACATTTGATGGCTGGTACACAGCACCAGATGCAGGAATGAAGGTAAGTAGTTCGACTATGGTAACAGCAAACATGACTTTATATGCTAAGTGGACAAAAATAGTTTATAAGGTGGGTTATGATGCAAATGGTGGAACAGTAGCTACTGCTTCAGTAGATGTGGAATCAGGAAATAAGTTAGGTAGTGTACCAACACCAACACGTGAATACTATACATTTAATGGTTGGTATACACAGTCAAGTGGTGGAAGTAAGGTGGATTCTAGTACAGTGATTATAGGGAATCAGACGGTGTATGCACAATGGACGCCCAATATATGTACTATAACATACGATGGAAATGGAAGTACTGGAGGAAGTACAGCAAGTTCATCACATACATATGGAACGAATAAATCATTAACTGCTAATGGATTTACACGAACTGGATATACATTTAGTGGGTGGACTACAAATAAAGATGGAAGTGGAACAAGTTATAGTAACAGTCAGTCAGTATCAAATTTAACACCAGTAAATGAAGGAATAGTTACTTTATATGCAAAGTGGACAGCAAATACTTACACCATACAATATAATGGAAATGGAAATACAAGTGGAAGTACAGCTAGTTCAAGTCATATTTACGATGCAGCTAAAGCCTTAACGAGTAACGGATTTTCAAAAACAGGATATACGTTTTCAGGATGGTCAACATCAACAACAGGAACAGTAGTATATTCAAACACACAATCAATATCAAACTTAACATCGACAAAAGGTGGTTCTGTGACTTTATATGCTAAATGGACAGCAAATACATATACCATAAAATACGACGGAAATGGAAATACAGATGGAAGTACAGCAAGTTCAAGTTCTAAATACGATGCAACAATAACTTTAACAACAAATGGATTTAAGAAAGATTATAACGATTTTAAGGGATGGTCTACATCTAAAAATGGCTCAGTAGTTTATAAAGATAAAGCATCAGTAAAGAATTTAGTGACCTCTAACGGAGGAACAATTACCTTATATGCAATATGGGAGCCTAAAGCAATAAATACAAGTTGGGTTACAATAACAGAAGCACAAAATGTAGGTGGACAGATTGTTAATTATAAGTGGATGTATACAAAAACGACAAAGACATATGGAAGTTGGGTGGCAAAGACGGGAAGTAGTATTCCAACTTCAAATGCATTGGAAATTAGAAATAGTTCTTATGTAGAAGCGACTTATAAAACACAGTATAAATATTCAAGATATGCTGATAATGATAATTATCATATTGGGCCATATGCAAATACTTGGAGTGGAGTTTATTGTGGTAATTATAAAGAAACTGGGTGGTTGGATTCACCATTAACGTATAAAGGCTACTATTATGGTGAAAGCTGGTGGGATTCTAAAAATACATATTGGTGGAATCAAGAAACTAGACAATTACTATTAACCGATGCATATTATAAATGGGAACAATGTCCAATAACGTATCCAGAAACAACAGGTGAAACATCTGTTACAACTTCACATATAGCGTTTCCTTTGATAAAAACAGAAACAATAGAATATAGTAATCAAAAGGAATATGTACAATACAGACCAAAATAATTTTAGCAATCAGGAGAATAAACAAGCATGAGATGTAATAATTGTTGTCAAACATTCGATGACGGTTTAGATATGTGCCCATTTTGTGGATACGAGGAAGGTGACCCTCCAAAGGAGCCATACTTCCTCTATCCGGGCATGATGCTTAATAATCGTTATATCGTAGGTGAAGCAAGAGGATTCGGTGGTTTCGGTATTACCTATAAAGCATGGGATATCAATACAGATACCGTAGTAGCAATAAAGGAGTATTTTTTTACAGGTGTTGTTACTCGTGACCCTGGAACTCAATTAGTTAAGATATATGCACAAAGGCGAAAAGAAGAATTTAAGCACTTCTTAAATCGTTTCTTAGATGAAGCACGTTACACTGCAAAATTTGGAGAGCGAAATAGCAATATTGTAAAAGTGTATGAATTTTTTGAGGCAAATGATACAGCATATATGGTAATGGAATTTTTAGAGGGAAAAACTCTAAATGAAATATTAAAAAAAGGTGCAATGGATTTAGATGAATGTGTTTCGATAATGGAAGATGTTTGTTCAGCATTAAAAACTATTCATGCGGATAATGTAATTCATCGAGATATAAGTCCTGATAATATTTTCCTTTGCACTGGACACAAAGTAAAGGTAATTGATTTTGGTGCAGCACGATTTGCAAGACGTGAAGATGAATATATTAGTAAATTAACACAAGTATTAAAACCGGGTTTTTCTCCTCCAGAGCAGTATCAAACTATAAGTAAGCAAGGTCCTTGGACTGATATATATGCATTAGGTGCAACATTATATTTTATGATCACTGGAATAAAACCTGTTGAATCGACGAATCGTAAAACCGGTGAAGAGGAACTTATTTCTCCACAAGATATCATAGAAGACCTTCCAGAATACATGAATGATGCGATACTTCGTGCAATGGCTGTTGATATGCATTTACGTTTTGATACTATTGAAGAGTTTGAAAAGGTTATTAAAAAAGAGAAAAAAGTATTAAATGTAGCAAATGAAACGAAACGTCGCAAAAAAAATCGTATTATAGGTGTAGTTACTGCACTTATTATCGTAATAAGTGGAATGTCTATATTTTTATATAATTATAACGAAGAGCGATTAGCAGAAACATTGCCAACAAGTACAATAGAGATTTGGTACATAGTTCCAGATGATGAACAAGAGGCTGTAGTAAAAAATTATGCCTTTGAAGAAATTGTAAGGGTATTTAGAGAAAGCTTCTCAAATGTAACCATTGATTTAAAAGCATATACAAAAGATAATTATATTATGGCAATAGAAGAAGCATATAAAGACAATTCATTACCATCACTATTTGAAAGTGATGATATAGATGAAGGTATTTTAGATGAAGCTAAAAGTGTGAAAAAGGCAGTACAGACTACAGATGAAGATGAGATATTGTTTTATAAAGACTTTAGGAAAGTTTTCATAGAATCAAAACAGTTTCCACTTGGATTTATTGCTTCAGTAAATTATGAAATCGATGAGAATAGTGTTGAAAATAATAATAGTGATGGAAATATCGAAATCACAGAAAAAGAAAGTTTTTTATTAAAGCAAATATATAAATATAAAGGTACAACATCAGATTTTTATGATATTCAAAAAGCATTAGCAGGGCAATATTTTATATTTCTTCCAGATGAAGAGGATAGATATTACGAGTTTTCAAGTCTTATGAGTATAGGAAATTGTGATGAAGATCAATATAAGGTGGTAAATCGTTTGTTAGTATTTTTACTAAGCGATAATGCACAGAACTATCTACATTTGCAATATCATAGTGGTTCATTACCATTGAATGAATCCACATTAATAGATAGGTTTGTATCAGTATATGATGATTTTAATGGATTTTTTGATGATGTGGAAGAATTCGAACTAAAGAAATAGAGTGACAAGGAAGGAATGCAATGAACAATGATAAAGAAGTTAATATGTTAACAGCGGAATATAATAGAGTTATGGGAGAGGTTTCTACAATAAACAATACTTTCTTAGGTTTAACGGTTATTTTAACGGGTGTTTTTGCAGCAATAAGTGTTTTCGAACAATCAGAATTATCATCTATGCTATTTCCGTTTGTTTTTGCTTATTACATATTTAACATACTAAAATACACATTGAAAGTATTAGAATTTCGTGCTTATGCGGTTGATATCTATATGGGAGTTATATCAAAGGGAATATCAAAAAATACTTTTGAGAGAGTAAATGATTTTTGGGATAAAGATACATATAAGATTTAGGAGGATAAGATTATGTCAGATCAAATAACAATGGCAGGAATGTCAAAATTAACAATTAATAAAAATACGTTTTGCTTTAAAAATACAGTTATTCAAATTAGTAATATTACAAGTGTTAATTTAGGAACGATTAAAAAGAAAATTCCCAGAGCTTTTTTTGTAATGCTAATAATTGGTTTTTTTATGTTAATATCAGGTAGTATACAGAGTAACTCATTATTTAAAAGTGATGATGGAAATGTTACTTTAGGTATAGGAATGATTATTATCTTAATTTCTGGTGTAGCTATATTATCAAGAGTTGGTACAGGAAGTAATTACTATATAGTATTATCACTTAATTCAGGTGAAAAAATATGTTTTTTTAGTAAAAATAGCGAGTTTTTAAAAGAAGCATTGAATAGGATTACAGATTGTTTTAACAATCATAGTTCATATATACTTAATTTTGAAAAATGTATGATTCAACAAGTAGGGGGAGAAAATTATATGGATAATAGGCAATATAGTAACGTTAGTGGGGTTGCAGGAGATGGAAACATAATTTCGGGAATGGTTGGAAGCGGTAATGAAGGTAATTATGTTTCTGGAACAAATAGTATAAATACTATAGATTGGGAAAGTTTAGATAGAATTTTTGAAAGAAGGTTGATGGAACTAAATCCAGGTTCAGAGGCTTATCAGATAGCATCACAAGCTAAAATGTATACAAAAGAAAGGGATAAAGAGGGTTTGAAAGTTTTAGTTCAGGGAGATAAAGAGAAATTTGCAAAAGAAGTTTTGTTCGGATTAGCGGCGGAGGTGGTGACTAAGATAATAACTTCTATTTTATTTTAATAAATATGGTAAATTATTAGTAATAAGTAGTATAATACTTGATAGATAATATAAGATTATCTATCAAATGGAATTAGGAAACAAACACATTCTTATATACTAAAATTTTTCCGAGGATGCTTCGTCATCAAGATATCCCTCTGTTTCGCCATAGTTACATGTGTATAAATCTGAGTAATATTAATAGAACTATGCCCCAACATTTCTTGTATATATCGAATATCAACATCTGCCTCCAAAAGGCATGTCGCAAAAGTATGTCGAAACATATGTGGTGTGATATGCATGTTAATCGCAGCCAATGTAGAGTATCTTCTTATCATTCTACGAATGCTTTGATCTGACAATTGATTTCCTGATTGACTCGCAAAAAAATGATTACAATTTTGAATTTCATGTAAGAATTCTTCTTGGTACTTTTTTAGAATATAAATAACCTCATTACTACCAATTTGTATTACTCTTTCTTTCGAACCTTTCCCATAAATCAAAATGTTTTTTTCCTCTAGATTTACGTCATTAATAGATAAGGAACACAGTTCAGATATTCGCATACCAGTAGCAAATAGTAACTCAATTACAGCAGTATCTCTTAACGCATTACGCTTTTGATATTTAGTTTTAGCAAGGCTTAATTGACTATATGCAGTTTTTAGGAATAATTCAATTGTATTTAAAGGTATGACTTTAGGTAATATAACAGGTTCGCGGAATTTTATATGTACCTTATTGAAGGGATTTATATTAATGATATCTTTATATTCGAGATAAGTAAAAAAAGCCTTTATGGAGGCAATTTTTCTTTTTACAGTTTTGGGTTTATATTTTTCATGTAACTTAATAATATATTCCTCCAATAAATTTGATGTGATAGAGTAAACATCGACTACATCTATTAAAGAAAAAAATTGTTTCAAGTCAATGTAGTATGCCTTTAAGGTTTTGCTATTTAACCTTTTTTGATAGTTACAAAAGTTTAAATATTGGTCTAAATGTAAATTGAGATTTGTCATTGGTAAGACTCCTTTGTTTTTTTGTACTATTCTATCAAATATTTATATAAGTAAAAAGTGATAAAATATTACGTTTAAAAAGAGTGATATTTATGTAGAAAAAAGAAACTTGATAAGATATAATAGCATTATGATTAATACGAGGAAGTGGATAGATATGATAGATTACATTTTAGAGCAGACAAATGAATATATTCTCGAAATGCCTAAAAAGGAAAGAAAAAAATATGGTCAATTTTTTACAAGTAAAGAAACTGCACTATATATGGCTAGTTTGTATAACTTGTCTTCAAATCTTGAATCAATCACTATATTAGATGCTGGTGCAGGGTCTGGTATTTTATCATGTGCGTTAATACAGAGATTACAAGGTGAAAAAAATCTTAAAAAGATAGAATTGACTTGTTATGAAAATGATTCTAATATACTAGAAATATTAAAAAGAAATTTAGAGTACATTCAAAACAATTCAAAGGTTTCTTTTTCATATGAGATAAAAATTGATAATTACATAACAAGCCAGTATATGGATTTTAATGAAACTCTATTTGCAAATAATTATTCAAAAAAATATGATGTGGTTATTGGAAATCCACCTTATATGAAAATTCAAAAAGATGCTCCTGAAGCAGTAGCGATGCCAACAGTATGTTATGGAGCACCTAATTTATATTTTTTATTTGCTTCAATGGGATTATTTAATTTAAAGGATGAAGGTGAAATGGTTTATATTATTCCTCGTTCTTGGACATCAGGAGCATATTTTAAAAAGTTTAGGGAGTATTTTTTGACAAATGGGAGGTTAGAGCATATTCATATTTTTGTTAGTAGAAATAAGGTGTTTGAAAAGGAAAATGTATTACAAGAAACAATGATAGTAAAAGTAAGAAAAACTAAAAAGTTATTAAATGATGTAATCATAACATCTTCACAATCTAATAATGATTTTCAAGATATTACAGAAATGAAAGTACCATATGATATAGTTGTATCTGGAGATGAAAAGTATGTTTATCTAGTAATAGATGATAAGGAAATTGAAACATTAAATATGTTGAGTCAATGGGGAAATACTCTTCCTAGTATAGGATTAAAAATGAAAACAGGATTAACAGTAGATTTTAGAAATCGAGAGATTTTAAGAGATGCGGAAGAAGAGGGAGCAATACCACTATTCTTTTCACAACATATTAAAGAGGGAAAAGTTGAGTTTCCAATTTGTAAGGAAAATGAATATGTAGTAACAAAACAAAAGGGTTTAGTTCAAAAAAATAAGAATTATTTATTTGTAAAACGCTTTACAGCAAAAGAGGAAAAACGCAGATTGCAATGTGGTATTTATTTATCTAAAAAGTATCCTATGTATGAATATATTAGTACGCAGAACAAGATTAATTTTATTGATGGACTTACAACAGAACTATCAGAATGTGTTGTGTATGGCTTATATGTATTGTTTAATTCTACACTTTATGATACATATTATAGAATACTAAATGGCTCTACACAGGTAAACTCAACAGAGATAAATTCTATGCCAGTACCAGAGATAAATATAATACAACAGATGGGGCAATTACTGATTAAATCAAAAGATTTATCAGAGGAGAATTGTAATAAGATATTGGAGGACTTTTATGTCAAAGATAGAAGAAGCAAGAAAATTTCTTAAGGGTGTTGGAATGCCAATACAGCAACAAACAGACTTATGCTGTTATGTTCTACTTGCTATGTCGAACATTAAAGAAAATGATAATTGGACTAATGCAACGAATGAATGGATGAGAATTCATGATATTATTCAATTTGTAAATAATTGTTATGGAGTTATATATGCAGAAAATAGTAGAGAAACTTTTCGTAAGCAAGCGTTACATCATTTTAGAACAGCAGCATTAATTGAAGATAATGGTATGGCGACTAATAGCCCAAATTATAGATATAGGTTTACAAAAGAAACGTTAGATATTATTAAAACAATAAGTAGTAACGAATATGAAAAGTCTATTGAAAGGTTTAAGATTTATCACCAGAGTTTAGTTGACATTTATTCATCAAAGAAAATGATGACGATGATGCCTGTAAAAATAAACAATCAAGATTTCGTATTTTCAGGAGGTAAGCATAATGAACTACAAAAGGCAATTTTAGAAGAGTTTGCTCCTAGATTTGCACCTGATTCAGAATGTTTATATGTAGGAGATACAACAGAGAAGGATTTGGTTAAAAATGTTGAAAAATTAAAGCAATTAGGTTTTGAGATTACATTACATGATAAAATGCCAGATGTAGTATTATACTGTGAGCATAAGAAGTGGATATATTTTATTGAATCAGTTACTTCAGTTGGTGCAATGGAACCTAAGCGTTTGCTTGAGATAAATGAGATGACTAAGAATGTAAAGGCGGGGAAGATATTTGTTACAGCTTTTGAAAATTTTAGGATGTTTAAAAGATTCTCAGAATTGTTAGCATGGGAAACAGAAGTGTGGATATCTGATATGCCAGAACATATGATACATCTGAACGGAGATAAGTTTATTGGTCCTAGATAATAAATGCAATTTAAATTACACGGAAATGATGAAGAAGAGAAGGAAACTATTGTAAATATTGAAGGTGTGCTGTTTGCACACCTCTTTTGAAAACATTTATGTTATAATACAATTAATTTTTTATAAGTACTGAAAATATTTAACATTACAAGGAGGCGATGAAATGTATTGTATAAAGTGCGGAAATGTATTAGAAGAAACGGATAGATTTTGTCCAAAGTGTGGAACAAGGTTAAGTGATGCATCAGAAGTAATAAGTAATGAAAATACTATTGTCAATATTAGTTCAGGAGGTACCTATAAGTGGTTTAAGTGGGGCTCGGATATTGTTGAGAAAATAATATATATTTTGTTGTTATTTGCATCATCAATTGTAATGATTGTTTTAATGTATTTACCATGGTTATCACATAGCTATGGAGAGTATAGCTTTACATCGACTTTATCAAAGTTATTTAATGATGTTATAGAATATCCAGAAATGATAGAAGAATATCTTAATGGCGATGAAAGAACAAGTATAATATGTACAATAATACTTGTGGTAATTTTTATTATTACACTAATATTTATAGTTTTATTCTTGATGAAAATAACTCAATCATTAAAGAAACCTAAGGGAATAGTAACAGGATGGATAGCGATGATACTTTCTATAATGTTATTTATATTCACAGTAGTAATGGTGGTTGTAACAAATAGTAGCGAAGCAGCTAGTCTTACTACAATAAGTATATCGGTGGCACCTTATATTTTTTTACTTTTGAGTATTGTGAATATGGTGATAATGGTATTATTATCAACAGTAGACAAGAGAAAAATCAAGAGAAACTTAAAAAGGGGGATTGTATAGTATGAATACTTCAGATAAGAATATGTTACATTCAGTAGAAAAGATAGCTTATATTTCAATATTATTCATGACATCCATTGGAATAATGATAGCAATGTTTTTTAGTTGGATAGGTTTTTGTGAATATAATTATGATTATGGATTTTCTAAAACTACAGAAACATTGTCATTTTCGGAGATATTTGGTGAATTGACAGGTGATTCAAGTACATTTTTTGATACATATACTCAGCGTTCTAACGAGGCCTTTTTAGTAACATTTATTATATTATTTGTATTATCAATAATATCAATGGTATTAATATGTGCGTTTTTAATTAGATTAGGTACAACAATAAAAAATCCAAAAGGAGTTATAATAGGAAGAGTGGCGATGGTGTTTACGTTGATTTTTCTATCATTTAATTTATTGTGTAAAATCATTTCAAATATAGTTTTACATGATGAACATGGTGTGACTATAGATTATTATGAAGTTTCTACAGCACCTTATGTGATCTTAGTTTTATGCCTTATAACTTTTGTGATGATAAAAAGGTTGAAAAGATTGAAAGTGAGAATGTTCACTGCCGAGTGATGCTTTCTTATTCAATCTTTCCATCTAAATATGCATTAAGTATATTTTGTGGAGCATCATAATAAAAACTGCTATTGAAGTCTTCGATTTTATCACTTACAAAAGAATTATAGGCGAGGAATAAAGCATCAACAACATCGATGTTTTGCTCTTTAGCAATACCTAGTATAAGTCTTTTATATACCTTTCCAATATCCCAATGGCTTGGAATTGCATATTTAGCAGTAGCTATATTATCAAATGTTCCTAATTGGATTTTAGCAGAGTCAATAAAGTCATCGCTGACACGGTCGATATTATCACTATGATAGACATCAGCTAAGTCATATATTTTAGAAATAGAGGTTTTACCTAGTGCATTAGCAACGGTAGACCTCTTGTTTTTTGTTTTTCTTGCAATATAATCAATTAAACTACAAGTAAAAAAAAGGTCATTTTCTTTTTGGTCTTCACGTCCAATCATAATTATTAAACCTCCTCGTTTGATATGAATTCTAGACACTTTAAAGATGCTCTTTTGTATTTTTACTTATCATAATAGTTGGTTTTTTTACAATGGTGTAGCTACCATGATATACTGTCATCTTGCCCATATAACAGACCTCCCTTTTTAATAAATATACTATTTAATATTATATGTTATTTGGTCCAATCATGCAAACGAAAATCACTAATAAGTAATAATTGTATTAATTATTTAAAATTATTTACATTGTAATAAGTGGTGTCTAACCTCTTTTAACCTTGTCAATACTAACCCTAAATATCAAAATTTAAAGTAGGATTTTTGTAAAATACACTTTACAATTTTACTCAAAACATCAAATATATAAAGTTATCTTTACAAGTAAAAAAGGCTAGCCATCGTGCTAGCTATTTGGTACAATAAAGAAAGTATAGAATGTGTTTGTAAAGGAGGAGTCAAATGTATTGTAGTATGTGTGGAAAAGAAGTAAATCCTAACGACAGATTTTGTAAGTGGTGTGGAACTAGTTTAAATAACATACCAAACATGATGAGTAACGGAAATATTGGTTTTAATTATAAATTAGAAGCAAAAAATGTAGATCGTAAATCTAACATTATTGAAAAAGTAATATACATTTCACTGTTATTTTTATCATCAATAGGGATGATTATTTTAATGTATCGCACATGGATATATGGAGCTGTAGAAAATTATCCGGATTATAAAAATAATTTTTCATTGGCACAGTTATTTAATAGTATTGCAGAACAGCCGAGCAGTTTTTTTAAAACACTTATAGAGAAAGGAAAAGTTAACTCAATATTATTATTAATACTTGTAATAGTTTTTGTATGTTCATTAATATTAACAATAGTATTTCTAATTAGGATGGCTATATCTATAGAGATTATTAAAGGGTTAAAAGTAGGACTTGTTGCTATGATATTTTCGATATTATTATTTATATTAGTAGTGGTATATAAGAATTCAGTAAATATAAGTATTTTAGAAAGAAATATTAATACTAGCTATAGTTATTATATTGCAGTTGCACCCTATATATTTTTATTTTTAAGCATTTTAAATATAGTAATAATAATTTTATTGGCAACTATTAAAAAAAGGAAAGATAAAAGGTCAAGGTATCAAGGCTATAATAATTCAATAGCATCATGAAGGAGGATACTAACGTGGATACAAGTTTTAATATGAATAAATCAGATAATAATAAAGTGTATTTTATTGAAAAGGTAATATATATTTCAGTGCTATTCATTACATCTATTGTAATAATTATTACAATGTTTTTACCGTGGATAAATGTTGAAAAACATGATGGTAAGTGGGTGGAAATGACACTTTCTTTGCCAAAACTGTTTAATGAGATTATGGAGAATCCAATACAGTTTATGAATTCGTTTAGGGAAGATACAGCTATTATATCAATTTTTTTTATGTTTTTGGTAATCTTTTCTATTGTATCAATCGTATTAATCGTGGTTTTTTTAATAAGATTAGGTACAACGTTAAGAAATCCTGAGGGAGCAATAGTTGGAAATATAGCAATATTATTTTCTTTATCTCTATTATTATTTTTATTGCTATATAAAATTGCATTGAATATTCATTATAAAGAAATTCTAAATTACTATTCTTGTGAAGTTGCGACAGCACCATATGTAATTCTAGTTTTAAGCCTTGTAAATATTGTAATAATAAAACGCTTAGCGAATTTAAAACTAAAAACAAATAAAGAAATAGAGTATCAGAATACAGAAAACTCATTGTAATTATTGTAAATTATGATAAAATATTAATATAAAAGTATAAATATATGGGAGGTTTTATATGGAATATAGGGAAATCAAGATTCCTTCAAAGAGGAATAATCAATTAAATTTAAAGGTGATACCAGGACATTTTGCGACGAATCATTCACATGTTAATTACTATATTGATATCTCGATGTTGAAAGCCAGACAAAGTGAAGCAAAAGCAGTAGCTAAATCAATGGTTTTAGAGTATGTATTTAATACAGTAGTGGATACAATAGTGTGTATGGATGGATGTGAGGTTATAGGAGCATATTTAGCAGAAGAATTGACAGCAGCAGGATTTATGTCAAGAAATGCACATAAAACAATTTATGTTGTATCACCAGAATATAGTACAAGTGGGCAACTTATATTTAGAGATAATATGCAAAAGACAATTAAAGGAAAGAATGTCATTCTTTTACTTGCATCAGCATCTACAGGTAAAACCATAAGAACTAGTATTGAATGTGTTAATTATTATGGTGGAATCATTCAAGGTATTTCAGCAATTTTTAGTGCAGTTAAAGAAGTGTCTGGATATAAAGTGGATTCGATTTTTTCACCAGATGATGTAGAAGGTTATTCAAATTATACACATGATGAATGTCCTTATTGCAAACAAGGACAAAAGGTAGAAGCGATGGTTAATGGTTTTGGATACTCAAAACTGTAATTATAATATAGATATTTGTATAAAGGATTTTATAGATGAAAATGATACAAGAAAATATAAAATTAAATATTGAAAAACTTAAAAAATATGGTTTCCTTCTTAATGAAGGAAACTATGTTTATGTGGCGAGCTTACTAGAGGGACAGTTTGAAATGACGGTTTCAATATCTGAAGATGAGAATATATCAACAAAGGTTATAGATACTATAACAAAGGAAGAGTATATTTTACATCTTATACAAGGCGCAAGCGGAGCATTTGTGGGTAAGATAAAAGAAGAATATGATAATGTTCTTCAAACGATTTTTGCCAATTGTTTTGATAGTAATGTTTTTAAAAGTGATTATACTAAAAAGGTTATACAATATGTACGTGAAAAATATTCAGATGAGTTAGAGTTTCTTTGGGAGAGAACGCCTAATAATGCAATTTTGCGCAGAAAGGATAATCGAAAATGGTATGCAGCTATACTTACATTATCTAGAAGTAAGCTTGGAATGGATAGTGATGAAGTTATTGAGATTATTGATTTAAGAATAGATCCAGAAAAGGTTGAAACAGTCGTTGATAAAGAACTATATTTTCCAGGCTATCATATGAATAAAAAGCATTGGTTTACGATTTGTCTTGATGGGTCTGTGCCAATAGATGAAATTTTTAAGTGGCTAGATTCTAGCTATATTATCGCTTCAAAGAAAAAATAACAACAAAATATTACTTCTTACCCTTAGTTATTTACCTCTTACCGTTATCGTATTTACATTAGATAAAATGCTGTTATAATACAATTAAAGGCAATAAATATTCTGATAGGAAGGTAGATGTATGAAGGTTAAAATCGAATTTGATGAAAATCTTGTTGAAGATGAGATTGTCATTAAATGCAGAAAACTTAATAATGATATCTTAAATGTCCAACAGGCAATATTTGATATTACATCTAATATTCCGAGAGTATCCTTTTTTAAAGAGGATAAAGAGTATTTTTTGCCATTGGAGCAGGTGCTGTTTTTTGAGACAGCGAATAATAGTGTAGAGGCACATACTGCAGATGATGTCTTTAACACTAGATATAAGCTTTATGAGTTAGAAGAAGTCCTGCCTAAGAATTTTGTTAGAGTATCAAAGTCAACGATACTTAATGCTGAGCAAGTGTATTCGATAGAACGTAGTTTAACGTCCTCAAGTTTGATACAGTTTCAAAGTAGTCACAAGCAGGTGTATGTATCTAGGCTTTATTTTAAGGATTTAAAGAATAAGCTTGATAGTTTAAGACAATTAAGAAATAATTAGTTTAGCATTGATAATCAATGCAGAAAAGAGGTAATATATGAATATAAGTAAAAACACTAAAAACATATTTTGGGGTATTTTCTTTATTTTTGCAGCAGCATTAATAGTAATAAATCAATTAGGATATTTAGGTGAATTACATGTGGTTAGTTTAGGATTTACTTTACTTTTAATTCCAATAATGGTGATTAGCATTTCGTATTTAAATTTTTCAGGAATATTTTTTCCATTAGCAGTAATAGGAATTTTATTTGAAAAGCAGTTAGGTATTGAAAAAATTGTACCTTGGCCTATATTACTTGTAGCACTGTTTTTAACAATTGGATTTGAAATTATGTTTCATAGTAGTAAACATAAACGTAGCCATTGGAAACATAAAGGACCAGATGCATATGAAAAGATAATTGATATGCCAGACTCAAATGTCGTTGATGTAAGAGTGAGTTTTGGTTCAAGCATTAAGTATGTAAATACGCAGGAATTCCAAAGAGCAGATTTAAATTGTTCGTTTGGAGCAATGAAAGTATATTTTGACAGAGCAAAGGTACATGAAGATGGAGCGGAAATTCATTTAGAAGTTTCATTTTCAGGAGTAGAGTTGTATATACCAAGAACATGGAAGATTATAAATAATGTAAATGTAAGTCTTGGAGGAATAGAAGAGAAAAATTATAGAGGAGATGAAGGAGACATACCAGTAGTTCTTACTGGAAATGTAAGCCTTAGCGGAGTAGAAATAATATATGTATAAAGCATTAGAACGAGACTTTTATTTAAGAGATACACTGACAGTAGCAAAAGAGTTGCTAGGAAAATATCTAGTATGTAAGTACAATGGAAGAACTATTGTAGGCAGGATAACAGAAACAGAAGGCTATATAGGTGCAATAGATAAGGCGTGCCATGCTTATGGAGGAAAGGTTACACCAAGAACTAAGACTTTATATGAAGTAGGTGGGACAGCATATGTTTACCTGATTTATGGTATGTATTATTGCATGAATATTGTTACAGAAGAAAAAGGTGTTGCGGCGGCAGTATTGTTACGTGGTGTAGAGATTTTAAGTGGAATAGAAGAAGCGTCAATGCTAAGATATAAGAAAACATATAATGAACTTACGAAGTCACAAATTAAGAACTTTTCAAATGGTCCAGGTAAATTATGCAAGGCAATGGATATTACCAAGTTGCAAAATGGAGTAGATATGTGCTGTGGAGAGTTTTATGTTACGGATGCATTTGAAGACTATATGGCAGTTTCGCCAGATGAGTTAGATATAAAGGTTTCAAAGAGAATAGGGATTGATTATGCTGAAGAAGCAAAGGATTTTCCTTGGAGGTTTTTTATATAATGAGAGTATCATAGCGTGGTAGTTTTAGACTACTGCGCTATTTTTTTATAAATTGGTAAAAAATTGCCCTCTTGGAGTGCTTGTGGAGTGCATGCAATGCTATAATTTCTTATAAAATAGTATTTTAGGAAGGAGAAAAAAATGAAAATAAAAATTCAAAGAGCAATAGCTTATCTAGTTATAATCAGTATGATAATTACATCAATGCCTGCAATGGCAGCGAACGTTACCACAGGTTCATCTGGTGCTAACTGGGAATGGGATGAGAGTAGTAAAACACTTATACTTAAGGGTGGAGAAGTGACAGATACTTTTACACTTCCAGCAGATTCAACTATTTTAGTGGAAGGTGATACAACTTTAAACTTTACAACAGATACTACAGTTATAACAACAGAGGGGGATGTTGTAATTAAAGGTAGTGGAAAGCTTCACACGGAGGCAAAAAGTAATGTTATTACCCTTGGAGGTAATTTGGTATTAGAAGGTGTTACATTAGAAGTAAAAAGTACCTCTACTTCCTCATTAACAGGTGCTAATGCTACAATAATAGCAAATGGTTATAATATTTATATAACCAAAGAAGCTACGCTAGATCTTACATCATTTGGTGCAGGACTATATGGCTATAAGTATGATAGTAGTGACTCTATTATATACTTACGTAATGGAAATTTAGTATTGAATCAAAATGAATCGGGAACAACATTTAATCTAAGTAACAGTCTTATTCAGAGTTGTGTCTTTTATATTGATAAGGGAAACATAACAGGAACTACAAAAGCAGGTGCCAATTCAACACTTTGGCGTCCAGCATCGCCAATGTCTACTCTTACAGGTAAGCTTTCGGGGCAGGCGGAAATTACTTTTGAATCTAAGGCTGTAGCTCCTACTGAGAGTGAGCTCTCTAATACGAATGATGTGATGACGGCTCTATTTGGTAAGCAAGGTGACTCAAGTTATGGAAATGCATATACAAGTAGTGAAAGTACTTGGATGCCTACCTCTATAAAGTCTGTAGATGTAACATTTGATCCACTTGTTAGCCTAGAGACGCTAGACTTAACAGGAGGCGTGGATAAGTCAGGGAATGACACGAATACATGTGGACAGATAAACAAAAGTCCAATTGGAACATATGATTGGAAGGCGTCAACAAAGATACTTACATTAGATAATTTCTATTTCAAATGTATTGCTGATATTGGAATCTTAGTTCCAGATGGTACTACCATTGTTTATAAAGGTACAAATGAAGTGGATGCCAACTATGGAGATAATTCTTTGAAAGTTGCAGCTTCAGCTATTAAAGTGGCAGGAACTGTTTCAGAGGGAATTAAAAGTATTCAGGCGGCTGATACATCAGGAAATAATAAACTTACCTTTACAGGCTGGGGTGGAAGCACTGCAAATGATAACTTCGGTATTAATGGTAAAGCGGTCTTTACATCAGGTACCCTTATAACATCAGGAAAAACAGCAGCTTCTAGTCAGATAATTGATGTTAACCCTGCGACCACAGATTGGTGGGGTAAAATGGGTGCTAGTTCAGTAAGCGCAAATATAAACTACAGCAAAACAGAATATGGTGCAGCAAGTGAAGCAGATAAGAAGTATACAAAAATAACTTCCACAGAATCACCTAATGCATTTACAGGTACACTAGATTTTACTATATTTGCAAATGAGCTTTCTGATATAGGTGACACCTATACGGGTACAGATTGGGTATATGGTGGAGGTACACCAAAAGGAAGCTTTGAGTTAAAGAAGACTACGAATGGTTATGATCTTACGCTTGATGGCTTTAACATGGAGACAACTGCTAGATATGCTATGATTCTTCCAGCTAATACCACTCTTATTTTAAAGGGTAGTAATTCGGTAGTAACGAAATATACCAATAGTAGTGTGGTTACGAGTACATTTGACTCTTCAAAAAAATTTGACACTTCAGCAATATTAGCAAAAGGTAACTTGACTATTAAGCAAGGTAAGAGCGGAGCTACTCTTGAAGCAAAGCAAGCAGGTACATTAACAACTGGAACTATTGCTGGTAGTACTAATGCATGGATTATTAGTAGTGGTATCTATGTTCAGGGTACTGACTTAATAGTTGAAGGTGGTACAGTTAACGCTACTGGAGGTAGTATTAATGCAACATCTATATCAAGTAATAACAACAAGGGTGTTACCGTAGGTGTAATAGGTGGTACACTCCCAGTGACATCATCCGCAGCTATGTATCTAGAGGTTACAGATTTTGCAATAAATGCAAAGGGTGGAGTTCTTAATGGAACAGGAGGAGACAACACATGTAACAGTACGAACAATCCAGGCTCTTTCTTTACTGTTGGAATTGCAGCAGATACTATTGCATTAAATGGTGGCAAAATCACTGGAACAGCAGGTACGCAAATAAAATGGTTTAGATATGGTGTACATGCTCGTACTTCCATAACACTGAATAAAGGTGAGTTAGTGGGTACTGCAACAAAGGCTGGTTTTAGTGGCGATATTGGATTTGGTGTATCGATAGGTGGAGTAGCCTCTGGCAGTATAATAACAGATGTAAATTCAAAAGGAAGACTAAAAGCATTTTCAAATGTAGGCAATGCAGTAGGTTTAGGAGGTAATATAAGTAGTTCTGATATAAAAGGAAAGGCATATATTTTTGCCACAGGTAGTACTGCGGCTACATATGGGGCTGCAATAACATCGTCTCTCTCGATGTGGGGTTCTGGTGCATACAATACAACACCTACATCGACAATAACTACTATTAACAGTTCAATGAGCTCAGAATTAACGATTCAAATAGGTATAGAGTATATAGAAGTCTCAGCACTTGATTTAAATGCTAGAAAAGGCGAAGTACCGAACATCGGTAATGAGATTACAGGTACTGATGAAGACCATGGCGGTACAGGTAGTGGTAGTTATGAGTTTAGTAAAGTTGGAACAAGCACATACAAACTTGTTCTTAATAATATGACCATAGCCAGTACAGAAGCATATGGTTTGATTGTGCCTTATGGTACAGAGGTAATATTTGAAGGAAATAATGATATTCAATGTCTGAAAGGAGATACAACCTTTACCAATTCAGCAGCAGCAATTAAAGTAGAAGGTACAAGCGTTGCAGGGGGATATGGTATTAAATTTGCAAACACGCAGACAGGTAAATTGACCCTTAAAACGGGTGGAGAATCAAATAGTACAGATAATTATGCGATTAAAGGTGAGGATATTAAGAACTTTAACACAGCTGGTACTATTGAGGCTACAGGAAAAACAGCAGCTTTTAGTAGTGGAATGTATATGAATTTATCTTCAAATAAATATGCAGGAATAATGGGTGCAGACTCTACTGCAACAGATGAATATACAGAGGCAGCTTATAATGTTAGTAATCCAAAACCAAAATATGTGAAGATTAACTGTGATGCTCCAACGCAAGGAAGTACAACAATTGACCTTGTTGCTGCGTCAGTAGGAATGAATGTAAATGATCAAAAAACAGGTAACGATTGGGCATTTGGTGGAGAAGGTAATGGTACTTATACTTTTAAGAAAGTAAGTAATACTTCACCACAATTTGAGCTTACTCTTAGTAATTTTAATATGTCTACTACGGCAGCATATGCACTAAAGCTACCGGCAGATACTAAAATTATATTAAATGGAACAAATACAGTAACTAGCACCTATTCAGGTTCTTCAAGTTCAATTATTAATACAGCAGGTATTTATTCTGAGGGAAATATTACTTTTGAAAAAGGAACAGGAGCAGGTAAGTTGACTGCTACAGGAGGTTCGGTTACTCAAAATGACTCTAATTCAGCGGTTAGTTATGGTATATTTGTTGATAATGGTTCAAAATTAACTGTTAAAAATGGTGCTGATGTAATTGGTACAGGTGGAACAGTAAATTCAGGAAGTGGAACAGGTGGAGCAGCATCTATAGGCATTGGTATGTATTGTACTCCACAATCTAGTAGACAAATGATAATAGCTGGTAAAGAGATTAACATTGTTATTGAGGCAGGCGGAAAACTAACTGGTAACGGTGGTTTGGCAAGTAATAGCTATTCTTACAGTATTGGTATTTTATCTGGCAATCTATCATTAGAGAATACTGGAGAAATCTATGGTTATGGTAATGCTGCTACAAGTGGTTCGTACGGAATATGGATTGATAAAAAGAATCCATCTGCTGATTCAGACGTTGCACCAACATTAACAGCAGGAAAAATAGTTGCCACTGCATTAGGAGCTTCCGAAATATGTGTTGGATTATATTGTAATGATTTATTAAATCTTAATGGAAGTGTTAATGTGACAGCATCAGCTTCTGGTGGTACTAGATATAATTACGGTGTACAGTTATCATATTATACAGAAATTAAGGAAAATGCTAATATAACAGCATCATCTACAGGAACGGGTACAAGTGTAAATTGTGGATTTGGCTTATTTGACTACAATTATGGAGTTGTCATAGAAGGCAATGCGAGAATTAGAGCAACAGCTACAGGAGGCACCATTAGTTATGGAGCATATTTTAATAATGCGCTTGTAATGTATGGACAGCCATCTCTTGAAGCCAAGGGAACAAGCGGAGCAGTAGCTCTTAATGGAACTTTTTACACCTTTGATAATGATATAAACCGTGAGTATGTATTATTAACTGGTGAGGATCAACCAATTATGGGTATAGATGGCTCAGATAAATTTACGATTAAAGGTATATTTAATGTAGCATCTCCTAAGTTGACCGTTCAAAGTGATAACACTTCAACAGTTATAACTCATGCGTTAGTAGGTGCATCAAAAACAACTGCAGAAATTAGCGTTAATGATTTCAAAATAAAGGTTAATGGAACACCAGCAATCTCTGCTGAGTATTCAGGAAGTAATTCTGCAATCACTCTTACAGGCACACCAATTGCTAAAGTAGATGGAGCGACAGTGGATGCAACACTAGTTAAAACTTGGTTTGTAAAAGTTGGAAATGATTGGGAAAAACTTGGAGATGGTAAAACTATTCCTAAAGAAGTAGGAAGTTATAAACTCATTATTTCAGTAAGTGATGAGGATGAGAATTATAAATCAGTGGATAATTTGGCAATAGATTTTACGATATCACCAAAGAAGCTTACCATAACAGGTTTGGTAGCAACACCGCGAGATTATAATGGTACGACTACGGTAACAATTACTGGCGGAACATTATCAGGTAAAATCGGTTCGGAGAATGTTACTATTTCAGCGATGCCAACCACAGGTACTATGTCTGATAAGTTAGCAGGTACGAATAAAACAGTCACAGTAAATATGACATCGATAGTATTGCAAGGAACTAATAGCGGTAATTATGTACTTGATACACCAGCTACATTATCAGTAAACATCGCTAAGAAATCAATTGCTATAACAGGTGATGGAACCCTTGCAGTAAGTAAGACTTACAGTGGAAATACAGGTGTAGGTACTGTGAGTGGCTCACTCGATTTTACAACGCCTTGTACAGGAGATACACTTTCAGTATTAGCAACAGCTGGTAAGTATTCAAGTGCTAATGTTGGTAGTAATATGACAGTTATAATGACATTACAGTTAAGCGGTGCAGACAAAAATAATTATCAATTAGCAAGTAGTACTTATAACTTTACTAAGGCAAAAATAACTAAAGCAACATATACAGGAGCTATCAATAAGACCATGCCATTTGTGATTGGAAATGCTCACTCAGGCAGTTTAAGTGTAAGTGATTTTGGACTTCCAGCTTCCTTTGTGGATGCTCAGATTGTGAGTGCAACTGTTGTTTCTGATGACAACTCCATCATAAATAGCATATCAAATTCTAGTTACAGTATTAAAAATATTGATACAGCAGGTTATTTAGCTGAGGTTGAGGTGGTTATTTCTAGTAAAAATTATGATGATGTTACAGTAACACTTTATTTTGAAACATCAGAAATTAATGCTGTTACTTCTATTACATTATCAACTCCTGGTACAGTTACAGCAGGTAAAGATATTACTTTACAAGCAACTGCTAATCCTAATACAGCAACAAACAAGACTATTGTATGGAGTATAGAAAATGCAGGTGACACAGGTGCAAGTGTAAATGGCAATATATTAAGTACAACTGCAGCAGGAACGGTTATTTTAAGGGCTACTATAGTAAATGGATCTACTCATAATACCGATTATAGCGAATTGTTTACTTTACAGGTAACCCCTGCTTCTAATGACTCGGATAATGGTAATATTGTTAAAGAAAACCACAGTGAAGAAGGAGAAGTGAGTGTAACAATATCAAGTGAAATTGCTAGATTGAAAGAAATTATATTTACTCCTACAGAGCTTGCACAAATTCAAGCAGGTAAGAATGCAATAGTTTATATTGTAGTTGAAGATATTGGTGAGAGTATTAATAAAACAGAGAAAGAAAAAGTAGAATCAGTGCTTGGAAATCGTCACGTTGGCGCATATCTCGACCTCTCACTTTTCAAAAAAGTTGGTGATTCAGAATCAGTTAAGATTTCTAACCTTGGTGGTATGATTGAAATTGCTATAGAGGTTCCAAAGGAACTTCGTGCAGAAGGACGTATCTACAGTATAGTACGTGTTCATGATGGTGAGACAGAAATCATTAGCGGAACTTATGATAGCAAAACTGGTACGTTTACATTTGAAACGGATTTGTTCTCAACATATGCTATTATTTATGAAGATGTAGAACAGCCAAAAACAGGTGATAGTACCAATGATATGTTATGGTTGATTTTAATGGCAGGGTCAGTAATACTTGTATCATTTACTGCTGTAAGAATAAAAAAACCTAAAAAAGAAGTATAGTAATAAATATTATTCACAAAGGAAGCCAAGCGGCTTCCTTTGTGAATTTTACATCCTAGTTCAGATGAAATTATATATTTATTTATACTGATGATTCAATAATGCACTACTTCCTACTTTTTCATAATAAGTAGTCCAATTATATCCACCAGAGATAGTTAAACTTACGGTATTTGTTAAAACATTATAACTTGCAGTTATTCCATTTAATTTAAAAGAACCAGACTTTTTCTGGTGAAAGTATTCACCAACTAAATAAGTATAAGAAGTATTACTGACATTTGTAAGATAAAAATTCATCGACATAGTATGATTTCTATATGTATAATAGTAAATAGTAGTACCAATAACATCATCTAGCGAATTTCGTAATGTTGCTTTACAAGAGAGACTATTTTCTGTTGCCTCATTACGCATACTAGAACTTAGATTTTGTTCATAACCTTCTGAAGCCGTATGTTTTGTATAGGTATTGTTATTGTTTGGAGTATACCATACGGTATCACAAATATAAGAATAAGTAGCAGAGTAAGATTCCGTGTAATCGAAACTTCCCTGACCAGCTCCCCAACCTATTGTAGCTACATCATTCATTCGTTCGCTTGGTGTGGTAAGCCAATTACATATATATGTACAACATAATTTTCTTTTTCCACCACGTGTTACTGTTGTAGCGATTAAAGTTTTTTTCATTAAGGCATTAGCAGAACTATTAGATGAATACAAAATTATATTAGGACTTTCATTGTAGTCAACAGAATTAATAAATTCTCCAGTTTCGTCGTTAAGATAAAGCTCACTAATAAATGAATCTACTTCCTTTATATCAAGAATACATTCTACATTTAAGTTATTATTGCTATCTTCGTTATAGATAACATATTCTGTTATAACTGAAATATCATCAACATCAGCATTTTGGATATTTTCTAAAAATTCAGATTCAATTTGTTCAATTTCACTATTAAAAACCCCTTTACTATTTAAAATAGATTGAACATCAGTATCAACAGAATCTACTGTTTCTAAAGCTTCAGCTTCAAGAAAAGCACCTAATATATTATAGTGTTCCTCAGGGATTTTAATCTCATCAGCTAAAGCTGATTTAGAAAAGATGGTTAATAACATAGTAATGCTTAATATACTTGCTAAAATTTTTTTTATGGGTATTTTCCTCCTACTCCAATAATCCTATAAATTCATCTAAGTTACTTATATTATCACAATTAATTGTGTTCTTGAAACATCCTATACAATATACTCCATTATCTGAATTGTTTGTATCAGTCATAGATACAGAATTTTCATAATTAAAGTTAATCATATCAAGAATATTGCTTTTCTCTTTTGTAGTACTTATTGTAAAGCCTAGTGGTGAACATATTACTTTTTCATCACTAACAGTAAATGTTTTATTACTTATATCATCATTAAAAGATAATTCAAAATAATGTGATTGGTCATCATCTAAATAAATTTTGCATAAACTTTTAGACTTACCTTTTTCGTTAAGTGTAAAACGATAGTAAAAATATACACGTTCTTTAGTTAATATGGTATTTGCAAGTTCATGACTAACAAGGTATTCTTGTTTGACTCGAGGGTAAAAATTATTAAAATAGTTATCATAGTAGTCATCATAATATTGTCTTGAAGTACTTAACAGTACTATGCCAATACCAGTGTATGGATCCAGTATATATTCATTAAGTGTAACTGTGTGAAAATTAATATTTATATCTTTATTTACAGTTTGAAGATAAGAATTAATTTTTCCATCATCGTTTTCGTAAAATTTTTCAATCAAAGACGCTACATCTGTAGAATGGCTTTTGAAATAGATTGAATAGACACCTACTACAACAAGAACTACAATTGGTATGAAAAGTATTATCTTTTTTTTATCCATAACTCTATTCTCCTTCCTAATATTTTATGAGAATAATACTATATTTAGATTAAGTTTAGATATGTTTTAGGTTAAATATAGGAAAAATAAAAATCTATTGACAAATCCCTATCAAAAGAGTATGATATACAAATCATATAGAAATAGTATGAATATAAAAATGAGAACATTATATACATTATTAATTAAGTTCTTAGAATGGAGAGGGATATGCAAGATTCAGGCAATTATGAAAATTTGAAAAATTCACATCCATGCTTTGGAAGTCACAAGAATAATAAAGGAAGAATACATCTTCCAGTGAGTCCGGGATGTAACATTCAATGTAAATTCTGTGATAGAAAAATAAATGATGATGAGCAAAGACCTGGCGTCACTTCAAAGGTGATTTCACCAATTGAAGCAATAGAGATAGTAAAAAAATCATTAGAACTGTGTCCAGATATTACCGTGGCAGGAATAGCAGGGCCGGGAGATACATTGGCAACAAATAATGCACTAGATACATTTAGGTTGATAAAGAAGGAATTTCCGGAGCTATTAAAATGTATGAGTACTAATGGTTTGCTATTATATGAAAAGGCAGATGAAATAATTGAAGTTGGTATTGATTCTCTTACAGTTACGGTTAATGCAGTAGATCCAGAAATAGAAGCAAAGTTAAATACAGCAATTGTATTTCATGGAAAGGTATATGAAGGAGTGGAAGCGGCTGAAATCTTAATTGAAAATCAGTTAAAGGGTATTAAAAAAGTAGCTGATGCAGGAATTACTATAAAGGTTAATAGTGTGTTAGTACCAGGAATAAATGATGATCATATTGAAGAAGTTGCAAAGACTGTGAGTAAGCTAGGAGCAAAAATATATAACATTATTCCATTGATACCACAGCATGAATTAGCAGATTGCGAAGCTCCTACCTGTAAGATAATAGAAGAGGCTAGAGCAAAAGCAGGAAAGTACATAGATGTTTTTAGGCATTGCCAGAGGTGTAGGGCAGATGCAATAGGAATACCTGGTGGTAAGGATTTTGGAGATGAGATATTTGAAAGAAGACTTTCACATAAAGACACATTTTCACATGGTTAGATTGGAGGCATATTGTGATGGAACAATATAAAATAGCAGTTGCTTCTACCGATGGAAAGGTAATAAATCAGCATTTCGGAAGAGCAGAACAATTTATTATTATTGAACCAGATAAGGAATCTGGATTCAAAGTAGTAGAAGTAAGAGAAGTTAAAGCAGTTTGTAATTCAGGTACACACGATGATGATGCATTAAATAGAAATATTGAATTGCTGTCAGATTGTAGGTATGTATTAGTAAGTATGATAGGAATGGTTGCAGAAAATGCACTATTGCGAAGAGGGATAACGGCATATGTTGTTCCGGATATTATAGAAGATGCAGTAAATAAGCTAATTGCATATGTGGAAAAAAATTCAAAAAAAGTATTGACAATATAGAAAATGCAGAGTATAATCCTAAACATACAATTCCTATATAAGTAGTATGAAAAGAAAGAAATAGGAAAATAAAGCTGTGAAAACAGCAATAAGAATATAAAAACGGAGGACACAATGGGAGAGATAAGACAGGTAGCCATTTATGGCAAAGGCGGAATTGGTAAGTCTACAACAACACAAAACCTTACAGCAGGACTTACAGAATTAGGTAAAAAGGTAATGGTTGTAGGATGTGATCCAAAGGCAGATTCAACAAGATTACTATTAGGCGGATTAGCTCAGAAAACAGTTCTAGATACCTTAAGAGATGAGGGCGAAGAAGTAGAACTTGATTCGATTTTAAAGAATGGATATAAGGGAACAAAATGTGTGGAGTCAGGTGGCCCAGAACCAGGTGTTGGATGTGCTGGAAGAGGAATCATTACTTCAATTGGTTTATTAGAAAGACTAGGAGCTTACACAGATGATTTAGACTATGTATTCTATGATGTTTTAGGAGATGTAGTATGTGGTGGTTTCGCAATGCCAATTAGAGAAGGAAAAGCAAAAGAGATATACATAGTGGCAAGTGGAGAAATGATGGCGCTATATGCAGCCAATAACATTGCAAAAGGTATTCAAAAGTACGCTAGAAAAGGCGGCGTAAGATTAGGCGGAATAATTTGTAACAGTAGAAATGTTGACCGCGAAATAGACTTGTTAAGGGCATTTGCAAAGGAATTAGGAACTCAATTAATTTACTTTGTTCCAAGAGATAATATTGTTCAAAGAGCTGAAATTAGAAAGCAGACAGTTATTGAGCATAAGCCAGAGTCAGCACAGGCGGAAGAGTACAGACAGCTTGCAAGGGCAATTGATGGAAATACAAATTTTGTAATTCCAACTCCAATGAGTCAAGAAAGGTTAGAAGAAATTTTAGTTGAATATGGTCTTATGGATTTAGCTGATGACTATAAGATTTAGTATTGAAAAATGAAGCTATAAGCAATATAATAAAATAATTAGAATAAGGAGAATAAGAACATGGCAAAAATATATGAAAGCGTAACACAATTGATAGGAAGAACACCACTTTTAGAATTAAGAAACTACAGTGCAAAAAGAGGAATTAAGGCAAAGGTTATAGCAAAACTTGAATATTTCAATCCAGCAGGAAGTGTAAAGGATAGAATAGCTTTAGCAATGATTGAAGATGCAGAAAGTAAAGGATTATTAAAAGAAGGTTCAGTTATAGTAGAGCCAACAAGTGGTAATACAGGAATAGGTTTAGCATCAATAGCAGCAGCAAGAGGTTACAAAATTATTCTTACAATGCCTGAAACAATGAGTGTTGAAAGACGTAACTTACTAAAAGCATATGGAGCAGAGCTAGTGCTTACAGAAGGTGCAAAAGGAATGAAGGGTGCTATCGCAAGAGCAGAAGAAATTGCACAAGAAACTCCAAATGCATTTATTCCAAGTCAGTTTACAAATTCAGCAAATCCAAAGAAACATAGAGAAACAACAGGACCTGAAATATGGGAAGACACAGACGGAAATGTAGATGTTTTTGTAGCAGGCGTTGGTACAGGTGGTACAATTTCAGGAGTTGGAGAGTACTTAAAATCAAAGAATAGCGAAATAAAGATAGTTGCAGTTGAACCAGCAGGATCACCAGTACTATCACAAGGTCAAGCAGGACCTCATAAGATTCAAGGAATTGGAGCAGGTTTTGTACCAGAGACTCTTAATACACAGATTTATGATGAAATCATTGCAGTTGAAAATGAAGATGCTTTTGCAGCAGGCAGACAGTTTGCACAGGCAGAAGGTGTTTTAGTTGGAATTTCATCAGGAGCAGCATTATATGCAGCACAAGTATTAGCAAGCAGACCTGAAAATGAAGGAAAGACTATAGTAGTATTATTACCTGATACAGGTGATAGATATTTATCAACAGCGTTATTTAATGAATAGAATTCATTAAATAATATTCGCAAGAATAGTTTTGAAAAATAGTTTAAGCAAATAAAAATGGTGGAATAAGCGTCACCAAATGGTGGCGCTTATCTTGAATAGTATTTCATATAACATATATATGAAAAGTATGTAAAGGAGGAATTATGTCAATTCAATTAGATATTTCAGATATTGGAACAAGGGAGAGCAGACTAGGTTCAATTACTGCATATGTTGGTGATTTGAATGATTTGGCAGGACAAAGTAAGTGTGGTACTTTAAAAGGTTGTGGAAGATGCTTTTCACAATCAAGTACTTGTCTTTCATCTTGTGCATTAGCTCAGTTAGCAGGAATAAGAGATGTAGCAATTATACATCATGGACCATCAGGATGCTCAACAACAGGAACTCAAGTTTACACTGTTACAAAGCAAGTAGCAGCCAAGAGGGGTGTCGTTAATAATTCTGTTTATATAGGAACAGATATGAACGAAGAAGACACTATATTTGGTGCAGGAGATACTGTTAGAGATATAGTATTAGAGACATATAGAAGATATAAACCAAAGGCAATTTTCCTAAGCAGTTCTTGTGCTACAGGAATTATAGGAGAAGATATAGACAGTATTGTTGAAGAAATAAAGGATGAAATAGATATCCCTGTTATACCAGTACATTGTGAAGGCTTTAAATCAAGAGTATGGGCAACAGGATTTGATATTTCAGATCATGCAGTTTTGACAGGTATTGTAAAGCCTCCAAAGGAAAAAAGAAGAACAATTAATTTCAAGAATTTCTATGAAAGTGCTAGAAATGAGATAATTGATATTTTTAAAAATTTTGATATAGAACCAACTTTCTTATATGCAAATGCTACAATTGAAGAATTGTCTCATTTATCAGAGGCACTTGCAACCGTTTGTATCTGTGGTACATTAGGAAATTATCTTGGAAATGCATTAGAAGAGACTTATGGAGTTCCTTATGTAAGAACAATTAATCCACTCGGAATTGCTGGATTTGAAGCATGGCTTCGAGAAATCGGAAAAGTTGTTGATAGGGAAGAGGAAGTTGAAAAATACATAGCAGCCGAAAGAGCAAAATACATACCTCAAATCGAAGAAGTTAAAAAAGAATTAAAGGGATTAAGAGCAGTAATAGGTATGGGCCCAGGTTACACATTTGAAGTTTCAAGAGTATTAAATGAATTGGGAATGGAAGTTGCATGGGGTGCTGCATGGCATTATGACAAGAAATATGAGAATGGAGATGTTCCTCCATCAATGCAATATCTTCTTGACAACGCACCAAACTTTAAAGTAAGTGTAACAGATCAGCAAAATTATGAGATATTAAATATTCTAAATAAACATCAACCAGATTTATATTTATCAAGACATCCAGGATCAACAGTATGGGCAATTAAGCAGGGATTCCCTGCTGTATACGTAGCAGATGAATACATGATATTTGGATATAAAGGAACGCTAGATTTTGCCCACACAGTATTAGATACAATTAAGAATAGAAGCTTTGAGCAGAATTTAGCAAAGAGAGTAAAGCTTCCGTATACAGATTGGTGGTATAAGCAAGATTCAGGATTATTCTTAGAAAAATAAATTATTAGTGGAGGTCAGACTAATGGCTAAAATATTAGATAAACAAAGATATAAATGTGCCATGAGTGCAATGTCAACAGTTCAAGCGATAGAAAGAGCTATACCCGTACTTCATTCAGGCCCGGGGTGTGCACAAAAATTATCAAATTCATCAGGAAGCAGTGGATATTTTTCTCCAAATATATTTCCTTGTACTAGTATAAATGAAAAGGATGTTGTATTTGGCGGAGAAAAGAAATTAAGAACAACAATTGAAAGTTCTTTAAAGGTTATAGATGCAGATTTATATGTAGTACTTACAGGATGTACACCTGAAATCGTAGGTGATAATGTAGAAGATATTGTAAGTGAATTTGAGGATGCCGAGAAACCGGTTATATTTGCTTCAACACCAGGATTTAAGGGAAATAACTATAAAGGTCATGAATGGGTAGTAGATGCAATTATTGACCAATATCTTGAAACGTCAGATGAGAAAATTAAAGGCCTAGTAAATATTTGGGCAGATGTACCTTATCAGGATGAATTTTGGGCAGGAAACTATAGAGAACTTGAAAAATTAATAAGTTCAATAGGCTTAATTCCAAATGTTATTTTCGGACACAAGAGAGGTATTGAAAATATTAATAAAATTCCAAAAGCAGAGTTTAACCTCTTGGTATCTCCTTGGGTTGGTCTTGAAAATGTAAAAAAATTAAAAAACAAGTTTGGTACACCATTTCTTCATTATCCAACACTACCTATAGGTGCATTTGAAACAAGCAAGTTTTTACGTGTAGTAGGTGAGTTTGCAAGTGTGAACACAGAAGTCATTGAAGATGTAATAAAGGAAAATGAAGAAAATTATTATTACTACATAGAGCGTTTTGCTGATTTGTTCTTGGAAACAAGAGTTATGTCAAAGAAATTCAGTGTAGTTGGTGATGCTCAATATGCACTTGGAATTACTAAATTTCTTGTAAATGATTTGGGGCTATTTCCTGCAAAGCAATATGTTGTAGATGATACACCAAAGGAATATAGGGAAACGATAAAGAGTTATTTTAAAGATTTAAATTATAATATTGAATCAGAAGTTAGCTTCATAACAGATGGATATAAGATACACAAAGATATTGAAGATACAGATTATCATGGATATCCATTAATAATAGGAAGTTACTGGGAGAAAGAAGTTGCTGCAAGAACAAATGCACATTTTTTAAATGTTTCATGGCCAGTAAATGAACGTTTAGTAATGAATGGTTATTATGCAGGCTATGAAGGTGGTCTTAGACTTATAGAAGATATTTATTCTGTGGTTAAGACAAGATTTAATTAATAGGAGGTTATATAATAAAATGGGAAAAATCAATAAATCAATTACAGAACTGGTTGGTCGTACACCGTTACTTGAGCTAGTAAACTATGAAAAGAATAATAATTTAGAGGCAGAAATAGTTGTTAAGCTAGAGTATTTCAATCCTAATCAAAGTGTTAAGGATAGAATAGCACTTGCAATGGTTGAAGATGCAGAAAAGAAGGGGCTATTAAAACCAGGATATACTATTGTGGAAACTACAAGTGGAAATACAGGAATAGGCTTGGCAGCAATAGCAGCAGCAAAGGGTTACAAATTTAAAGTGTATATTCAAGATCAGGTTAGTGAAGAAAGATTTAAGGTTATTAAAGCTTTTGGCGGTGAAACAATTAAATTATCGGAAGAACCTGTAGTAGCAAAAGTTTTAGGTGAAACAAATGGAGATTTTGTTGCAGCGATTAAGGCGTTAGAAGAAAATGTATTGTCAAAACTAGAGAATATTTTCTTTGTAAATCAAGTTGCAAATCCTGCAAATCCAGAAGTACATAAATTAACTACGGGTCCTGAAATTTGGGAAGATACAAATGGAAAAGTTGATATACTTGTATCAGCAGTAGGAACTGGTGGAACAGTTTCTGGAACAGGTGCTTATCTAAAGTCAAAGAACCCTGATTTAAAGGTTGTTGCAATACAGCCAGGCAAAAACTCACTTCCTAGCGATGAAAATCCAACACCAGAAGAGATTACAGGAGTTCATGCTTTTGAAGGAATACCAGAAGAGCGTATTCCAGCTACAATGGATAGAACTATTTATGATGAAGCATTTGAAGTAGAGACAGAGCAAGCCTTTGAAGCAGCAAGAGCAGTAGCAAAATCAGATGGTATTTTAATTGGAACATCTTCAGGAGCAGCAATATATGCAGCTACACAATTAGCAAAAAGACCAGAAAATAAGGGAAAAAGAATAGTAGCTGTATTAGCTGATACAGGACTTAGATACTTATCTACACCATTGTTTGAAAGATAGTTGATTTTGCGAGTGTGCTGTGCTATAATATGCTTAACAAGACAGCCGGATGGTAGGTGTATGCTACTCATTCTGGATAAATAAGGTAAAGAAAATAACCGTTATCTTTCCAGGATAGGACGGTTATTTTCTTTTTTTCTTATTAGAAACTAAAGTAATGATTGCGCATAGCATTATCACAAATGTAAATAATTCGCTGTATGTAATCATAAGCACCACTCCTTTCCGTAAGACTCGGAATGAGTAGTTACCGTCCACCGGCTGCCCGGTTAAGAATATTAAAATTTAAGGTAACACTTCAAGGATAAGATAGTTGATTTTGCGAGTATGCTGTGCTATAATATGCTTAACAAGACAGCCGGATGGTAGGAGTTAACTACTCATTCCGGGGAAATAATGCTAAAGAAATAGCCGTTATCTTTCCAGGTTTAAAAATGAAATATTAGTAGGCGGCATAATAGAACAAAGATACTGGATTGAACTATAAATCAATCCAGTATCTTTATTTTAATGTAACTATTAACATAACGCAGCAGCTAACTGATTCAATGCTTTTTCTAAGATAGCTCTAGGACAGGCAATATTTATCCTTTCAAAGAGGGCAGTTTCTTTTCCAAATATAATACCACCATCTAACCACAAATGAGCCTTTTCTATAACGGCATACTCAAGTTCCTTGTAAGATAAGCCAAGTTCAGAGCAGTCAAGCCATACTAGATAAGTTCCTTCAGGTTCAACAAGCTTAACCTTAGGAAGATTGGTTTTAAGAAAATCTCTTATAAATTTAAGATTATCTGCTAAGTAAGCCTTCAAATCTGTAAGCCATTCATCACCTTTAGTATAAACAGATTCACAAGCAACAAGCCCCATACTTCCAACTTGACTATATCCGCTTGCATCTATCTCATGTTGAAGCTTTTTGCGTATATCAGGATTAGGAATAAAAATATTTGATATTTGCAATCCTGCTATATTAAACGATTTACTAGGTGAAGTACATATTATGGAGTTCATTGCAAAGTCTGCGTTTAAAGAAGCAAAAACAGTGTGTGTATGTCCTTCATAAGTAAAATCACAATGAATTTCATCGGATAATATAATTACATTGTGCTTTAAGCAAATATCACCTATTCTTGTTAGTTCATCCTTAGTCCATACACGTCCAGCAGGATTATGAGGAGAACATAGTAAAAACAATTTGACATTTCCATTAATGATCTTAAACTCAAAATCATCAAAATCAATACTATATTTACCATTTTCATAATGAAGCTGATTATTTATAAGTTTTCTATCATTATCTATAATACATTCAGAAAAAGGGTAGTATACAGGCTGCTGAATCAACACACCATCTCCAACCTTGGTAAATGCTTTAATAGCCATTCCAATTGCATATACTATACCAGGTGTTTTAATAAGCCATTCTTTTTCTATATTCCATCCAAAATGATTCAAAAACCAACTATAAACAGCATTAAAATATGAATCCTTTGAATCACTATAACCAAAAATTCCATGTTCTACAGATTTTTTTAAATCATCTAAAATAACATCAGGAAGCTTAAAATCCATATCAGCAATCCAAAGAGGAAGTAAATCATCTCTTTGCTTTCTTTCAATACCAAAATCATATTTTAATGAATTTGTATTTTTTCTATCAACAATATTATCAAAATTAAAGTTCATATTTGCTCCATTCTGAAACTATTTTAAAGCTTCTTCCAAATCATTTATTAAGTCATCTACATTTTCAATTCCAACAGATAGACGTAGTAATCTATCGGTAATACCATTTTTTTCACGAATATCCGCAGGAACATCAGCATGTGTTTGGGTAGTTGGATAGGTTATCAATGTTTCAACACCACCAAGACTCTCCGCAAAGTGAATTAGCTTTACTGAATTTAAAATCTTAATAGCCGTGTCTTTACTATCTAATTCAAAACTAATCATACTTCCAAAACCTCTTGCTTGAGCCTTATTAATATCATACCCAGGATGTGATATAAGACCCGGATAATAAACTTTTTTAATTTTTTTATGATTAATTAACCAATCACAAATTTTAATTGCATTTTCCTGACTTTTCTCCATGCGTATAGAAAGTGTTTTAATTCCTCTTAATATTAACCAACTATCAAAAGGAGCAAGACCACTACCAATAGTTTTAATAATAAATCTAAGCTTTTCGGATAATTCATCACTATTAACAACAATAAATCCTGCAAGAGTGTCATTGTGTCCGCCTAAAAACTTAGTACCACTATGTATTACAACATCAGCACCTAAATCCAATGGATTCTGAAAATAAGGTGATAAAAAAGTATTATCAACAATAAGTAAAAGATTATGCTTTTTTGCAATATCAGAAACTTTTCTTATATCAGTAATGCCCATCATAGGATTAGTTGGTGTTTCAATGTAAATAGCTTTAGTATTAGCCTTGATGTAAGAAGTTACATCGCTTACAGAAGTATCAACATAATCAAATTCAATGTGATTCTTTCTAAGTATATTGTTAAAAAGTCTTATAGAACCACCATATAAGTCATTTCCTGAAATAATATGATCCCCAGGTTCAAATATATCCATAAGGGCTGTAATAGCAGCCATACCACTTGAAAATGCAAAAGCATCCACTCCATTTTCCAATGAGCATACGATATTTTCTAGATGCTCACGAGTAGGATTTTGCAATCTACTATAATCAAAACCAGTGCTAGCGTCGATGCCAGGATGAGCAAAAGTAGCCGATTGATAAATTGGAAAACTAATAGCTCCAGTATTATCGTGTGAAGATTGTTCGTTATTTCCGTATAAACATTTAGTTGAAATGTGTAAGTTCGTATTAGTATTCATAATCTCTCCTTTAATTATATTGTATTATATCCTATTAAACAAATAGGGATAATGTAAATATAACTGAAAAATACTAATATGTCAACACAAACATATAAATCCTATTGACATTATATGAAAAAGATGATAAAAATAATATATCAGAGTAAAATACTAGGAAAAGAGGATTAATATATGAAAGTATCAACAAAAGGACAATACGCATTAATAATGATGCTAGACTTAGCGATAAATTATAATGGAGAATATATTACAATAAAAAGTATAGCGAAAAGACAGGTGTTATCTGAAAAATATTTGGAACAGATAATGTCTACACTAGTGAAGACTAAATTTGTCAGAAGTGGAAGAGGCTCAAAAGGCGGATATAAATTAGCTAAAGAGCCAAGTTGTTATACAGTAGGGAATATACTAAGGACAATTGAAGGTAGTTTATCACCTGTAGCAGCATTGGATGATGATATAAATGTTCAAATGAAAGACAGCGTAACATTTGAAGTATGGGAGAGATTAAATGATGCAATAAATAATGTTGTAGATAGCATAACATTAGAGGAATTAGTGGATAAGCATATGCAGAAGGTAGGCTATGAGTACATTATTTAATAATTACATTACATTTTTATTAGCACATAAGCTGTAAAGAATGAACTATTCCATTCAGTCATAAGTTCACCACCATGATGAAGAGCAACTGCTTGAACACTACGAAGTCCAAGTCCACCCTCGTCCTTATTACTAACAGGGTGACCATCAATATCTAGAATTTTTCCGTTGAAGCTATTTTTAACTTTAATAGCAAGATGTGAGCCTTGTGTATTAATAATTAATTCTATGGTGCTGTCTTTATGATTTTTACATGCTTCTAATGCATTTTCTAAAAGATTTCCTAAAACAATACACATATCATAATTTGGAATACTTGTATCTTTAGGTATAATAATTTGAGTATCAAATTTTATATTGAGCTTTAGGAAACGTTCATAATAACTGATAATCAATGCGTTTATTACTGAATTTGAACAAAAGTTTGGAAGCTCATTTATAGATAATTGTTTTTGCACTTCAGCTAAATATACTTCAGCATCTTTTTTCTTATCTAAGTTCAATAATTCGCTAACTGTATTTAAATGATATTTGTAATCATGACGTAAAATTCGCAATGATTCGTACATCTCATTCATTTTCTTATAATGTTCCTGACCAGAAGAGATAATATCACGTGCAAATTCAGCTTCATACTTATGTTTGGTTTTTTCATGTGTATTAATCATAGCAAAGCATAAAACAACAAAGCTCCAAAGTATAAAAAACAGCATTAAAATAGAAAACCATGTGCTGTCAGGTGCAATTTGGGCAGATGTTATAAGTGCAAAGGAAAATACAGCACCAAATGCATACAATGTCCATTCTTTTCGACTTCCATAATTATATAATTTTTCATAAAGCTGTAGACGATACTTATAAGCAAGAGAAACATATAATATCAAAGTGCTAGAAAAGATAATACCATAAACTGCAAAACTAATATTTTCACCATATCCTACAAATAATTTACTTATAGTTTCAGCAAATGCGACTTGAAAAGATATAAGAATAAATTGTAATAGAAACTGAAAAACTTTTTGTGAAGTATATCCACCATAAAGTATAATAACAATAGGTAGGAATGCTAGTCCTGGTAGACCACCAAAATCAGGCACAACTGCGTTGAATATAAAAAGTAGAACATAAAAAGCAATGCTATAAAGCGAAAAGATAATAATAGTAGAGCGTATACTATACTTTCTCGGAAAAATCATAATCGTTACAGCACAATTACATATATTAACAATAAAACCGGCAATTACCATTAGAATATCTTGATTCATACTACTCCTCCTTAACTATCCATTTAGCAAACTTTTTCTTAATCTCAAAATAACTTTTTGAATATGGTATTTTACGTCCACTTCTCATTGTGATTTCTCTTTCATTAATTTCCTTAATATCATTCATATTTACAATATAAGAACGGTGGCACTGTGTGAAACGTGAGTCATTTAAAAGCTGACTTGCAATTTCCTTAAAAGTAGCATAAATTTCAATTTCTTCACCATCCGTCAAGTGAAAATAAACATAGTGCTTTATTACTTCAATATAAGATATATCGCAAAATAGCATATGTCTTGCTATTTTTGAAACTTTTATTAAGATACCTTCTGAATCATCTTTCTTTTTTTGTCTTTCAAGCCTAAAAAGTATGTCTCGAACTTTTTCAGGATTAGGCGGTTTTAGTAAGTATGAGAAAGCATTTACGATATAACTTTCAGGTCCATATTCTTTTGAAGTAGAAAGAAATATGATATCACCTTTAAAGCCATCAGCGCGTAATTCCTCTGCAAGTTTTATACCAGTTATTTCTGGCATTATTATATCTAAAAAACAAATATCGACAATGGCACCAGAGCGAATATAATCCAACACGTCGTATCCGTTATGAAAAGTAGCAATGTTTAATTCATAGCCTGAATTTTTCAGTACAGTTTCTAATCTATCAGTTTCAGACTTTAAGTCATCACATATAAGAATCCTCATTTTTTAATCCTCCATATATGGGTATAGTATAACATTATATCTATTTATTAAGCAATGCAATTCATGTAGGAAATTTAGTCATTTCGTGCGAACAAAGACTATTTATCGACAATATATAGTATGATACAAATAAATTCTCACAATTAGAAAAGATAGGAGTTAAATATGAAAAACGAATTGTTCAGAAAAGAAGCTGTTGAAAAAATGACAAGTCCAGAAGAGTTGAATCTATATATTAAAGTGATTAATCCTCGTGTTTGGCTTATATTACTTGGTATTGTGATAGTTGTATCAGGGTTAGTTTTCTTCGTTGCATCGACAGGATTTCCTATTTGGGAACTGTTCTTTGGCAATGTGGGATAAGGAGGGTCTATGTCAAAAAAAGTCCCAGTTATATTACAGCTTGAGATAGTAGAATGTGGTGCAGCCTCACTAGCTATGGTTATGGCATATCATAAAAAATGGATACCACTTGAACAACTACGTATAGATTGCGGAGTATCACGTGATGGAAGTTCTGCAAAAAATATCTTAAAGGTTGCAAGAAGTTATGGTTTTGAAGCAAAAGGTTATCGTGTCGAACCCTCTTCTATTACGACACTTTCAATGCCTTGCATTATCCATTGGAACATGAATCACTTTGTTGTGTTATGTAAAATTACAAAAAAATATGCATACATAAATGATCCAGCTCGTGGAGAGGTGAAAGTAAGTATAGAGCAGTTTAATAGTTCTTTTACAGGTGTAGCCATTGCAATAGAGCCAGGTAAAGATTTTACACCAAGTGGAAAACCAGTTAGTGTGTGGCCATTTGCGAAGAAACGTCTAAAAGGAAGTGCACCTGTTTTTACATTTATTATTGCAGTAAGTGCATTGACTTCGATTATTGGAATAGTAGCAATGTTTTTTAATCGTATATTTATTGACGATTTACTTTCGGGTAAACATCCCGAATGGACGTATGGTTTTATCACACTTTTTTTACTATTTCAATTTTTAAGCATTTTACTTAGTATTATAGATACAAAGACAAATTTGAAGATTACAGCTAAGTTTGCAATAGTATCAAGCAGTATGTTTATGTGGCATGCACTTCGTCTACCAGTTGATTTTTATTCATCAAGAAATGCTGGTGATATTTCAGCTAGACAAGGAGAAAATGACGGTATATCAATATCATTGATTAGGACATTTGCACCACTAGTGATTGATACATTTATGATGGTATTTTATCTAGTGATTGTACTTAGGTATAGCGTATTACTAACAATTATAGGTATTTCATCATTACTTATAAATTATATAGTAAATAAATATATTACTAATAAAAGTATAGATTTATCACGTGTAGCATCAAGGGATTCAGGTAAGTTAAGTTCAATGACAGTTGCTGGTGTGGAGATGATAGAAACAATCAAATCAACAGGAGCGGAAGATGGTTTTTTTGAAAAATGGTCAGGATACCATGCAGCAGTCAATGATTCAAGTATAAAATCAACAAAATTAAGTCAGTCGGTAGGAATGATACCAGAGATAGTGTCACAGGTTATTGACATTATAATTTTATTAATTGGTGCTTACTTAATTATAAAAGGGAATATGACAGTGGGTATATTCTTTGCATTTCAAGGATTTCTAAGCTCATTTCTTCAACCATTTTCAAAAATTGTCAATATGCGATTGGAGATGCAAAGAACAAAGATATCTATGGAAAGAGTACAAGATGTTTTTAATTATAAAACAGATGTTGAATATAAACCATTGAATATGGAAGAAAGTTTTTATAAGTTATCAGGTGCAGTTGAAATAAAAAATTTGACTTTTGGTTATAACAAGCATTCAGAACCTTTACTCGAAAATTTTAATATGACATTAAAACCAGGAGAGAGCGTTGCACTTGTAGGTGCTTCTGGTTGTGGAAAGTCAACTATAGCAAAACTGGTTAGTAATCTATATAAACCATGGAATGGAGAGATATTATTTGATGGTAAAAGCTGTGATGAAATACCAAGAGAAATATTTACAAGTTCAGTGTCTGTAGTAGACCAGGATATAACACTGTTTATGGATAGTATTAATAATAATATCAAGACATGGGATACAAGCATAGAAGACTTTGAGGTGATTCTAGCGGCAAGAGATGCACAGATACATTCTACTATTATTGACCGTGAAGGTGGATATAGCAGCGAAATTCTTGAAGGTGGAAAGAATTTTTCAGGAGGCGAACGCCAACGTTTGGAAATAGCAGGAGCACTTGCAAATGATCCGACAATTATTATTCTTGATGAAGCAACAAGCGCATTAGATGCCAAGACTGAATATGAAGTAATAAAAGCAGTAAAAGATAGAGGCATTTCTATGATTGTTATAGCACATCGTTTGTCAACAATACGAAGTTGTAATGAAATTATCGTTTTAGACAAGGGAAAAGTCGTACAAAGAGGAACTCATGAGCAGTTATATTGCTCAGAAGGAAAATACAAAGAATTAGTATCCACGAATTAGGGAGAACACACTATGAATTGGTTTGAAGATCAAATAAAAAACCGAATGCAAAATGATGAAGAAGACTTCTCAAATGCATTTTGTGAATTATCATCTATCGTAATGGGTGAAGGGGCAGCAAAAGCGGGAATGATTACAGTACGTCAGAAAACACATAATGCTGTACAGGAATTACTTAAGTTCTTTGGAAAAGAGATTATGCCTGTTCCGGAGAATATAGAAGATATAACAGAATACATAAATTATTGTTTAAAGCCTTACGGTATTATGAAACGAAAAGTAGAACTAGCAAACAAGTGGTGGAAGGATGCTTATGGTCCTATGCTTGGTAGTTTGAAAAATGGTGATACGGTTGCGCTTTTACCTTCTACAAAAGGATACACTTATTTTGATTATGAAAGAGGTAAACGTATCTTGGTTAATTCTGAGACTTCAAAAAACATAGAAGTTGGTGGATATTGCTTTTATAAGCCATTTCCTAATCGAGAGATTTCGATTATAGATTTGGTTAAGTATATGTTTGGTTCTATTACTAAAAGTGATATATTTTTTTATTTAACAGTTATGGTAATTACTACGTTAATGGGACTAATTCAACCTAAAATATCACTTATTTTATATAACTACATTATTCCACAAGGTAGTATAAACTATTTGTTTGCACTGGGTATACTAATGTTTTCTATAACACTTTCTACGCAGATTTTATCGCTTAGCCAACAGATGATTATGAACAGATTGACTATGCGATTATCGAATACAATAGAGCCAGCAGCTATGATGAGAGTATTAAATTTACCGGCAGGTTTTTTTAGGAATTATGCAGCAGGTGAACTTTCTCAAAAGTTTTCGTTAATACCGTCAATATGTAATTCCATTTTTTCAGTAATTACAGGGACATTAATAACATCTCTTTTCTCACTAGCATATTTTGTGCAGATAGCAAACATTACACCGAAGTTGCTAGTACCTTCGCTTATTATCATTGGATGCACATTGGCAATGAATATCATTACCACATTAGCATCAATGAAAATACAAAAAAAGTCTTTAGAAGCAGGAGCAGATCTTTCCGGTATGACTTATTCAATACTTTCAGGTATACAAAAGATTAAGTTGACAGGTTCAGAAAAGAGAATATTTGCAAGGTGGGCATCAAAATATAAAAAAGCAGCAAATTTTTCATATAATCCACCATTTATATTAAAGTATTCTGCAGTAATTAGCACTATAATTTCTACGGTTGGTATTGCTGTTATATATTTTGTAGTAATTACTTCAAAGATGGGTGTTGGAGATTATATGGCATATAATACAGCATACGGAATGGTGGCAGCATCTATTTTGTCATTAGGCTCACTTACAACATTCTTTTCAGGTTTAAAACCTATGCTTGATATAGTTGAACCATTACTAAAAGCCATACCTGAAATTAGTGGGGATAAGTCAGTAGTGACAAGCCTTTCTGGCAATATTGAAATAAATAATGTTATTTTTCGTTACGAAGAAGGTGGACGTAATATATTAGATGGAATTAGTCTGAAAATAAGGGCAGGACAGTATATTGCTATCGTTGGAAAAACAGGATGTGGAAAATCTACATTAGTACGTCTACTGCTTGGATTTGAAAAGCCAAACAAGGGAGCGGTTTACTATGATGGAAAGGATATAACGAAATTAGACTTACCTTCACTTCGTAGAAAAATCGGAACAGTTATGCAAAATGGTAAATTGTTTACAGGAGATATATTTTCAAATATTGTAATTTCTGCGCCACATCTAACACATGCAGATGCATGGGAAGCGGCTAGTATCGCAGGAATTGATAGGGATATAAGTGATATGCCAATGGGTATGCATACTATTATAACAGAAGGAAGTGGAGGTATTTCAGGTGGGCAGAAACAACGTTTGATGATTGCTAGGGCAGTAGCTCCTAAACCTAAAATTCTTATTCTTGATGAATCAACTAGTGCACTTGATAATATTACGCAAAAGCAGGTTGCTGATGCACTTGCTACTCTAAAGTGTACAAGGATTGTAATAGCACATAGATTATCAACAATAAAAGATTGTAATCGTATTTATGTAATGGATGAAGGGAAAATCACAGAAGAAGGCACATTTGATGAGTTATACGCTAATAAAGGATATTTTTATGAACTTGTTAACAGGCAGATGATTGATGAGAAAGTATGAGATGGGTGTAAATATGACAGAGATTAAGCAAGTTAAACAATACAGTGATATTATGTTTTCGTTTGAGCCCAAGGTACGATATTTTGCTGAGATAGAGGCAGCAGGCGGTGCATTATTTTGTGCTTATGAAGATAAAGAGCCTATAGGAATTGTATGTCTTAGAAAGCAAGCTAATATTATTGATACAACCTATCTATACGTTAGTGAAGTACATAGAAAAAAGGGGATAGCTAAAGAATTAATGAAAAGTGCAGTGGCTTTTGCAAAAAAAGAAGATAAACATTTACATTTTCGGGTGATAGAAAACAATGAATATGCAAATGTTTGTATGAAAATTGTAAAAGCATTGGATATGCAAAAGCAAGGCGAAATGACCTTTTTTGGACTAGATATAAATACAGAATCTAAAAAGGCATGGGAGGATTATAAACCGCAGGTGCTTAAAACAATAGAAAGAATTGAAAGGAGAGCAGGAAAACAATCAGTCATATCATTTGCCGATGCAAGTGAAGAATTACTTAATAAAATAAAAGTTAAAATCGGTAAAGAATTGCCTATGCTAGACCCATTTGCCTTACCAGATTTAAATGAAGAATTTTCAGTAATAGTTTTGTTTGGTGATGAACCTGTTGCATTTAATGCAGTACGAACCATTGGAAAGAAGATGATATATGAAATATCGGCAGCACAAAAGGGTGCAACAATTATAGCGGCAGTTCCAGTGTTTTTTAACAAACTTTTTAATAGTGATATCGAAAGAGTATCCTGTATTGTGTATAACGATAATCCAGCAGGTCTTAACCATGCGAAAGGAAGATTTGGTTTTCTTTTTAAAGAAAGTAACCATCAGACTATATTTTCAAAATAAAAATTATGAATAAAGGGAGGAAGAATCAATGCTAACAGAAAAATTTAAAAACCTAACAGCGCAACAACAAGAAAAAGTAAATATTATTAAGGATAAGTCAGAAATGATGGAATTTATTAACGAAAATGGAATTGAACTGACGAAGGAGGAAGAATCGGAATTATCAATGTATTTTGAAACAGGTAGTGTAGAGCTTTCTGATGATGAACTAGATACAGTTGCAGGAGGATTCGATAAGGCAGCAAAAGAAGAAGCGAAACTGGAGAAGTATAGACAAATGGGGATAGCAGATGGACGTTTGACAAAGTTTAATGTACGACGTAATTGTATGTGTAAATGTTCAAATGAATATAAATATGCAAGGAATTTTGAGAGTTACACTTGGACGTTTTATGATGTTAAGTGCTATAACTGTGGGATGACGGCAGATAAAATTAAGGACTAAAAGAAGGAGGAATATATTATGGAAGAAAAATTTGACATTACAAATAATGCAATACCACTTGAAGATGACGAGCTTGATGAAGCAACAGGAGGTTCAGGATTATCTGAAAAATTCGAAGAAGTTAAAGCAAAGGCAAATGCGGCAGGGTATCGCTGTATGTTGCCAGCAGCAACGATCGAGACGTGTATTTGTGATCATAGATATAAATGGGCAAAGGATAAAAACCATAATTTCACTTTAAAACAGAATATTTTTGGTGAAACATATAGTAAAGGGTATGACACCTACTATAATATAAAATGTTTTAGATGTGCAAAAACATGGAATAGTATAAGGGTCACAAGATAGTTTTGTTACGGTGAGATTATGATTAAAAAGGAGCAAGCTTATGGAAGACAAAGAATATGAAAACGATATTATGCCACTTATTGATGATGAACTTGACGAAGCAACAGGTGGTTCGACAAGATCTGAAATGTTTGCAGAAGTAGAGAGACAGGCTAAGTCAGAAGGACGTAAAGTTAATTTAGATATTGGTACAAAAGAGACGTGCATCTGCAATTATAAGTATAAATGGGCTAAAAGTTCACAAAAAGAATCAACATACAACTTTTGGGGAATTGTAGTATATACGGTATATTATGATGTCAAATGTTACAAATGTAATAAAACGTGGAATAGAATAATTAGAAAATAAACATTTTAAGAGAAATATAGTATTGAAGAAGATAAAATTTAAATATAGGTAGGTGAAGAGTGAAAAATATGATAAATAAAAAGTTTTTAAAAAAAATTATTACGATAATTTTAATGATATCTTTAGTATCTGGATTAATTGCATGTAGTAAAAGTGAAAATCTCGAAAAGGAAGAAAGTAAAGAGGGTAACGATATAATGTTGACACTTAGTGATACCGATTATTCAGATAAAAATAACTGGTTAAGCTTTGGCGGGGATGAAAGTAAGGAAGTAGATGTTTTTGCAATATATCCAACAATTACACAAAGCGAGGATGCCACAGACAGACCTTATGTACAAATTGACAATGAAATGATGCATATGATGGCAGCAGGATGGCTTGAGGAAGCAGGAGATACATTTATAGAATCAGCTAATGTATATGCGCCGTTTTACCGTCAACTAAACGGAGTAGAACTAAACAGTCTAAACCGTGAAACATTTGTATCATATACAAATGCAACACCACGTGAAGATATATTTGCTGCTTTTGAGTATTATCTTATAAATGTAAATAAGGGAGAACGTCCATTTATTCTTATTGGACATTCACAAGGAGCCCATCTTGTTACTGAATTAGCAACTACGTTTTTAGGAAATGAAAAATATTATCAATACAATAAGAATCACATCATAACCTATGCTATCGGAATGTCAGTTACGCAAAGTCAAATAGAGTTGAATTCTAGTTTGAAATATTCACAAAGTAGCAATGATGTAGGTGTAATTGTTTCATGGAACACAACTGCGCCAAGTGAAGTTAATTCAAGTGCATATAAAAATTTTGGTACATGGAAACCAGATGCATTAGTAACTAATCCTATTTCATGGAAGTCAGATGAAACACCGGCAACAGCTTCGGAAAACAAAGCATCAAGAGTAGTTGCAGCTGATAATGTGTCATTTGAAATGGTTGAAGGTTTTGCAGATGCGATTGTTGATAAGGAAAAGGGTATACTTGTGTGTAGTTCAGTTGACGAATCACAATATATATCAAATAGTGTGATAGTAAGTATGTATCATAGACATGATATTACTTTTTACCATGAATCTATTAAACAAAATATAAAAGATCGTATTGCAGCATTTAAATAAGAAGGATAGGTGATTATACTATGGAAGATAAAAATCTTGAAAACAATGAAAAACCAGAACTAACGGAGGAACAGCTTGAAAATGTTACAGGTGGCATTTCACGTTATGATGGTTATTGTCCAAAAAATTGGAAAAAGAAAGATGAACTTCTATGTAAGTATTGCAGTGAAGATCCTGCAAAATGTACAAATGATAGTTGGAATTAAAGGAGGAATGAGTAGTGACAATTAATAAAACACAAGAAAATGAGAAACTAATATTAACCCTTGAAGGTAGACTAGACACAGTTACAGCATCACAACTAGAAGCTAAATTGATTCCTGCATTTGAAGAGGCAAAGTCAATTGAACTTGACTTTGCAGGTATCGTTTATGTATCTTCTGCAGGACTTAGAGTGTTGCTTATGGGACAAAAAACATCAAAAGCCAGTGGTAAGTCAATGATACTTAAAAAGGTTTCAGAAGAAGTTATGGAAGTATTTGAAATGACAGGCTTTGCTGATATTTTGCAAATAGAATCATAAGGGTGATGAGAATTAAGCTGGAGGACTAAAGACAAGAATAGGAGGAAAATATAATGACACTAATGGAAAGAATTGCAAATTTTACTACGGAACAGAAGGAAAAATTTATTATGATTACAGACTTAGATGCCTTGGATTCATTCGCAGCAGAATACGGTATTGAACTGTCTAATGAAGATAGGGAAAAATCTAAGGAATATTTCGAAAATCAGAGAATACTGCTTGATGATGAAGAATTGGATGCAGCAACGGGAGGTGGACGAGGAGGAGCAATTAATCCACCTGGGTACATTTCATTAAAAGATGCTGAAAAACAAGCGTTAGCAGATTATAGGCGAATTAATATGGAGGAAGAAAATGTTGTCTGCAATTGCAATCATGCTGGATATACATGGGCAAGAAATTGTTATTGGGAAGGTAAAACAAAAAAGGAGTTTAGTGATTTGAAATGCTATTACTGCGGAGCAACGGCAGCTAAACGAACGTATTCATTTTTGTGGTGGTGAGTTCATATGAAACGAAAGAAGAGACACTTTTTTACATCTGTTACAGCAAAAATTATTGTGGTAAATATGCTGTCACTTATGATTTGTACAGCAGGATTGAGTGCTTTTAATTATTTGTCATTTCGAAATGACAGCCTGAAGATATGTCAAGATCAAGCAGTGTCTATTGCTGAAACGGTTGCAGCCTATATAGACGGAGACTTATTTTTAAAGACAGTTCGACTAGGTGAGAAAAATGAAACATGGTTGCGTGAAAAAGCAGCAGCTGATAATGTGATGGAGCGAATTGAACTTGCATATCTGTATGTTATCAGTAGCAATTATGATGAGTCTGTTAAGTACTATATGGGGGTAGCATCGGTGGGAAACAGCCTTAGTTTAGGAGATACAGACAGTGTTTCTCACTATGCTGATGGGATATTTAAAACAATTCAAACAGGAGAATCGACAGCTACCGATATTCACGATTCTAACGATTGTGGTTTGCTAATATCTGGATTTGCAGCGATACGAGACAGTAGTGGTAATATTGTGGGAGCTGTCGGAGTTGATATATCTGCAAATGATATATTCAGTACCGCACGAATTATGGAATTTATATTTCGAGCAGTTATAGCAGTTGTAATCTGTTCAATAGCACCGATATTATTACAAGCATTTTTATTTAAGCGTATGATTGGTCGTCCTATTAAGGAATTGACTGTTGCATCAGCTAAGATTGGTGAAGGTGATTTAGGTGTATCTTTATCAATTCGTACTGGAGATGAAATTGAAGAATTATCTAATACGTTTACAAAAATGGCAGTACAGTTGCAAGACTACATAGATAATCTTACGCGTGTAACGGCAGAAAAAGAGCGTATAGGTGCAGAGCTAGATGTTGCTACCAAAATACAAGCAAGTATGTTACCATGTATATTCCCAGCTTTTCCTAATCGTACCGAATTTGATATATATGCCAGTATGCAGCCAGCAAAAGAGGTTGGAGGAGACTTTTATGATTTCTTCTTAGTTGATAATAACACACTTGCAGTAGTTATTGCAGATGTATCAGGTAAAGGAGTTCCAGCCGCACTATTTATGGTAATTGCTAAGACATTAATTAAAAATAATGCTCAATCAGGAAAAAGTCCAAAAGAAGTTTTTGAAGCAGTTAATAATTTATTATGTGAAGGTAATGATGCTGGTATGTTTGTTACAGCATTTTTAGGGTATCTTGATATTCCAAGTGGAGGATTTATTTTTGTAAATGCAGGGCATAATCTACCACTTCTTCGTAAAGGAGAACGTTTTGAATGGTTGAAGACAAAACCAGGATTTGTTCTTGCTGGAATGGAAGATATGTTTTATAAACAAGGTGAAATTGTACTTGATTCTGGAGATGAGATATTTTTATATACAGATGGCGTAACAGAAGCGGTTAATAATGAAAATCAGTTATTTAGTGATCCTCGTTTACTAGAAACAGTAAATCAACATGTAGGCTTACCATTAAAAGAATTTACAATAACAATAAAACGTGAAATTGATAAATTTGCAGAGGGTGCCGAACAAGCAGATGATATTACTATGCTGACATTGCATTACAAAGGAGGAGAATGAATTGAAAAATAATTCACAAGTACTTAAATATATATATCGAGGTGCATATTGGGCAGCATTTGTTCCGACACTTACCAGTTTTTTAGGGAATTTTGTAGGAACACTAATAGTAGGAAATAAACTTGGAACGGCAAGCCTTGCTACAGCAGGGTTAATATATCCACTTAATCTTCTTTTCGTAGCATCAGGTTCTTTGTTTGGGCAAGGGGGTGTATTGACTAGTTCAAAGCTAATTGGAAAAGGAGAGCATAAAAAAGCAAAAGAAGCTTATACAGTTGCCTATGTATCAACTCTTCTTTTTTGCATATTGTCTGCTGTTATTTTTATTATGATGCTTCCATTTCTCTTAAAATTTATGATGGTTCCTACACAAATGTATGATAATGCATATCGTTATGGAGTTATTACCCTTGCTACAGGGATTTTTGCAGCAGGTACGATATTGACAACAGGATTTTTAAGATTAGATGGATTAAATAAAGAAATAGTTTTTTTTAATATGTTAAATCCAGTCATTACAATAGTGGTAAGCATAGTGATGATTATCTATATGGATTTTGGGATAGAAGGACTTGCAGTGGCAGTAGCATTTGGAAATGGAGTGACCTTTTTCGGAATGGCGTATACTCTAGTTGCAAAAGGTGAAAGCGTTAAGTTTGTACGGGTTAAGGTTATAGCTTTTTTTAAGTTTACAGGACAAACTATAATTAATGGAATTGCTGCTGCATCAGACGAAATAGCTGTTCTGATTAGTATGCCTTTGGTAAATGCTATTATTATCAGAGAATATGGTGAGGTTGCATTATCAGCCTATAGTGCTTATAATCCTATTCAAGGATTGTGTTTATGTCTTATTGTAGCAAATTCACAAGCATTAACGCCATTATTAGGAGTATTTACAAGTGAACATGATTCGGAGAGTTCAAATCAGCTTTTGAAAATGTCACTACGTAGGGGCTTATTAACAACTATTCCAACAGGAATTATTATTTGTTTGTTAGCGAAGCCAATTTGTATACTATTTGGCTTAGGAGATGCAGTATCACTTAAGTATGCAGTTCCATTGATTATGATTTGTGTACTTAAAATACCACTTGCTATGATTAGTAATAGTTTTATAAATGTTCATAATGCTTTTGGTAATGTAGTTATATCTAATGTACTTAATGTAGGTAAAATGGGTGGATTCTTAGTGCCAACTGTTTATATATTGTCGTCAGCATTTGGAATTAATGGTGTATGGCATTCCTTCTGGGTATGTGAGGTAGTGACAATATTGGTTGCATTGGTTTATGGATTAATTCGTTCCAAAATGAATCCAAATCTTAGTAAGGTTTGGCTGGTAGATAACGAATATGTGCTAAAAGGCAAGTTTATGTCCTTTTCATGTAATGCAGATACTAATGATATTGTGCGTTGTGCAAGTGAAGTAGATGCTTTTTGCCATGAAAATTGTCTCATTCCCTCACGTTCAATATTGATATCTCTAGCTGTTGAAGAGATGCTTTCACTTATAGCAGCTAATAGCCTTACCGAAAAAGATGGTTTTATGAATACTAGAGTTGTTGTATATGAAGATGAAGTAATTTTAAGAATACGTAACGGAGGACTTGATTTTAATCCACTAGACTATTATTATTTAAGTAAAAAAGAAGATGGTAATTATACTATTGATGATATGCTTGCACTTGATGATAAGTTAGGTATAAAAATGGTTCATGATACTGCTAGAGATATAGATTACCGACGTACTTTTGGAATAAACAATCTGACAGTGACTCTATAGGAGGTGTAATTATAATGCAAGAACTTATTATAGAAGCAAAAATAGAAAATATGGATATAGTTCAAGATTTTATCAGTACAAATCTTCAAGGTTGTACAGCAAAAGTACAGCATAAAATCAGCATTGCGGTTGATGAGATATTTTCTAATGTTGCTCATTATGCTTATAATCCTAAGGTTGGTGACTTGACAATAAGAATTTTGATGGATGATGCTATTACAATAGAGTTTGAGGATAGGGGCATAGCTTATGACCCACTTTCCTTAAGTACGCCAGATGTTACATTGTCTGCCGAAGAACGAGAAATAGGTGGGCTTGGAATTTTTATGGTCAAAAATATTATGGATTCAGTGGAATATAGACGTGAGGAAGATAGAAATGTATTGACGATTAGCTGTAAAGATATTAAGATATAGTATATGAACAGATGGGAGGAATAAGGTAATGAAGCAAATAAAAGGTGGAATAATTAAAACACCAAAAGAGTTAGAGTTTGCAATATTTTGCATTGAAAGTATAGCGCAAAAGCTAGGAGTAAATGCAGAAGATACTTATCTTGCCTTAACATCTAAGAGTAACATTTTAAATGAATATATTATTCCAGAATATGAAGTTTTGCATACGCAGAGTAAAGAATATATTGTTGAAGATATAATCAAGGTAATAGAAGAGGAAGGTATCACTATATGATTTTATATCATGGTTCGTATTTAGCAGTAGACAAACCTGAATTAAAATATTCACGTGCAAATTTAGATTTTGGACGAGGATTTTATACAACACCTATTTTTGAACAGGCAATAAAATGGTGTAGTAGATTTAAACGTAGAGGGAAGACAGGAATATTATCAAAATATACATTTGATGATGAAATTTTTAATGAAATAAATATTCTTAGATTTGATTCATATTCAGAAGAATGGTTGGATTTTATTATTTTATGCAGAAGTGGTAAAGACAATACAGATTATGATGTTGTTATTGGCGGTGTTGCAAATGATAAGGTTTTTAATACAATAGAGTTGTTTTTTGATAATTTGATAGATAAAGTAGAAGCTATTAGTCGCTTACGTTATGAAAAACCTAATATGCAAGTTTGTTTTCGAAAGCAAGAAATTATAGATAAGTATTTGCATTTTGAAGGGAGTGAGCAAGTATGAATGCTAATCCTATTTTATTGCAAAAAAAATATGCTAGAATTATTCAATTATTTGCGAATAATGCAGAAGTTACAATTGATGAGGCACTGGGCTTTTTCTACAGTTCTGTTGTTTATCAATTAATGAAAGAAGGCGTTTCAGACATACACTGCAGAAGTGATGAATACTTGGCAGAGGAACTTTACAACGAGTACATTATCTAAAATTGAGTAGTTCATACAAAAGTAGTTGTATTGTGGGGAAAAATGATTATAATAATACCCCTCAAAAGCGAAGAAAATACAGTCATACCAATCAAGAATACCATGTTTGTTGTGCTATCGCAACAAACATGGTATTCTTGCATAGTTCGCCTTGGGGCGAACTATTTTTTTAGTCGGTTCTAAGTGCTTCCACAGGGTCTTTTTTAGCTGCCATTCTAGAAGGAAAGAATCCAGCAATTAAAGTAAGAATCATGCTTCCACAAATAAGAAATACTGCGTGAAGAGGTTGAAGTGAAGCAATACCTGAAATACTTGTGAGGTTAAGTATAACTGCATTAATTGGAATTGTAAGCAAATAGGATATGATGATACCAATTGAGCCAGCGGTAAAACCGATAATAAGGGTTTCAGCATTAAATAAGCGAGAAATATCTTTTTTTCTAGCTCCAACACTACGAAGAATACCAATTTCTTTCGTACGTTCTATTACAGAAACATAAGTTATAATACCAATCATTATGGTAGATACGAGTAGCGATATTGCAGCAAAACCAATTAAAACATATGACACAGTACTTAAAAGTGTTCCAGTCATTTCAGAAATGCTATCTGCCATATCAGAATATACCACTTTGTATTCATCTGATTTATCAGTATTGTAATCATCTAAATATTCCTTGATGCTATCTTTTGCATTAAAACCTACTGGATAAATATTTATTCCTGTAGGTGTTGTGTCAGCACCTAGGCTTAGAAGAATTGATTTTTTTTCATCGTCATTTACAAATGAAGTTCCAGTTAATACATTAGTATCTGAATTTGCTTGAGTTTTAGCTATTATAGAATTTTTTGCATTGTCAATAATATATTCGGTTAAGTCTGTAGTGTAGACAAAGCCTTCTGAAAAGTAACTACTTGCAGCATCTTCTTTAATACGAAGTATACCTACTACAGTTAGAGAAATACTATCTTCATTATTATAAAGAGCTTCATAAACACTAGCATTAGCTGTTGTGAAAATTTCTCCATTTTGTGTATAATAATCATCATTTGTAACGACTTTAAGAAGTGTTTTTCCTATAAAATCATTTATAGTATAATCCTTATCCTCGGATGTGATTCCAAGCTTTATAAAAAAGTTTTCAGGGAGTCGATTGTACTCATCAACAACAATAACTATTTCGTTTTTATTACTTGGTAGTCTGCTGTTATCACCTATTAAATCATATAGGGATAGAATAAAATCATTATTATCAGGCATTTCTTGCCAGTAAGAAGAGCCTCTTCCAGAAGTTCCTTCATACTTAATTACAGCTTCATCAGTTTGTGTAAATAGATTCATAGTGACACCATGTTTATATGAAATAGTGTTAATTGTATTTGGCAATGCAGTTTCCATATTTTCGATATAAGCTATATAATCATCCGTAAGAATATTTGTGTGCATTTGTTGATTTTCTTCACGATTATATCTATAAATTGTATCACCTTCAGGAAATTCAGTATAAGTAGAGTCGCTGTTTGAATTTAAAGGATTTCGTGACATCATATCAAAGCTTTGCGAAGTTTGGCTGATTGTAATAGGAAATCCTGAAAGACTATCAGTTTGCATAACGTCCATATATGAAGATAATCCACTTGAAAGTGCAAGTACTAGTGCAACACCGATAATTCCTATACTTCCTGCAATAGATGTTGTAATTGTTCGTCCCTTTTTTGTAAGAAGGTTTTTAAAGGAAAGTCCTGTTGCAGTTTTTAAAGACATAGATGTTTTTTTAAATTTCTTGTTATTATCAGTAGTAATGATTTCGTCATTCTCATCTTCTATAGGAGGATTACTATCTGATTGAATCTCTCCATCTAGGAGTCGTACAATACGGCTAGAATATTCTTCTGCCAAATCACCATTATGTGTAACCATAATAACAAGGCGAGTTTTTGCAATTTTCTTAAGAATTTCCATAACCTGTATGCTTGTGTGACTATCAAGAGCACCTGTTGGCTCATCAGCAAGGATAATATCTGGATCATTAACTAAAGCTCTTGCAATAGCAACACGCTGCATTTGACCACCTGAAAGTTGGTTTGGCCTTTTGCGAATTTTGTCTTCAAGTCCTACATCACATAACGCTTGTTTAGCACGACGCCTTCTTTCGGTAGCAGATACCCCTGACAATGTAAGTGCAATTTCAACATTTTGTAAAACGGTCTGATGACTAATCAAATTATAACTTTGAAATACAAAGCCAATGGAACGGTTACGATAAGCATCCCAATCAGCAGCTTTGAATTTTTTAGTGGATAGACCATTTATAATAAGGTCTCCACTATCATACTGATCTAAACCTCCTATGATATTAAGCATAGTAGTTTTACCGCAGCCACTTGGTCCTAGAATAGATACAAATTCATTTTTACGAAATGAAAGAGAAACATCCTTTAAAGCAACAACGCTCTCAGTGTTTTTATATGTTTTACCAATATTATTAAGTGTAAGTTTTAACATAAAATGTATACCTCCTTTTCAAATTAAGTTTAGCAGATAAATGTCAATTCAACCTCAACAAAATCTAAAATTTTGTTTATGTTCAGTTGATAATTATGTGGTACAATGTATAAAAATAGAAAGGGGAGTTTTATATGTTTAGAGTATTGGTAGTAGAAGATGATTTAAACACAAGAAAACTTATGTGTGCCGTGCTTCGTCAAAATGGCTTTGAGACATTACAAGCGGAGGATGGAATTATAGCACTTGATATAATGGATGTTGAGCATGTAGATTTAGTCATTCTTGATTTAATGATGCCCAATATGGATGGTTATGAATTAACAAGGCAGCTTCGTTTAACATGGAAGACTCTTCCTATACTAATGGTAACTGCAAAGCAAGAACAAAAGGACAAGCATCAAGGTTTTCTTGTAGGTACAGATGATTATATGACAAAACCAGTAGACGAAGAGGAAATGGTGCTTCGTATAAAGGCTTTATTACGTCGTTCTCAAATTGCAAACGAACGTAAAATTGCTATTGGTTCGGTAATACTTGATTATGATTCATTAACAGTTAAGCGTGGCTTAGAATCTATTACATTGCCACAAAAAGAATTTCAACTTCTTTTTAAATTATTATCCTATCCAGATACTATTTTTACTAGAATGCAATTAATGGATGAAATTTGGGGAATGGAAACTGATACAAGCGACCATACTCTAAATGTCCATATAAATAGATTACGTGAAAAGTTTTACAATTGGCAGGAATTTGAGATAATAACAGTACGAGGATTAGGTTATAAGGGGGTAAAAATGTTGAACAAAAAAGAATGTTCAACTATTGATTTGAGTGCGCACGAAGCGCGCAGATAGGTGGAAAATTGAGTAAAAGAGCGAAAAAAAGACAATATAATCTTACAATAAATTTAGTTTTATTTGTGTTTGGTGTTATGATGGTGGTATTTTTAATTGAAAGCATATTTATGGTTATTATGCATTATTTCGGTATGTTTAAAGGCATGGGTAAGCCACCTTTCTTTTCGATTTTAGGGGTATTATTTATTTGTGTTTTACTTGGAACTGCACTTACTGCTTTTTTTAGTAAAACGGCGTTAAAACCGATACGTAAGGTTATAGAAGCTACACATAAGGTTGCTAAGGGGGATTTTAGCGTAAAGGTTGATATTGAAGGAGTTAGAGAATTAGAAGAATTATCAAATAGTTTTAATAAAATGACTCAGGAGCTTTCTAGTATTGAAACATTAAGAAGTGATTTTATAAATTGTTTTTCTCATGAATTTAAAACACCAATTGTCTCGGTCAGAGGGTTTGCAAAACTTCTTAAAAAAGGTAATTTAAGTGAAGCAGAAAAGGAAGAATATCTTGATATTATTATTACTGAATCAGAACGTCTTGCACAGTTATCTACAAATGTATTAAATCTTGTTAAGTATGAAAATATTGAGATAATTACTGAAAAAGAACCTTTTCGACTCGATGAGCAAATACGCAGGGCAATTTTGATGACAGAGCCTAAGTGGTCTGCTAAAAACATTGAAATGAATGTGGAAATGTATGAAATTATATTTAACGGAAATGAAGATTTGACACAGCAAATCTGGCTGAACTTACTAGATAATGCAATAAAGTTTTCAAATGGTAATGGAAGGATTGATGTAAGACTTTTTATTTGGAATGGAAAAATACGTTTTAGCATTAAGGATAATGGTTCAGGAATGGATGAACAGACTAAAGAACACATTTTTGACAAGTTTTATCAAGGTGACTTATCACATTCAAAGACAGGTAATGGTCTTGGACTTTCAATAACTAAAAGGATAGTGCAGTTATGTGGAGGAACAATAGATGTGGATAGTGAAGTAAATAAGGGAAGTGAATTTATAATAGTATTACCCAAGGAATTATAGTATGATTTGATAAAACAGGTGTGCTACCTGCACACCTGTTTTGTTTTAAACAATGTTATAATTAAATTATTATAATAATACAGGAGGAAAAAATATGAACATTACAACCATAAACTTTAACGGACGCATACCAGATGAGGGTGAGTATAAAAACCTCGAGTCAATTTTGCTATTGAAAAAACCTATTTTAAAAATCGAAAAAGACAAATATATTAAAGATGGTATATTATTTATTGTTATAAGTATATTTTGTCTTGTTATGAGCATAGGTTCTATTTGGTTAACAAATAATTTTGAAGATAGAGGTATAGCTTATTTAATTGTATCTGGTACAGCATTTTGTGCACCTATTGTATGTCTAATGACGTTAGGTATAAGTATTTCATCTTTTGTAAACATTATTAAAAATCCATATAAAAAAACGCCTAAAGACTTAATGAAGAAGTTTGTTGAAAGCGTTATTATTGGTGACGATAATAATGAATTTAATAAGAGAAGTACAGATTATGCTTATTCTATTTTATCTCGTTTTACACCAGACAGTCAAATGGTGGAGCACAAAGTATTTGAAACATATTTAAGCGAGTTACGTTCAGAAATCAAAGATATTCTTTTGGCTGATTATAAAAGTAAATATAAAATAAAAGGAAATGAGCAAGAAATAGAAAATTTTGGTTCAAAAAGTGTAGGTGAAACAATATTATCGGAAACACAAATATCAGAAAAAATCATGTTATTTTCATATCAATACTATTTAGTTCATGATTTTGCAGGAAATAAATATTCTGGTATAAAGATGATTTTAAATTTGGTAGTGGTACTGTCAGATGACAGTTGGTTTTTATATGATATTATGCCAAATTATGTTAAAGTAAATGATGAACAAACTTTAAGCCAATAATTATTGAAAAAAGTAAAATATTTAGAATAAAAATCTTGATTAATACATAAAAATAGAGTATACTATGAGTATAGAAAAGGTGATGTGTTTTCCTGGAATGTTCGACAACTCTTGATTATTTTGAACCTACATTTGTTTAAACGGGATTCCTATATTTTTGGTAGGATGTCAAGCCTCTATAAGTGGAAGGCAGAGAACCAAATGCGGTTGCCCACCTAGTTTCGGCTAGGACTCAAAATATCAAGAATCGGCATTTTGGGGTACATATGATATTAAAAGCAGCATAGTAATGCTGCTTTTTTAAGTAAAAAAGTAGTAAAGAAGGGTATAAAGTGAAGGAACAATGAAGAACAGAAAAAGTGTTATTCTAATTTTTATATGTCTAGCAATCATAATAGCGATGCTTATTTATCGTTGTACATCCCAAAAGGAGGAAAACCCTAATCAAAACGTGGTGACAACAGGACAAGTAGCAAGAAGCATATCTTTAATATTTCATACCCCAGATGAAATCAAAGCATTGGATAAAGACTATTTTAATGGAAGTTCAGATAAATGGTATGTTCAGTACATGAACATGATGTATAGTGATACATATTTTTTAGAAAAAGATATTAAGGCAACTGACAAATCAGCAATAGAATCGTTTACATATAATGACTTGGAAGAGCTTTTTACTAATATGGGAGTAGTGGACAAAGAGTTATTGTCCTATGTAAAGAATAATAAAGCATCAAAGGCAATAATAAATTCAGAGTGGAATGAAATATATGGGAAATTGGTAGCATTATTAGATAATAAAAATACTATATCGAAGGTGGAAATGAATATAGTAGCAACTGTTTCAAATGCACCAACACTACCTTCTTGGAATACTGTAACTACAGAAGGTACATATTTATTTACTGGGTTATCTATGGATTATTATATTGATAAAAAAGTATCAGTGTTAGTAAAGGAAAGAGAAATACTTTGTGTAATAGATGTTATAAGTACAGAGATTTCTTATAATAACGTATGGGTTATCAGCATAGAAAATGGGAAATTAAAGACTTATATAGATGGCGCAGTAAGAGAGTTTGAAATTGATGATAAAATGGTTACTTATAGCAGTGTTGTAGCAGATATAAATCTAAAAAATAGAAAAATAAAGGATTATACAGTAAAAGGAAGTGCAGTATCTGGAAAGGTACTTACTTCAAGCAATGCAGGTATAGAAATTGAGGGGCAAGGATTCTACGAACTTGATGATAACTATAGAGTATACAAAACATATGGAAATTTACAAATGAAGAATATAAAAGACGTAGTAGTTGGATATGATATTCAGAAGTTTATTGTAAATGAAAATAAAATTTGTGCAGTAGTAATAGATAGATATATGAATGAAAAAAATATACGCGTGCTTTTAAAAACGACAGGGTTTAGTGAAATATTGCATTCAAATGTAGTACTATCATCTGACGTATCATGTGAAATATCATACGGAACAACACTTGAGGTTATACCGGCAGGGACGATTTTAAGCTTTGACGTGAATAGCCCATATTTAGCACATGGAAGAATAAAGATAACACCTCAAAATATAAATGGCAGGGTTAAAGTAGAGTCGATAGAAAGAGGGTATGGAAAGCCATCATATAGAGGAAGTATAGAAGTATCAGTAGTTGATGGACAGTTAGTAGTAATAAATGAACTTCCAATGGAACAATATCTGTATGAGGTAGTACCAAGTGAAATGCCTTATACTTATAATGGAGAAGCCCTAAAGGCTCAAGCTATTTGTGCAAGAAGCTATGCATATAAACAGCTTTTAGGAAATGCATACAGTGCATTGGGTGCACATGTAGATGATAGCACATCATTCCAAGTATATAATAAGTCAGAAGAAAGAGCGACAACTACAGAAGCCGTAGACGCAACGTATGGAGAAGTTATGATGTGTGGCGAAGAAGTGATTACAGCATTTTTCTATTCAACCTCTTGTGGAAGTGGAGCAGATGCAACTGTATGGGGTGGAAGTGGCCTAAACTATATTAAAGGAAGACTTCTTTCAAATGAAGATCCGGGTATTGATTTATCTATTGAGAGTAACTTTGATACATTTATAAGAAATCAATTTAGTACATTTGATAGCTCATATCCATGGTATCGTTGGTCAATAAAAATGACACTTTCGGATATAACAACAACTGTAAACAGTGTAATAGGAAGCCTTTATAATGGTGCAAGTGAAAAAGTTCTTACACTAAATCAGTCAGGTGAATGGGTTTCTACTTCGATATCTAGTGTTGGTGATGTTAAAAAAATCGAGGCAGGAAGCAGAGGAACAGGAGGAGTTCTTGATTATATTATTATATATGGAACAGGAGCAACTGTAAAAGTTTATACAGAAAGCTATATTAGAAAGTTGTTCTATCCTGTATCAAGTAGTTATGTGAGAAATGATGGTTCAGAAAACAATAGTTTTGGAATGCTTCCTAGTGCATTTGCAGTATTTGATCCAATAGCAGAAGATGGTACTTTGACAGGATACAGTATCATAGGTGGTGGATATGGCCATGGAGTTGGTCTAAGTCAAAATGGAGCAAATACCATGGGAAATAATGGAGAAACTTATAATAAAATATTAGAATTTTTCTATTGCAACATGGATTTGAAAAAAATCTATTAATATTATTAATAAAAAACCTATTAATAAAAACCTATTAATAAAAAATTAGTAAAGGAAAACAGGTTGAAGGAAAAAAATATATATCAAAAATCAGGAGTTGTAGTAGGAGCATTAGTTGTTCTAATATTTATGTTTATTGTATTTCTATCTTTTAGCACGGAAAAAGAGAGTGAAATTAACGATGAAAATGTATTAAAAGTATTAGACACAGGTAAATCAGACTGTATTATAATTAAAACAGAAGGCCTAGTGATAATAAATGATACCGCAGACGATGATGACTATAATATGATTAGTGAAGAATTAGACAGTATGGGAATAAAAAAAATTGACTACATTATATGTAGTCATTTAGATAAGGACCATATTGGTAGTGCTGCAATGCTTATTGAAAACTATGAGATAGGGCAGTTGATAATTCCTAATTATGAAACAGACTCAAAACAGTTTGCAGATATGTTAGATGCTGCAAAAAGAAAAAATATAACAGTACAAAGAGTGACCAAGGATTCAAAGATATCTTGTAAAAGTGGAAGTATATTGATTTCTGCACCACAAAAACAAGAATATGAGAATGAGAATAATTACTCTCTTATTCTAGATGTGGAATTAGGTGGAAAAAAGATACTTCTTATGGGAGATGCTCTAAAAGAAAGAACGCAGGAATTTCTTGATACGTATGGTGTAAAAAAGTATGATGTAATAAAACTACCACATCATGGAGATTATTATAAAATCTTAAAAGAAGTGCTGAACGAGGCAGAGCCTGAGCTTGTAATATTCACAGTTCAAAGTGAAGATTTTCTAGAAAAGAAAATGTATGAGGTATTAGAAGAACTTGATATAAACTATAAATGTACCTGTGATGGTAATATTGAAATAAAACTAAAGTAGCTCGCAAATTGCGAGCTACTTTAGTTTTAACTTTTTTCTTTTTGATATTATATATCGCAACATAATAAGACTTTTTCTAAA
>JAVBRI010000055.1:0-3102 GCA_031548165.1 Lachnospiraceae bacterium
AAATGATTATTATTGGGGGTGTGGTACTAAGGGTACTGGTAAAAATAAATTAGGTATTATTCTTATGAAAGTAAGAAAAGAGTTACAATAATAATTATATATGTGTGTATGTATAATAACCACTAACAAAACACATTAAAATATAACAACATCGTCTGCTTACCAACGAACCATTAGCAGGCGGTGTTGTTTATTTTATTACAACAAATCTCATATCAATACTCAATTATAGTTACAGACACTAGACCTGTATCTGAACATCATACTACCTGCATATGTAACCAAACAATTCCTATAGCTACTACTTCCCCTAAGCCTGTCTTACCAACCATGCGAATGAATCGAACTCGCAATCTCTGTTAGGCTCATACAGCTAAGGCATTGATTACTCTGACTAGTTCTTTCTAGGCTGACAAAACCATGCTTGGGAAAATATCCTATAAGTTATTATATTAAGAAAGAAAATGCCCAATTTGCTTGAAACTATAGCCAGTAGCGAATAACTACCTTATTATGTTACTTTATCAACACTGACTGATAAAGTGTGTAGCGAGTTATCGGAAAGAGAAATATTATAATTGTGATTAAAAAGAAAAGACTTTTTCCGATAACTCATGTCCTCACTTAATCAGTCAGTGTGACAATTTTTATATAAGGCAGTTATTCGCTGCGGCTATGCTTTCAGCAAAAAAGGGCATTTCTTTCGTTTCAAACTTATCTAGATATTTTCCTAAGCATGGTTTTGTTCAATAAGAAAGAACAGTCAGAGCAATCATGCTCTTACTGTATGGTAATTAACAGGCTTGCGTTGTTCGATTCATTCATGCCGTTGGTAAGACAGGCTTAGGGGAAGTTAGAAGTTGTAGGAATTGTTTTGGTTCATAATGCAGATGAGCGATGTTCAGATACAGGTCTAGTGTCTGTAATCATAAATGAGTATTGATATGAGATTTGTGTAATAAAATAAACAACACCATCTGCTAATGGTTCGTTGGTAAGCAGACGATGTTGTTATGTTTTAATATGTTTTGTTAGGTGCTTATTATACATACACACATATATAATTATTATTGTAACTCTTTTCTTACTTTCATAAGAATAATACCTAATTTATTTTTACCAGTACCCTTAGTACCACACCCCCAATAATAATCATTTGATGTCTTTTCGATAAGTATATTATCATTGGTAGATAATAAAATATTTTTAATATCATTATTCTGACTAAATTTAGCATATACTGCTTTTTTCATGATTTCATCTTTTATTTGCTCCCAATCATCCCTCAACGGCAAATCATGATTTCTTCCCATTGTTGCAGCTTTCATTGGATTATCTAACAAACGAATTATTTCTTCATATTTAGTATTATAAAACTTTTGTGCTTGAAAATAATGTTCACTTGTCATCCATCTTTTTCCATCTAATTCAAATTCATAGTGTGCAAAATTTGAAAAACATCCATATTCATCATTAACTTTATAAAAATATATAGTCATCATTTCTCCTTTTTACTACTACACCATTTATTAAAAAAATTATATTGCTCACTTATTGATGCGTATTCTTCTAGTTCACAAGATTCAAAAATATTTACCAGAGAACTCATTTTTGCTTGTTCATTAAGGGTTAACTCATATGCTTTTATTCCTGATCCCATATTAAGTAACATAGCAGATGGGTATACATTTAAACAACATCCCTTGCAAAGTAATTTAATATCTTTTTCCTCTAACTCTTTTCTTATTTCAATTAAAGCTTCAAAAAAATTATCAGCCTCTTTTGATATTTTTAAATCATTAAGTAATAAAGCCACTTTTACACCATCACCAAATTCTTCATTTGCCTGTATAATCGCATCTTGTATTTCATTATCTTTTACACAATCAACAATATATTCTTCCATTATCTAATTACCTCCGAAATTTGGATTTAGTATTAAATCTCCTATAATTTGTCCTGCTTGTTTTTTATAAGCACCAAGAATTTCAGATGGTTTTATACCTCCTGATATAGCAAATTCCATTTGCTCTGGAAAATTTGCATTCAAACCAAAAGTACTATTAATATCAACATAGTTATCTGTTTTAATAACATAAACATACCCATTTTTTCCAGCAAAATCTGTTGCAATTCCTATGTCACTTGAGGTTGAGATGAAATTTCCAGCATTTGTATTACCTGTTGTATGTAGCAATGCATCATTATGAGCTCCTTTTGGCTTAAAGCCATTATTAAATACATCTTCTGGAGTTGCACTTGCTTTGTCCCCTCTATATAAAGTTTTTGATTCCTTCGCATCACTAGCAACCTTCGCATCAGTCTTACAGTTAGTGTTGTGCACAAGAATGTCCATATCAGTGACGTAGTCCCTAATAAGTCCTCTACGTCAAGGTTGGGTGATGGATTAGTTATAGTTAGTCCTACATTAATACCTATAATTATAATCGTATGCTACGGAAAATGGAAGTATTAATTGTTATTATTTACCTTCTTTTGTAACATTACACATAGGTGGATTTATGTAGTCCTCTCCATAAGTAAGCATTGACCATATTATGTTTATTAGTCTACGTTGTACGCATTTTAAGGCTTGTCGTTTGGTCTTGCCCTCTGATAGTTTTCTGTGGTAATACTCATAGAAAAATGGATTAATGACCTTATTTTGTCCACTGACTGGGGAGGTTAGCCTTACTGCAAGGTTATAAAGTATAGAGTTTAGTTCCCGATTACCTCGTTGATTGGCAAATTGAAGGTCGTGTTTACCTGATGAATAAGACACTGGGGCAATACCTGCGTAACGTGCTAGTTTTGCAGAGGTAGGAAATTTAGTAATGTCACCAATGCAAGAAAGTATATTGCTTGCTGTTACTACATCAATACCATTCATACTTGTTAGTGGACAGTTAAACTGCTCGAAAAACTTTGCTAGGTGATGTTCTATTTCTTGCATTTCATCTATGGATTGACGTATCTGTCTTACGGTTGATTGTATTGTTAGATCCCTTACTTCTTGAAACTGTAATGTAGTGTCACCATTTTCTTTTATAAGATTTAAAATCTGATTTGCTTTTTCTATACCATAATTCTTTCTGGATACGG
>JAVBRI010000023.1:0-45979 GCA_031548165.1 Lachnospiraceae bacterium
TTTCTTTGAGAAAAAACAATGAAAAACCGACCTTGCTATTAGCATACCCTTTTTACTGTAATTTCCACGGATTTATAATAATTATACACCTTTTTAAACAAAAAAACATCCACTTTTTTAATTTTCTTCATTCACAATGGACCTTAATCTAAAAAAGCGGATTTTAGTTTAAATACTAACCTAAAAAAGTAAATAAAGCCATTCAATATTTTTAATATAGAAAAGTTAAAACATGTCGTTCATACAAAACCAGTTGCTTTTTTTAGAAATATGTTTCTTAATATATTACTCCTCAAAAGCGAAAAAAATAAAGTCGCACCAATCAAGAAGCCCATATTTGTTGTGCTATCGCAACGAATATGGGCTTCTTGCAATCTTCGTCGCCGGACGAAGATTTTTTACAAAGAATTTACCCTACATTTACTCCAAATATGTATTAACATTATAGAATTCAATTCGTTGGAAAACGACATAATTTTAGAAAAAGCGAAAAGAAAGGATATCAAGAAAAGATGGAAAATGTAGTAAACGTAGCAATTGCAGACGATAACGAAAGAATTGTAAATGTTCTTGACGAATTACTAAGCAAAGATGCGAGCATAAAGGTAGTAGGAAAGGCAAAAAATGGCGAGGAGGCTTATGACATTATAAAGAGAGAAAAGCCAGATGTTGTATTATTAGACATTATTATGCCAAAACTTGACGGGCTTACAGTTATGGATAAAGTAAATAAAGATCCTTCACTTACAAAACTTCCAGCATTTGTTGTTATGAGTGCAATAGGTCAGGAGGCAATTACTGATGATGCATTTAATATGGGAGCAAATTATTACATTATGAAACCATTTGATAATGAAATTGTTCTTAATAGAATTAAGAGCATAAAGAATACTGCGATAAAAAAGTTGCATGATACAAGAAAAGTAAATGCAAATGAAACAAAAGTCGATTTTATAGAGAGAAACCTTGAAGGCGATGTAACTAATATAATACATGAAGTAGGTGTTCCAGCACATATTAAAGGATACCAATATTTAAGAGATGCTATAATGATGAGTGTTAATGATATGGATATGCTTAATTCCATTACAAAGATATTATATCCAAGTATAGCAAAGAAAAATAATACTACATCAAGTCGTGTAGAAAGAGCTATAAGACATGCAATAGAAGTTGCTTGGAGTAGAGGGAAAATGGATACAATAGAGGAATTATTTGGTTATACAATTAATACAGGAAAAGGAAAACCTACTAATTCAGAATTTATTGCGCTTATAGCTGACAAAATTCGCTTAGAGTATAAAATTAATTAACATCATATAACAAAAACCCACTTTCAATTATGGTAATGTTGTGGTAGAATTGAACCAATCAATATATAAAATTATCTAACTAAAATAAAGTGGAGGAAATATAATGAAGAATATTCTTTTTGTTGCATCAGAATCAGTACCTTTTATTAAGACGGGAGGATTGGCTGATGTAGTTGGGTCTCTACCAAAGAGTTTTAACAAGGAAGAATTTGATTGTAGAGTTATAATCCCAAAGTATAAATGTATAAATGAAAAATTTTTACAGGATGTGGAATTTATAGGAAACTTTTACATGGATCTTTCATGGAGAAGTCAATATGTGGGTATATTTAGAACAGTTTATGATGGTGTTACAATCTATTTAATTGACAATGAATACTATTTTAATGGAGCAAAGCCTTATGGTGAGATTGGTTATGATCTTGAAAAATTTGCATTTTTCTCAAGAGCAGCACTTTCGGTATTGCCAGTAATAGACTTTAGACCAGACATAATACACTGTCATGATTGGCAAACAGGCTTGATTCCTGTATATTTGAAAGATTCTTTTTCACAAGGCGATTTTTACAAGGGAATTAAGACTATTATGACAATACATAACCTTAAATTTCAAGGTATTTGGGATGCTAAGACTATGATGGATATAGCAGGACTTTCAAGTTATTATTTCACAGTTGATAAGCTGAAACATGGAAAAGATGGTAATTACTTAAAAGGTGGTATCGTATATGCAGATTATGTTACTACAGTAAGTGATACATATGCCGAGGAGATTAAGACATCATTTTATGGTGAAGGTCTTGAAGGATTGATGTTTGCAAGACGAGACTCTTTATGCGGTATAGTAAATGGCATTGACTATGATGAATATAATCCAGAGACAGACGAATTTTTGACACATCACTATAATGTAGATACATTTAGAAAAGAAAAGTCAAAGAATAAGAAAGCACTTCAAAAAGAGTTAGGCCTTGAAGTGGCAGAAAAGAAGTTCACGATTGGTCTTGTATCAAGATTGACAGATCAAAAGGGATTAGATCTTATTGAGTGTGTTATGGATGAGATTTGTACTGAAGATGTTCAGTTTATAATACTTGGAACTGGTGATGAAAAGTATGAGAATATGTTTAGACATTACGATTGGAAATATGGTGATAGAGTATCTGCTAATATTTACTATTCAGAAGCTATGTCACATAAGATTTATGCAGCTTGTGATGCATTCTTAATGCCTTCATTATTTGAGCCATGTGGTTTGAGTCAGTTAATGAGTCTTAGATATGGAACAGTTCCTATTGTAAGAGAAACAGGCGGACTAAAAGATACAGTTGAACCTTTTAATGAATTTGAATCAAAGGGAACAGGTTTCTCATTTAAGAATTATAATGCACATGAAATGCTTGATACCATAAGATATGCAAAACATATATATTATAGCAAAAAGCGTGAGTGGAATAAGATGGTAGACAGAGGGATGGAAAAAGATTTCTCATGGACTACTTCAGCACAAAGATATGAAGAATTATATAATAAATTACTAACATATTAATGAACAAAGGCGTTCACTTTACAAAAATCAATTTATGGCGAAAGCTATATATTGTTTTTGTAAAGTGAATGCCTTGTTTTCTAAACTATTCGAATTCCATCGATATTTGGTTCGATTGCCATTGAGTAGTTGGTGTGATAAATAACAAAGCCCGGCTTTGCACCAGCTATTTTTTTGACGTGTTTTCGTTCTATATAGTCAATTTCGACTTTTTCTTGCTCTTTTCCTTTTGAATAATAAGCAGCAAGTTTTGCAGCTTCTTCAAATGTTTTATCAGGTAATTCATTGCCATTTGTTTTAACTATGACATGTGAACCCGGAAATGTTTTACTGTGAAACCACCAGTCGGAACCATTTGCCACTTTAAAAGTGAGTTCTTCATTTTGAAGATTATTTTTTCCTACAAACATGTCAAAGCCATCGCTTGAGATATAGTGGAAAGGCTTACTTTGATACTTAACCTTTTTATCGGATGCTTTTCTACGAATATATCCAGAACCTATAAGTTCTTCTTTGATTTCTTTTAAATCATCTTCAGTTACTGCAATATCAAGTGAATTAGAAAGTGATTCAAGATGGTCTAATTCAGCCTTTGTTTCTTTGATTATTTCCGAAAGAGCTTCAAAGGTTCTTTTTAACTTACCATACTTATCAAAGTATTTTTGAGCATTTTCTAAAGCAGTTAAAGTTGAATCTAAAGGGATTGTGATGTCTTCGTTAGTGTAGTAATTTAAAACAGTTACTTCTTTTGCGCCTTCTTTGCAACTATATCCATAAGCAGTTAATAACTCACCATAAATCTTATACTTGTCCTTCTTGGTTGTATCTTCTAACTGTTTAAGTTGAATTTCATATTTTTTATAATCTTTCTCAAGAGCTGTATTAACAATCTTTCTAAGGTCAACAGATTTTTGCCTTATTCTTGTAACTAGATTTTTTTTACTATAAAATTCCTCGAGAAGTAAGCTAACGCTATCATAAGGTTTAGCAGTTAAATCAGAATATACTGTAAGTGGAAATGAATTAAACTCCTTAGGTACATCTTGGTTCATAATAATACTAGGAGAGTAATTATCTGTTTTTACGATACTTATTATATTGCTAAAGCTATCATAAAGCTTATTAATATCTTCTTTAGAAAGTACATTAATAGGCATATCAGAGTCTATGTTACATCTATAGCATATTTCCTCGGCAACTATTGGACTAATTCCAGTAAAAGAAGTGTAAATTGCTTTTGAACATGATATAGGTTTAGACGAAGTTTGATTTATAAAAGCCTCTAAATCAATAGTTAGAGGGTCTATCTTTGACATTGTGTCTGGTATAAAATAGGTTCTTCCTGGAAGTACTTCACGTACAGAACTCATATTTGCAGAAATATGCTTGATACTATCAATTATCTTTCCGTCTGGTTCAGCAAATATAATATTACTGTGTTTTCCCATAAGCTCTACTATTAAAAGCTTTTCACATAAATCGCCTAAATCATTATAATGCTCTATTTTGAAATTCACGATTCGCTCGAGTCCCGGTTGATAAATGTCAATGATTTTAGCATTATTTAAATGTTTTCTAAGAATCATACAAAAGTTTGGTGCAGTCAGAGGGCTTATCTTGCTGCTATTTGTTATGTAAATAAGCGGAAGAGAAGCATCTGCTGAAATTAGTAATTTGTATTGATCCTTAAATACTTTAATTGTTAGTTGTAATTCATCGTTTTCTGGTTGTGCTATTTTTAAAAGCCTTCCACCGTTTAGTTTGCTTTTTAACTCACTAACAAGTGAGGCTATCATAATTCCATCTAAAGCCATAATTATTTTGTTACCTTTCAATATTAATTCATCTTAGTATAACAAAACAAAGAAAATATTACAAGGAATAAAGTGAATCAAGAGATATAGGACCAGAGAGAACTTTTCGGGTAATAAAAAGTGTTCTATCAGGTCTTGTGTCAGTAGTCCATTTAACTAAAAAAACCTTACGATTTACTATTTCAATACATGTTATGCAACGAGGGTGTACACAACTGCCAGAATTTATCAAAATGTCGTCTTCTAGAATAGGTCTATGAGTATGCCCTGTTATTAATAAGCTATTATTTTTAGAAGCCCAGTGACGTAAGCGTCTTTCAGTATTAGATTTGACACGGTTGTTTTTTGCTGCGCTTGTTGGATCTAACACACCAAATCTTTCTAAAGGAGACCAAAAATAACGAACAAGAAATCTAGAGAGTCGCCAAAATGTGGAGTTTAGTAGTTCGGCTTGGTGTCCATGTGTTAAATATATATTTTGATTTGTACGAACATCGTTTAAAATTAATCCAGAATAAAATTTTATATTAGGAAAAAGGGGCTCGTAGCATTGGGTAGAAGTACAAAAATAATTTGAAAATGTTTGAGATGCGTAATTTTTTCTTCGTTTTACCATGTCATGATTACCATATATCATATAAAGCCCAGAACGTTTATAAAACAAAGATAAGAGCCAAAATACATTTCCGTGTATTTCTTTTATTTGATTTAAGTTTCGATTTTCCCAAAGTTCGTCACCGTCTCCAAGTTCAACATAAGTAAAACCATTGTTATAATAATATTCAAGAGCAGAAAAATACTCATTTTGATTTTTTAAGAAATTATCGTTTGCAGAGCCAACTCCACGGTGACAATCACTTATTATAACAATTCTTGAATTTGGATATAGGTTTAGTGTGGGAACATTATCAAAAGCATTATTTATTCTTCTTAAATATCCCAATTTACAAACCCCCTTTTAATTTTTATTTCTTTCCATTTTTACATTTTATTAAATTAACAGTACGTCTAAAAGCAAAAGGTAGATAAAAGTATATGAATAAAAGCCTGTCAAGTGATCTATGAAAAGGTCTTGTGAAAAAGTTAAAAACAAAGCAATAAAATCTATTTACAAATAAAACAAAACGCCTTTGAATACGTGAAAAAATACTTCGTCTAATTATTTGTCTATTAAAAATGATTTTTACAGTGTTATTGCATACTTGTTTGTATGAACCTTCAAAATCAATTTCTGAAAGAGCATCTATAAAAGCATTCATCATTGTAGCGTTTGGAAATGTTATGGAAGTACATAACGAAAGCTCTGATGGCCTTGTAAACATTCCCATTTTGAACATTGTATTCCACCAATGCTTTTCACAATTGCAAGCAAATTGATGTCTATTTTTTCTTCGTATTAAATAAGTGCAAGTATCTAGCATTTCATTATTAGATACAACTTTAAAGTGAGTACATTGATATTTTCCTGGTGGTACTATTCTGTCAATATTATAGATTCCAAGCTCAGAACCTGTATTTATACCATACTGACCTTTCCATAATTCAATAAGCCATGTACGGTCATCATAGTTAAAATAAACAGGTAAATTTTCAAATATCATATTAAAAAAAGGAGCAAGTTTGTCATAAGCTGATGAATATCCATATGCACGTTGCCAAGCATCTATTGTACTGCTAAAAAAATCACATTTTGCATTGTAGGTATAACCTAAAGGATTAATTAAGCTGTTTATAAGCCGCACTTTTTCAGCTAGAGTCATTGAATTAATGCGACGAATTATGAATCTTCTTCTAAGTGGAAAAAGAATCATAAAAAATATAGAGATAAATACTATAATTCCTATTACTATATACATAAGACCTCCTTGGGGTTACTTTGTAAATAAGTACTCCCATAAAATTATCTTCTATATATAGTATGTATTTGTCGAAAAAAGGAAACAAAAAAATATTAATTATATGTAATAAATATTTTTATTTGTTGACGTGATTGGGTAAATGTTCTATAATTGACAATAGCCTAAATGCACTCGTATTAGGTAATATGAAAGGTAGTTAAACAAATGGTAAGAAGTATGACAGGCTTTGGTTGTGCAGAAATAGTTGAAAATAACCAAAAACTCACAATTGAAATAAAATCTGTTAATCACAAGTATTTTGATATAAACATTAAAGCACCTAAAAAGCTGAATCGTTTTGAGTCAAATGTAAGAGAGTTTCTGAAAAATTATGTGATTAGAGGTAAGATTGATTTATATGTTACTTATGAAGATTTATCTGGAACAGATGTAAATCTTAAGTATAATGAATCGCTTGCAAAAGAATATATAAAGAATTTTGAACTTATTAGCCAGTCGCTTAATATTGAAAATGATATTAAGGTATCAGATTTAATAAAATGTCCAGATGTATTGTCTATGAAAGATTGCGAGGCTGACGAAGAAGAGCTCTGGAAGCTAATGGAGAAAGCAATCGTATCAGCTTGCGAAATGTTTATAGATACAAGAAGCAGAGAAGGTGAATTACTAAAGATAGATCTTATTGAAAAGCTTGATGAGATGGATAATTTAGTTAATGCAATAGAGACGAAATCACCGGAGATAAATGCAAATTATAAAAAACGCTTAGAGGATAAACTTAAAGAAGTTTTAGAGGATTCTCAGATTGATGAAAGCAGAATAGCGACAGAGCTTGTTATTTTTGCAGATAGAGTATGTGTAGACGAGGAAATCGTTAGGTTAAAGAGTCACATTAAGAATATGAGAACAGATCTTTATGAAGGTGGAGAGCTAGGTAGAAAGTTAAACTTTATTGCACAAGAAATGAACAGAGAAGCCAATACTATTCTTTCAAAGGCAAATAATATGTATGTTGCTAATAAAGCGATTGCTTTAAAGACTGAGATAGAAAAGATAAGAGAGCAAATTCAAAATATAGAATAGGAGCAATGCATATGAAAGGCGTACTTGTTGTAGTATCGGGGTTTTCAGGAGCCGGTAAAGGTACAGTTATGAAGAAACTATTGAGTGAACATGATAATTATAGCTTAAGTATTTCAGCAACTACTAGGAAACCAAGAGAAGGCGAAGTAGAAGGGGTTGAGTATTTCTTTAAAACAGTAGAAGAGTTTGAAAGAATGATAGCAGAAGATAGACTTATCGAATATGCAAATTATGTAGGTAATTATTATGGAACACCAAAGGATTATGTAGAAAGTCAGTTAATGCTTGGAAAAGATGTTATACTTGAAATAGAGCTTCAAGGAGCATTAAAGGTAAAGGAAAAAAATCCAGAAACAGTACTTATATTCTTAACTCCGCCATCAGCAAATGAATTAAAGCAAAGATTGGTAAATAGAGGTACAGAGGATATAGAAACTATAAATGCTAGACTTTTTCGAGCTAGCGAGGAGTCAGAGTATATGTCAGAATATGATTATATACTAGAAAATGATGACTTAGAAAAATGCGTTAATGACTTACACGGAATCATTCAGTCAGAGCATTGGAAATCTAGGAGAAACGATGAAAAAATCAGTTCAATAAAAGAAGAACTAAAAATTTTTTCTATAAAATAATAATTTTTTTAGCTGTAATTGCAGCAGAATGGAGGATATTATGTTACACCCATCATACACAGATTTAATGGAAGTAGTAAATAGCGAGGTTGAACCAGGAGAACAACCAGTAGTTCAGAGTCGTTACTCAATAGTTTTAGCAACAGCAAAGAGAGCAAGACAAATCATTAGTGGTGTTGAACCATTAGTAAAAGGAAAAGATAAAAAACCATTATCAATAGCTGTAGAAGAACTTTATAGTTCAAAGATAAAAATCGTAGGTGACGAAGATATAGAGGATTAGTTAATGAAGATTATGTTTATATCACTAGGTTGTGATAAAAATTTAGTTGATACAGAAGAAATGCTTGGTTTATTAAGGGACAAGAATTTTGAATTTACTGATGATGAGACTTTAGCAGATATCATTATCATTAATTCTTGTTGCTTTATAAATGATGCAAAAGAAGAAAGTATAAATACAATCTGTGAAATGGCTGAATGTAAGAAGCATTATAATTGTAAAGCACTAGTGGTTACAGGTTGTTTGGCACAGAGATATAAAGAAGAAATTATTAATGAGATACCTGAGGTAGATGCTATTATAGGTACTTCATCATACGATGAAATTGTAAAAGTAGTAGAAGATGCTCTTGAGGGTAAAAAATCATTAGAGTTTAAGGATTTAGATAGATTACCAGAGATTAAGACTGACAGGGTAGTTACTACAGGTGGCTATTATGCACATTTAAAGATAGCAGAGGGATGTGATAAGCATTGCACATATTGTATTATTCCTAAAATCAGAGGGAATTATAGAAGTGTTCCAATGGAAAAGTTGATTAAGCAAGCGAAAAGCCTTGCAAGTAAGGGAATAAAAGAACTTATATTAGTTGCGCAAGAAACAACTCTTTATGGTAAGGATTTATATGGAGAAAAGTCATTACATAAATTACTTGAAGAGTTATGTAAGATAGATGGTATAACCTTTATAAGGATAATGTATTGTTATCCAGAAGAGATCTATGATGAACTTATATACACTATAAAAACTCAGCCAAAGGTATGTAATTATTTAGATATGCCTATTCAGCATTGCAATGATGATATATTAAAAAGAATGGGACGACGAACAAATAAAGAGCAATTAAAAGCTATAGTAAATAAGCTTAGAAATGAAATTCCAGATATTATATTGCGAACAACTCTTATATCAGGTTTTCCGGGTGAAAAAGCCGAAGACCACGAAGAATTAATGGAGTTTGTTGATGAAATGGAATTTGATAGATTGGGAGTATTTGCATATTCAGCGGAAGAGAATACCCCAGCAGCATCCTTTACCGAGCAAGTAGATGATGAGGTTAAGGAAGATAGAAAATATGAAATAATGGAAATACAACAAGAAATTGCATTTGAAAAGTCGCAGTCAATGGTTGGCAGGGAATTATTAGCCATTATTGAGGGTAAAGTGGCAGATGAAAATGCGTATATAGGCAGAACATATATGGATGCACCTGGAATAGATGGATATATTTTTATTAATACAGATATGGAACTAATGACAGGTGACCTTGCAAAGGTTAAAGTAATAGGAGCTGCTGAATATGATTTAATAGGACAGTTAATATAGGATAGGAAAGGAAATTTTAATATGAATTTACCTAATAAACTAACTCTATTTAGAGTTTGTACAATACCATTTTTCGTATTATTTATGGAGTTTGATATCTTAGGAGGAGCTGATAAGTATATTGCATTAACATTATTTGTAATTGCAAGTATTACAGATGCTCTTGATGGTCATATTGCGAGAAAATATAATTTGGTTACAAATTTTGGAAAATTTATGGATCCATTGGCGGATAAATTATTAGTATGTGCAGCACTTATATGTTTAACAAGTGTTATACCTGAGTGGATAGTTGTTGTAATAATTAGTAGAGAGCTTATTATAAGTGGTTTTAGAATAATAGCAGCAGATAATGGAATCGTTATCGCAGCAAGCTATTGGGGAAAAGTAAAGACAGTATTTCAGATGATAATGATTATATGGTTGATATTAGATATTGATTTTAAGCCTTATCAGATTATGGGAAAAATACTTATTTATGTATCAGTAGTACTTACTGTGATTTCATTAGTTGACTACATGATAAAGAATAAAAATGTATTAAAAGAGAATAATAACTAAAATAATCATATAATATAGGTGCTTAAATGGAAGAATTATTGGTTGAAAAATTAAATGAACTTGGGTATAGCGTTTCTACAGCAGAATCTTGTACAGGTGGCTTGGTGGCTGCTGCTATTGTGAATGTAGCAGGAGCTTCAAGTGTATTTAATGAAGGCTTTATTACGTATTCCAATGATGCAAAGCAAAAGCATTTGTGCGTAAAGGCAGAAACTCTTGATGCGTATGGCGCTGTAAGTGAAGAGACAGTTAGAGAAATGCTTATTGGGTGTGCAGATAATGCAAAGTCAGATGTAGCGATTGCAACGTCTGGAATAGCAGGACCTGATGGTGGTACCACTGAAAAACCAGTAGGATTAGTTTATATTGGGTGCTTAGTTAAGGGTGAAATAAGAGTTAGTAAAAATGTATTTAGTGGTGATAGAATGCAGGTAAGAGAGCAGTCTGTAAGACATGCAATAGAACTTGCCGTTGACATGTTAAAAAATAAATGATAAAGTAAATAAGATATATGAATATATCTTTAAGTCTTTTTGTATTTCAGTGTAAAAAAATGATTCGACTAAAGTCGAACTTTGCAAGAATTATAAAACAATTCTTGTTGGAACAATTCTTGCTGGAACAATTTTGAGCAGTTTCTTATTAACAAATCCAATTTAATTAAAAAATAAATATTGACAAGATAATAAAAGTGTACTATTATATAACTATGAAAACGAACAAACGTTCCGAACATATATTTTGTATGATGGACTAATTTTATATACGCATAGACGTAGAATGGAGGCAAAATGGAAAATAGTGAAAAATTAAAGGCGTTGGAAGCCGCAGTAGCACATATTGAGAAAAGTCATGGAAAAGGTTCTATTATGAAGCTAGGTGATTCTAAGAAGAATCTAAATATAGAGACAGTATCTACAGGTTCTATTAGCTTAGATATAGCATTAGGACTTGGTGGTATACCAAAGGGAAGAATTATAGAAGTATATGGTCCAGAGTCAAGTGGTAAAACTACAGTAGCATTACATATGGTAGCAGAAGTACAGAAAAAAGGCGGTATTGCAGGATTTATAGATGCAGAACATGCACTTGATCCTGTTTATGCAAAGAAGATAGGTGTAGATATAGATAATCTTTATATTTCACAGCCAGACTATGGTGAGCAAGCATTAGAAATTGCTGAAACTATGGTTCGTTCTGGTGCGATTGATATTGTAATTGTGGATTCAGTAGCAGCACTTGTTCCAAAGGCGGAAATAGATGGTGAGATGGGTGACTCCCATATGGGACTACAGGCTAGACTTATGTCACAGGCACTTAGAAAACTCACAGCTGTTATTAGTAAGTCAAATTGTGTTGTTATTTTTATTAATCAGTTAAGAGATAAGATAGGTGTTATGTTTGGAAGTCCAGAGACTACTACAGGTGGTAAGGCACTAAAATTTTACGCATCTATTAGAATGGATGTAAGAAAAATAGAAACACTTAAAGCTGGCGGTGAAGTAGTAGGAAGCCGTACACGAATAAAGGTAGTGAAAAACAAAATAGCACCACCATTTAAAGAAGCTGAGTTTGATATAATGTTTGGAGAAGGAATCTCAAGAGAAGGTGATATTTTAGATGTTGCATCTGAAATGGGTATAGTAAACAAAAGTGGCTCATGGTACGCTTATAAAGATGAAAAAATCGGTCAAGGTAGAGAAAATGCAAAGACGTATTTTAAACAAAATATAGCGATATTTGATGAAGTAGAAAAAGAAGTTAGAAAAAAAATATTTGAGTCAGCACAAGAAGTAGAAACAGAAGAGAAAAAAGAAGTACCAGAAAAGAAAAAATCAGCAAAATCAGCGGTAGAAGATTAGTTAGTATAGAGGTGAGTATGCAGGTTTCACAATTAAAAGCTATTGATAAAAAACGTGTAAAAGTTTATATTGATGAAGAATTGGCATTTCCCTTATACTTAAGTGAGGCTAGACGATATGATATAGTCGAAGGAGCTGAGGTATCAGAAAGCAAGTATGAAGAGATACTTAAAATAATATATAAAAGAGCTAAAGAAAGAGCGTTATATATTCTAAAGGATTCTGATAAAACTGAAAGACAAATATCAGATAAATTAGCAGGCGGAGCATATCCGCCTGTTATAATAAACAAGATTTTAGATTTTTTGAGAGAATATGGATATGTAGATGATGCTAGATATGCAAGAGATTTTATTTCAAGTAGGAGTAAAAGCAGAAGTCTTAAAGAGATAAAGAACAAGCTTTATATAAAAGGTATTAGTAGAGATATTATAGATAATGAATTAGAAGAATTTAAAAAAGATGATTTATACGATTCACGAAAGTTGATTTATAACTTGTTAGAGAAGAAACGTTTTAATTTTGATACAGAAGATCAGAAAGAAATAGGACGAATAATTGCATTTCTTATGCGAAAAGGTTTTGAGTATGATGATATTAAGTATTGTATGCGAAAAAGATTTGAAGAATGAAATTTATACAAAAAGAATTGACAAAAATACTAAATATTGTGTTAGTTTGCATAAAAACTATGTTTTAATACTTGACATTGTGTTAATAAAACATTAAAATATAAATGTTGTATCTTGTACAATGAAAACTAAATAAGGAGGTGCTCCTGTGGAAAATAGTATAATTGCTGTTTTATGCGTAATTGTAGCTGTTATAGCTGTTATCGTTACTTGGATTGTTTCAGGTATTTATAGAAAAAAAGTCGTAGAGGCTAAATTCGGTAGTGCTGAGACAAAAGCAAGAGAAATCATAGATGAGGCATTAAAGACCGCGGAAACTAAGAAAAGAGAAGCCCTTTTGGAAGCTAAAGAAGAGTCATTAAAGACTAAGAATGAACTTGAAAAGGAAACTAAAGAAAGAAGAGCAGAATTACAGCGTTATGAAAAGAGAGTATTGTCTAAAGAAGAAACAATAGATAAGAAATCAGATATGCTGGAAAAGAAAGAAAGCTCATTAGCTAGCAAGGAAGAGAACTTAAACAAAATTAAGTTAGAGGTTGAGAAGCTTAATGAACAAAGAACACAGGAACTGGAAAGAATCTCAGGATTAACCTCCGAGCAAGCAAAAGATTTATTATTACAAACTGTTGAAGACGAAGTTAAATTAGAAACTGCAAAAATGGTGAAGGAATTAGAATCTAGAGCCAAAGAAGAAGCAGGAAAGAAAGCAAAGGAATATGTGGTTACAGCTATTCAAAAATGTGCTGCAGACCATGTATCAGAAACAACTATATCAGTAGTACAACTTCCAAATGACGAAATGAAGGGAAGAATCATAGGCCGTGAAGGTAGAAATATCAGAACTTTAGAGACTATGACAGGTGTTGATTTGATTATTGATGACACACCAGAAGCTGTTATTTTGTCAAGCTTTGATCCAATAAGAAGAGAGGTTGCAAGAATCGCTCTTGAAAAACTTATTGTTGATGGAAGAATACATCCAGCAAGAATAGAAGAAATGGTTGAAAAAGCTCAAAAAGAAGTTGAAGTTATGATGCGTGAAGAAGGTGAAGCAGCTGCATTAGATGTAGGTGTTCACGGTATTCATCCAGAACTCATCAGATTACTTGGTAAAATGAAATTTAGAACAAGCTATGGTCAAAATGCACTTAAACATTCAGTAGAAGTTGCACATTTGACTGGATTGTTGGCAGGAGAAATAGGAGCTGACATAAGAATGGCTAAGCGTGCAGGTTTATTGCATGATATAGGAAAATCTGTTGATTATGAGATGGAAGGTTCACATATTCAAATAGGTGTTGATTTATGTAAGAAATATAAGGAATCAGCTATAGTTATAAATGCTGTAGAATCTCATCATGGTGATGTAGAGGCTGAGTCACTTATAGCTTGTCTTGTTCAAGCAGCTGATGCTATTTCAGCAGCAAGACCAGGTGCAAGAAGAGAAACATTAGAAACATACACAAATAGACTAAAACAGTTAGAAGATATCAGTAATGCATTTAAGGGTGTCGAAAAGTCTTTTGCAATTCAAGCAGGTAGAGAGATTCGTATAATGGTTACTCCAGAACATATTAATGATGCAGAGATGGTATTATTAGCAAGAGATATTTCAAAGCAGATAGAAGCTGAACTTGAATATCCTGGACAAATCAAAGTTAGTGTCATAAGAGAATCTAGAGTAGTAGAATATGCAAGATAAAATTGCAAACAAGTTTGCATAAAATTGCAAACAAGTTTGCATAAAATCACAAACGAGTTTGTGTATTGCAAATAATTATTATAGCTAGAAGAAATTATTAGATACTAATCCAGTTACGTAATATAAGAGCCATAGCATCAGCTATGGCTCTTTTTAGGTGGTAAGGAAAAGAAAACCAGTGGTGATAGTCAATAAAGAATGAGGAAGGAAAAGAAAATATTATGAGTTATAAAGCAAAAATGGTAGTAGAAACTAAGAAGTTGTTTCCAATGGGTGATTTATATGGAGCTTTTTTTGAAGATATAAATCATGCAGCAGATGGGGGACTTTATGCTGAGTTAGTACGTAATCGTAGCTTTGAATTTGATAAGATTGATAACGCAACATATGATAATTTAACAGCATGGAAACATTATTTAGGAGCAGAATCAAAATCTAGATTATATATTGAGGATAAAGAACCTGTTAGTTTGAAAAATCCACATTATGCAGTTTTAGAGATAGAATCAGGTGTGGCAGGGATAGTGAATGAAGGTTTTAATACAGGTATACCAGTGTTAAAAGATGCTAAGTATTATTTTTCATTTTGGTGTAAAACTGAAAAGTTGTTTTCGGATGATGATGTTGAGCCTATTACAGTAACAATAGAATCGTTAGACGGTGATATTTACGCATCAAAGGATTTTACAGTAACAAGTAAGTGGGTGAAGTATGAATGTGAATTATTATCAACTAATACAGATAATTCAGCTAGATTAGCACTTCGTACATCTGGAAAAGGAAAAGTATGTTTTGATTTAGTTTCATTATTTCCACAGGATACATATAAAAATAGAAAAAATGGATTAAGAAAAGATATAGCAACATTAATAGCAGATTTAAAGCCAAAGTTTCTTAGATTTCCAGGTGGATGCTTAATACATGATGGTGCATTAGAGCCAGATGCTAGAGATTCTATGTATCGTTGGAAAAATACGATAGGCCCTTTAGAAGATAGAGCAGCTCGTAGAAACAACTGGGGATACAATCAAACGTTAGGTTTAGGTTATTATGAATACTTTTTATTCTGTGAAGATATAGGAACAAAGCCATTGCCAGTACTTCCAGCAGCATATAATCCACATCGTCATATACAAGCACCAATTGATGAATTACAACCATGGATTGATGATGCACTTGACTTGATTGAATTTGCAAATGGTGATGTTGATACAAAATGGGGTAAGGTGCGCTTAGACTTAGGCCATCCTAAACCATTTAATATGGAGTATCTTGCTATTGGAAATGAAGAATTATTTGAACCATTTTTAGAAAGATATCCTTATTTTCATAACGCAATAAAGGAAAAGTATCCAGAAATCAAATTGATTTCTTCTAGTGGGCCATTTGCAGATGGTTATGATTTTGATTTGATGTGGGATGAGGCAAATAAAGCAGGAGCTGATTTAGTAGATGAACACTATTACTTATCACCAGAATGGATGATTAAGCATTATCGTAGATATGATAAATATGATAGAAATGGAGCAAAGGTATTCTTGGGTGAATATGCAACATTGGGCAATAAGTGGAAAAATGCAATTGCAGAAGCTGTTTATATGATTGGATTTGAAAATAATGTTGATGTAATGGGACTTACTTGCTATGCGCCTCTTTTATGTAATAATGATTATGTAAATTGGAAACCAGATATGATTTGGTATGATAATCACCAGACTCTTAAAACTGTAAATTATCATATTCAAAAGATGTTTATGAATAATCAAGGAGAATATCATATACCTTCTTCGTTAGAAGGCGGACCATTTAGAGTACAGACGATTAGTAATATTTCAGGAGCTTTTGGCTTTGAAAGTGTAAATGAATCTATTAAGTTTGACTATATTAAGGTGAATGGTAAAGAGATTGAGAGGGATGTATTATATAATTTTAATGCAGAAACAAAGAAAGCTAATACAAATAATAGTAATTTTATAGTTGAGGAAATAGAAAAAGATAGACCAATTATAAAATACAATACTTTATTTTCAGAAGATTTTGAGATTGAATTTTCATTTGTAAAGTCTGTTGGAAATGGACAGCTTAAAATGTTTTTCGGTATGCAGGATGATATCTATTATGTCTGGGAGATAGGCGGATGGGCAAATGATATGTCAAGCCTTGGAAAATGTATTAATGGTCAATATAGTAATATGAATTTTGGCAGTACAGTTACAATAGAGGAAAATAAGGAGTATGAGGTTAAATTAAGTGTTAAGGGCAGAGAAATTATTGCTATAGTAAATGGAAAAACATATCATAACTTTACTGAAATGGAAACAGTGATAGAACCACTTTATCATTGTGCATCAGTAGATGAAACAAATAAAGAGATTATTATTAAAGCTGTTAATATTAACAAGGAGTCATTAACAACTGAAATTATAATTGATTCTACATATGAATTGCTCTCACCTATTACAGTAATTGCAATGCAATCAAATGATATGGATTTAGAGAATACATTTGAATCACCAGATGCATTGGCACCAACAGTTAGCGAAGTGGAAATTAGTACTAATAGTATGTCATATGAGTTTACTGGAGAGTCTGTAAGTGTATTTAAAATTAAATATCACTAAAAAAAGATTCGGCTAAAGCCGAACTTTACAAGAATTATAAAGCAAATCTTGTTGGAACTATTTATGCGAAATGCACAAATATAGGGATTGTATGATTGTATACAATCATACAATTATACAATTTTGCAAAATACTATAGACATTACATTAAGAATGTATTATAATTTCCTCTAACGATATATATAACAAAGCCAAAATAGGTTTTGGCTGATATTAGGAAGGAAGATAAAAAATGTCATTAACATTATCAAAAAAGGCGTTGGCAGTAGAGCCATCATCAACATTAGCAATAACAGCAAAGTCAAAAGAGCTTAAAGAACAAGGATTGGATGTAGTAGGATTTGGAGCAGGTGAACCAGATTTTAATACACCAGATAATATTTGTCAGGCAGCTATTAAAGCAATTAATGACGGTTTTACAAAATATACACCTGCATCAGGTATAAATGAATTAAAAGATGCTATTTCAAAAAAATTCAAAGAGTTTAATGGAATTGATTATAAGCCAAACCAAATAGTAATTAGTAATGGTGGAAAACATTCTTTAACAAATGTATTTGAAGCTATTTTAAATCCAGGTGATGAGGTAATTATTCCTGCACCATATTGGTTAAGCTACCCAGAAATAGTTAAACTTTCAGATGGTGTACCTGTTTATGTGCGTGGTGAAAAAGAAGCTGGATATAAAGTAAGTGCAGCTCAGCTTCAAGCAGCAACAACAGATAAGACAAAAGCTATTATTTTAAATACTCCAAGTAACCCAACAGGTATGATTTACACAGAAGCAGAGCTTAGAGAAATAGCTGATTATGCTGTTAAAAATGATGTATATGTAGTAGCAGATGAAATGTATGAACACCTTGTTTATAATGGTGAGAAACATGTAAGTATTGCATCATTTAATGAAGAAATATATAAGAGAACTATTACAGTTAGCGGACTTGCAAAGAGCTATGCTATGACAGGTTGGAGAATCGGTTATACAGGTTCTAGCGCAGAAATTGCAAAAGTAATGGGAAGTATTCAAAGCCATCAGACATCAAATCCTAACTCAATAGCACAAAAAGCTGCTGTTGAAGCTTTAGTAGGCGATCAATCAACAGTTAAAATGATGATTGAGAAGTTTGATGAAAGAAGAAAATACATGTATGAAAGATTTACAAAGATGCCAAATGTTTCAGTTATTGAACCGCTTGGAGCATTCTATGTATTTGTAGATGTAAACGGAGCACTTGAAAAAGAGTATAAGGGTAAGAAGGTTGAGAGTGCTGCTAATATGGCAAATATCCTTATTGAAGATTATAATGTGGCAATTATACCATGTGCAGATTTTGGATTCCCTGATCATATCAGACTTTCATATGCAACATCAATTGAATTGATTGATAAAGGTCTTACAAGAATTGAAGCGTTCTTAAATGATTTAAAATAGTGATTTTTTATTAAATTAACTAATAATATAAGTAAATAGATATATGAACTATATAGAGCCCTAGAAATGCTGAAGTAATATTTCTAGGGCTCTATTTTTTATGTAAAATAATGTATTAAAAAGAAAAGTTGTGTTTCTATATTAAATTAGTTATAATATTAATATAAGTTTTGTGATTTACATATTAAAATAATCTTAAGGAGATAAAAGTATGAAAAAATTTATATCTTTAGTAGTAATACTTTGTTTGATTTTAACAATATTACCTAAAATTGAGATCTCTGTGCAGGCGGCAGATGATGAATATGAGATTAATGTCAATGTTACAACAGCAGGTGATCTTTACAATGCGATTTGTGCTGAGTTATCAGGTGGGAAAAGTGTATCAGATATTACATCACTAATTGTAACTGGTGAGATGAATGATACTGATTTTGGCGACCTTGAGTTATATCTTTCAAATAAGATAACTAAGATTGATATATCGGGTGTTACCAATATAACGGCGATACCAGCGTCTGTTTTTAATGGATACATGGGGCCTTATGGAAATTTAAAAGAGATTATCTTGCCAGATCAAATTACTAGTATTGGTTATCATGCTTTTGATGGTTGTAGTAATTTACTAACAATAGAATTGCCAACTAGTCTTAAGACTATTGGTGAGGGTGCTTTTTTTAAATGTAGTAAGTTAACACTAACAGAATTGCCAGATGGTGTTACTAGCATTGGTAATGGTGCTTTTCAGGAGTGTTTTGAGTTGGCATTAACAAAATTGCCAGATGGTATTACTCGTATTGAGCAAGGGACTTTTTGGAATTGTTATAAACTGTCACTAACAGAGTTACCAGCTGGTGTTGTGTTTATTGATGTGAATGCTTTTGAGGAATGCACTAGTATGCCAAGTGTATTAAAATGTAACTTTGCAGTAAGTGATTGTACAATGGACGTGGAGTCATTTTTGGGTTCAAGTGTAGAGTACTTTCTTTTTGAAGATGAAGATGGTGGCTCTGAAAGTTTTACTTGGTGTGGTGCAAGAGGAGTGAATCATACTGGTGATTATGATAATGATGGTATGAATAATATAACAGAGTATAATCAAGGTAGACTATTATATAAACCAGATATTGAAGTTAAGCTTTCTTATGATGATACACAGAAAAAAGCAGTTTTTGAATATAATGATGATTTTGCTAGAACATTACCTTCTGAAGATACTGAGTATACGATTAAATATATTGGAAGAAATTCTACAAATTATGCTGAAAGTACAACGCCACCTATAGCAGTAGGAGATTATACTGCAACATATGCACTTACAACAGCAGGAGAATTAAACTTTACTCTATTAGCGGAGAGTACATTAACAACTAATTTTGAGATAAGACTTGTAAGTGGATTGTCAGTTTCTTGTGCTGATGTGGTTTATGGTAATACACCGACACCTGTTGTTTTGGGTAGTACAGGTGGAACAAGAACCACGGAGTATAAGGTGAAAGGTGCTGATGATAGTACTTATCAGGCAAATGTTCCAACCAATGTTGGTGAGTATACTGTAAGAGTAAGTGAAGCAGCGACTTCAACTTATAAGTCAGCTTCAGTAACAGCAGATTTTTCCATTACAAAAAAGGATATTACGATATCAGGGATAACAGCAGAGAATAAGGTATATGATGGAAATAATGTAGCAACTCTTGATTTTGATAATGTTGTATTTGGTGGTATTGTTAGTGGTGATACACTTAGTGTTATTGCAACAGGTACTTTTGCTGATGAAAATGTAGGAACAGACAAGGTGGTAAATATTACAGACATTGTACTTAGTGGTTCAAATATTGATAATTATAGACTTTCAATAAATGGTAATCAAACTACAGCACTTGCAAATATAACAAGGGCTGAAGTGGTTGTATCAGTAAAACCTGTAGCATCAGATATAATAAATAAAGGTGAGCCACTTTCAAAATCAGTAATTATAGGTGGAACAACGAGTGTTGCTGGTACTTGGAATTGGACAAACAAGGATGAAATAATAACAGTAAGTGGTGAATATGAGATGACATTTACCCCAGAAGATTTAGTGCATTATGCACCTGTGACAATTAAAGTTAATGTGACTGTATTAGAGGATAGTGAAACTAAAGATACTCAACCAACTACTGGAGATACATCAACAACAATGATTTGGATGCTTACACTTATTATAGCAGGAATGACAGTTGGTGTGATGGGTGGAAGAAAAAGGCATAATGGAAAAATATATTATGTTTGACAATGAGGTGCAAAATAAAACTTTAAATTGGTTGTTAGAATCGGATAATATAGCTATAAAGTATCGTACTTTAACTGAAATTTGCGAATCTCCTAATCAAGAGGAAATTGACAAACTGCTTGAGTCAATATGGGAACACAAAACAATTCAAAGGATGCTTAAAAAACAGGATGAGAATGGATTATGGAGTGAAAAAGATTATGATGGATTTACATCATTGAGATATTTAACAGCTTTTGCAGAATTTGGATTACAAAAAGACAAGCGGATAGATAACTATGTTGACAACCTTGTGATTTCAATGCAATCTGGCGTAGAAAGTGGAGCAATATTTGGCTGTGCAGCTCCTCTAACTCTTCGAGCTTTAGTGATGATGGGATATGGTGAACGTGATGATATTAAAGAAATAATTAATGCAGTTGCAGGGAGTCAATTATATGATGGAGGCTTTAATTGCAAAAGACTGCTTGATAAAAGACCAGAGCGTAAAAGTTGTTATAAAGCAGATGTAGCAAATCTCTTACTTTATGCAGAATGTAAAAGAAAAAATATAATAATAAATAATACAAATCAATTAGTTGAGTATTTCATAAAACGGGATGTATTTTATACATCAGATAAAACAAGATTTATTCTTGATGGAAGACCAGGTTGGCGATTTATTGACAATTTTTTTCCAGTAGAACCCATGCGAATTGGACTGCCATTGACTATGTCAGCTTTATCAATTTTAGGGGTAGGTAATCATCCAGCATTACAAAAGGCTTGGGAATTTTTAAATGAAAAAACAGACGAAAACGGAAAACTAGTTTTAGAGGGTACACTAACAAAGCAACCATGCAGTTTTGGAAAAGTAGGACAGCCAAACAAATGGGTTTCTTTCTATGCTCTTTTAGCAGAAAAATATAGTAAAATAAAGTGAAAAATACTATAATTTATATTATCAAAAAGAAAGGTAGAGTGATTATGGATATTTGGATGATGTCAGATAATAATTAATATTTTATTTTAGGAGGATTATTAAATGACAAAAACAAAGATATATTTTATTGGTGGTTCACCATGTAGTGGAAAAAGTACAATTGCTCAAATGATTGCAGATATGTATGGAATGTATTACTTTAAAGTAGATGATTATCTCGATGAGTATACTGAAAAAGGAAGAATTAAAGGAAAAGAAATATGTACAAAATTGGGTGGTATGACATCGCAGCAGATATGGATGAGAGAACCACAAATACAATGTGAAGAAGAATTGCAATATTATAGAGAGGTATTTGAATTTAGTTTAGATGATTTAAGTAAAATAGATGCACCAAAAGGCATTATAACTGAAGGTGCAGCGTATTTACCAGAGCTGATGAGACAATCTGGTATAGAGAATAATCATTATATTTGCATAACACCTACAAAAAAGTTTCAACTTTCTCATTACAATTTGCAAGAAAGACCTTTTATAAATTATGTTTTAGAAGGATGTATTGATAAAGAAAAGGCATTTGAAAATTGGATGAATAGAGATATTTTATTTGCAGAAAGTATCAGGAATCAGTGTGAGGTAACAGATTATCATTCAATATTAATGGAGGGAACTGTTGAAGTGGAGCTTACGTTTAGTAAGGTTTGCACTTATTTTGGTATTTAGAAAGGAAATAATATATGATTGAAATATGTCCGAAATGCGGAAATTATGAATGGGATAAAGTAGTAGATGAAAATGATAGGTCAAAAATAAAATGCCCTAAATGTAGTCATGAGTGGAATTTTAAGGGATTACCATTATTTATTTTAACAGGCTGTAGTGGAGTTGGTAAAACAACAACTGCTATTGAGTTACAACAAAGAAATACTGATTTTATTGTATTAGATGCGGATTTCTTTACAATTATGCCTAGTGAGACTAATGAAGATTGGGAGGCTCACATTGAACATATGCAGAGGATATCTGTAGATATAATGCAGGCAGGACTTCCAGTTATGTGGACTATGGCTGGCTGCGTAGATAAGCTTTATAATACTTATAATTCAAGATTCTTTAGCGGAATCTATTGTTTAGCACTAGTATGTCAGGAAGAAGATTTACGTTATAGAATGACAGAAGGAAGAAAAATAACAGATGAAAACTGGATAAAAGGTTCTGTCGATTACAATAAGTATTTTTTGGAACATGATAAAATAGGTGATGTAGTTTTTGATAAATGTGATATTACAGGAATGAGCGTGAGTGAAGTTGCGGATTATGTAATAGAATGGGTTAAGGAAAAAATATAAAACAGGCATAAAAAGCATGTATTTTTAAGAACAAACTTACATATAGATATATGAACTATGAATTATTTTGGAGATTATTTTGTATAAGAGAAAACACAAAGTATTTAAGGTAGTATCATTATTTATTGTAAGTTTGTTTTTTTTGTTGCTTGATATAACTAATATAGGTTATGCCAAAAGCAATATTGTCTATTTTTCAGTAGATGATAGCTTAGAGGAAGTATCGGGAGATGTATCACAGCTGTATTCACTGTCAGCGTGCTTACTTGATGGTGAAAGCGGAAGGGTATTGTTTGAAAAGGATGGTTATACATTAAGGGCGAATGCAAGCACTACAAAAATTCTGACTTGTATAGTAGCTTTAGAATACGGTAATTTAGATGATTTAGTGGTTGTAAGTAAGTATGCAGCAAGTATGCCTGATGTACAGCTTGGAATTAACAAAGGAGAAACTTATCTATTATCTGATTTACTATATTCTTTAATGCTTGAATCACATAATGACTCAGCGGTGGCAATTGCAGAACATATTAGTGGAGATGTAAAAGCTTTTTCACAGCTTATGAATGAAAAAGCAAAGGAACTTGGCTGCTATGATACGAATTTTATTACGCCTAATGGTTTGGATGCAACGCAAACAGAGGATGGAGTGGAAAAAATTCACGGTACTACAGCTACAGATTTAGCTAAAATAATGGCATATTGTATAAAAAATGAGAAGTTTATTGAAATAACAAGAGCATCATCATATAGTTTTTCAAATAAGGTTCAAGATGAAACAGGAAATATAGTAAATGGAAGTAGGAGTTTTACAGTTAATAATAAAAATGCCTTTTTGTCAATGATGGATGGAGCACTTTCAGGAAAAACAGGATTTACAAATGCAGCAGGGTATTGTTATGTGGGGGCATTAAAAAAGGATGGAAAGACATTAATTGTTGCGCTATTAGGCGCAGGATGGCCTAACAACAAGAATTATAAATGGGCGGATACGAAAAAACTTATGAATTATGGCCTGAACAATTATCAGTATAAGGATTTATTTAATTATGACACAAAGCTAAATAGTGTTGTGATAAATAATGGTGTTAATGATTCTAATGGCATTAATATTAATAGCGAGATTAGAGCTAATTTATATATTAGGGAAGAAGCTATAAATTTATTAGTCAATGAAAGTGAAGAAGTAAGCGTAAAATATGAGATAAATGAGATGCTTGAAGCACCTGTGAAAAAAGGTGACATAGCTGGATACATATATTATTATCTTAATGGAGAAAAAATAAAGACTTATCCTGTATTTGTAGAAGAAAGTATAGAAGAAATATCCTATAAGTGGTGTTTAAGTGAACTAGCAAAGAGTTTTTTTGGAATAAACTAGAGTGTAAATAAAATTAGTTAAATTAGATGAAAATTAGTTGAAAATGCACAAAATCAACTTGTATTTTTTGTATATATAGGTTAAAATTATAATTGGCGTAAGTTTTTTTAACGTCTAAAAATATGTAGATGGAGGGCTGAATAATGAGTAATTTGGCACAGGATTTAGCTTTAGCAAGAATTAATGCTTTAGTTGATGAAAACAGCTTTGTTGAAATCGGCAAATTAGTAACAGCCAGAAATACTGACTTCAATATTCAAAGCAAAGGCACACCAACAGATGGTGTTGTAACGGGCTATGCAACAATCGATGAGAGATTGGTGTATGTATATAGTCAAGATGCTTCTATTTTAGGAGGCACAATAGGTGAAATGCATGCGAAAAAGATAGTGAAGATTTATGATCTTGCGATGAAGATGGGCGCACCAGTGGTAGCTTTAGTGGATTGCCAAGGGGTAAGACTTCAGGAAGCAACAGATTCGCTTAATGCATTCGGAGAGATTTATTTAAAGCAGACACAAGCATCATTTGTAGTACCACAGATAACAGCGGTATTTGGAACATGTGGTGGTGGTATGGGAATATTATCACAGATGTCTGATTTTACATTTATGACAGATGAAGCTAAGGTTTTTGTTAATGCACCTAATACCTTAGAATCGAACGAAGTATCAAAGTGTGATACTGCAGGTGCAAATTACCAGAGCGAGAAAACAGGAATTGTTGATTTTGTTGGAAGCGAGGCAGAAGTCCTTGCAGGAGTAAGACAGTTAATTAGTGTTTTACCATCAAATTGTGATGATGATATGTCATATGGTGAATGTAGTGATGACCTTAACAGAGTATGCGCAGATTTAGCAAACTGTGTTGAAGATACAGCTATAGCATTTACTCATATTTCTGATAGTAATTTCTTTATGGAAGTTAAGAAAAATTATGCAAAAGAAATGGTTACAGGCTTTATTAAGCTTAATGGAGCTACAGTAGGTGTAGTCGCAAACCGTACAAAAGTATACGATGTTAATGCAAATATAACTGACGAGTTTGCACCGTTACTTACAACAGCAGGTTGTAATAAGGCAGCTAAATTCGTTGGATTTTGTGATGCATTCAATATCCCTGTTGTAACACTTACAAATGCAGAAGGTTTTAAGGCTACAATCGAAGAAGAAGCTTCAATAGCTAAAGCGGCAGCATCACTTACATATTCATTTGCAAGTGCTACAGTGCCAAAAGTAAACGTTGTTATAGGTAAGGCAATGGGAAGTGCATATAATGTAATGAATTCAAGTGCTATAGGCTGTGATATTGTTTATGCATGGGATACAGCAAAGATAGGCGTTATGGATGCTGAAAATGCAGTACGTATCATATATGCAGATGAGATTGCAAATGCGCAGGATAGTGTGGCTTTTATTAATGAAAAGAAAGCTCAGTATGAAGAGACACATTCAAGTTCATATGCAGCGGCTAATAGAGGCTATGTAGATAGTATTATTAGTGCAAGTGATACAAGAAAATATTTAATAGGTGCATTGGAAATGCTTTTTTCTAAGAGAAAGGATATTGTATGAAGAGAATAAAAGTTTATTTACTTACTTTATGTATTATTCTTGGAATGTTTCAAACTGTAGCGTATGCTGATGATAAGCCATTTGAATATGTTGAAGATGAGCTTGTTAATGATGTAAAGAGTTTAATGACAGCATTAAGTTCAATAAATGAAGATGATGTGGAATATCTTATGGATACTAATGTAGGATATATAAAAAAAGCATGCAATGTTTTTTATGACTATATAAAGAATGATACATTAGGCGAGTTTACAGAATTTGGTGATAGTTCAGTTGAAGTGTCAGGACGTTCAGTTTTAGTGACAGTGACAGCTAAATATGAAAAAGCTAATTTAGATGTTACTATTACCTATAAAAACATTATAGGTAATATTACAGCGACTGATTTTGAATCAGAGTTGATTAATAATATTGAAAAATCACTAGGTGAAAGAATCCTTGATGCGAGTTTGAATACAGTAATCGGACTTACAACAGTATTTATAATGCTTTATATTATTTCTGAGATAATAGGATTATTTAGATTTATTCCAAGACTTCAAGAAAAGTATGAAAATAGAAAGAAAAATAAAGAGCTTAAAGCAATGAGTGCGCAAGAAGATGTATTCACTCAAATTGCTGTAAAAGAAAATCTTGTATATGATACAGAACTAGTAGCAGTTATTACTGCTGCAATAAGTGCGTCTACAAATGCGTCAGCAGATAGTTTTGTAGTAAGAAGTATCAAAAAATCCAAGAGAAAATATGTTTAGGAGGCAAAAATCATTATGAAGAATTATAAAATAACAGTAAATGGAAACGTATATGATGTAGCAGTAGAAGAGTTAGGTGTGGCAGCGTCAGCACCAGTTAATCCAGTGGCGGCAGCTCCAGTAGTAGCACCAGCACCAGTACAAGCAGCTCCAGTTGCAACAGGTTCAACAGGTTCAAAGGGTTCAGTAACGATTGCATCTCCAATGCCTGGTAAGATTATTTCTATAAAGACACCAGTTGGAACAGTTGTTAAAAAGGGACAGCCTATGATTATTCTTGAAGCTATGAAGATGGAAAATGAAATTGTAGCTTTAGAAGATGGAACAGTTGCAAGCATAGACGTAAATGAAGGCGCTATGGTTGAGGCAGGAACAGTTTTAGCTACTTTAAATTAGTTTGTAAAACTATTTAGGCTGATATTGTTTTACAAATAAATTTAAGGAGGTTAAACATGGATTATATTATAGATACAATGGGAAATCTAATACATCAATCAGCATTTTTTGACTTAACAGTTGGAAATTATGTTATGATTGCAGTAGCATGTATTTTTCTGTATTTGGCTATAAAGAAAGAGTATGAACCCCTACTATTATTACCAATAGCATTTGGTATGTTATTGGTAAATATGTACCCAGATATTATGATTTCAGCAGAAAACTCTGAAAATGGGGTAGCAGGTTTATTACATTATTTTTATTTATTAGATGAATGGAGCATTTTACCATCCCTTATCTTCCTTGGAGTAGGTGCTCAAACGGACTTTGGTCCTCTTATTGCGAATCCTAGAAGCTTTTTGATGGGAGCAGCAGCTCAGTTTGGTATTTATGTAGCATATTTCCTTGCTATATTCTTAGGGTTCAATGACCAATCAGCAGCAGCTATCTCAATTATAGGAGGAGCTGATGGTCCTACATCAATATTCTTAGCAGGAAAGTTAGGTCAAACTGCACTTATGGGGCCAATCGCTGTAGCGGCATATTCATATATGGCATTAGTACCGATTATACAGCCACCAATTATGAAGTTACTTACAACGCAGAGAGAAAGAAAGATTAAGATGGAACAGCTTCGTCCTGTTACAAAGCTTGAAAAGATATTATTTCCAGTTATAGTTACGATAGTAGTTGTTATGGTATTGCCATCAACAGCACCACTTGTTGGTATGCTTATGCTGGGTAATCTATTTAAAGAATCAGGAGTTGTTAAGCAGCTTACAGAAACAGCTTCAAATGCACTTATGTATATTGTAGTTATTTTACTTGGTGTATCAGTTGGTGCTACTACAAGTGCAGAAGCATTTCTTAATTCAGCAACAATAAAGATAGTAGTATTAGGATTAGTAGCGTTTTCATTTGGAACAGCAGGTGGTGTAGTTATAGGAAAGTTAATGTGTAAATTATCTGGCGGAAAGATAAATCCTTTAATTGGTTCGGCTGGTGTATCGGCAGTACCGATGGCAGCTAGAGTATCTCAGAAGGTTGGTTCAGAAGCTGATCCAACAAACTTTTTACTCATGCATGCGATGGGACCAAACGTAGCTGGTGTTATCGGAACAGCAGTAGCAGCCGGTGTATTTATGGCAATATTCTTATAGAAAGGAAGTAGTAAAATGGTAGATAAAAAACCAATTAAGATTACAGAAACAATATTACGTGATGCTCACCAGTCATTGATAGCTACAAGAATGACAACACAGCAGATGTTACCAATAATTGATAAAATGGATAAAGTAGGATATCATTCTGTAGAATGTTGGGGTGGAGCTACATTTGATGCCTCTTTAAGATTTTTAAAAGAAGATCCATGGGAAAGACTTAGAATGTTGAAGGATGGATTTAAAAATACAAAACTACAGATGCTATTTAGAGGTCAAAATATACTTGGATATCGTCATTATGCAGATGATGTTGTTGAGTATTTTGTACAGAAATCTATAGCAAATGGTATTGATATTATTCGTATGTTTGATTGCTTTAATGATTTAAGAAATCTTGAGTGTGCAGTAAATGCAGTTAAGAAAGAAAAAGGACATTCTCAGATAGCATTGTCATATACATTAGGAGATGCATATACTCTTGAGTATTGGAAAGATATAGCTAAGAAAATAGAGGATATGGGAGCTGACTCAATCTGTATTAAAGATATGGCAGGCTTATTAGTTCCATATGAAGCAACAAATCTAGTAACAGCATTAAAAGAAACTGTAAGTATTCCTATTCAACTTCATACACATTATACATCAGGTGTAGCTTCAATGACTTACATGAAGGCAGTTGAGGCAGGTGTAGACGTGATTGATACAGCGATGTCTCCATTTGCACTTGGAACTAGCCAACCAGCAACAGAAGTTATGGTTGAAACATTTAAGGGTACACCTTATGATACAGGTTTTGATCAGAAGTTATTAGCCGAGATAGCTGAATACTTTAGACCAATGAAAGAAGAAGCATTATCATCAGGTTTGTTAAATGCTAAGGTATTAGGCGTAGATATTAAGACTTTATTATATCAAGTACCAGGTGGTATGTTATCAAATATGGTGTCACAGCTTAAAGAAATGAATGCTGAGGACAAGTATTATGAAGTGTTAGAGGAGATTCCAAGAGTTCGTATGGACTTAGGTGAGCCACCACTAGTTACACCATCATCACAAATCGTAGGCACACAAGCGGTATTAAACGTTATAAATGGTGAAAGATATAAAGTAGCAACAAATGAAACAAAGGCAATATTAAGCGGTGAATATGGTGCTACAGTTAAGCCATTTAATGAAGAAGTTCAGAAAAAGGTTATTGGCGATAAGGAAGTTATTACATGTCGTCCGGCTGATTTATTAGGAAGCGAATTGCAAAAGCTTGAAAAAGAAATGGCTGAATGGAAAGAGCAGGATGAAGATGTTTTATCATATGCTTTGTTCCCAAAAGTAGCAATAGACTTTTTTAAGTATCGTAAGGCACAAAAAGAAAAAGTAGATATGAGTATAGCAGATACGAAAAACGGAGCATATCCAGTTTAGTTTCTGTGAGGGTGTCAAAAAGGAGTAATTTAAGTTTACGCTCCCACTTTTGACACCCTATATTTAAGTAATAAAGCTTTTAATATATAAAGGAATGAGCGGAGAGGTGTAATGGAGTTAAATAAAGAAAACATTAAAAAGATTTGTTTGATTGTGTTTGGGGCGATAGCATTTTATTGTTTGTTGGAGCATTTTGATATAGTGATTAGTGTGGTAAGAGGATTTTTTGGATTAGTGTTTCCGTTTATTTTAGGGCTTGCGATAGCATTTATTATAAACGTACCTATGAGTGCTATAGAGAAGAAGTTGTTTGGAAATACAGGAAAAAAAGTTGCACGAATCGTTTCACTTGTTATAACTATAATGCTGATTTTTGGTGTTGTTATTGCAGTGATGGTTATTGTGTTGCCTGAATTATTTAATACGATAGTAAGTATAGGCAAACAGATACCTAATGCGTGGGGAAAACTTATAATTGCAGTGGAAAATTCATCATTTGATTTAAGCATATTAGATAAGTATTTAAAGGATATTGACAAAGTTTGGAATGAAGTTTCAGACACAGTCATAGGAGCAGTGAAAAATGGAGCAATAGGTGTACTTAGCACAGGCGTTGGTGTTGTTGGAGGCGTGATTAGTGCAATAGGTAATTTTGTTATAGGATTTGTATTTGCAATTTATGTCCTTCTGCAAAAAGAAGAACTTACAAGAAATATAAAACGTGTTCTTAGGCTGATTATACCAAGAAAAAGAGCAAAAAGTATTTTGGGTATTGCTTCTCTTACGTATAAGACCTTTGCAAGTTTTCTTACTGGGCAATGTTTAGAGGCTTGTATATTAGGAACTATGTTTTTTGTAACCATGTCAATAATGCAAATTCCATATGCTCTTTTAATTGGCATATTGATTGCGATTACAGCTTTAATACCTATAGTAGGAGCTTTTATCGGCTGTTTTGTAGGTTTGATTTTGATAGTTATGGTAAGTCCTATTAAAGCTTTGTTTTTCTTGATATTATTTTTGATATTACAACAAATAGAAGGAAATTTAATATATCCACATGTTGTAGGTGGTTCAGTGGGACTGCCATCTATTTGGGTGTTGGTTGCTGTTACAGTAGGCGGCAATCTTATGGGGATAACAGGAATGATTTTATTTATTCCGATATTTTCAGTGATATATTCTATTTTTAGATATTATATAAATACAAAAGAAAAGATGAAAAGGTATTATAGATGAACTTATTAACGATTAATGATATGACAAAGATATATGCAGAGAGAAAGATTTTTGATAAAGTGGATTTTTCTATTAATGAAGGTGAAAAGATAGGCGTAATAGGCGTAAATGGAACTGGAAAGTCCACATTACTTAAAATTTTAGCAGGATTAGAAGATATTGATGAAGGCAGTGTTATAAAAGGAAATAATGTTCATATAAGGTATCTTTCACAAAATCCTGATTTTAGCAATGCGACAACGATATATGACTATGTTGTTAAAGCGAATATTAATGGAGATAACCAGTGGACAATTGAAGGTGATGCAAAGAAAATTTTAAGTAAATTTGGTTTTGAAGACTTTGAAGAAAAAATAGAAAAGCTTTCAGGTGGACAAAAGAAAAGGGTAGCTCTTGCAGGTGCATTATTATCTTCAAGTGAATTACTTATACTTGATGAGCCTACAAACCATATAGATAATGATATGGCAAATCACCTTGAAGAACTTTTAACTAAATATAAAGGTGCTATTTTAATGGTAACGCATGATAGATATTTTCTTGATAGAGTAACGAATAAGATAATAGAGATAGATAAAGGGAAAATATATAGTTATGCACAAAATTATTCAGGATTTATAAAGTTGAAGGCTGAACGTGAAGATATGCTGCTTGCAAGTGAGAGAAAAAGACTTTCTATCCTTAGAAATGAAATAGAATGGATACAAAGAGGAGCAAGAGCAAGAAGTACTAAGCAAAAAGCTAGGATAGAACGTTTTGAGGATATGAGTAGTAAAAAACGTATAAAATCTGATTCGGCAGTCGAGATGAGTTCAATAAGTACGCGTTTAGGAAAGAAAACTATTGAATTAACAGATATATGTAAATCATATGATGAGAAATTATTAATAAATAACTTTACACACTTTTTCCTTAAAGGTGAAGCTATAGGTTTTATAGGAAAGAATGGTTCAGGAAAAACTACGCTTTTAAAAATTATTAATGGTATTATAAAGCCAGATTCAGGTATAGTGGAGATTGGTGAAACTGTTAAAATTGGTTATTTTTCACAAGAAAATGAGTTTTTAGATGATTCTAAACGAGTTATAGATTATATTAGAGATATTGCAGAATTTGTAAATACTCCTGATGGTGTAGTATCAGCTACTATAATGTTAGAGAGGTTTTTATTTGATGCAACAATGCAATATTCGCTTATAGGAAAATTATCAGGAGGAGAAAAGAGAAGGCTTTATTTACTTAAGGTGCTTATGGAGTCTCCAAATGTATTGATATTAGATGAGCCTACTAATGACTTGGATATTCAAACTATGACAGTGCTAGAAGATTATCTTGATAATTTTGAAGGCATTGTTATTGTCGTGTCTCATGATAGGTATTTTATTGATAGAGTGGTTGACAGGTTGTTTGTGTTTAATGATAATGCTGAGATAAAAGAGCGAATACTTTTTGACGTGGATAGCCTATTTAGTGATGTTGTTAGTGATAATAATGTTTCTTTCAGCAAGGAAAGTGTAGAAAAAAAGAAGGAAAAGAGTAGCTGGAAAGACGAACAGCAAAAAAAAGTAAAACTTAGTTACAATGAACAGCGAGAATATGATACAATAGATGAGAAAATTGAAACACTTGAAGAAAAAATTGTATTTTTAGATAAAGAATATGAAAAATATGCAACTGACTTTATGAAGCTGAATCAGATAATTAAAGAAAAGGAAGAAACCGAAGCACAATTGGCACAGGCAATGGATAGATGGATTTACCTTAATGAGCTAGTAGACAAGGTTGGGAAGTAGGAAGGTACGGCATGGAAGAGTCAAAAGATTTAGTGGCTAGAATGAATGAACAATTTAGCACAATGAGTAAGGGACATAAAAAACTTGCGAATTATATTGCGTTAAACTATGATAAAGCTGTATTTATGACAGCTGTAAAAATGGGTGAAGAGGTAGGTGTAAGTGAATCAACTACTGTAAGATTTGCGACTTTATTAGGATATAAAGGTTATCCTGAGTTTCAAAAGGCATTAGAAAAATTGGTTCAAGATAAGCTTAATTCAATACATAAAATAGAAGTTGCTTCAGGAAAGATGACAAGACAAGAAGTGTTGGAGTCGGTACTTAGAGCAGATGCTGAAAAAATCAAGCTTACGCTTGATACATTGGATAGAGATGCGTTTGAGCTTGCAATTGATATTATTTTAAATGCAAAGAGGATATATGTTATTGGAATTAGGAGCTGTGCACCACTTGCAAGTTTTTTAGGATTTTATTTAAATCTTATGTTTGAGGATGTTACTATTGTGACAACGAATAACTCAAGTGAGGTGTTTGAACAAATGCTGAGGATAGGCAAAGAGGATTGTATAATTGGAATTAGTTTTCCAAGATATTCAATGCGTACACTAAAAGCAATGGAGTTTGCAAATAATAGAAGTGCGAAGGTAATTACTATTACAGATAATAAGAACTCACCAATGAATTTATATTCTTCATGTAATCTTCTTGCAAGAAGTGATATGGCATCGATTGTAGATTCATTAGTTGCACCACTTAGTGTTATAAATGCATTGATTGTTTCATTGTGTATGAAGACACAAGATAAAGTAGTAGAAACCCTTGAAACATTAGAAGACCTATGGAATGAATATCAGGTGTATTCTAGTGATGAAATAAACATGGTGGATGACTCGGATAATGTATTTTATACTGAGTAAAGGAACTAGAAAGGACTTTTAATTTGAGTAAAGTAATAATAATAGGTGCAGGAGCAGCAGGTATGATGGCTGCAATTGGGGCAGCTACTTGTGGACATGAAGTACATATATATGAGAAGAATGAAAAACCTGGTAAAAAAATATATATAACAGGAAAAGGTAGATGCAACATCACTAATGCTGCGGATATGGATACTGTGTTTAAAAATGTTGTTACTAATAAAAAGTTTATGTATAGTGCATATTATGCACTTAATAATGATTTTGTTATTAGTATGTTTGAGGATGATTTTGGTGTTCCAATCAAGGTAGAAAGAGGAGAAAGAGTATTTCCAGCATCGGATAAATCATCAGATGTTATTAACGGTTTAGTTAGAAAGTTAAAGTCTTTAGGTGTAGAGTTTCATCTAAATGCGAATGTAAAAAATGTGGTAGTTAAAGATAAAAAAGCAGTTGGAATTACATTGTTAGATGATAAAAACAAAGTGATAGTGGCAGATAGTGTTATAGTGGCTACAGGCGGATTTTCATATCAACTAACAGGTTCAACTGGTGATGGATATAAAATGGCAAAGGATACTGGTCATGCGGTTACTGATATTTTGCCAGCACTAGTGCCTCTTACAGTGAAAGAAGATTTTGCAAAGGATTTACAAGGCTTAGCACTTAAAAATGTTAAGGCGACATTCTTTAGTGGAAATAAAGAGGTATATTCAGAGTTTGGAGAAATGTTATTTACTCATTTTGGAGTAAGTGGGCCTATTGTACTTAGTGCAAGTAGTTATATTACAAAGAAATTAGATAATAAAGAAAGTATTACAATGGAAATTGATTTAAAACCAGCCTTGTCATTTGAGGTTTTAGATGATAGAATTTTAAGAGAGTTTAGTGAGTATATAAATAAAGATTTTCGTAATTCTCTAGATAAGCTCTTACCAAAGAGTCTGATACCTATAGTTATATCTTTATCAGGAATTGATCCATTTAAAAAAGTAAATGAAATAACAAAGGCAGAGCGAAAAGCACTTGTAGATACACTTAAGAAGCTTAAGCTTACAATTACAGGAACAAGAGGCTTTAACGAAGCTATAATTACACAAGGTGGAGTTAGCGTTAAAGATGTTAATCCGGGTACAATGGAGTCAAAGCATGTTGATTCATTGTATTTTGTGGGTGAAGTTTTGGATGTGGATGCACTCACGGGAGGTTTTAATCTTCAAATTGCGTGGTCAACAGGATATTTAGCAGGAATTTCAATAGAATAGAAATAGAAAGGTGTGGGTATAAATATGTTTAATGTAGCAATTGATGGACCAGCAGGTGCAGGAAAGAGTACTATAGCAAAGATGGTCGCAAAAAAAATGAATTTAATATACGTTGATACAGGTTCAATGTATAGAGCAATGGCACTAGAGTGCTTGAGAAAAGGTGTAAAGGCCGAGGAGCATGATAAAGTGGCAGAAATAATTAAGCCATTAATAATTTCGATTGAATATGAAGATGGAGTGCAGCAAGTAATTTTAAATGGTGAAAATGTAAATCCATATATACGTACAGAAGAAGTTGGAAATATGACTTCTGCTATTGCTACATATGCAGAGGTAAGAGACAAGCTTATTGAACTTCAAAGACAAATAGGTAAAGAAAAAGAAGTTATTATGGATGGAAGAGATATTGGAACTTGTGTGTTAGAAAATGCAGAAGTTAAAATATATCTTACAGCAAGCTCAGAAACGAGAGCAAAAAGAAGATACCTTGAATTAAGTGAAAAAGGTGTAGAATGTAATATTTTGGATATTGAAAAAGATATTATTGAAAGAGATAATAGAGATATGAATAGAGAAATATCACCACTTAAACAAGCTAGTGATGCTGTTTTGGTAGATTCATCAAATTTAAATATAGATGAAGTAGTTGAAGTGATTTCTAAAATTATTATGGAAAGATTGAAAAATTATGGAAGTTATTAAAGCAGAGTCAGCAGGTTTTTGCTTTGGTGTAAAAAGAGCTGTTACCACGGTTTATGAAGAAATAGAAAAAAATAATTCAAAGATATATACATATGGACCAATAATACATAATGAATTGGTAGTTAAGGATATTGAAAGTAAAGGTGTTAAAGTAGTTAATACTTTTGATGAATTAAAAACAATAAAAAGTGGAACAGTAATTATAAGATCTCACGGCGTAGAAAAAGCAATATATGATTTATTAGAAGAAAATAATATAAATATCGTAGATGCGACATGTCCTTTTGTAAAAAAGATTCATAAAATCGTATCTGAAAAAAGTAAAGAAGGATATAAAATTATTATAATTGGAAGTGAGAATCATCCAGAAGTTCAAGGCATAATAGGTTGGACACAGGGCGATGTAACGGTTATCGGAGAGGAAAAAGAAGCAAACGAATTTTTAGTTGGCGAGGAAAATAAAGTGTGTGTTGTGTCTCAAACGACATTTAATTACAATAAATTTCATAAATTAGTTGAAATTATTCAAAAAAAGCTGTATGATATAATTGTTGTGAATACTATATGTAATGCAACAAATGAGCGACAGATTGAAGCGGCAAGAATTGCTTCTGAGGTTGATGCTATGATAGTCATTGGCGGAAAGAGCAGTTCAAACACACAAAAGCTTTATGAAATTTGCAAAGAAGAATGTAAAAATACTTACTATATACAGTCACTAGAGGATTTGGATTTACAAAGGCTGCAAACCTGTAGCTGTGTAGGTATTACAGCTGGGGCATCAACCCCAAATAATATTATTGAGGAGGTTCAAAAACAATGTCAGAATTAAGTTTTGAACAAATGCTAGAGGAGTCATTGAAAACTATAAGAACAGGAGAAATCGTTGAAGGTACAGTCATCGCCGTTAAGGAAGATGAAATTGTGTTGAATATAGGTTACAAATCAGATGGTATCATAACAAGAAACGAATATACCAATACACCTAATGTTGATTTGACAACAGTTGCTGCCATTGGCGATAAGATGGAAGCAAAAGTTCTTAGAGTTAACGATGGCGAAGGCCAGGTGTTGTTAACATATAAGAGATTAGCAGCAGAAAAAGGCAGTAAGAGATTAGAAGAAGCTTTCGAGAATAAAGAAGTTCTTAAAGCTAAGGTTGTTCAGGCAATGACAGGTGGTTTAAGTGTTGTTGTTGATGAGTCAAAGGTATTTATACCAGCAAGCCTTGTTTCAGATTCATTTGAAAAGGATTTATCAAAGTATACAGGTCAAGAAATTGAATTTGTTATCACAGAGTTTAATCCTAAGAGAAGAAGAATTATAGGTGATAGAAAGCAATTATTAGTTGAGTCTAAAAAAGCAGCTCAAGATGCAATTCTTTCAAAGATTAAAGAAGGCGATATAATTGAAGGTAGCATTAAGAATGTTACTGATTTCGGCGCATTTGTTGATCTTGGTGGAATTGATGGATTATTGCATATTTCAGAAATGTCTTGGGGTAGAATTGAACATCCAAAGAAAATCTTCAAAGTTGGAGATGTAGTAAAGGCACTTGTTAAGGAAATTAACGGAACAAAGGTTGCTTTAAGTCTTAAGTTTGATGATACAAATCCTTGGGCAGATGCAGCTAATAAATATGCTGTTGGAAATATTGTAAAAGGTAAAGTAGCTAGAATGACTGACTTTGGTGCATTTATCGAATTAGAAACAGGTATTGATGCATTACTTCATGTTTCACAAATCGCAAGAGAGCATATTGAAAAGCCTGCTAATGTACTTAAAGTTGGAGATCCAGTAGAAGCAAAAGTTGTTGATTTTAACGAAGATGAAAAGAAGATTAGCTTAAGTATAAAAGTACTTTTAGAGCCAATTGCAGAAGTTTCAGAAGAAAATAACGAAGAGACAGAAGAGACAACTATATAGATTTAAAACCTAGATGTCTTTGGTCATATGATGGAGGGCACCCTATGAATTATGAACAATTTAAAGAGCAAGTATATGCTTTGACAAAGATTGATTTAAATGCGTACAAAGAGCGTCAAATGAAAAGACGTATAGACTCATTAATAGCAAAACGTGGTATTGCGGGTTATAAAGAATACGTAGAGGTTTTAAAGAAAAAAGACGAAGTTTTCGAAGAATTTGTCAATTATCTTACCATAAATGTTTCTGAGTTTTGGAGAAATCCAGACCAGTGGAAAGTATTAGAAAAAGATGTTATACCTTCACTTATGGTCAAATTTGGTAAAAATTTAAAGATATGGAGTGCTGCATGTTCAACAGGTGATGAACCATATTCTTTAGTTATGTTACTTTCAAAATTTGTACCGCTTAGTAACATTAAAATCATAGCAACAGATATTGATAAACAAGTTCTTGAAAAGGCAAGAGTGGGACTATATAATAGCAAAAGTCTTTCAGGATTACCACAAGACCTTGTAGCCAAATACTTTACAAAAGTAGGTTTATCAAATTATCAAATTTCAGAAGATATTAAAAAATGTGTAGAGTTTAAAGAACATAATCTTTTGAAAGATGCATACCCAAGTAATTTAGATATGATTGTTTGCAGAAATGTATTAATCTACTTTACTGAGGAAGCTAAAGATGTTATTTATTCTAATTTTTATAAGTCATTAAGAAAAGATGGATATTTATTTGTAGGAAGTACTGAACAAATAATTTATTACAAAGATATGGGATTTTCTTCACCACATCCGTTTTTCTATAATAAAATTTAGTGATTCATGGGGACAGCTAGTCACTAGCCTGTCCCTATATTAAAAATATTATATAAATAATATAATATCATGTAATAGGAGACTAAGCATATAATGAGAGTAATTGCAGGAACGGCACGCAGATTACAATTAAAAACGGTTGATGGTATGGAAACAAGACCAACTACTGACAGGATAAAGGAAACATTATTTAACATTATTAATAATGAATTATGTGATTGCATGTTTCTTGATATGTTTAGTGGAAGTGGTGGAATTGGAATTGAGGCACTTAGTAGAGGGGCAAAGAGAGCTTATTTTGTAGAGAATGCAAAAGCAGCATGTGATTGTATTAATGAAAATATTAAGACGACAAAGTTTGAAGCAAGGGCAGAAGTGTTAGAGTGTGATGCTATTTTAGCTATAAGGAAATTAGAAGCTAGAAATGAAGAACCATTTGATATTATTTTTATGGATCCGCCATATAATAAATCAATTGAGTATGATGTTTTAAAGGAATTAAGTGAAACAAAGTTAGTAGATGAGTATACGAAAATAATTGTTGAGGCCTCAATAGAGACAGAGTTTGATTATCTGAATGAATTAGGCTATGACATTGATAGAATAAAAGAGTATAAAACAAATAAACATGTTTTTATAAAAAAGATTTAGAGGAAGGAAGCTATAAATGAGTAAAGCAATTTATCCAGGAAGTTTTGATCCAGTAACACTTGGACACATTGATATTATTGAAAGAGCTTCGAAGCAGGTTGAAGTGTTGATAGTAGGTGTTTTGATGAATAGTTCAAAAACACCATTGTTTTCTGTGGAAGAACGTGTTAATATGTTAAAGGAAGTTACGGCGCATATTAAGAATGTAGAAATTAGATCTTTTGATGGATTCCTAGTAGATTTTGCAAAGGAACAAGGTGCACAGTCTATAATAAGAGGACTTAGAGCTATAACTGATTTTGAGTATGAATTACAAATGGCTCAAACAAACAGAATTTTAAATAATGATGTAGATACACTTTTTCTTGTTACTAATGTAGAGTATTCTTATTTAAGTTCAAGTATAGTGAAAGAAGTTGCAGTACTTGGTGGCGATATTAGTAAATTTGTCCCAAATTGTATTGCTGAACATATACATAGAAAATATGGAATATTAAAAGATAAACTATGATATAAAATGTAAGAAAAACTAGGAGGAAGTTAAGATATGAGTAAGATTGAACAAATTATTTCGGAAATTGAGGAGTATATTGATTCTTGTAGATTTCAAGCACTTTCATCAACAAAAATTGTTGTGAATAAAGAGGAAATCGAAGAGTTATTAGCAGAACTTAGATTGAAAACACCGGAAGAAATTAAAAAGTACCAGAAGATGATAAGTAATAGAGATGCTATACTTAAGGAAGCTAAGGAAAGAGCTGAATCTATGCTTACTCAAGCACAGGAGCAGACTAGCGAGTTAGTAAGTGAGCATGAGATTATGCAACAAGCATACATACAAGCAAATGAAGTGGTTCAAGAAGCAACAAGACATGCACAAGAGATTTTAGATAGAGCAACAGCTGATGCAAATAGCATTAGAATGGGCGCTATGCAATATACAGATGATAGTTTAGCAAACATACAAAATATTTTGTCTCATGCTATGGAGAACTTTAATACAAGATATGATGTACTTATAAACTCATTAGGTCAGAGTTTGAGTATAGTTACAGCAAACAGAGAAGAACTTAATCCACAAGAAGAAGTTGTAGAGGAAGAAAAGGCTCAGGATGTTCATATTATTGGACAAGGTGAAAGTGAAGAAGAGGAGTCTTTTGAAGACTATACAGTACCTATAGATTTTGAGTAGGTAGTTTATTGGCGATATATTATATAAATAGTAGTCCGTTTTGTTCCGATTTACAGAAAAAGAGGTTCTAAGTATCCCGGGAAAGTTATAAGAAATTTTACGCAAACGTCTTACAGCCGCCCTCCATGGCGGCAGTGCGACTTGTGCAGACCTCGTGTCTGCACATTGCTTTTCTTATGACGGGATACTAAGAACCTCTATTTTTCTTTCAATAGTCGCAAAAACGGACTACTATTTATATAATATATCCAATTTAAACTTTGATAAAAACTTAAAAACCTGAAAAACTTAAAAACCTAAAAATCATAAAAACTTTAATGACGGTTTCATTAATAATTACTTGACAGAAATTTCACATTATGTTATTATTGGTAATAATTGGGAGACATGAAAGTTAAGTTATTTAAGAAAATAATATTAAATATTAGACAAGTCTCCAAGCGAGACTTGTTTTTATTTTACATAAGTCTAAAAATATAATTATGTAAATTTTATAAAAATATGGAAGGAGAAAGTATGTCAAAGGTAAAAAGGTTAGTAGCAATATTAATAATAAGATGATAGCATCAAAAGGAAAAGACAATGAATAAATCAACAGTAATAAAAATTTGTATCCCCTCACTCTTGTGTGTACTGATAGCTGTAGTGGTAATAATCACTATAAAACCATCTTCTCAGAAATCAGACACATTACAGATACTAGAGGGGGAAAGCAACCGCGGAAACACTATAGGAAATAATGCAAATGGAGGATTGGCAGTGTTAAGTGGTGATTGGATTTATTATGTAAATAAGCATGATAACTACTACATATATAAAATCCGTACAGACGGCACAGATATGGAAAAGGTTAATAGTGATGAGAGTCATAATCTTAACATTGTAGGAGATTGGATATATTATACCAAAGGAGATGATGATAGACATTTATACAGGGTGAAAACGGACGGAACCAAAAGAGAACAATTAAATTATGATAATAGTATAAATATTAACATTGTACATGGTTGGATTTATTATTGTGAAGTTCCAGATGACTATATTTACAAAATGCATATAGATGGGTCGGGAAAAGAAAAGATAGGTAATGATAAAGGTTATGATTTAATTATCGCAGATGATTGGGTTTATTATTCAGTTTATGATCTTTACAATAAGGATAATAAAGAAGAGAATGGGATTTATAAAATTTGTACAGATGGAACTAGTAAAGAAAAGATAAGCAATGATGTTGGTTATAGTTTAAATGTTATAGACGGCTGGATTTATTATAGTAATAAAAGTGATAATGATATACTTTATAAAATAATGATTGATGGGACGAATAGACAGCAAATATGCAACGACTCAACAAATAGTTTAAATGTAGTGGATGGCTGGATTTATTATAATAACTTGAGTGATAACTGGTATATATATAAAATCCATATTGACGGAACCAATAGGGAACAGGTAAACAGTGATAAAAGTTATTCTATCAACATTGTAGATGATTGGATATATTACAACATTAGAATTGCCGAACGCTATTATGAAATTTTGGAAAAAGATGAGTTATACCGTATACATACTGATGGAACTCAAAGAGAAAAGATTAGGTAAAAACAATAAAAAATTAACATGGAAAGGAAAGACGATGAACAAATCAGCAGTATTAAAAATTTATATCCCCATACTTGTGTGCGTGCTGGCAGTTGTAGTGGCAATAATCATTATAAAGCCATTTTCAAAGAAACCAGATACATCACAAATGCCAGAGGGGGAAAACAACCGCGGAAACACTATAGGAAATAATGTAAATGGAGGGTTGGCAGTGTTAAGCGGTGATTGGATCTATTATGTAAATAAAGATGATAACTACTATATATACAAAATCCGTACAGACGGTACAGGCAAGAAAAAAATAATTAGTGATGAAAGCTATAATCTTAACATTATAGGAGATTGGATTTATTATTCCAACCGAGAAGACGATTTTCATTTATATAGGGTCAAGACAGATGGAACTGAAAGGGAACAAATAAATTATGATAATACTGAAAAGGTCAATGTAATAGATGATTGGATTTATTATCGTGAATATCATGACTATTATATATACAGAATAAGCAAAGATGGAACAGGAAAAGAGCAGATAATAAGTAATGAATGCTGTGATTTGAATGTTGTAGATAGATGGATTTATTATTCAGTTAAGGATAACGAAGAAGATAGTGGAATTTATAAAATTTGTATGGATGGAACCCAAAAAGAAAAAATATGTGATGATATTAGCTATAGTTTAAATGTTATAGACAACTGGATTTATTACAGCAACAAAAGTGATAATGATATCCTTTATAAAATAATGACTGACGGGACAAATAGGCAGCAAATATGTAACGATTCAACAAATAGTGTAAATGTAGTGGATGGCTGGATATATTATAATAACTTGAGTGATAACTGGTATATATATAAAATCCATATTGACGGAACCAATAGGGAACAGGTAAACAGTGATAAAAGCTATGCTATTAATATTGTGGATGATTGGATATATTACTACATTAGAATTGCCGAACGCTATTATGAAATTTTGGAGAAAGATGAGTTATACCGTATACGTACTGATGGTACCCAAAGAGAAAAAGTTAAATGAAATATAATTGAGAGGAAAAAGAGAAAATATGAGAAACAAATTGATAAAACGTACAATATCATTTATCCTGTCATTGATTATGGCAATCAATGTGAGTTTTGTGTTGCCTGTCTCTGTTGAAGCAGCAGACAGCTCAGAGTTGGATAAAAAGTTTTTTATAGATACAATAGAAAATTTATTGGAATCTGGTGCTGGAGATTTAGAAGGTCAAATAACAAGCTTAGTAGCTGAATTGTGTTTTAATAAGTATTCAGGAGGAGTATCTAGTGCATATATGCAATTAGTCCGCAGTGTACCTGATGCTTCATTATATAAACCAGTATTAGATAAAATTGGTGATTGTATTGATGCGAATAAGTTAACTAATTTTACAAATGGATTATTGTATGCAAAAGATGTGATACCAGAAATCAAGGCATTAGTTGATAGCTTCAGTAAATTGTCAGTAGGTACTGATAGTGCTATTAAAGAATACTCAAAAAGCCTTGAAAGCTTATTTAGTATATGTAGCAATACAATAAAGTTATTCGCTCCAGGAGCAGGGAGTATTTTTACGGTTCCTTTAGACATTGGAAAGGCATTAATGAAACCTGTCAGGGAAATAGTAGAGAAAGCCAAAGATCATTATACACAGATATATGATGCTATGAAAGCGTCTGATGGTCTTTATACACAGGAAGAGCTAACAGAACTCAGTAATTATTTGAATCTTAATGATGGAGAGGCAATATTTGACATAAACAAAAATGACGCTTTACTTATGGAATTTATGAGTGTTTTCAAACCTTATTTGGATTTCTTGGAAGTATGTGAAAATGCATCTGGAAAAAACAGTATAAGACAACTGTATGAGCAATATAATGCATATCAGGAAGATATTAGAGTTCTTAGAAAATTAGCTGATGTTAAAAATGATAAAGCAGACGAGTTAGGAAAAGATAATATCGGCAACGGAGTGAACGGAGCGGAAAACGGTCTTAAAGATGCAAAAGACGCAAGAGTTACGGATCCACTACTTATTGACCTTAGTGGAAATGGTATTGAAACAATTCCTTTAAGTAAGGGTGTATATTTCGACCATCTGGGTAACGGATTTATGATTAAAACTGGATGGGCTGGATCTAGTTGTGGTCTTTTAGTACGTGATACAGAAGGCAGTGGAAATATTGATAACGGACGTAAATTATTTGGTAATCATACCCTGCTTAAAAACGGAAAAGAAGCCACAAACGGTTTTGAAGCACTTAAGGATCTTGATGATAATAGCGACGGAATTTTTGACCTTAACGATACAGCATTTAATGAGGTTTACATATGGATTGATGCAAACAGTAATGGTAAGTCGGATAAAGGTGAATTAATTACTTTGGAAGAATCTGGCATTGTATCTATTGACCTTAATTATGAAAATATAAATATTACAGATTCACATGGTAATATACACAGACAGGTTAGCACAGTTACAAAATCTGATGGAACAATCGGAGATATTGTAGATGTTTGGTTTACACGTGATGCAAAAGATTCGGTTGCAATAAGCAACATACCTGAAAATTATGATGTAAGTATTCTGCCCGATATACCTGGATATGGTACTGCATATAGCCTACATCAGACTATGATGCGTGACAGCAGCGGACAGCTTCAAACTCTTATGGAGCAGTTTGCTTCAGAAAAAAATGAAAGTATACGAAAGAATCTTGTAGTTAAAATAATATATCTATGGACTGGTAAAAGTAGTAATTTATCAGCACTTGAGGTATTAGTAGGCGAAAAATATACAGGAAATACAAATTCGAATGCTATGGCAATTATTAACAGGGCATTTGATAATCTTGTGGAAAATATTTATGACCATTTTATGGCACAAACGCACTTAAGGAAACTATACGCTTTAATGAGACCGGCTGGAACCGGAGAAAATCAATTGTTTTACTTAAATGATGTAGCATGTGAAATATTAAATGAAATATCAATAAATGAGGTAGAAGGTGAACGACTCCTCCTAAATTTTGTTACAAATATGTATGACATTACGATGCTTGATTGGGTAGAACTTGACAGTTTTAGGAATATTCTTAACAGTAAAAATAGTAAATATGGTTTTATTGTTGATATGTTAAATAGAAATATTATATATAATAATACAAGTGGAAAAAATACACTTAAAGGAACCAATGCCGATAGTGCATTTTGGCTTGAGAGTGGTGATAATTATATAGAAAGTGGTTCAGGTAATGATGCATTTTTCTTTAACGATTATTTGGGTGTAAATACTATTGTTAATGGTGGTGGAAGTAATATGATTCTGCTTCCTAAGGATATAAAGCCAGAGAATGTTAAAATCAATAGAATACATGATACTAGCAATAATAAATTATTGGATTTGGAAATAATAATATCTGGATGTTCGGGTAAAATTACCATTAAAAAATTTGATTATTTATGTACATACAGTATTATGTTTGCTGACGGAAGTATATATGATATTTTAGATTTTATTGACTTTGTTGAAATTAATTCAGCCGAACAGCTTAATGAGGTTCGTAATGACCTACTTGGTAACTATCGTCTGATGACAGACATAGATATGGAGGGTATAGAGTGGAAGCCATTAGGGACAAGCACCCAGCCATTTGATGGAATTTTTGATGGAAACGGATATACCATCAAGAACTTAACTATAAATGCAACAACTGGGAGTCAGGGTCTTTTTGGCTTTGTTGGTTCTAGTGGATTGGTGAAGGATTTAGGATTAGTAGACGTTTCAATTACTAGCATAGGAAGTCTGATTGGTGGTGTGACAGGGCAACTTGATGGTGGTACAATAGAAAGATGCTTTGTTACTGGTAAAGTTGAAGGAAATTTTTCTGTTGGTGGAATAGTG
>JAVBRI010000051.1:0-5994 GCA_031548165.1 Lachnospiraceae bacterium
AAGGGAATAGCGGAACAGGGAACACATCAGGAGCTTATGGAAAAGCATGGCTTGTATTATGAACTCAATGTCTAATAAAAGATTCGACCTATGCAATCTTGCTACAAAGTGGTTGACAAAATAATTCAGTATGCTAAAATAAAGTGAAATAAACATAGCAAAGACTATGATAAGGAGTAGTAAAAGCACAAAAAGTTTCAGAGAGCTGTCGGGTGGTGTGAGACAGTACCAAAAAGCTTTGAACTCGCCTTTGAGTCCTTCTAGCAAACAATAGTGTAAATACTATAAAAGTAGTTAGAAGCGGGAATTCCCGTTATAGAATATTAAGGTGCAGATTATAAAAAAATACTTGACTTCGTCAGACTTTTTATATAACTGAATTAGAGTGGTAACGCGAATGTAAATCATCCGTCTCTTGTATTAATACAAGGGGCGGTTTTTTTATAGCAAGAATGCAAAGCATTCTTGTAAAGTTAGACGTAGTCGAATCTTTTAGGAAAGGAAGAAAAAAATGGAAAAAATGTATCAACCAAAAAAGATTGAAAAAAAATGGCAGAAGGTGTGGGAGGATGAGAAGGCTTTTGCAGCAACTAATGACTATACAAAGCCTAAGTTTTACGCATTAGTAGAATTTCCTTATCCATCAGGACAGGGGCTTCATGTAGGTCATCCAAGACCATATACAGCACTTGATATTGTTTCAAGAAAGAGAAGAATGCAGGGATACAATGTACTTTATCCAATGGGATGGGATGCATTTGGTCTTCCAACAGAAAATTATGCTATTCAAAATAAAATACATCCAAAAGTAGTTACAAAGACAAATGTAGGACGTTTCAAAGAGCAGTTACAGTCTCTTGGTTATTCATTTGATTGGGATAGAGAAATAAATACAACAGATTCAAATTATTATAAGTGGACACAATGGATTTTCTTAAAATTATTTAATGCAGGTTTAGCTTATAAGAAAGAAATGCCAATTAACTGGTGTACATCATGTAAGGTTGGTCTTGCAAATGAAGAAGTAGTAAATGGAGCTTGTGAGCGTTGTGGAAGTGAAGTTGTTCGTAAGGTTAAGAGTCAGTGGATGCTTAAAATCACAGAATATGCAGATAAATTAATTGATGGACTTGATGATGTTGATTATATTGAAAAAGTAAAAACTTCTCAGAAGAACTGGATAGGCCGTTCAAATGGTGCAGAAGTTGACTTTAAGTTAAATGGTAAGGAAGAGGCATTACGTGTTTACACAACTCGTCCTGACACATTATTTGGTGCAACATATATGGTTATTTCACCAGAACATCCTTTAATTGATAAGTATAAAGATGAAATTGCAAACTATGATGCAATCTTAGAGTACAGAGAAATGGCATCTAAAAAATCTGATTTTGAACGTACAGAGTTAGCAAAAGATAAGACTGGTGTACAGTTAAATGGTATAACAGCTATTAATCCTGTAAATGATAAAGAAATCCCTATTTGGATTTCAGATTATGTTCTTATGACATACGGAACAGGTGCTATTATGGCAGTTCCAGCACATGATACAAGGGACTGGGAATTTGCTAAGAAATTTGGTTTACCAATTATTGAAGTTGTAGCAGGTGGAAATGTTGAAGAAGAGGCATTTACAGATGTTGCTACAGGAAAGTTAGTTAATTCAGGATTCCTTGACGGTTTAGAAGTTAGTGATGCTAAAGTTGCTATTACTAAATTCCTTGAAGAAAAGGGAATTGGGGAGAATAAGACAAATTATAAGTTAAGAGATTGGGTATTTTCAAGACAAAGATATTGGGGTGAACCAATTCCAATTGTTAAATGTGAAAAATGTGGTTATGTTGCACTTCCAGAAAGTGAACTTCCACTTGAATTACCAGAAGTTGATAGCTATATGCCAACTGATGATGGAGAGTCACCAATAGCAGCAATGCATGATTGGGTAAATACAACATGCCCTTGTTGCAACGGAAAAGCTGAAAGAGAAACAGATACAATGCCACAGTGGGCAGGTTCATCTTGGTATTTCTTAAGATATACAGACCCTACAAATAACGATGCATTAGCAAGCAAAGAAGCACTTAAATATTGGCTTCCAGTAGATTGGTACAATGGTGGTATGGAGCATACAACACTTCACTTACTTTACTCAAGATTTTGGCATAAATTCTTATATGATAATGGAGTTGTTCCAACAAGTGAACCATATGCAAAGAGAACATCACATGGTATGATTCTTGGAGAAAATAACGAAAAGATGTCTAAATCAAGAGGAAATGTTATTAATCCAGATGATATTGTAAACGAATTTGGAGCAGATACACTTCGTGCCTATGAAATGTTCATTGGAGCATTTGATTTAAGTGCATCATGGTCAAATGAAGGTGTGAAAGGTTGTCGTCGTTTCCTTGATAGAGTATGGAAACTTCAGGACATCATGACAGATGAAGATAGTTATTCTTCTGAAATGGAAACAAAAATGCACCAAACAATTAAGAAAGTTTCATATGACTTTGAAAATCTTAAATATAATACAGGTATTGCAGCTATGATGGCATTAATTAATGATTTCTATAAATTAAATAAAGTTACAAAGAAAGAATACAAAACTCTTATTACTTTATTAAATCCTGTAGCGCCTCATATGACAGAGGAGATTTGGGAGATGTTAGGCGGTGAAGGAAGATTATATAATACAACATGGCCAGAATATGAGGAAGCAAAGACAGTGGATTCAACAATCGAAATAGCTGTACAGATAAATGGTAAGACAAAAACATTAATAAACGTAGCTTCTGATATCGATAAGGAGTCTGCAATAGCAATGGCAAAAGAAGCATTAGCAGATAAACTTACAGGAGATATTGTAAAGGAAATATATGTACCTGGTAGAATTGTAAATATTGTCATTAGATAGAAAGAGAGCGAAAAATGATTAAAGTAGATATAATTTCAGGCTTTTTAGGTGCTGGAAAAACCACTCTTATACAAAAGTTATTAAAAGAAATATATGCAGGACAAAATGTTGTATTAATTGAAAATGAATTTGGTGAGATAGGTATAGATGGCGGCTTCTTAAAAGAAGCCGGCATTGAAATAAGAGAAATGAATTCAGGATGTATATGTTGTTCTTTAGTTGGTGATTTCTCGGAATCATTAAAAGAAGTAGTAAAGACATATAATCCTGAAAGAATTATTATTGAGCCATCAGGTGTTGGAAAATTATCTGATGTTACTAAAGCTATAGAAGGTGTAAAAGCTGAACTTGATTTAGAGATTGCATATAAGGCAGTTGTTATTGACGTATCAAAATGTAAAATGTATATGAAAAACTTTGGTGAGTTTTATCTTAATCAGATAGAAAATGCAGATACAATCTTTTTCAGCAGAACTGATATAGCAAAAAGTGATAAAGTAGAAGATGCTATAGCTATGATAAAAGAGCATAATCCAAATGCATCATTAGTTACAACTCCAGTAGAACAGCTTCAAAAGGAAGTTGTATTATCAGCCCTTGATAATAAAAACACAGCAAAACAGATGTTAGAAGATGAACATCATCACCATCATCATGAAGATGGAGAATGTTGTTGTGGACATGACCACGAACATCACCATCATCATGAAGATGAAGAATGTTGTTGTGGACACGACCATGAGCATCATCACAATCATGAACATCATCACCACGATGGTGAAGAGTGTAGCTGTGGACATGACCATCACGATCATGAGCATCATCATGCAGAGGATGTGTTTACAAGCTGGGGAACAGAGACATCAGTTGCATTTTCAAAGAATAAGTTAGAAGAAATATTTGCTAAATTTGAAAGAGAAACAAAGGGAGCAATCCTTCGTTCTAAGGGTATAGTAAAATCAGAAGAAGGCGAAGAGTGGATATATTTTGATTATGTTCCAGGACAGTTTGATATAAGATTTGGTACACCTGACTATATTGGTAAGGTATGTGTAATAGCTTCTGGATATACAGAGGAAGAGTTGCAGTCAATATTCTTAGGATAGGGAGGTATAGTGTGAAAGATTTAAAACAGGTATATATGATATACGGTTTTTTAGAAAGTGGAAAGACACAGTTTGTTAATTTTACAATCTCTCAGGATTATTTTCAAATGGACGAGACTACATTAATTATAGCTTGTGAGGAAGGTATGGAAGAGTATGATGCAGCTGAGCTAAAGAAGTATAATGCAGTAGTTGAGTATATTGAAGATTATGAAGACTTTAATATGGAAACGCTACTTAGTCTTGATGAAAAATATAATCCAGAAAGAATTATTATTGAATACAATGGTATGTGGGATTGTAAGAATATTGAACTTCCAAAAGATTGGGAAATACGTCAAGAATTGTTAGTTGCAGATGCCATTACTTTTGAAACCTACTTTAATAATATGAAGTCAATGTATGCAGATATGATAAGGCGCAGTGAACTTATTCTTATAAATAGATGTACAGATACAGAAAAATTAAGAGGCTATAAGATGAGTATTAAGGCTATAAATCAGGCAATAGAAGTGGTGTTTGAGGATGAAGAGGGAGAGATAGATTTACCTCTTGCTGATGAAGACTTACCATTTGATTTAAAAGCAGATATTGTGGAGATAGCTGATGAGTACTATGCAATGTGGTACCTTGATTTATGGGATAGTACGCAACGTTATGTAGGAAAGAAGTTTAAAGTAAAGACATTAGTATTGAAAGAGCCAAGCCTGCCAAAGAACTATTTTGTAGCAGGAAGGCCAGCGATGACTTGTTGTGCAGATGATATAGTTTTTATGGGATTAGTATGTAAGTCAAAAGAAGCAAAGAATCTAGAAAATAAAGAAACTGTTGATATGATAGTAACAGTGGTAGATGAGTACAGAGCAGATTATGGTGGAAATGGACCTGTTTTATATGCCGAAAGTGTACAAAAGACAGAACCAATGAAGGATCCTCTTGTAAGAGTGGGTTAAGCAAACAGAAAGTAGAGGGGTATATATGCGAATTATACTTATTAGACATGGTGACCCTGATTATGTAAATGATAATCTTACACCAAAGGGAAAAGTAGAAGCTGAGCTTCTTTCAAAGAGAGTGGAAAAGTGGGATGTAAAGGATTTTTATTGCTCACCACTTGGAAGAGCTAAAGCTACAGCTGCTTATTCTCTTGAAAAGATGAATAGGCAAGCAAAGCAGTGTGATTGGTTACAGGAATTTTATTATCAGGTAGAAGACCCAGTTACAGGAAATAAGCGTATTGCATGGGATTTTATGCCTAGTTATTGGACTAATGAACCTATGTTATATGATAAGGATAAATGGTTTGAGGCACCTGTAATGAAAACAGGAGATTTATCTGAAAAGACAAAAATGGTTAATGAGGGCATTGATCAAATACTTAAAGAACATGGATATGAAAGAGAAAAAGGCTTTTATAAAGTAAAAGAAGGTAATACTGATACTTTAGTGTTTTTCTGTCATCTAGGAGTTTCGTTTGTAATACTTTCACATTTACTTGGAATATCGGCACCAGTGCTTTGGCAGCAGTTTTTTATTGCACCAACTTCTGTTACAGAACTTAGAACCGAGGAAAGAGTACAAGGTGAGGCTTGCTTTAGAGTAAATAAAATGGGAGATATCAGCCATTTATATGCAGGCGATGAACCAATGTCATTTTCAGGATTTTTTCAGGAAACATTTGATTCTCAAAAGTAAAACTAGAATAATATAAGTAATTTGTACTTGTGTTATAAAAAGACATATGTTAAAATAAAAAGGTAATGCTTTGAAAGTCAAAGTATTATCTTTTGTTTTTTTGTTGAATAAATATGCGTATTCAACATTTATTTGATAGCGCGTCGCAACGCGTGGATGGTATATTATGATAGTAGAACCAAAGGTTAGAGGATTTATCTGTACTACAGCACATCCAAACGGATGTAAGGAAAGCGTAAGAAGACAGATTGAATATATAAAATCATTGGGAAATAA
>JAVBRI010000056.1:0-15122 GCA_031548165.1 Lachnospiraceae bacterium
TGGTTTCATGACATGGGAAGGTTACAACTACGAAGATGCTGTATTATTAAGTGAAAGACTTGTTCAGGAAGATGTTTATACATCTATTCATATAGAAGAATATGAAACAGAAGCAAGAGATACTAAATTAGGACCAGAAGAAATTACAAGAGACGTACCAGGCGTTGGTGATGATGCTCTTAAGGATCTTGATGAAAGAGGTATTATCCGTATTGGTGCGGAAGTTCGTGCTGGTGATATATTAGTTGGTAAGGTAACACCAAAGGGTGAAACAGAACTTACAGCAGAAGAAAGACTTCTTAGAGCTATTTTCGGTGAGAAGGCAAGAGAAGTAAGAGATACTTCACTTAAGGTTCCACATGGAGAATATGGTATTGTAGTAGATGCTAAAGTGTTTACAAGAGAAAATGGTGATGAATTATCACCAGGAGTAAACCAATCAGTTCGTATATATATAGCACAGAAGAGAAAGATTTCAGTTGGTGATAAGATGGCTGGACGTCATGGTAACAAGGGTGTAGTTTCTCGTGTGTTACCAGTAGAAGATATGCCATTCCTTCCAAACGGAAGACCACTTGATATCGTTCTTAACCCACTTGGTGTTCCTTCACGTATGAACATAGGACAGGTTTTGGAAATTCATTTAAGCCTTGCAGCTAAAGCTCTTGGATTTAATATCGCAACACCAGTATTTGATGGTGCAAATGAGTTTGATATTATGGATACTCTTGACCTTGCAAATGATTATGTAAATGATGATTGGAAAGACTTTGAAGCTAAATATAATGATATTGTAGATCCGGATATAATGGAATATTTAGGAAATAATTTAGAGCATAGACAGTTATGGAAGGGTGTTCCTATTTCAAGAGATGGTAAAGTAAGACTTCGTGACGGTAGAACAGGTGAGTATTTTGATAGTGCTGTTACAATCGGTCATATGCATTACTTGAAACTCCATCACTTAGTTGATGATAAGATTCATGCACGTTCAACAGGTCCTTACTCACTTGTAACACAGCAGCCACTTGGTGGTAAAGCACAGTTCGGTGGACAGAGATTTGGAGAAATGGAAGTTTGGGCACTTGAGGCTTATGGTGCATCATATACATTGCAAGAAATCCTTACAGTTAAGTCTGATGATGTTGTAGGACGTGTGAAGACATACGAGGCAATTATTAAAGGCGAAAACATACCAGAACCAGGTATTCCAGAATCATTTAAGGTTCTTCTTAAAGAACTTCAGTCATTAGCTCTTGATGTTAAGGTATTAAGAGAAGATGATACAGAAGTTGAAATGGTAGAAACAATAGATACTGGAGATTCTGAATGGCATTCAATCATATCTGGCGATGAAATCAATCCACACGAAGAAAACTTTGCTTCACAGGGATTCCAGAAGCAAGTTATCGAAGGAGATGAATTTGTAGCAGAAGATGATTATGAGGAAGATGATTTCGAAGAAGAGTTTGAAGAAGCTTTAGACGAAGAATAAGTTATCCTATTGATATGCCATAGAACGAGGCAGAACGGAGGTTAAAATGCCAGAAATAAATAAGTCAACTTATCAGCCAATGACATTTGATAAAATTAAAATTGGTTTGGCTTCACCAGAAAAAATAAGAGAATGGTCACATAGAACAACGGAACCAGCAGAGCAAGAGGGCGATGCGTGGGAAAGATGGAAGATGGAAGGCGTTGTATTAAAGCCAGAGACTATTAACTATAGAACACTTAAACCAGAAAGAGATGGTTTGTTCTGTGAAAAGATTTTTGGACCAAGCAAAGACTGGGAATGTCATTGTGGAAAATATAAAAAGATTAGATACAAAGGTGTAGTATGTGATAGATGTGGTGTTGAAGTAACAAAGGCGAGTGTACGTCGTGAACGTATGGGTCGTATTGAGTTAGCAGCTCCAGTATCTCATATTTGGTATTTCAAGGGAATACCAAGTCGTATGGGATTGATTCTTGATATTTCACCAAGAACTCTTGAAAAAGTATTATATTTTGCATCATATATAGTATTAGATGCAGGTAGTACAGATTTACAGTATAAGCAAATTCTTACAGAAAAAGAATACAGAGAAGCTTACGATAGATTTGGCTCTGGATTTAGAGTAGGAATGGGTGCAGAAGCTATATTAGAGATACTTACAGCAATAAATCTTGAAAAAGATTCAGAAGAACTCAAAAAAGCTCTTGAAGATGCAACAGGTCAAAAGAGAGCTAGATATATAAAGAGACTTGAAGTTGTAGAAGCCTTCAGAGCATCGGGAAATAGACCTGAGTGGATGATACTTACAGTAGTACCAGTTATACCACCAGATTTACGTCCTATGGTACAGTTAGATGGTGGACGTTTTGCAACATCAGATTTAAATGATCTTTACAGAAGAATTATTAATAGAAATAACCGTTTACAAAGACTTCTTGATTTGGGAGCACCAGAAATTATTGTTCGTAATGAAAAGAGAATGTTACAAGAAGCAGTAGATGCTTTGATTGATAACGGTAGACGTGGTAGACCTGTAACAGGTCCAGGAAACAGAGCGCTTAAGTCTTTATCAGATATGTTAAAGGGTAAGCAAGGACGTTTCCGTCAAAACTTACTTGGAAAGCGTGTTGACTATTCAGGACGTTCAGTTATCGTAGTAGGACCAGAACTTAAGATATATCAGTGTGGTCTTCCTAAGGAAATGGCTATTGAATTGTTTAAACCTTTCGTTATGAAAGAATTAGCAGCAAATGGTATTGCTCATAATATTAAGTCAGCAAAGAAGATGGTAGAGAAGTTAGAGCCAGCAGTTTGGGACGTTCTTGAAGAAGTAATCAGAGAACATCCAGTTATGCTTAACCGTGCTCCTACACTTCATAGACTTGGTATTCAGGCATTTGAACCAATACTTGTAGAAGGTAAGGCTATTAAGCTTCATCCACTTGTATGTACTGCGTTCAATGCTGACTTTGATGGTGACCAGATGGCTGTACATCTTCCTCTATCAGTGGAAGCACAAGCAGAATGTAGATTCTTACTTCTTTCACCAAACAACTTACTTAAACCATCAGATGGTGGTCCAGTTGCAGTTCCTTCACAGGATATGGTACTTGGTATTTATTATCTTACACAAGAAAGACCAGGAGCATTAGGTGAAAATAAGGCATTTAAGAATATAAATGAAGCTATACTTGCATACGAAAATGGAGAAATAACACTTCATTCTAAGATAATTGTAAGAGTAACAAAGAAACTTTCTGATGGAAGAGAAATAGCAGGAAATATAAATTCAACACTTGGTCGTTTTATATTTAATGAAATACTTCCACAGGATTTAGGTCTTGTAGCTAGAGATACGCAGGAAGACGAGCTTAAGTTAGAAGTGGATTACCATGTTGGAAAGAAACAATTAAAGAAAATTCTTGAAAAAGTTATTAATACACATGGTGCTACAAAAACAGCAGAATTCCTTGATGATATTAAGGCAATGGGCTATAAATATTCAACAAGAGCAGCTATGACAGTTTCTATTTCAGATATGACAGTTCCAGAAGCAAAGAAGACAATTCTTGACGAAGCAGAAAATACTGTTGAAAAGATTACAAGAAACTATCGTCGTGGATTTATTACTGATGATGAAAGATATTCAGAAGTAATTAAGACATGGCAAAGAGCCGATAACGAGATTACAGAGGCACTTCTTAGTGGTCTTGATAAGTATAATAACATATATATGATGGCCGATTCAGGTGCCCGTGGTTCCGATAAGCAGATTAAACAGCTTGCAGGTATGCGTGGTTTGATGGCTGATACAACAGGTAGAACAATCGAACTTCCTATTAAGTCTAACTTCCGTGAAGGTCTTGACGTACTTGAGTACTTCATTTCAGCCCATGGTGCTAGAAAAGGATTATCAGATACAGCTCTACGTACAGCCGATTCAGGATACCTTACAAGACGTCTTGTAGATGTATCTCAAGATCTCATTATAAGAGAAGTAGATTGTTGTGAAGGAAAAGAAATTCCATTTATGGAAATAAAAGCATTTATGGATGGTCCAGAGGTTATTGAAGACCTTGAAGAAAGAATCACAGGAAGATACTGTGCAGAAACAATTAATGATGAAAATGGAAATCTTATAGTAAAAGCTAACCATATGATTACACCAAAGCGTGCAGCAGCTGTAGTTAAAACAGGAAAAGATTCTGTTAAGATTAGAACAATACTTTCATGTAAATCACATGTTGGTGTATGTGCTAAATGTTACGGTGCAAACATGGCTACAGGTCAGGCAGTACAGGTTGGTGAAGCAGTTGGTATTATAGCAGCTCAGTCAATCGGTGAACCAGGAACACAGCTTACAATGCGTACATTCCATACAGGTGGTGTTGCCGGAGACGATATTACACAAGGTCTTCCTAGAGTAGAAGAATTATTCGAAGCAAGAAAACCAAAGGGATTAGCAATTATTGCTGAATTCGCTGGTAAGGCAGAGATAAGAGATACAAAGAAAAAACGTGAAGTAGTTATTACTGAATTAGAAACAGGAAATCAGAAGGCATATTTAATACCTTACGGTTCACGTATAAAGATTCAAGACGGAGTAATGCTTGGAGCAGGTGATGAGCTTACAGAAGGTTCTGTAAATCCACACGATATCCTTAAGATTAAGGGTGTTAGAGCTGTTCAGGATTATATGATTCAAGAGGTTCAAAGAGTTTACCGCTTACAAGGTGTTGAGATTAACGACAAGCATATTGAAGTTATTGTTAGACAGATGCTTAAAAAAGTTAAGATTGAAACAGGCGGAGATTCAGAACTTTTACCAGGTGTATCTGTAGATGTACTTGATTTCAATGAGATTAATGAACAACTTATTGCAGAAGGTAAAGAGCCAGCAGATGGTACACAAGTAATGCTTGGTATTACAAAAGCTTCTCTTGCAACAAATTCATTCCTTTCAGCAGCATCATTCCAGGAAACAACGAAGGTGCTTACAGAAGCAGCAATCAATGGTAAAGTAGATCCACTTATTGGATTAAAGGAAAATGTTATCATTGGTAAGCTTATTCCAGCTGGAACAGGTATGAAGATGTATCGCTCAGTTAAGTTAGATACAGAAGCAGTACAGGAAATAGCAATTGAGGATGAAGAAGATATTGTTGATGAAGAAATAATTATTGGCATTGACGAAGACCCAGTTGAAGAATTAGTATCAATAACAGAATAAAAGATTCGACTAAAGTCGAACTTTACAAGAAACGAGATTAATTGTGTTATCACAATTAATCTCGTTTTTGCTGGCAGATTGAACAGAGTGACACTTTTTTGTAGACTTTAGTTAATTAATGTGGTATATTTATTAATATAAATAAAATATAGTGTGTACAATTAGAGAAATACAAACAGATAGGAGTGGTAATTAGTGAGGTTTGTTAAGTTCGAGGAATTGAAAAACGGAATGAGAACAGCAAAACCAATATACAATAAAAGTGGCGTATTGTTATATGGGGTGGATACAATAGTTAATGAAAATTTTATTGAAAAGACAAAGGATTTAAATTTTTTAGGTTTATATATATTAGAGCCAGCAGAGCCTTTGCCACCTATGGTGGAAGAGGAAATAGAGATAGAGAAGTTTAAATTAGTTACGTGCCATTTGCTACAGGCTCAGTTGTTAGCAGCATCTAAAGGGGAAAAATTTGAATTAGAAAAATTAACAGATGATGTTATAAGTCATTATGGAAGATTGTATGGCAAGATTACATATATACAGAGTCTTAGAATGAACGATGATTTTGTTTATAAACATAGTCTATCAGTTGCCATGTTATGTGCTATGATATGTAATAAACTTAAAGTCGAAAGAAAAGAGCAGCAATATATAGTAACAGCAGCATTTTTGCATGATTTAGGTAAAATTATAGCACCGTCAGAGATATTAAACAAGCAAACTAAATTAACAGCAGAAGAGCTTAGCATTGTTAGAAATGCAGAATTAGAAGGATTTGATAAGATAAAAAATAATTATTCTATTCCTGCAGGCATAAGAAGATACTTAACTCAGATGTATATGATTAAATCTAATAATCTAACATCTCATCAAAAATTTGAGGTGAATAACATACTCCTAGGAACAAAAATAATAAAGGTTGCAGATATGTTCGATATACTTACAGCGATGCGAATATATAAGGAACCTATGTCTGAATATTCAGCAATAAACTTCTTTATGGAACACGAGGATGAATATGATGAAAAGGTAGTACAAGCTCTTGTTGACAGTATAAATGTATTGCCAGCTGGTTCTTGCGTGGAACTTAGTAATGGAGAAAAGGGTCTAGTAATTCGTGAAAATGAGTATTATATTTTAAGACCGATGGTTTTAGGCTTTGATACAAATACTATTTATGATTTAGGTCAACGAAAAGTGTATGATAAGATTAAGATAAAAGATATTATGAAGACTATGGATAATAGATTTATAATGGATATTGAGAGAGTAAAAAAGAGTATAGCAGATATGAAAAAAATCTAGAAAAGCAGTTCGTCCAGCAACGAACTGCTTTTCTAGATTTGTATTTTATTATGAGATTTAAAGCCTTCTCCTAAAATTTCGGTAGCAGAGGATACTATCATGAATGCTAAAGGGTCGATATCCTTTACATAGCTTTGAATTTTTGGGAGGTGTTGTTTTTTTGTTCCGCACATTATAATTTTTTTACTGGTGTTTGTGTAAGCACCTTTACCATCTATATAAGTTACACCAATTTCTAATTCTAGTAAGAGTTTATCTGTTATATCAGTATTTTTATCACTTATTATAAATACAAGCTTTGCTCCATCTAATCCATATAAGACTTTGTCCATGATAATACCCATTAAAACAACGCAGATACCCGCATACATTGCTATTTCAATATCATTAAAAACGAATGCAGAAAGAGTTACAATAATAATATCTGTTGCAGTAAATAGTATCCCTGAACTAATATGAGGATATTTAAGTCGTAAAAGCCGCACGATAATATCTGTTCCGCCAGAGGTTGCGCCAGATCTAAAGATGATTCCTAGACCAATGGCACAAAGGCAGCCACCAAATATTAATGCGAGGAGAGGGTCGTAAGTAATCACTTTTATATGGGAAGTTAAATCTATAAAAATGGAGCATATTGTAATGGAAAATATAGTTGAAGCTAAAAATTTAGTTCCAAGCTTATAAGCACCTAATAATAGTAATGGTAAATTAAAGATAAATGAAAGTAATCCAACTGACCATCCAGTTATATGATTTAGTATAATGGAAAGTCCACTTATTCCGCCAGGGGCGAGATTGTTTGGAGTAAGAAATACACTGATTGAAAATGAAAACAAAAAAGAGCCAATTATAATGCCTAGGTATTTAAATAAAATCAATATTTTTTTTGATTTAATGTATTTAGACATATTGGCTCCTTTAAACTAATTATTTTTATAAAAAAATATTGCAAGCTGAGTTCTATCTCTTAAATTTAATTTTTCTAATATTGTACTTATATAATTCCTGACTGTGCCTTCGCTTAAGAAAAGTGTTTCGGCGATTTCTTTATTACTAAGTCCTTCTGCAACTTGAACAATGACATCATATTCACGTTCTGTTAAGTCAAAAGAATCTAAATTTGATTTCATATTTGTGTTCATGTTTGGAAGCTTTGCGGCTATTTCTTCTCCATATACATTTTGACCACTGTATACAGCTTTTAAAGAAGGTATAATGCTTTCAAAGTTTTGTTTTAATAAATAACCCTTAGCACCAAGCTTTAACGCTCTTATTATATATTCATTATCAGCAAATGTAGTTAAAAATAAAATCCTTGCATTTGGATTTTTTTCAATAATTGAACTAGCAGCATCTAAACCTGTTTTTTCACCCATTCTAATATCCATAAGTACGATATCAGGTTTATGTTCTTCGTAAAGAACAATAGCTTCATTAGCATTATGTCCAATTGCAAGAACAAATATGTCATCATCGGCTTCAATTATTGTTTTTAATGCAGAGCAAACTAGTTTATCATCATCTACTATTATTATATTCATTAATATTAAGTCCTTTCTATTTCTTTGGTAGAGTAACAAAGACTCTAAATCCATTACTGTTACTTATTCTTATTGTTCCACCAAGACTATCAATTCTATCACTTATACTAATAAGTCCCATTCCGTTTGAATAGGATTTATTTTCAGATTTTCCGTTATCTTCTATAATAATTCGGTAAAAGCTAGGAAACTCTGTAAAAGTAATTGAAACAAAGGTTGCGTTTGAGTGCTTCATTATATTTGAAAGAGTCTCTTTTATAATAAACACTATTGTATATTTTGTTTTTGCAGAAAAATCATTTTCAATGTTGTAGTTAAGTTTTACTGGACAAAATGTGAAATTTGAAATAAGTTCATTTAACTTTAAGTTTAAATCTAGGGATTCATCATGAATATTGTGGATACTTGAACGAATACTATCCATGCCTGTGGATAAAGTATCTTTAACTTGTGTTAAACTTTCCTTAGTAGTTTCATCTTTACTAATTGCCAGTAATGCACCAATTTGTAGTAAGGAGCTACTTATTAAGTGACCAACAGTGTCGTGTATCTCTCTTGCTATTCTATTTCGTTCGTTTAGAGTAGCATTAGTTACTTCGTAGTCTTGCCTTTCTAAGAGTTCTCGATTGCTACGTTGCAAACGCAAGGATTGATCAATTAAATCATCATGCATCAAGTAATAATTTGTACGAGCTTCCAATAAGGAGGAAGTTCTTGTTTTTAATAAAAATGTTAGTAATATAAGTGCGGCAACCCATATAATTGAGATAAAGCTTAAGGTATCAAAATGAAGATATAAAATAATTATACCTGCAGCACTAACATATTTATATGATTCACAGAATAAGTCATAACACATTAAAGGTAAGAAATGTATTAGTGGTGGAAAGAAGTAGCAAAGCACTAAATACACAACATATAGACCTATATGCATAGCGGGCAGTTGTATCGCAATAAAAAACGAAGAGAACGCAATAGCTACTATAATAGGTATTGATGTGTATACACTTACCTCATCAGAGAATAAAAATATACTGCAACATATTAAAATTATAATTCTATCTAATATTTTTTCCATAATTAAAACATAGCATTTTATATTTAAAAAGTAAAGTATGTTTATGGGATTTATGACAAATGTCACATAAGTAATTTATTATTGTAACTGTTAATTACTTAAAATATAGGTTATTATAATATTATAAACATAGAAAGGCAGGGGTATAAAAATATGATTCTTTGCGTAGATAACTTAGTTAAAAGATATGGAGAATTAACAGCTGTTGACCATTTGGGGTTAAAGATAGAAGAGGGAGAAATTTTTGGTTTATTGGGTCCTAATGGTTCAGGAAAAACAACAACTATTAATTGCATATTATCATTACTTAAATATGATAGAGGAACAATTACAATTTTTGGACATGATATGTCTACAAAGGCATATGGTGTTAAAAAAAATATTGGATTAGTAATGCAAGATGTGGCAGTTTTTAAAGAGCTAACAGTATACGAGAATATAAATTATTTTTGTGGATTATATGTTACAGATAAACTAATTAGAAAGGAACTCGTTGACGAAGCAATAGCATTTACAGGGCTTGAAAATTTTGTGAAATTTTATCCTAAAAAGCTTAGTGGTGGTCTTCTTAGAAGGCTTAATATTGCTTGTGGAATTGTACATAAGCCTAAATTTATTATACTAGATGAGCCGACTGTAGCAGTTGACCCTCAAAGCAGAAATAATATATTAGAAGGAATAAAAAAGCTTAATGAGCAAGGAGCTACTATACTTTATACATCACATTATATGGAAGAAGTAGAGCAGCTTTGTACTAGAATTGCCATAATGGATAAAGGAAAAATCATTGCCATTGGAACAAAAGAGGAGTTAAAGGCAATGATTGGAGTAAATGAAAAAATATCTATAGAGATTTTAGGTGCAGATAAAGAGGGTATAAATCAGCTAAAAGAAAGTATTAGTGATATGAAAAATATTACATCTGTACTAATAAATGATAGATTTTTAAATATTAGTTCTGCAAAGGGAAAACATGTATTACTTAAAGTTCTTAACTATTTACAAGAAAAAAATGTGGCTGTTGGAAATGTATATTCAGAAGAACCTACATTAAACGATGTATTTTTAGAGATAACAGGTAAGGAGTTGAGAGATAATGTTTAAACATATTTATTTAAACTATATAAAAATCCTTGTAAGAGATAAAAATGTTGTTTTTTGGATATTGTTTTTTCCTATTGTTTTATCTATGTTTTTTAAGCTTGCATTTTCGGAATTGCTAAATGGAGAAAGCTTTGAAATAATCAGCATAGCAGCAATTGAAGAACAAGGATTTGGTGAAAATTCAATTTATAAAGCCATATTTGATAGTATGAGCGATACATTTGACTGCAAATATGTTACATCGAAAGAAGCAAGCAAAATGCTAGACGATGAAGAGGTAAGTGGATATATATATGAAAATGACAATGGAATCGGAATGACTGTTAGTGATAATGGACTGGAAGCTACAATATTAAAAGAAGTATTAGATGTAATAAATGATGCAAAAATATATTCTGATCCAATGAAATATTCATCACAGGAGGAACTTCAAAAGTCCTTAGATAAGCTTAATATAAAGGAATTTATTACAAATAATGAAATAAGTGACAAAGAGCAAGATGCTACGGTGGGATATTTTTACTCTGTATTTGGAATGGTAGCAATGTATGGTTCGATGATCGGAATATTTTTAATTAATGGAATTAAAGCTAATAAAACACCTGAGGGTATAAGATTTGATATATCACCAGTAAACAGATTTAAAGGATTTGGTGCGGCATATTTAGCAGGAGCGACGATACATTCTTTAGTATTATTTGTTATTTACTTGTTTATAAGATATGCTTTGAAAATCAATTTTGGTGATAGATATGGGCTAATTATTTTGACAACTATAGTAGGCGGATTTGTGGGGATATCAATTGGTACATTAATATCTTCGTTAGTTAAAAAAAGTGCAAATATGCAAATAGCAATAGCAATGGCGGTATCTATGTCTGGTGCATTTCTTTCAGGAATGATGGATTCATCAATAAAATATAAGGTGATGCAAAGTGCACCTATTGTTTCAAAGCTAAACCCAGCAGGACTAATTACGGATGCATATCTTAAGCTATATTATTATGATGATTTATCAATATACTTTCAAAATATATTGATACTAATTTTAATGACAATTTGCTTTATGGCAATAACTATAATTTCACTAAGGAGGCAAAGATATGACAGTATATAAGGCTTGTATGAAGATACTTAATAAAAATAAAGCAAAGCTTATAATGTATCTTTGCATATTCTTAGCATTTGCTATTAGCTTTGCAACCAATGAAACGAATAGTGTAAGGGACTTTGAAAATGCAAATATAAGAGTGGCTGTAATAGATAGAGATGGCGGAGATATAGCAAATAAGCTTACCAGCTACATTGGTACAGAGGTTGAACTTGTAAATATAATAGACAGCGAAGAAGGTATAGCAGATGCTTTGTTTTATAGAATAGCAGAATATGTATTAGTTATTCCAAAAGGTTTTTCGGAGAATATGTTAAATGGTGAAGAGCCTAAGCTTGATAAATACGAGGTTGTAGATTCTTATAGCGGAATTTTTATGGATAATGTTATTAATAAATATCTAACCTCGGCATCTATTCAGATAAGTGAAACGGGAAAGTTAGATGATGATATTGAAAGCAATGAAACAGTTGTTGAAGTAATAAATCAAGAAGCTGGCGAAAATCAAGGAATGCTTATATATTATAACTTTGCAGCGTATTGTATAATGGCAACATCTATATTAGGGGTTGCGGCACTGCTTTCAGTTTTTTCTGATGAAAAGATAAAAAGAAAAAATATGATATCTCCTATGTCATTACCAAGGTTTTATGTATCACAGATGTTAGCCAGTTTATTGTTGACTGTTATTATATGGAGTGTTATCGTTATCGCAGGTGTGATTACTATTGGAAGTAAGGCTGTTAGTGGAGCTGGAATATATATGATGATAAATTCTCTAATATTTTCGCTAGTATGCTTAACATTAGGGTTCTTGATAAGTACAGTGGTGAAGAGTGAGAATGGTCAAAATGCTATAGCAAATATAATATCTCTTGGATTTAGTTTTATCAGTGGAGTATTTGTACCGTTATCAATGCTTGGGTCAAGTGTTAAAATTTTGGGAAGCTTTACACCATCTTATTGGTATATAAGTGTAAATGAGAAAATTGCATCCTGTACATCTTTTAACTTTGGTTCAATGAAAGACATTTGGCAAGGTATAGGGATAGAAGTTATATTTATGGTTGCATTTATTGCAATAGGAATAGCAATGACAAAAAGAAATAAAATCTAATTTACTACACTCATTTTTTATGGTATTCTATATATACCGTAGGAAATGAGTGTTGCTTTTTTATATAATAAGAAATTACGAAAGGCAAGTGGGTATTTGAATTGAAGGTACAAGAGTGGATAAAAAAGCATATAAATATATGGTACTTAGTGGGTTTTGTGACGATATTGTTTTCAATAGCTGCTTTTTTTGTAATTGATACAGAACATAGAAAAGATGAAGTGACACATTATAAGGATTATATTGATAAAGTGGCTATTACAATAATTGATGATGAAACAAAAATAGAAATGACATTTAAGGAAGCTGCATATTATATTATGGTTGCAGAGTCTAATCATGAATTACAGGCAATAAAGTACAATGAGACATTTCCACACCAGTATTGGAACATTCATATCGGTGATAGAACAATGAGTGAGATTATTAAAGAAGATATTTTAGTTGCTTTAATAAGAGATATGATTTATTACAACGAGGCACAAAAAGCAGGTTACGAGCTTAGTGAAGAGGCACTTTTGGAATGCAGCCTACAGGCACAAGATGAATATGGGGCTATGACAGGCAAGCAATTTGAAGCAACACAGTACGAATTAGAAGATTACTATAATGTAATAGTAAAGATTAATTTAGTGAAGTATTATATGACTATTCTTATGGAAGAGGGATATACTGAAGAAGAGCTGTCAGTGGATGGCGAGTATTACCAGAAAACTAGTGAAAAATATGAAGTAACAAAAGCAGAAGATATATGGAAAGTGATTTCAATAGGAAGTATAACAATTAATTAAGAAAGAAGGTTTTGTATGCCTGGGTATGATACGCATTATTTGTTTGGAGTGAATTCGTATAGACGACTTCCGCAATCAAATACAAAAAGAGTTATCTATAGTCACAAAGGTGCATATACATTAGGATTGCTAGGTCCGGATATATTTTTTTATTATGCTACGGAGATAGTGTCTGCTAGAAAAAATATTGGTTCTATAATGCATACGACTAATACAGATATATTTTTCAAAAATATGATTGAATATGCTGATAGAAAAAGGGGTAGAGATAAGGATATTGCTACTGCTTATTTAGCGGGCTTTTTGTCACACTATTCTCTTGATTGTATCTGTCATCCGTATGTCTACTGGAGAACAGATTATTTGCATAAAGGAAAAGATTATTTAGAAAAGCATTTTACGCTTGAAACTGATATAGATATATTATTACTTAAGAATTATAAAAATACAACTCCATATGAGTTTACAAAAAATAGTGCAATAGATATAGATATTATTCAAATGGCAGTGGTTTGTGATATGCTTTATTTTGCTATTCACAAGACTTATCATGATTCTAGAATTACAAAAAGAGGAATTAAGTTAGCTATTTTATCTATTAAAAATGAACAAAAATTACTTAGAATCAGCTCTAACCAGCTTAAAAACACAGTTGGAAATATTGAAAATCTGTTTATTGGGCAAAAGTATATTGCACCACTAATACCTGGTGGTTGTGAGATAAAGAATGATGATCCACTTAACACAAGGCATGAGCGTTGGTTTAATCCTTGGGATCAGTCATTGTCATATACAACTTCGGTTCCAGATATGCTTAATAAGGCTAGGGACAGATACATTCTTACTATATTTTTACTAGATAGTTATTTGGATGAAGATTTAAGGTACGAAGAGTCATATAAGGACTTAATGATTAATATTGGCTGCAAATCATATCATAGTGGATTGAATTGCAGGATACCTTCCTAAAAAAACACTTGACATCTGCGGTTTGTGAACGTATAATTACTTGGCGTGCATAAAACGCAGATGTTTTTGCGTGCAAAATTATAGGTATTAAAAAACAAAATTTCTAATCAGGAGGTGAAAAAAGAATGCCTACATTTAACCAGTTAGTAAGAAAAGGAAGAAAAACAGCTGAAAAGAAGTATACTGCACCAGCTCTTTTAAAGGGATATAACTCTTTAAAGAAGTCAGCAACAAATACTACTTCTCCACAGAAGAGAGGAGTATGTACAGCAGTTAAGACAGCTACTCCTAAAAAGCCTAACTCAGCTCTTAGAAAAATTGCCAGAGTTCGTCTTTCTAATGGTATCGAAGTAACAAGCTACATTCCAGGTGAAGGACACAACCTTCAGGAACATAGTGTTGTTCTTATCAGAGGAGGAAGAGTAAAAGATCTTCCAGGTACAAGATACCATATAGTTAGAGGTACACTTGATACAGCAGGTGTTGCAAAGAGACGTCAGGCTCGTTCTAAGTACGGAGCAAAGAGACCAAAGGACGCAAAATAGGATAGTTAATCACAGGTTGAATGAATAAGTGCCGGATTAGAAATATTGTTTTTAGATTTGTATAGATTTATTATTAATGTTTTTAAAACCGCACGAACACAATCAAAAGTGAGTACCGTTGATCTAATGAGCTTGTAAAACAAGCATGTTTCACAGAAAGTGTCAGGCACGTTTGTCAAAGACAAACTGCCATATGATTTGTGGAACAAATCATATTATTAAGGAGGGAAGAACCGTGCCACGTAAAGGACATACTCAAAAAAGAGAAGTATTAGCAGATCCATTATACAACAATAAAGTAGTTACAAAGCTTATCAATAACATTATGTT
>JAVBRI010000002.1:0-43896 GCA_031548165.1 Lachnospiraceae bacterium
TAATGCTCTCTCTTACGAATTTCTTGCTGAATACCTGCTTTCGCACAGTTTCTTTTGAATCTGCGTAAAGCACTATCTAAAGTTTCGTTTTCTTTAACGATTACATTTGACATAGTCTCACACCTAACCTCCCTCCAGTTGCCATATTGTGCATAATACAACTGTTTGGGTATTTTTATTGCACAAATAACATTATAGCATATTTTTCGCATTCGTCAACAGTTTTTATACAAAAATTTAATATAGAAAAAATCTATTCGTTAGGATTCTTAACGCCCCACATTGATTGATTTCCACCAATAAGTGTAAATGTCATTGTCATATCTCTTGTAACAAGTTCATTTTGCTGTTCTAGGAACACTCCCTTATATTCAACACCATCAATTGTCATCACTACATTAGCATCCGTTGTAGTTTTCCATGTTCCTGCAGCTTCACCTGTAATTGTTCCATCTGCATTTAAAGTAACAGCTTTTGGTTGTGCAACGCCTTTATCTCCTGATGAATTATACGCATATACAAATTTATAATCATGTAATATCAAATCATAATTTCCTACAATATTATCTACTGAATATCCCGTTTCACTAATTGTTTCACCTGAATATTCATATGGGGCTGTGCATAACCAACCATCTTCATTTATAAATAACTGATGAACTCTAGTCTGAAAAGCTTCACTTGTACCAGCAAACCTTGTATGGTAAATAACATACATCTTTCCATCATCATCTACAAATGCAGAGTTATGTCCTTGTGCCACTTGTGTTTGCAAAATGCCATACATACTATAAGCACCCATCTGTTTGATGCCTATTGGAGTGTTATACTTAGCTGTAATTGATGCTGTTTTATCTTCTCTAAATCCTGCATCACCTTTCCACGATGTATAAATGGCCGAATTACCTGCCTCATCTACATACGGGCCATTAATATTTTCCGAACGAAATACCCTCATATTATAACCACCACTTGTTTCAAGATTTCCAAGTGAAATATATAAATAGTAGTAATCATCTGTCTTTAAAATATAAGGACCTTCACCAGAGTTATAAAATCCTCCTGCAAGCTTATATCCTAAATAGGGATCTGATTCATTTTTCACATATTCATATGTATAATTATAGTCTCTAAGACCAGTTTCTTCATCAATCTTAATTTGATAAATGCCTGCTGACCATGACCCATATGTCATCCAAAGATCACCATTTTCATCGTACTGTAAATTTGGATCAATGGCATTTACCTTTGATATATCAGTGTTATTATATCTTGATAAATCTGCTCCTTCTCCAAGAACCTTATATACATCTGAATACTCTGCTCTATCTACTATCTCATCAGAAACTTCAGAAGTACCACCTACTGTAAATTGTACTTTCATTTTCAAAGTAACTTCTTCTGTATTTACTGTAATTTTTTTACTAGTGCTAAATATTTCAGGTTCAGATGTAGAATTACTATATCCTTCTGAACTGCCATTAAGCCCTGAATACATTACACCATCAACATATTCATATGGCCCTTCTATATTATCCGATGTTAATAATGCAATAACAGAATGATGATTTGCCCCGTTAACACTCATATACATACACCATTTACTCATTTTTTCATTATAAATAACATCCGGTGCCCATAGATTTCCATTTAATTGAGGTTTAATAAGCTTACCATTTTCATAATATTCACTGTAAACATATTTCTTATAAAGCTCTCCAAGTAATTTATCATAATCATTATTAATATTTGTAGTAAATGACTCCCAACCTATCAAATTACTTGATTTTGCCCAACTCTTATGTGTACCAAAAATATAATATATTCCTGTTTGAGGATCTTTTACAATTGAAGGATCATGAACGCCAACTCTAGTAAAGTCTTCATTTGTCACTTCGTCCGCAAATGCTTCTGTTGCTGGATAAAACTCTACTCCAATACTTCCTGCTAATAATGTTATTATTAACATTGATGCAAATGTTTTCTTTCTCTTTTTCTTTGAGTTGATAATCAAGAATATACTTACACCTATTATCATCACAACAACTATAACTATTATGATAATTAATAAAAGATTAGTTTCCGCTGCTGAATCACTTGTAACTATTGTTGAGAAACTAATTTCCTTTGATTCACCTGCTTTAATCACATCTACATTCTTTGGTAATTCAGCTACTTTAATTCCAAAATTAGATGTAAGTGTATAAGATATACCTATATCTGATACAGCATAATTATTTGTATTTGTTATTATAATAGTATACTCCGCAGTATCACCTGAATTATATTTTTCCTTATCTGCTTTTGTTTCAAATACCACTCCATTATACTCTGCGTATCCGTCATCATTTTTATTTTCTGCCACTGCTATCATAGATATTGCAAGTATCGAAACTAAAGTTAATATAACTGCTAAAATCTTTTTAATTTTTTTCTCCATATAAAAATCATCCTCCCATGTACAAATACCAGAGATAAAAACTTAAAAATCAAGATTATCTCTGGTATATATTTTTAACTAATTCGGATTCTTAACGCCCCACATTGATTGATTTCCACCAACAAGTGTAAATGTCATTGTCAAATCTCTTGTTGCAAGTTCATTTTGTTGTTTTAAGAATACACCCTTATACTCAACACCGTCTATTGTCATCACTACATTAGCACCTGTTGTAGTTTTCCATGTACCTGTAGCTTCTCCAGTAATTGTTCCATCTGCATTTAATGTAACTGCTTTTGGTTGTGCAATTCCTCTATTACCTGCTCCTGATTTTGCATATACAAATTTATAATCATGTAATACTAAATCATATTTTCCTGTAATTTCAGCTGCTGAATATCCTGTCTCACTAATTGTTTCACCTGAATACTCATATGGTGCTGCACATAACCAACCATCTTCACTTATAAACATCTGATGAACTCTAACATTGTGTCCTTCACCTGAATCAGCGAATCTAGTATGATATACAACATACATCTTACCGTCTTCATCTACAAATGCTGAGTTATGTCCTTGTGCTACTTGAATCTGTGTAATTCCATACATTGTATATGCACCCATTTGCTTAATACCATTTGGAGAGTTATATTTAGCTGTAATTGATGCTGTCTTATCTTCTCTAAATCCTACATCGCCTCTCCATGATGTATAAATAGCAGAATTGCCTGCTTCATCTACATATGGTCCATTAATACTTTCTGAACGGAATACTCTCATGTTGTAACCACCACTTGCTTCAAGATTTCCAAGTGATACATATAAATAATAATACTTATCTGTCTTTAATACATATGGTGCTTCGCCTGAGTTATAGAAACCACCAGCAAGCTTATATCCAAGATATGGATCAGATACATTTTTTACATCTTCATATGTATATGTATAATCTCTAAGACCTGTACTTAAATCAAGTTTAATTTGGAATATACCTGCTGACCATGAACCATATGTCATCCAAAGGTCACCATTTTCATCGTATTCAACGTTTGGATCAATTGCATTTACCTTTGATAAATCTGTACTGTTGTATCTTGATAAATTTGCTCCTTCTCCAAGAACTTTGTATACATCTGAATACTCTGCTCTATCAACTATTTCGTTTGAAACATCTGAAGCACTACCAACAGTATACTGCACTCTCATCTTTAAAGTAACATCTTCTGTATTTACTGTAATTTTTTTATTTGCATAAAATAATTCTGTTTCATTTGCTGCTGCTGAATATCCTTCTGAACTTCCATTAAGTCCTGAATACATTACTCCGCCAACATATTCATATGGTCCTTCTATATTATCTGCTGTTAATAGTGCAATAACAGAATGATGATTATTACCATTAACACTCATGTACATACACCATTTTCCCATTGTTTCATTATAGATAACATCTGGTGCCCATAGATTTCCATCTAATGATGGACTTGAACCATTTGCTACAGAGAAAACATATTTTTTGTAAACTTCTCCAAAAAGTGATTCATAACTACTATTAATATTGTTTGTAAATGATTTCCAATTTAATAAATCATCTGATTTTCCCCATGCCATATGTGAACCAAATACATAATATGTACCTGTTTTTGTATCTTTCACTATAGATGGATCATGAACTGATACCTTAGAAAAATCTGCATTAGTTGCAAGTGTTTCATCTGCTAAAGCCTCTGTTGATGGATAAAATCCTGCTCCAATACTTCCTGTTAATAAAGCTGCAATTAAAATAGATACAAAAGCTTTATTTCCCTTTTTTCTTATATTTAATATTACAAATACAATAATTGCTATTACTACAACTACTGCTACTACAATAATTATAATCATTACAATATTTGTATCTGCTGCTGAATCACTTGTAACCACTGTAGAAAATGTTAGTTCCTTTGTTTCTCCTGCTTTAAGTTCATCTACACCCTTTGGTAATTCAGCCTGCTTAATACCAAAGTTTGTTGGAAGTGTATAAGATACACCTACATTTGAAACTGCATAATCATTTGTATTAGTTATTACGATAGTAAAGTTTGCTGTATCACCTGAACTATATTTATCCTTATCTGTTTTTGTTTCAAATACCACTCCACTATACTCTGAGTAACCATCTTCGTTCTTGTTTTCGGCAAACGTCACCATTGATGTTGTAAGTACTGTAACCAAAACCAACATAACGGCAAATAATTTCTTTAATTTGCTTGTCATTAAAAAATCCTCCCTAATTTTAGTAAATCTACTGTATTTGTGATGATAAAACTTCTTTTGCACTTTCTAAAGCTTCATCTATTGCAGCTGGGTTCTTTCCACCAGCTTGTGCCATATTAGGCTTTCCGCCACCGCCACCGCCTACTATTGTAGCTGTAGCTTTAATAAGATTTCCTGCATGTGCACCTAATTTCATTGCTTCATCAGTTGCCATCGCAAGTAAGCTTACTTTGTCATCTCCATCTGCTGATGCTATAAGCACTACGCCCTCTTTTATTTGACCTTTTAATTGGTCACCAAGATTACGTAATCCATTCATATCAACGCCTTCGACTTTTACCCCTAAGAACTTAACTCCTTTAATTTCTACCACTTGATCCATTACATTTCCAAGTGCATCATTCGCCATTTTACTCTTTAGTTTTTCATTCTCACTATGAAGTAGTTTAATCTCTTCTTGCATAGTTTCGATTTTCTTAACCAAAGCTGATGGCTCTGATTTAGCCGCATTTGCAGCCTCATTTAGTTCTTTTTCTATCTCTGCGTAATATTTTAAAACACCATTTGATGTTAATGCCTCAATTCTTCTTACACCTGCCGCAATACCTGTCTCAGAAACAATCTTAAACATACCTATTTGACTAGTATTTGCAACATGTGTTCCACCACATAATTCAACAGAAAAATCTTCCATCGTAACAACACGAACTTTTTCGCCGTATTTTTCCCCAAAAAGTGCCATTGCTCCTGACTTTTTAGCTTCTTCAATAGATTTTTCTTGCGTTATAACCTGTACTGCTTCACCAATCTTAGAATTTACAATAGCTTCAACTTTTTCGATTTCTTCTTTTGTAAGAGATTGGAAATGTGAGAAGTCAAAACGTAATCTTTCCTTTGAAACAAACGAACCTGCCTGCTCAACATGAGTACCTAGTACCATCCTAAGAGCTTTTTGAAGTAAATGTGTTGCACTATGGTTTTTACATGTATTAGCTCTGCTATCAGCATTTACAGACAATGTAGCTATATCACCAGTCTTTATCATGCCCTTAATAACTTTTCCAACATGTCCTACTTTTCCACCTAAAAGCTTAACTGTATCTACTACTTCAAACTCTGCATCCAAAACTTTTATGATACCCTTATCACCGTCTTGACCACCCATAGTAGCATAAAAAGGTGTTTCTTCTACAATTATTGTACCTGTATCACCATCTGCTAGAGCCTGTGTAATCTCTGTTTCTGTTGTAAGTGCTGTAATTTTCGAATCTAATGTAAGTTTATCATATCCTGCAAATATAGTTGTAAGTGTTGTATCTAGCTGCTCATAAACAGTAGAATCAGCACCCATATAATTAGTCACTTTACGTGCATTTCTTGCTTTTTGTCTTTGTTCTTCCATACAAGCATTAAATGCTACTTCATCAAGCCCATATCCTTTTTCTTCAAGAATTTCTGCTGTTAAATCCGTCGGAAAACCATATGTATCATATAGTTTAAATGCATCTTCACCAGAAAGAACCTTGCTATTATCCTTTTTAAGTTCCTCCATCATTTCTGAAAGAATATTTAAACCTTGATCTATTGTATTATTAAATTTATTCTCTTCTTCTGAAAGAACTTTGAATATAAATTCTTTCTTTTCATCAAGCTCTTTGTAACCATCTTTACTTTCATTAATAACAGTTTCACTAAGCTTTGATAAGAATTTTCCTTCTATTCCAAGTAATCTTCCATGTCTTGCAGCTCTTCTTATAAGTCTTCTAAGAACATATCCTCTGCCTTCATTGGATGGCATAATACCATCTGAAATCATAAATGTTGATGAACGAATATGGTCTGTAATAAGTCTAATTGAAACATCTTTTTTATCATCTGAATTATATGTAACATTTGAAAACTCGCAAATCTTATCTCTTATAGCTTTCATTGTATCAATATCAAATACAGAGCTAACATCTTGCATAACAACTGCAAGTCTTTCAAGTCCCATACCTGTATCAATATTTTTTTGTGATAATTCTGTATAGTTTCCTTTTCCATCACCTTCAAACTGTGTAAATACATTGTTCCATACTTCCATAAAACGGTCGCACTCACAACCTACTTTACAATCTGGCTCTCCGCAACCATACTTTTCACCTCTATCATAATAAATCTCTGAACATGGACCACAAGGACCTGCACCATGCTCCCAGAAATTATCGCATTTGCCTTCTTCATCTCTATAAAATCTAGTTATTTTTTCTGCTGGAACTCCCATAACATCTGTCCAAATTTTAAAAGCTTCTTCATCTTCACAATAAATAGAAGGATAAAGCTTGTTCTCATCCATACCAAGCGTTTTAGTTAAGAACTCCCAAGACCATTGTATAGCCTCTGTTTTAAAATAATCTCCAAAAGAAAAATTACCTAACATTTCAAAAAATGTAAGATGTCTTGCTGTCTTTCCTACATTTTCTATATCACCTGTACGAATACACTTTTGACAAGTAGTTACTCTTTTTCTAGGTGGAATTTCCTGACCTGTAAAATATGGCTTAAGTGGTGCCATTCCTGAATTTATTAATAATAAGCTGTTATCATTGTGTGGAACTAATGAAAAGCTGTTCATCTTTAAATGATCTTTACTTTCAAAGTACTCTAAGTATCTTTTTCGTAATTCATTTACTCCTAATTTTTCCATGTTAAATATTGCCTCCAGTTACCTTTCTTGTTTAGAATCTTTTCTCTGTCTTAACTTTTTACCCACAAAAACACCGGCCACTGCCACTGCTACTAAAAATATAAATAAACCGCCATACCATAGCATATTACCCAATAATAAATCCATAATAACCTCCATTTAACTATATTTTTGTCATAAGTACCTAAATACTACCATAAAAATGCCTACTTTTCAATGAATTTTCACAAATGTAAAACTAGTTAAAAACTAGTTAATAACTATAACCAAATTCCATTATCTAAAAAATTAAGTGCCTTATTTGTTGCTCCTTCAATAATATCATCACTATATCCTATTATCTTTAATAATTTTATAGCATTTCTTGTTGTAGCTGGTCCTGTTTTTAATAAATAATTGAATAGAACATCATCATTCTTTACTTCTTCTTCAAAATGGTAATTATTATATTCCCCACTTAAAATCTTTGTAAGTTCAATGTCATGTGTCGCTGCAAAGCTAATTGTATTCTTCTTTGCTATTTCTTTTAAAATTTCACTTGATGCTGCGATTCTCTCAACGGTATTAGTTCCTCTAAGCACCTCATCAATAAAGCACATTACCCTAGTATTATCTTTTTCTACTGCATCTAAAATTCTTTTTAGAGATTTAATTTCAACTATATAGTAGCTTTCATTACTTTCAAGATCATCTCTTAAAGCCATTGAAGAATAAATATTACATCTTGACACATTAAAACTTTTTGCTGTTGTTAGATTTATAGTTTGAGCAAAAATTCCATTTATAGCGACTGTCTTTAAAAAGGTTGACTTACCCGAGGCATTAGAGCCAGTAAGAAGCACTGCATTTTCCTTATTCATTGAATTTTTAACAGCATCTTTTATTAATGGATGATACATATCTTTAAATTCAACCATTTCTTCATTATTAGTAATAACAGGCTCACACAAACAATTATATTCATTTTGAAGCATTGTTTTAAAAGAAGCAACTGCTATAGCAGCTTCAATTCGTCCCATAGTTTCATATAACGCATCAATATACTCTATTTTATCAATGGTGTTTCTTACAATTGAGTTAAACTTAATTAAGTCAACGTGGAAAATCATTCTTATATATTCAAGTACTATATCTGCAAGTGAATCATTCACAGAATTACCTGATATTAAAAATACTCCTCTATTTAAATAAGATAATTTACTGCAATTTTCATCTATGCTTTTAGCATACTCACCGAAAATATCTGTACATTTATCCGACTTAAGATACTTTCTTAAATCCTTAGAATTATTCATTAATCCAACAAGATAATTTATACAAACAAAATAAACCTCAACTTCGCCTTTTTCTTTATAATATGAAAACATATTATAGCCAACAATCGCTATTGCAATAAAAATAGCTATACTTGGATTTATAAAGAAACTTCCAATTGCAACAAATGTTAATGCTATAGAAAAATAATGCTTAATGTTTGTCCTTTTATCAAGATCTCCTAATCTGTGTATAAAATCATAAAAAGAAATTGACTTGGTTCTACCCATAAGTGCAAACTTCACTTCTAACTCTCTTGCTATATCTGGATTATCCTTTAGAAACTCTGAGAGCTTACCAAACTCTTTCAAACTATCATTATCGTGGTTTATTGTTCTTAAAAGTTTATATAAATACTCTTCTCCTGCTGCTGATTTCGTATTATTAATAAGTTTAAAAATATTATCCATAGACAAATCATTCCATGTAATATCATCAACCTTAAAATCACTATCCTTTATAGGTGAATTATCATAAAAGTATCTAATTCTGTTATATTCATCATACTTATACTCACGTTCTGGACGTTGTCCCCATTCTTCTTTAATTTCTTTAATCATTCGTTTTAAATTATTCTTCTTATAATTTACTGATTGTACTGCAAAAAACACAAAACATATTAATGCTACTACTACATATCCTGTTACTCCCATTACACTTCAATTCCTCTCGTTATTTATTCATTTTATTCCATCTGCTGTATATATTAACACAACGCAACACCTTTTAATATGATTTTTTTCTAAATTTTTGATATATTTTCCAACCTTATGAATATAACTGTAGTAATAAAGTATTTATTTATAACTATACTTTGATTACTGAAACTATAAATTCTAAAAGAAAGGATATATGTTATGAAAGATTTCAATTTATACAATGACATTAAAGAACGAACTGACGGTGAAATCTACATAGGTGTGGTAGGTCCTGTACGATGTGGAAAATCAACATTTATTAAACGTTTTATGGATCTTATGATATTACCAAACATAGCTGACGTTAATAAAAAAGAACGTGCAAATGATGAATTGCCTCAATCATCTGCTGGAAAAACCATTATGACAACTGAACCAAAATTCATCCCAAAAGAAGCAGCTGATGTTTCACTTAATGCTGAAACCAATGTTAAAATACGACTTATCGATTGCGTTGGTTATATGACTAATGGTGCTGTAGGTCATATTGAAGATGGTAAAGAACGTATGGTTAAAACACCTTGGTTTGACTATGACATTCCATTTACTAAAGCTGCTACAATAGGTACAAAGAAAGTAATAAATGACCATTCCACTATTGGTATTGTAATTACTGCCGATGGTTCTTTTGGAGACTTTTCTCGTGAAGATTATATCGAGCCAGAGGACACTACAATAAACGAACTAAAAGCACTTGGAAAACCATTTATTGTACTTTTAAACTCTGAACGTCCTTTTTCAGAACAAAGCCAACAATATGCTAACCAAATAGCGCAAAAGCACTCTGTTACAGTAATGCCTGTTAACTGTCAGCAATTAAAAATCGATGATATTCACAACATACTAGAAAAATGCTTACTTGAATTCCCTATTACAGAACTTGATTTCTTTATTCCTAAATGGATTGAAATGTTGAGTAATGAACATCCTATAAAACAAGCAATCATTAGCTGTATAAAGGAAAAAGTAAAATCACTACGAACTATGAGTCAGATAAATCCTGATACTTTTGAAAACGAATGCCCTTACATAAACTTTATTAAAGTTACGAATAAAGACTATTCTGTAGGTACCGTTGCGATGTCTTTAGATATTGATAATCAATTCTATTATGAAACATTAAGTGAGCTTACAGGTGCTAGTATTACAAATGAATACGAACTTATTCATACAATTAAGGAATTATCTTCTATGAAGGATGAATTTGTCAGAGTTAAAGATGCTATTGATTCAGTAAAAGCTGGTGGCTACGGTGTTGTTATGCCTGCTAGGGAAGATATAATTCTTGCCGAACCAGAAGTAATAAAAAATGGTCCTAAATATGGTGTTAAAATTAAAGCTGAAGCTCCTAGCATTCACATGATTAAAGCTAATGTTTTAACTGAAATTGCTCCTATTGTAGGTGATGAAGATCAAGCAAAAGATTTAATTACCTTTATTAAGGAAAATTCTGCAAAAAGTGAAGATGGTATTTGGGATACAAATATCTTCGGAAAAACGATTAATCAAATTGTAAATGACGGAATACAGACCAAAATCGACAAACTATCTGTTGAAACACAGTCAAAAATGCAGGAAACTATTCAAAAAATCACTAACGATAGTAAAGGCGGAGTAATCTGTATTATTATTTAAGATAACATTTGTATACTTCTTCCAATAATGGAAATAATTAATTATCACACATTATTTATGGAGGAATTATTATGGCAAAAGTAATCTATGTTAAAGCTAACCCTAAAGCAGATGAAGAATCAATAACTTTTAGAATATCCGAAAGATTTATTGAGGAGTATAAAAAATGTAATCCAGATGATGAAATCATAATCCATGACTTATATAACGAAAAAATACGTTTCCTTACACATACTGATCTTGATGATATGTTTTCTGGAAATAGTTTTGATGTACGTGATTATGCTTTAGAATTTGCAAGCGCTGATAAATATATATTCGCTGCACCACTTTGGAATTTGTCATTTCCTGCTATTTTCAAGGCGTACATTGACTATATTTCATTTGCAGGAATTACCTTTAAGTACACAGAACTGGGTTCAGAAGGACTATTACAAAATAAAAAGGCTATTTATATTGTTGCTCGTGGTGGTGACTACTCTTCCCCTCCTGCTTCAAACCTAGAAATGGGTAGTAAATATTTACAAACCATACTTGGTTTCTTTGGTGTAACTGATTTTACTACTATCTCTTGCGAGCTTACAAATGTTTTACAGGGTGATGCTCTAGAAGCTGAAATCAGCAAAGCTATTCAAAATGCAGAGGAAGAAGCAAAAAGATTTGGCTAACGCCAAATCTTTTTTAGTTAGAGTAAATTAAGATATTCTCTTCTTCCATCTACCACCGCATATATCGTTACTATTTTCTTTTCTTCATTAACTTTATAAAACACCAAATATCTTCCTACAATAAGAACCTTATAATTTTGTTTACGTAATATAGTGTATCTTGGAGTACTTCCAGAAAATGGAAAATCCCTTAAACGATTTATTGCAGTTTCAATTTCATTCAAACAATTTAATGCTATATCTGCACTACCTGTATCATCTGCTATATAGAATATAATTGCTCTTAGTTGCTCATCTGCTTTATCAGTTCTAATTATTTTATATAGCATTTGCATTTCTCTCCATTAACGATTTTCTAATATCATCAAATGTATCTTGTATATCTGCCACTCTATCATTATTAACATCCTCTTCCGCTTCTGCTAACGTTCTTAATAATTCTAGTTCGGACTTCATTTGATAATAATCTTGCAATCCCATAATTGCTGTATCTCCACGTCCATTAACCGTTATGATAACAGGGCTCTTTTCTTGATGACATAATTTTGATATATCATTATAATGATTTCTTAAATCCGAAGATGGTCTAATTGATTCCATAACAATACCTCCTTTATATTCATATAATATCATAATTTGTATATAATATCAATGATTTTAATATGAATATGTAGTCCTTCCAGACGACCAACCTTTTTCATATAAAGAAATACCTCCTAGCGTTTTTCTTTTATCGCTATCTTCAGGACCTTCATTTAAATAATTACTTTGCGATATTTCAATAAGGCTATCTCCCTTTTCCCATGCGACATAAGCCTGAAACTCTTCATTAAAATCAAATTTTTCATTAAACATATCCTTATAAATCAAATATATTTCTTTCAAATCAGTTTCTTCGTCTTCTACAGCATGTACTTTCATCTTTACACCCCTTAGCTTGTCATTATCAAACTCATATGTAACAAGCATTACCAATCCATTAAATCCATCAAAATTATTTATTATACAAAATATATTATCATCATTATAAAACACATCTGACACAACATTATAGCTACAGTAAATTTCTTCATTTACCATAAGATTCGGCATTTTCGCCTTTACATCTTCATACGAAGTTCCCCATTCTAAACCTTTATATAAGCCATCATCATACCTTTTAGAAAGACTTTTACTGGATATAATCAATAACGCCACAACCATCACAGTTATCAAGGTAACCACGCCTACAATACTTCCAATTATTATTAGTCGTTTACTTTTTTTTACACTATTTACGCTAATATCCATACTTTCAACAGATAACGGTATTATCTTTGACACCTCATATTTACATTCAGGACAGTATTTTGCATATTTATTTACTTCGCTTCCACATTGTGGACAATTAAGCATTGCCATATTTAATTACCCTCGCTTTCCTACATTTATTGTACTACAACATTAAATAAATTCCAATTAAAAAAACTTGACAGCATTAATATCAACATGATACTATTATCATAATGATACTATTAATAAAAGGATGTGTGACTATGAACAATAAAATTATAGAATGCTTTGCAAATCCCATTAAATGTAAACTTCTTTTTGAAATCCATAATAAAGAAAGGATGACCGCCAAGCAACTATCCGAAACATTTAACGATATAACGCATGCTACCTTATATCGCTACTTAAAGAAAATGACGGCAGATGATATTTTAAAAATAGTTGAAGAAAACAAAATTCGTGGAACAATCGAAAAAGTATATTCCATTAATAGTGATTTATCTATTGATATAGAAAAAATGATTTTGGAAAATAACGGTCAAGCTTATTTGATGTTATTTACCCAGTTTGTTATGGGATTAACGAAAGAATTTAGAGAGTACGCTTCTCGTACTGATATTAATATTCTTAATGATGGTTCTGGTTTTTCTGTAGCGCCTATTTACGCCACAACTGAAGAACTTGCTATCATTATGACAAAGATTGGAGAAGTTTTAACTCCTTATTTTGATAATAAAAAAACCAACGAACGCGATTTACACAACATTGCCATTATTACTACTCCACCCTCAAAGAAATAATTTGCAAGCTTTAACAATATTATTACTACTATTAAAAAGGAGAACATTATCATGAGTAATATCTTAGAAATTAAAAACTTTACAAAAACATATTCAAGCAACAAGAAGGCTGTTGACAACCTTAGCCTTACTGTACAAACTGGCGATATTCATGGTTTTATTGGGCATAATGGTGCTGGAAAAACAACAACCATTCGTGCCGCTGTAGGTGTTATGGATTTTGATGGTGGCGAGATTTTCATTGATGGTCATTCTGTAAAAAAAGAATCTGTGCTATGTAAATCTATGACTGCATATATTCCTGATAACCCTGATTTGTATGATTACCTAACTGGTATACAATATTTAAACTATATGGGTGACATTTTTAATGTTTCAAAAAAAGAACGTGAACAGCTTATAAAGAAATACGCTGATTGCTTTGAATTAACCGATAATCTTGGTGATTTAATCTCATCATACTCACATGGAATGAGACAAAAACTCACACTTATTGGTGCATTTATCCATCAGCCACGCTTAATGGTATTAGATGAGCCTTTTGTCGGACTTGATCCTGTTGCTTCTTTTCAACTAAAAAATATGATGCAAGAACTTTGTGATAAAGGAAGTGCAATTTTCTTTTCAACACATGTACTTGAAGTAGCCGAAAAACTTTGTGATAAAATTGCTATTATTAAAGATGGAAAATTAATTGCAAATGGTCCTACAAAAGAAGTTCGTGGAAATAAAAGTCTTGAAAGCATATTTTTGGAGGTGACTGGCAATGAATAAATGCTGGCTTCTATTAAAAATTCAACTACTTGGATTATTTAATATAAATCGAATTCTTCATACAAATAATAAAAAAGAAAAACGTAGAATGATTGCTATTGGTACTGTTATGTTTTTAGTTATCTTAATGATGATTGGCTACAGTGCAGGTATAGCTATTGCTGCTGCATACTATGGTATGGCAGATATTTTACCTCCATTTATACTAATCGCTTGTGCTGCTTGCACTTTAGTGATAACATTTCTTAAAAGTAATGGCGTTTTATTTGGCTCGCGCGATTATGATATGGTAATGTCACTACCGCTTAAAAATTCAGAAGTCATTATCAGTAAGCTACTATCTGTTTATGCTATGAATTTTCTTATCTCAAGCATTATTATGCTACCATCTGTTATTGTTTATGGAATTACGTATAAAGTCACAATCTCCATATGGTGTATGCTTATTTTATCATTGTTTCTAGCACCACTTATACCTATGATGATTGCAATGATAGTTGGTGTAATTATCACTGCCATATCAGTACGCTTTCGTTATAAAAACATTGTAACTATCACACTAAGTTTAATAGCAACCTTAACAATATTGCTAGGTTCATTCGGTATTCCAGATGAAAAAGCCGCATTCAAGGAGCTTATCAACAAAGCTGTAGAAAGTGTATATCACATTTATCCTATAACTAAAATATACAATAATGCTATAATAAATAATGATTGGGGTTATTTCGGACTATTTACATTTATTTCTATTGGAATAAGCATTCTTTTCATCCTTTTACTATCAGAATTTTATAGCAAGATAAATTCCTCATTGTTTTCAGTACATTCAAAAAGTAATTATCAATTAAAAACACTTAAAACCTCTACACCATTTATGGCACTATATACAAAAGAGTTACATCGTTTAATATCATCACCAACATATGTGATGAATACTTGTATCGGTGCAATCTTATCAATAGTCATTGCTGTTGCCTTTTTATTTATTGATATTAACAAAATAGGAACTATTATGGAAATGCCCGAAATAACCTTATGGATAAAGCCATTATCTCCTTTTGTAGTTGCATTTTTTATTTCAATGTCATCTGCAACTCCAGCCTCCATTTCACTTGAAGGAAAAAGTAGATGGCTTATGTGCGCTGCTCCTGTTCCACCAAAAACAATATTTAATGCTAAAATTGCAGTAAGCTTAACATACCTTATCCCTTCCATTTTGATAAGCTGTACATTATTAGCCATTAGCTTAAAAACTAGTTTCATTGAAACATTAAGCCTATTTATAATTCCTTTATTATTTGCAATTTATATATGTGTTGTCGGTTTAGCTATAAATCTAAAATTTCCAAAATACGATTGGACTAGCGAATATCACGCGGTCAAACAATCTGCATCTGTTTTAATAACAGTAATAACAGGAATGGTCTCCGTACTAACATTTTATATTATAGCTTTTCTACTTAAAGACATTCCTTTGCTCACTCTCTTTATTGCAATTGTTGTAATCCCGTCTATAACGATTATTGTTTATAAGCGATTAGGAACGAAAAAATTATACTTCTAACAAATTACTGACTCTAAATGTTCTTGGAACACAAAAAAAAGAAATTGTTACTTTATGCAACAATTTCTTTTTTAGTAGTATGTTATTCTTTACATATAAAGTCTTTCCTATTTTGGCTGTTTACCAATGTAAGCCAATATTCCACCATCAACATACAAAATATGTCCATTTACAAAATCTGAAGCTTCAGATGCTAAAAATATCGCTGGCCCTGTAAGATCTTCTGGATTTCCCCATCTTGCCGCTGGTGTTTTTGATATAATAAACTGATCAAATGGATGTCTTGAACCATCCTCTTGTATTTCTCTAAGAGGTGCTGTCTGTGGTGTTGCAATATAACCTGGTCCAATACCATTACATTGTATATTAAACTCACCATATTCAGATGCAATATTCTTTGTAAGCATTTTAAGTCCACCCTTAGCAGCTGCATAAGCTGATACAGTTTCTCTTCCAAGCTCACTCATCATAGAACAAATATTAATAATCTTACCATGACCTTTTTTAATCATACTTGGTATTACTGCCTTTGACACGATAAAAGGTGCATTTAAATCAACATCTACAACCTGCCTAAACTCTGCCGCTGACATCTCACACATAGGGATTCTTTTGATAATTCCAGCGTTATTTACAAGAATATCAATAACTCCAACCTCTTTTTCTATCATAGCAACCATAGCATTAACAGCATCTTCATCTGTAACATCACAAACATAACCCTTTGCATCAATTCCATCTGCCTTATATGCTTCAATACCTTTATCTACTAATTCTTCATTTATATCATTAAATACTATCTTTGCTCCTGCTTTTGCATAAGCACTTGCCATTGCATATCCAATTCCATAAGAAGCCCCCGTAACAAGAGCAATCTTTCCTTCCAAAGAAAAAATATTCATTTTTCGTTCCTCCCTATAATAAGTCTTTCATATCAACATTATCCATATCAGTAAACTCCTGGTTTTCTCCAACCATCCCCCATATAAATGTATATGCTTTTGTTCCACTACCTGAATGAATTGACCAACTAGGCGAAATAATTGACTGCTCATTTCTTACTACAACATGTCTTGTTTCTGTCGGTTCTCCCATATAATGCATTACAAATGCATTTGGATCCATATCAAAATATAAATACACTTCCATTCTTCTATCATGTGTGTGACAAGGCATTGTGTTCCATACACTTCCTGGCTTTAATGCAGTCATACCCATTACTAACTGACAACTCTGTACCTGACCTGGCAATATGTATTTATTAATTACTCTATGATTTGATTCTTCAAGACTTCCAAGTTCAACCTTGTTTTCATCCTTAATAATAACTACATCATCAGATGCAACACCATCAAACTTAATAAGTACTGTTTTATATGCTTTATGGGCTGGTGCACTATTAAAATAGAATTTTGCTGGATTCTCCATATCAATGCTTTCAAATTCAACATTTTTAATTCCCATTCCAATATACATTCCATCTTTATTATTTACATCATATGTTTTACCATCGGCTGTTATTTTTCCAGCTCCACCAATGTTTATAATTCCCAACTCTCTTCTTTGAAGAAAATATTCTGCTCTTAACTCATCTCCTGCCGAAAGAAAAAGCTTACCACTTACAGGTACAGCAGAACCAGTTATAATTCTGTCAATATGGCTATACACCATCTTCACCTCATCTGGTCTAAACAAATCCTCGATCAAAAATTCTTCTCTAAGTCTCTGTGTTGTATAAAATTTTACATCCTTTGGAGATGCTGCTGTTCTAAGTTCCATTATAATACCTCCTCCTACAATCTGCCTTTAAAATCCTGATACCCAAAACTTCTTAAAACCTTTAATCCTTCATCTTCTCTAAATACGCAAATATCTGGAAGATTTATACCATTAAAAGTATTATTCTTAACCATTGAATAATGAGACATATCTGTAAATATCAATTTATCTCCTATTTTCAGTTCATAATCAAAGCTATAATCACCAATAATATCTCCTGCAAGACAAGTTGGTCCACCAAATCTATATGTATATGCTTTCTCATTTGGCATTCCTGATTCAATAATATACGGCCTATATGGCATTTCTATAACATCAGGCATATGACAAGCCGCTGAAGTATCTAAAACAGCAACTTTCATTCCGTTTTCAAAAATATCCATAACCGTTGTCACTAAAAACCCTGTATTAAGCACTGTTGCTTCACCTGGTTCTAAATACACTTCTATTTTATATGTCTCTTTTATATGAACTATGCACTTTTCAAGTATATCTATATTATAGTCGCTTCTCGTAATATGATGTCCGCCTCCAAAATTAAGCCATTTCATATTCTTTATAAAACAACCAAACTTCTTTTCAACTACTTCAAGTGTCTTTTCTAAATCATCTGAATTTTGTTCGCATAATGTATGGAAGTGTAAACCATCTATTCTATCTAATCCCACTTCTTCTACACCAATCAGAAAATTCTTTAATGTAATTCCAAGTCTTGAACCAACCGCACATGGATCATATATCTCGTGATCACCTGTTGAAAACTCAGGATTAATCCTGAGTCCACAAGAAATATTTTTATTATACTTTTCTTCTGCTTCTAATACATAAGGCTTATATTTTTTCCATTGTGCAAAAGAATTAAAAACAATATGATCTGATATTTCTAATATTTGCTCAATATCATCTTCTCTATATGCTGGATTAAATATGTGTACCTCGCCTAAGAATTCTTCCTTACCAAGCATCGCTTCATGTAACGAGCTTGCGGTTGTACCATTTAAGTATTGACTCATCAATGGATATTCGGCATACATAGAAAATCCCTTTTGTGCTAAAAGTATTTTACAACCAGTTCTATCTATAACACCTTTAAGCACTTCCATATTCTTTTTTAAAAGCCTCTCATCCACAATATAACAAGGTGTTTTAATATTTTGAATGTTAATATCCATTAATTTGCCCTTACCTTCAATTTATTCGTATGTTGATATTTCTATTTTTTCGATTACAACATCTGTTGCTGGTTTACCAGTTTCTTCATCAGTTTCTATAGCCACTATAGCATCAACTACATCCATTCCTTCATAAACCTGACCAAGTACAGTATGTTTTCTATAAAGCCAAGATGCTCCACCATTCTCAACATAATAATCTCTTAACGCCTGTGGAAGTCCATATGCTTCAAATTTTGCTTCTTCACCATCTCTCAATGTATCAGCTTGTACAATGAAAAACTGTGAACCATTTGTATCATTACCTGAATTTGCCATACATAAAGCGCCTCTTACAGGACAAAGATACTTTGTAAATTCATCTTCAAATGCTTTCCCCCAAATACTTTCACCACCAGAACCATTACCATTTGGATCACCACCTTGAATCATAAAATCTTTTATAACCCTATGGAATGTAAGTCCGTCATAATAACCATCCTTTGAATGTGTAGTAAAATTCTCTACTGCTTTAGGTGTTTGTTCAGGGAACAATCTAATCTTTATAACACCAAAATCTTTTACAGTAATAGTTGCTATTGTATCACCTTTTTGTGGACCAGCAAGTTGATCCACCTCTGGAACTTCTCTATCTGCAACCACTTTAACATTATCTGCAACCCAATTCATTATTAAATCTCCAAGTACTATATATTGCATATCACTCTTTGTATAATCAGAATACGCTTCTTCAAACTCTTTTACAGTTGACAATCCCTCTTCAAAGGCATAATTAAGTATAGTCTCTTCATAAGCTTTGTCTGTTATCTTAATTCCTTCTAATTTAGCTATAGCTACTCTTACCATACGAGTTTTAAACTCTGTTTTTAACTGAGCTGTATAATATAATCTTACACTTTCTTCTGTTGCCGAATTTTCTGTAAGATATTCTTCCAACGAAGAATATCCATAATAAGCTGATACCTCTGTTAAATATGAAATATAATCATCAGCATATTCTTTTAGTGTATCTTCATTATAACTTTCAACAGTTGCATTAGCCTCTATCGTACTCCAAACACTATTATTAACTGCTTGAATATAAAGGTAATGTCTAAAATGGTCTAAAAGTTCTTCTTTTGTTTTTATACCTAATTGACTACATTTTTCATTAATAAACGCTTCATCTGCTTCTTCAACGCCATATACAGACAACACTTCATCTAAATATAATTCTACTGTTGACTCAGCATATACAACATCCGATTCTTCGACTTCAATTCCTTTATAATCTTTTATTGAAATAACACCAAACTCAGTTGTTATTTTATCATCTGAAATCGTTACTTTACCCATAACTGTATCATCTTTTTCTATTTCAATTTCTTCTTTACCACAAGCTACTAGCATTAAACCACACATTGCTATAAGTAACCCTTTTCTTAATTTTTCTAATTTAATCATTTTAAAATGCCCTTTCTTACTTCTAATCTACTAATGTTGGATTAAAATCTTCAACCCAAGGAAGTCCCCATTTATTAAGTGCTTCCATAAACGGATCTGGATCAAACTCTTCTACATTGTATACACCTGGCTTATTCCATTTGCCAGTCATAACCATCATTGCTCCAATCATTGCTGGAACACCTGTTGTATATGATATCGCTTGTGAACCAACCTCTTTATAACATTCCTGATGATCACAAACATTGTATACATAATATGTTTTTTCCTCACCATCTTTAATACCTTTAAAAATACAACCGATATTTGTTTTTCCTACAGTTCTTGGGCCAAGTGAAGCTGGGTCCGGAAGTACTGCTTTTAAAAACTGTAATGGAACTATTTGCTTTCCTTCAAAGTCAATAGGTTCAATAGATGTCATTCCAACATTTTCAAGGCATTTAAGATGTGTTAAGTAACTTTGTCCAAATGTCATAAAAAATCTGATTCTCTTTATTCCTTTAATATTGATACCTAATGATTCAAGTTCTTCATGATGTAAAAGATACATATCCTTTTCACCAACCTCTGCAAAGTCATACACTCTCTTTATTTCCATCGGCTCAGTCTCTATCCACTCGCCATTTTCCCAATAGCTTCCCTTAGCACTAACTTCTCTTATATTGATTTCAGGATTAAAGTTTGTCGCAAATGGATAACCATGATCTCCACCATTACAATCAAGAATATCAATATAGTTAATTTCATCAAAATAATGTTTAGCAGCATATGCTGAAAACACACCTGTAACACCAGGATCAAATCCACAACCTAAAAGTGCCATAATTCCAGCCTTTTCAAATCTTTCTTTATAATCCCATTGCCATTTATACTCAAATTTAGCTGTATCAAGTGGCTCATAATTTGCTGTATCCATATAATGTGTCTTTGTTTCAAGACAAGCATCCATAATAGTTAAATCTTGATAAGGCAATGCAACATTAATTACAAGTTCAGGCTTATAATCATTAATAAGCTTTACAAGCTCCTCAACACTATCAGCATCAACTTGTGCTGTTGTAATTTTTGTTTTTCCTCCATCAAGCTTTTCCTTTAATGCATCACACTTTGACTTTGTTCTGCTCGCAATACAAATTTCTTCAAATACTTCGAAGTTCTGGCAACATTTATGCACAACTACACTTGCAACGCCACCAGCTCCAATTATTAATGCTCTTCCCATTTTAGTCTTCCTTTCTATACATCATTTAATTTACTTTTAACATAGTTTGGAAGTGCAAACGCACCTCTGTGTATATCAGTATTATAATACTTCGTTTCTAAGCCAAGTCTATTCCAAGCTTCAAAATCAACATCTTTAATAGGGTCTATATTCTTTGATGCAAATCCAAAAAGCCAATGTCCTGATGGATATGTCGGTATATGCATTTGATATACCATAGCAATCGGAAATGCTGTCATAATCCTTTTATGTGCATTCTTCATAGCCTTTATATCTTGTTCATAATAAGGACTTTCATGCTGATTAATAAGAATTCCATCCATCGTAAGTGCTTTATAACAATTGCCATAAAACTCTTTTGTAAATAGACTTTCTCCAGGACCAAATGGGTCTGTCGAATCAACTATAATTAAATCATATTCGTTGTTTTTTGTCCTAACAAACTTTAGACCATCTTCAAAATACTTATTTACTCTTGAATCATCTAAGCTACAAGCCGTAAATGGAAGAAACTCCTTTGATATCTTTACTACCTCTTCATCAATTTCGACCAAATCAATACTCTCTATTGAACTGTACTTTGTAAGTTCTCTTAGCGTTCCACCATCTCCTGCACCGATTACTAATACCTTTTTAATATTAGGATTTGTTGCCATTGGTACATGAGTTATCATCTCGTGGTAAATAAATTCATCCTTTTGCGTAAGCATCAAAAAACCATCAAGTGTCAATATTCTTCCAAATTCATAGGTGTCAAATACATCTATTCTTTGATATTTACTCTCTTTTGATACTATTTGTTTGTCGACCTTAATTGAAAATCTTACATTTTGAGTATGATTTTCTGTAAACCATAAATCCATTGACATTCTCCTTTCAAAACACTTTCAATATATAAATGCTAATACTATATAAGTACATTTATCTTTTCTATATCCAAATCCTGCGTTCCTGTTAACGAACATCCTTTTTCTTTTGCATAACTAATATATCTTATAATCTCATCAGTTATTATTTCACCAGGGGCAAGTATTGGGATTCCAGGAGGATAACACATAACAAACTCGTTGCATATCCTTCCCTTACTCTTATCAATATATATTTGCTCCTTTTCGCTGTAAAAAGCAGCTTTAGGTGATGCAACCACAATTGGATTAATATATTCATGGTCAAATAAACCTGATGGATCCTTACTATATAACCTTTTAATTTCTGAAAGAGCTGATATAAATCTTTCAATCTCTAGTTCTCTATCACCTGCCGAAACAATAGCAAGTATATTACCCAAATCACCTAGCTCAATTTGAATACCATACTCATCTCTAAGTAAATCATAAACTTCAATTCCAGCCAAGCCTATTTCCATAGTGTGAACCGATAATTTAGTTCTGTCAAATGCATATATATCATCACCATTCACCAATTCTTCGCCATAAGCATAATATCCACCTAATTTATTAATCTCATCTCTTGCATAATCAGAATATTTAACTGTTTTTTCAAACATTTCTTTTCCATTTAGATATAAATTCTTTCTAGCAAGATCTAATGATACCATAAGTAGGTAAGATGCTGATGTAGTCTGTGTTAAATTAATTATTTGATGCACATATCCTGCATTCACATTTTCGCCAACTAATAATAATGAACTTTGAGTAAGTGAACCGCCTGTCTTATGTAGACTTACTGCTGCCATATCTGCACCTGCTGCCATTGCTGAAACTGGCATATTATCTCCAAAATAAAAATGAGTTCCATGTGCTTCATCAACCAAAACAAGCATATTTCTTTCATGAGCTAATCTAACTATCTCTAACAAATTAGAACATATTCCATAATAAGTTGGATTATTAACAAGTATAGCCTTTGCATCAGGGTTTTCATCCATCGTTTTTTTTACATCATCAATAGACATTCCTAATGGAATGCCTAATTTTTTATTTGTTCCTGGATTTACATAGCAAGGAATTGCACCAGTCACTACCAATGCATTAATTGCACTTCTATGTACATTCCTAGGCATTATTATCTTTTCGCCCTCTTTACAAGCTGTCATTATCATACATTGAACAGCTGCCGTAGTACCATTAACAATAAAAAATGATTCTTTTGCTTTAAAAGCCTCGGCTGCTAATTCTTGCGCCTGCTTAATAACCGAAACAGGATGACAAAGATTATCTAAAGATTTCATAGAATTAACATCCATTCTTAGACAATCCTTACCTAAAAAATCCCTAAGTTCTTTATTTCCTCGTCCACCTTTATGTCCCGGAACATCAAAGTGAACTATTGGCTCTTCTCTTTGACTTTGTAATGCTTCATATAAAGGAGCATTTTCCTGTGTTAAAAGCTTCATTTTGGCCTCCATAATATAGATATGCGATTCTAGTATATATTCATTCCGCTGTGTATTTCTAGCATTTCCTTACGAAGCCTATCCAAAATTTCAAGTCTCACCTTTGGTGGTAATTCATAAGCATCTGTATTAAATAAGTAATTTTGTAAATCAATCTCTTTAATCAATAGCTTAGTGTGGAAAATATTTGATTGATATACATTTACATCAATAGCATCATATTTATTGAGTGTCTTTTCATCAATATAATTTTGAATAGACGAAATATTATGATCAATAAAAAACTTCTTTCCCTGTAGATCTCTAGTAAATCCACGAACTCTATAGTCTATAGTAATAATGTCAGAGTCAAAACTTCCTATTAAATAATTCAACGCATTTAGCGGTGATATTTCACCACAAGTAGCCACATCAATATCTACGCGAAATGTTGAAATGGCATTGTCCGGATGATATTCCGGAAATGTATGAACAGTAACATGACTTTTATCAAGATGAGCATGTACAAAATCTTTAACTGTAGTTGAATACTGACCTCTATTACAAGAAACATCTATATCTTCAGGAAGATTATCTTCTGCAATCAAAATATTAACTGATGCTCCCTGTGGTTCATAATCCTGTTTAGAAATATTCAATATATGCGCACCTATAATTTGTGTAAGATTACACAATATAGTTGTTAGCCTTTCTGAATTATATTGTTCATCAATATAAGCAATATAATCTTTTTGTTCTCGTTCACTCTTTGCGTAGCACACATCATAAATGCTAAAGCTTAGTGTTTTAGTAAGATTATTAAATCCATACAATGTGAGTTTGTCTTCCAACTCTAACATCAACCTTCTTTCTTTTATAGGATATTGGGGCACTTGAAAAACTGCATTTTTAGTTATACGCAAAGTATCCACCATAAGGTTTAGAATATCATAATTTATAAGCTATTTCAACACAAATTTTACTATTATATTAAAATTATTTAGTTGCTTAAATCTTCTATATATTGTAAAATTGTATTATTATGACTAAAAAGGAGATTAATTTCAATATGACACAAAAAAGATTAATTGCACACTATAAATTCAATGATGCTGCAAACGTTGGGAAAGATTATTCAGGAAACGCTATGGATGCTGTGGCTATGGGAAGCAACCCACCATCTATTAAAGAAGTAAATGGCAAAACTGCACTTAACCTTTCAGGAGGTGTTAGTGGTACTTCATATATGAAACTTCCAGAAACATTACTTGGCAGTGTAAGTGATGATGCTGGTGTTACTATTACAGCATGGATAAACTTAAGCAGAGGCTCAAATGTTTGGGAAAGAATTGTCGACCTTGGAAAAGGTGCTTCTGGCCCATATCTCTTCCTTACAAGAGGCTTAAGAGGTGTTTGTTATAATGGTACAGACATTGCTTGTGACCCTGCAAAGGCTCTTCCAGAAGGTCAATGGATACATATAGCATTATCTGTTTCAGGTACAAAATGCGGTACATTAAGCAGTGCTGGCCCTATCGTGTACATAAATGGTGAAGTTGCAGCCGATGGTTCTATCAGCCAAACAACAAGTGGTATGTATGGAAAATACCGTAACTGGTTTGAAACATTTAAAACACCAGGAAACTATGTAAATAACTTTATCGGTAAATCACAATACGATGTAGATGGTGACTTTACTGGTTCTATTTCAGATATGCAAATATATGCTGATGCATTAACATCAGATGAAATCATTGAACTTATGTGTGATTCACTCACTAATGAAGATATTGTTTCTTTAGCAAAAAATAAATACCTTCCAGAGCTTTCAAATATCGCTACAAACGATTTAGCTTTACCTACTACTCTTATGGGTGGAAAGGTATCTGTAAACTGGACTTCAAGCAACCCAAGTGCGATAAGCAATGATGGTAAGATTTTACCTGTTACTGCTCCAGAAGCTGTTACTCTTACAGCTACTATTGTTAAAGATAATATTAATACTGAAAGCAGCTTCGATATAACTGTACTTCCAAAGGATACTCCTGCTTATACAGTTTGTGTAAATGCAAATGATGAAACAGTTGATATAAGTGAAACGCTTTGGGGCTTATTCTACGAAGATATAAACAATGCTGCTGATGGTGGTATATACGCTGAACTTATTCAAAATCGTTCTTTTGAAGCATTTACTTTTGATACATATGATGCTCGTTCAGGTAAAAATGCTAAGTCTACAGGAAGAAATAGAAATCCTTTGTTTGCATGGTTTGGTGATACTGATAAAATGGAACCAAAATGTGAGGGTGGCTTAAATGAATACTTTAACATAGACAAACCTGATACAAACAACTATTACGTCGAAGTAAAAGATGGTGCTGTTATTTATAATAAAGGTTTTTGTGATAATAACCACGCTTGTTCTATTTTCCTTACAGCAGGTGAAAAATATGACTTTACTATTTGGGCAAAAGCCAATGCTGCTGCTTCTCTTAAGATAACACTTGTAGATGATAATGATGCGGCTGTAAGTGATAGTGCTACTATAGACTTTACAACAAACACATGGAATAAATACGGCGTAGATGAAAAAATCATTCTCACTGCAACAAAGACAGGCTTATTCCAGTTAAAGATGGAATTCACTGGTGATGTTTGCATAGATATGGTTTCACTATTCCCAGAAGCTGTATGGGGTGCAAATGAAGAAGAACTTTCTAAAACAGCTCACAAAAACTACTTAGGAAATAAAAACTACAGATTAAGAAGTGATTTGGTTAAGGCTTTAGTTGACTTACACCCAACATTCCTTCGTTTCCCTGGTGGATGTATTTCTGAAGGTTCTTATATCTGGGAAAACGTATATGATTGGAAAGACTCTGTAGGTGATGTTGAACTTAGAACAGAAAACTTTAATGTTTGGGGCTACATGATGACTATGGGACTTGGTTATATGGAATACTTCCAGTTAGCTGAGGATTTAAATGCCACTCCACTACCAGTTATGGCTTGTGGTGTTCTTTGTCAAGCTCGTTCTGGCTATGCCAATCCAGCTGGTGGTGCTTTACAAGATAAATACATCAAAAACTTTACAGACTTAATTGATTTCGCTATCAATACTGATTTTGATAATAACGAATGGGCAGCTCTTCGTAAATCAATGGGTCATGAAGCTCCATTTGACTTACACTACTTAGGTGTTGGTAATGAAAACTGGGGACCTGAATTCATGGCAAGCTTTGAAATATTCTACGAAAGAATAACACAGTACGTTAAGAAAAACTACCCAGGATATAAATTAGATATAATCTCAACAGTTGGTGCTCAGGCTGATGATGATGCATACAAATACGGATGGGAATACTTATTCGGTGCAAGAAAAGGTTCTGCTAAAGTTGCTTTCACTGATGGAAACGAAAGCTTTGAAGAAGATGTTACTTGGTACAAATACCAAAGTGACTTTATGGAAACAATCGCTGATGAACATTATTACAGACCAAATCAATATCTCCTTAACAATGTTGACAGATACAACTATTACTACCGTGCATATAATGCAGATGGTTCAGTAAATGAAGATAAAATATCAAAAGTATTTGTTGGTGAATATGCTTCATCAGACAAAAATACACTTGCTGGTGCTATAGCTGAAGCTGCAATAATGACAAGCTATGAAAATAATTCAGATGTTATAAGACTTGCTGCTACTGCTCCACTTTTCAATAAAGTATTAACAGACAGCACTTATCGTTGGACACCTGACTGTATCTGGTTTGATAATGATTCAGTTTGGTATACACCTACTTACTATGTACAGCAATTATTTGCTAAATACATTGGTAAAAAAGCTGTTTCAACAACATTTTCAACATATGAAAATGGTAAAGAAATCAACCTTATCCCAAGTGGTGGTGTAGAAATCGCTTCAGGTACTGCTACTATATTAGTTAAGAACGCAAAAATCACTTCAAATACAAACAAAGAAGTTCTTGCAGATATTGACTTTAAAAACGGTATGCCAGAAGGCTTTGATTTTATCAATGGTTCAAACAATATTGAATTCACAAGCGAAGGTATGCTTCTTAAAGCTTCAAACGAAGGCGCTAACGGAATCTACTGCATCAATAAGAACTGGACAAACTATACAATCACTGTAAATGCTATTAAGCAAAGTGGAAATGATGGTTTCTATGTAGGTGTTGGTGTTACTGATATGACTATTGAAGGAAAGAATATACTTGAATATGGTGTAGGATTCGATGGTGATACAACTGGACTTAAAGTATTCAAAAAAGGTATTGAAGGTTATAAATTAGGTGACTTCTCATCAAGTAAATGTGCTGGTAACTTAAGAAGTGCAATGCTTGAAGAAGTTAAAGAAAATACAGAATATGTTATTACTGTTAATTATGGTGGAACATCAGGTAAGAATATCATCTGTGATTACAAAGCTGTTGATGGATCATTTGCTTCACAAGAACTTAACTATAAGCTTGAAGCATATAATAGTGATGTATTTACATCTGTTACAAAAGATGATAAGAATTTATACATGAAGCTTGTAAATGCAGATGAATATGACAAGCCTACAAAAATCGTTGTAAATAGTGCTAATGTTTCAGGTGTTGCAAAGATTGTTACTATCACAGCTGACAAGAAATTTGCTCACACTGCAAATGTAAATGAAAAGAACAATGAAGTTGTTGTTCCTGTAGAATCAGAAATCACATTTACAAATAATGAAGCTGTTATAACACTTCCTGCAAACTCTGTAGTTGCTGTTATAGCTAATATATAAAAAAAGATTCGGCTAAAGCCAAACAATACAAACAAGTTTGTTTGCAAGAAGAGATACGTGCAAAATTGCAACGTATCTCTTCTTATTTGTAAACTTACTATTTTGATGATTCTTTTTTCTTAATTGCTTGAATTATTCTTAATGCAGATACCCAAATTACACCTGCTAAGTAAAGGATATGATATTCAATATCTATTAATACCCCTCCGTACATACCTTCACCACTGCCCACAAAATCATTCATAATTTTAATAAATATATTGCCACATAAAATTATAGCAACGAATTCTGCAAACCACCTAAGTACTTTTAAAATAACAGGTAATGTCTTATCCATTATATCACCGCCTTTCAATCATGACTCCAATATAATATTCTAGTATAAATTATACTCAATTTTTACCTAAAAACACTTGGATTATAGCTTGTATAATTATAACTTTGATAAATTAGATTTTTCTCCTTTCTCTTTTTAACTTACCTCCTTGCCTGCATACTTTACTATTTATGACAATCATTAATATTTATAGCCTTTTCTAAAATGTCACTTGGAATTACTGAATATTGAGAATATAACTCTTGAAAAAAGTCTATATTTTTATCAATATCAATATCTGAAATATCATTTGCTGAATAAATATTGTTTTCTTGTGTTATTATCATTGGACATAACCTATTATAGCTTACATATAATGCATCTTTTTCACCTATTTTATCATTATATTTTTGCCACACTCCGTCTTTTCCATATGACCAACTCCATATAAATTCGCCTTCATTTTTTGCTACCAAAAGCACTCCTATAATATTTTCATTAATAAAAATTGGTATCTCTTTTACTGTTACATTTATCTTTACTTCTTTTAAAATAAGCACACTTGAAATTCCTTTTATATAAGCATATACATTATTCTTATCATACTCTATTGACATTTCATTAGCAGATGTTTCTACCATATCTAAAATGTATCTTATATTATCATTTATAATACTTCGTATGTCTTCTTCAGTAACTTCGTCCTCATATCCAACTACAGTAGGCTTTGTAATATATTTCTCTGTAAGCCCATCTGCACCGCCTCCATCATATCCAATTTCATCATCCGACTTCAACATTGTAGTATTTTCACTTTCATTACAATTTTCTTTTTTACATCCTACTAAAATTATAGTAATCAATAAAACTACCATAGTTAGTATTATATTTTTCTTCACATCAATTCGTCTTTCTTTTATCATGGTGTTATTTCCTGTTCAAATTCACTCATAGCTCTCTCAAACCATGCTTCTTTCGTTTGTTCTGAAATATATTGACTTCTTCCATCAATAGGTTCATATGATACTTCTTTTACTTTGGCACTATATGATGTTTTTGTATCATCTTTATATTCAATTTTTATTAATGCAAGACCTAAAATTTTAAGATATTCTCTATATTCCAATTTAAGATACGCTACACGGTCATCGTATTTATCCTTTTCAAAATTCTCCGAATCTAGCCAATATTTCATTGGTGTTTTTGACCAACTATCTGTTTCTTTGCTTTCGCCTACATAACCATTATCTGTTGATGCATATACATATTGGTTTTCATTCTGTAATTCAAATTCTATACTTATTCCATTTGCTTTGTATGTTTCTTCTTCATTCCCTTGTTTAGTATAATCAGTACTATAATCTTGTGTTATTTTAAACCGACTCTTTTCTGGTACAGTTTCTACTGCTTTCTTTATTTCATATTCTTCCATATTCTTTTTAAACCAAGCATCTGCATATTCTTTGGTGACATTTTGATATTTTCCATCTATTTTTTCATATTTCACCTCTTTTACAGGTGATGCATAATAACTCGTAGGAGAATCATCACGTACTTGATTCATTACGTTTTCCATATCCTCTCTGCTTACAACAAATGACTGTGCCACAATATGCTCATCTTCTAGAAAGGTGATATACGCATAAAACAATCTTTCTCCTTCATACTTTTCATACACTTCTATACCATGTACCAAATAAATCTCTTTCATATTGTCTTTATATATTTCATATTTATTTCCAACACTATTTATTTTCCATCCGTTCCCTTTTTTTGTATCTAACATTATTTCGCCATGTACTATCTCAATCTGTACTCTCTCCCATCCTTCGTAATACTCAAGCATTATTCCAGGTGGATTAGGCAACCTATTATTATATTCATTTTGAGGTATAACTAATTTTTCAATAGGAATACTTTCGACTATTGAACTATTCTCTTTAACATTATCTTCTTTTTTTGGTGAATCGCATTTTTTTGTTACCACTATAAAAATTACTAAAAATATATTTAAAAAAATAATGCCCAATGTAATAAGTTTTACTTTCTTTTCCATACTATCGCCTTTCTTTTTTATTTAAACTTTAAAAGCAAAAGTGTATAAACACCATTATAGTTATCTCTATTTATTCACACTATATTTTGCAGTTTTTGGCACAAAGCTCTGATGCATTGATATACTACTTAAATAGAAGTTATTCTAAACCAACATACTTCCACAATTGCTTTGCAAACCATTTCGGCGTATATGCAAGCTCTTCACTACAAAAAATCATGGTCTTCAAAAGCAATCTTATCTTTATTACTTGAGGTTTATTTCCTGTTCAAATTCACTCATAGCTCTCTCAAACCACGCTTCTTTCGTTTGTTCTGAAATATATTGACTTCTTCCATCAATAGGTTCATATGATACTTCTTTTATTTGGGTACTATACGATGTTTCTGTATCATCTTTATACTCTATCTTTATTAATGCTAATCCTAAAACTTTAAGATTTTCTCTGTACACTAATTTAAGATATGCAACACGATCATCATATTTATCTTTTTCAAAATTCCCAGAATCAAACCAACATATCATCGATGTTCCTTGTAAATTAATTGTTTTCTGGTCTATATTAACATACAAATAATCATCTTTCCATATTCCCACTTCACCATTATCTGTTACCGCTTCTACATACTGTTTGATATTTTCAAATTCATAATCAACACTTATTCCCTTTAACTTACTTATTTCTTCTTTTCCTTGTTTTGCATAATCGGTACTATAGTCTTGCGTTATTTTAAATCGGCTTTTTTCTGGTGCTGTTTCTACTGCTTTCTTTATTTCATATTCTTCCATATTACCATTAAACCAAGCATCTGCATATTCTTTTGTGACATTTTGATATTTTCCATCTATTTTTTTATACTGTACTTCTTTAATAGGTATGGCATAATAATTCATAGTTGCTCTTCCATAAAATGGATCATTCATTATACCTTCCATGTCTTCTCTGATTACTACAAATGATTGAGCTACTATATGCTCATCTTCTAGAAAAGTAAAATAAGCATAAAACACCCTATCTCCATCAACTTTTTCAGACAACTCCATTCCAGGTCTTATATATATATATTCCAAGATTTTTTCCTTTTTCTTTAACTCACATTTGGTTCCTTCATATAAATAATCACAAAGCCCATCGTCGTTCTCTCTTATTATTCCCAAACTTCCATTAACCACTTCAGCTTGCACCATTTCCCACCCTTCATAATAATCTAGCCCTATTCCAGCAATAGACTGAATAATATTATATTCATTTCGAGGTATAACAAGTCTTTCTGCTTGAAAACTTTCAATTATTGGTATATTCACATCAACTTTATCTTCCTCATTTCCCAAACTACCTTTTTGGGTTACCAATATAAAAAACATTAAGACCATGCTTAAAACAATAATAACTGATACAATAAATTTTATTTTCTTTTCCATATAATTACCTTTCACTTATACCCGAAGTTAAATCGCAAGATTTTCAAAGTTACAATTCTAGTTTTTTTATTCTAAACCAACATACTTCCACAATTGCTTTGCATACCATTTTGGTGTATATGCAAGCTCTTCGTTACAGAATTCACCATTTTCATCAAAACTTCCTTTCATTGTATCAAATCCCAACATATAGTTGGCACATGCTACAAGAAAACCTTCCATATTACCATTACTTGTAGATTCTTTTACATAGCATAATATATAAGGAATAGCTTCTGGTCCAAGCTTGCTTAGTCTCATATATTCATCCCAATTATCCTCTGGACTATCAAAATGTGCGTACACATTCTCCTTTAGTTCCAAGCTTTTAATAATATCATAAACCATACATTTATAATCATAATTAAGATTCTCAAACACATTTGTATCCATTTTCATCTGAATTGAATCTAACTTTAGAGTGTTTCCACTTAACAAACTATTTACTGCCTTTACATTAGTACCCGTTTTCTTAACATAAAATGCTTTAGGTTCTCCGCAAACCGAGGTCCAATAATATGCATCATAATTACTATGCTTAAATACCTCTAGACCTCCATTTTTTGATGTGACTATCCCATTTGTAACCTTTGCAAAATGATCTATTTGATCTTTATCTAATTTTCCATATACCACAACACAATTAGCTGTATAAACTTTAGTTCTTACATATCCAAGATTATCCATTACTGAATCTACTTGAAGTAATGTACCCGAGTTTATACCCCATGGCCAATAATTTGTTTTAATATCTAATGCATACCCATAACAGTTGATGTCAGCGCCACCAGCTCCCACTTTTATATAATCCCTCATAAAATTGTATTTAAAAGCATTATTTCCTAATTCTCCCTTTTTATATATTGCCAAATGACAATCTATACCTGTGGTTACCTCTCCACTTACCCTTCGCAGATTTGTACCTTCTACTACAAGATTATATTTAACTATGTATAAATAGTATGTATTCCCCACTGTTAGGTTGGTTTCTATACCACCACATAAATTTAAATTCGCTTTATTTTCACCAACTGGATTATCACCACTTGATATTAACGTTCCTGTACTTGAATACAAATAAACCTTTGTATCTATTAAGGAAGACTCTGCATATTGTGCTGTTTGAATCAAATACGTCCCTGTACTAGCTACCGTAAATGCACAACAAAGATCATTCCCCGTAAACTGCCCACCTTGAGCATTTACATTTGTCCAAGTCTTAGTATTCGGTACAACATAAGTTACCACTACACTTGGCTGATAAGAACTCCTATTAAACGAGGCAAATGTTTTAAAGGCACCACTTGCTTCATCTGTCGCAGATGTTCTGAACATAACTCCTTTGCTTTGTGAAAATCTATTTTCAGTTATTGCTTTGACATAACTCGTTATATCAAATGAATATCGATGAGCAACGCTCTGTTTTACCCCTTCTGCATAAGATATTGTTCTACTTGAAAGTGACATACCTATATTGCCCGGACTTACATTTGACCAATTTGCCGTTGATTCACTCCATTCATTGCCTGTAAATGCAGAACAATACACTATTACTGGTGTACTTTCACACAGTAAATCCCTTATTTGTACATTTGCACTTCTTATGTCTATACTTTTTTTCCCTGATAAATTTAGTCCTGGAAATTTAAGTAATGTTCTTGAAATACCAAATCCACTTCTTTTTCCAACGTATAATGAACCTGAACTTCCATCAGAACCTGCCAAACTGTTTATTGTAACATCCTCTATTGCCTTACTGCCGCTATTATAGTTAATTTCAATCGTTGGATCTATTTTAATTGGATATACTGTTTTAGGATCCTTTAAATAATCTTTATCAACACATATAGTAACCTTATACTTACTATTTTCTTCAATAATTTCATACTTCATTTCACCCATTGCATTATTTCTTTCATCTGCTGTAAAAATAATAACATCTCCAATATTAACCTTAATCTCTCCCAAAGCATCACGAAGGTAATATTGCTCATTATTTTTAAATAGCTCTAATCCACCAGTATACAGATAAAATTCAAACTCCGTCTGCCCCGTATATTTTTTTACAACTATGTCTTCCTTCACTCCTGTATAAGTTAATGAATACTCTATACTTATATTATTATTAATGCTATATTCTATTTTTTTACCATCATCAGATAGTTTTGCCTTTTTGCTTTTAAAACCAACAGGTTCCATTTTAACAGATATGTTTTCAAAGTCTAAACATATTCCCTTTGATATATCTTCACCGAATGTTGTAATTATGCTATTATCCTGCGTTACATATGAACCATCATTCTTATCAGATGCTTCTATATCCATTGATATATCTTTAATTTCACCTTCTTCATCTTCATATTTCACTGGATATTCATATAAATACTTAGTTTCTGAACCATCTGAATTTCCAAATACTAATGATTGCAAATCATCCTCTTCATCATACAACCTTTTAATATGACCATATTTGTCCGAATCTTTAACTTCTACTGCTTCTGGAAGGTCATCAATCCCTAATATTTCACCTTCTGCTAATTCTGTTTCTGTTATCGAAATATTTTCAGTAACTGAAACATTTTCATTTGCTGCGTTTACACTTGTAGTATTTTCTAATGACAACATTAACGGTGTCAACATACATATACATAGACCTAATGATACTAATTTCTTCAACTTCATAAAAACCCTCCACGTTTCTTGATGATTAATAATAATTAATAGTTTCTTATAACACAAAAACAGGTTCTATCAATTAACAATAGAACCTGTTTGTATAAATTATATATTACATATCTTCACAATCTAATCACGTCGCCATTTTCATATAATATATACCCCAACTATCCTATGCTAATTACCTTTTTCTACATCATAGAATAATTGTTAAAAATTGTCAACTATTTTCGAAAAATAATTGTCAATTTTTTAACTTTTTGTAAAAAATCATACATATCAAAACACCTGCTACATCTAAAATAAAAAATAACATTGCTGCATCAGAGCCTTTTTCACCAATAAAAAGCCTTACAAATACACTTCCATCTAACTTGGCATTCATAATATGAAAAATAGCCAACCCAATGCTGCTCCTATGCACATATTTCACCTTCTATATTCATCTAAGTTTTAAATATATTCCTGTATTATCCTTTTGGTTTCTTCCAGCATACTCATAAGAGAATTATATTCATCTTCTGAAAGGGTTCTTGTTTTATGTATAATTTCAAGCTGTACTGCTAACTTTGTCAGTTCTGTAGCAGAAAGGTTCGAAGCTACTCCCTTTAATGTATGTAAGTAACGCTGACACTCATCTTTTGTTTCCTCTGATATAAAGAAATCAAAAGGTCTTTGATAATCTGATATTCCATCTGCAAACTTAATGAGTGTATTAAAATATGCCTTCTTATTTCCCACAAATCTTTCTATACCTGTTTCTACATCAATATCTGGTAAACTGTTAGGATATTCAATCTCTATTTTTTTTACAGAATCTGTATTTTTCTTTTTATCATCTTTATGATATTTCAAATACTTTGAAATAATTGTGTAAGCTTCTTCAATAGACAACGGCTTTCCAATATGCCCATTCATCCCAGCCAAAAAGCATTTTTCTATTTCATCTTTCATAACATTTGCTGTCATAGCTATAATAGGAATATCTTTATATATTTTTTTGCTCATTCTTATAACAGTAGCCGCCTCGTAACCATCCATAATAGGCATTATTATATCCATTAGAATAAGGTCAAAATGTCCCTCGTTTAAAATTTCAATTGCTTCCTTGCCGTTATTAGCAATTTTAGGAGAAATTCCAAACAAATTAAGTATACCAGTAATAACATCTTGATTTATTTCGTTATCTTCACAAACAAGAACTCTAGCATTTTTAAATTGATCATATTGTTGTTCCTTAAAAACCTTATTACTGTTTATCGTATCACATAATCTTCTTATAAACTGCGTTGGTATAAATGGTTTTTCTATTATATCAGTAAAACCGATTTTCTTAATATCAACATTAATCAATTTTTTAGAATATGCAGATACCATAAGTAATTTTTGTTCTGAATTTTTACTTTTTATTTTTGCACCTAAATCTAGTCCATTTTCTTCTCCAAGATGATAATCTAGTAATATTATATCGAATTTTTTACCCTCGTCTTCTATTTTTACTACTTCTTCCAATGCCTGAGCGCTATTTCTAGCACAAATAGGATTAACATTCATCTTTTCTAGTAATCCTGACATAATTGTAAGTGCATTTTCATCATCATCTACCAATAAAATATTGCTTGCAGAAATATTATTAGAGGTCACAATAGATTCCAATGTTTGCTTGGAATCAGTAACAACAAACGGTAAATCTATAGTTACTTTAGTTCCCTCGTTTAGCTGACTAGTAATACTAATTTCACCACCCATAAGATCTACCAATTGTTTAGTAATAGACATTCCTAAACCTGTACCTACATTTCGTGCACCACCTTTTGTGTGAAATTGCTGAAATGGAATGAACAGGTTATCTAGTTGCTCCTTAGACATTCCATATCCAGTATCTTCAACAACAAAGCTTAGAAGCATCTTTTCGTCTTTTTCTGATGCTATGTATTTTTTTATTGCTATTGTTAATATAATTCGCCCCGCACCAGTATATTTCGCTGAGTTATCTAAAATATTTTTAAGTACTTGCCACAACCTTGTTTTATCACCATTTAAAGCATATGGTACATCCGGCTTGACATCTAGTAACATTTCAATAGGCTTATCTTCAATACGTTCCGATGCCATCATAAAGGCATTTGACACAATCTCTTCTAGGAAAAAATCATCTTCTACAATATCTAATTTCTCTGCCTCAATCTTTGAAAAATCTAATATATCATTAATAATTGAAAGCAAATTTTTAGAAGAAGTATTAATCTTTTTATATGTATCATAATTTTCATCAGACTGTTGTCTCTTTAATGCAAGCTCTGAAAGCCCAATAACTGCATTCATAGGCGTTCGTATTTCATGACTCATATTCACTAAAAACTGACTCTTTAAATTACTTACTTTTTGTTCTTCTTCAATAAGAATTTCAAGCATATTATTCATACGATTAAGTACATCAGCAAATCCACCACTAAATTTTTCTGTTTCTGCACGTTTTTTAAAATCGCCTTCTATTGCTGCATCAGAAATCTTTGTAATTTCACTTGTAATGTCGTTTATACTATTTACCACTTTCGTAAAACTCTGTGCTAATCGTCCAAACTCATCTTCAGATATATAGCTACTTGCATCAACATTAAAGTCACCAACTGAAATACGCTCTGCAATTTCACTAATAGCTTCAATATTTTTAACTTTACGATTAAGTAACCTAAAACTCCAAATAACCAAAACAATAATGACGATAATAATCATAACTGTTATAATAATAGAAATAATCAGCCCAAAATGTGCTGCATCATATTCTTTATCACACCTATTGTTTAACAAGGTTTGAAATTCCGAAAGTTTCTCAGCTATTTTTGCTTTATAAATATAATATTCTTCTCCAAAAACAATGTTCTGTGCCGTTTGCTTATCACCTTTTTCTACTAAGTCAAACGCCTCATATTCTAATTTTGATAAATCATCAGATAACTTCTTTGCATCTGATAGTAAATCCAGCTCATTTTGTGGTGCACCAAGCTTCATCAGCTCTTCTACCACCTTTTCTCTTGTTTGAGTAACCTTTATTTCTTTTTCATATTCAGAAAAATAGGCCTTTTCACCTGTAACTGCATATGAGCGAACCTGTTCTGTCAAGTAATCAGATGCTTTTTGTAATTCCAAACCAAGTTGTTTAGATTCAGCACGATTTGTTTGTACCCTATCAGCAATACCAAACATAGAAACAATTAATGCTATGCTAATAACTGCTATCAATACAAAAAACGTTGGAAGGACCTTTAATATTTTAGATATTTTCACTATGCACCTACTTCCTTTCCCCTATTTTTTTATATGTTCATGTGTAAATAAATGATCTTGACAATACTCATAATTACCATCGCATTTCGAACAGAATCTAAACATAATATTTTCAGAATCATCATCTGTTCTTCCACATACAGCACATTTATGCTTTGATATTCCAGACATCTTCATAGTTTGCCTTTTATATTCACGTTTTCTGTGAACTTCTTTTGGTGACAATCTTTTTAAATTTCTTGTTGCAAAAAAGAAAATCAAGAAATTGAGTATTGATAGAACAATACATACACTTACTGAAAGGATTGCAATACCATCTATGCTTAATACAGAAATATTATATTTACCAAAATATGACAGTGGATATAAGCATTCATATGCCAAATAAACAGCATCTACTATTGCAAGCCATTTGATTTTTATAGGTAAAATCATCATAAAATAAACTTGTACATCTGGAAATAATGTTGCAAAAGCCAAGAATGATGCCAAATTGATATAATACGTACTCATTCCTAAGCTAAGTGCCATTTCCCAATTGCTTGCAAGACCTGTTATAAAATAAATAAGCATCGCACCAACGCTCATAAACAAATATCCTGAAAAAATATATAAATTGTACTTAAATGTTCCCCACTGTCTTTCAAGCGTTGTACCAATCCAATAATAAAACATAAACATAAATATCACAAATATACCAAATTCTTGAGGTACTGTACAAATCCAAGTGAACAACCTCCATACTTGTCCTTTTACTATCAGCTCCGGACTCATCACAAGCATTCCATATACATCTGGATTAAACATTTCCAAAACATATCCTATAGCATATGCTATCATAATATACATAATTAGGTTAGGAATAGCAAACTTTCCAAATTTCCGCTCTAATCTATTAATAAAATTCATATTTTTAATTCCTTTCAAATTGTAATCATATTTACTATAGTACCAAAATTACAATATATAATCAAATGAATTTTTCTTAAACTTCACATTCAAAATAGCAATAAGTCATACCAATATGTCTAATTATGATATGACTTATCACTACTTGTAATCTGCATGATATTTTTGCTACTTTTTTAATTGATTAATCATATTTGCAAGTTCACTAAGAGTCAAATTTTCTATGTCCATTATATCTTTAAGTTTCTCTTCACCAGAAATTTCTGATACTACTACGTTACACTCTTTTGAAGCTAAATCATCTGATACTTCATATTTTTCAATTAGTTCATTATCAACACTACTTGTTGTCATATTACTTTGTGCTGTATTTCCCATACCGCTTTCCATGTTACTTCTCATATTATTAGGCATGTTACCCTGCATATTATTAGGCATGTTATTTGTTCCATTTGAACCATTTACTTCTACGGGTTCGGGTCTCTTTACAGGAATACATATTTCATCACCTACTTGTAAATTATACACATTTAAGTTTCTATTAGCAGCCATGATTTCTCCAATAGGTACTTTATAATATTTACTAAGTAAGTATAATGTATCGCCTGGTTTGATTGTATGCACAATCCCATTGCACTTTCTGCAGTAGCAAATGTTTCCATAATAATTATCCATATTCACACTATCTCCGTGTCATAGACCTTCTTTATAATCTATGCAAACACTACTTGTTTGTGAACTACTATTTTAAAAAAACTTATCTTAATTATCTAAATGAATAAAACTTAAACATACTTACATATATTATTCTTGCTGGAACAATTTTACACTTAACTTTATTGACTTGAAAAATTTGTCGAAATGTAATATAATAAGTTGTTTAACAGAATATTAAAATTAAGAAATTGGAGATATAAATCATGACTAAGAAGTATACACTTGGAATTGATATTGGTTCAACCACTGTAAAAATTGCAATTCTTGATTCTGAAAACAATATTATGTTTTCAGATTATGAAAGACATTATGCAAATATTCAAGAGACACTTACTTTGCTTTTACAAAAAGCTAAAGACTTACTAGGTAGTGTTTCGCTTTCACCTGTTATTACGGGTTCGGGCGGACTTACTTTATCAAAGCATTTAGAGATACCTTTTGTTCAAGAAGTAGTTGCTGTTTCCACTTCATTAAATGATTTTGCACCACATACTGATGTTGCAATCGAACTTGGTGGAGAAGATGCAAAAATAATATATTTTACCAACGGAATTGAACAGCGTATGAACGGTATCTGTGCAGGTGGTACAGGTTCATTTATTGACCAAATGGCTTCATTATTGCAAACAGATGCAATTGGGCTTAATGAATATGCAAAAAATTATAAAGCAATTTATCCTATTGCTGCTAGATGTGGTGTTTTTGCGAAAACTGATATACAGCCTCTTATTAATGAAGGTGCCACAAAAGAAGATTTATCTGCTTCTATATTTCAGGCTGTAGTAAATCAAACTATAAGTGGACTTGCTTGTGGTAAGCCTATTCGCGGAAATGTTGCTTTTTTAGGTGGTCCACTACACTTCCTTTCTGAACTTAAAAATGCTTTTATTAGAACATTAAATCTTTCTGGTGACCAAATTATTGCACCAGAACATTCACATTTATTTGCTGCCACTGGTGCTGCAATGAATTTTGATGCTGATATTCAAATCACCATTGATGATTTAGTTAACAAATTATCAAAAGGCATTAAGATGGAATTCGAAGTAAAGCGTATGGAGCCTTTATTTAAAGATGCAGATGAATATGACGATTTTACAACTAGACACAATGAACATTGTGTTATAACTGAAGATTTATCTAAATATAGTGGCAATTGTTACTTAGGTATTGATGCTGGTTCAACTACAACTAAAGTTGCTTTAGTTGGCGAAAATGGTTCCCTTCTTTACTCTTTTTATAGTAGCAATAACGGAAGTCCACTTGCTACAACACTAAAAGCTATAAAAGACATATATTCAAAACTTCCAGCAAATGCTAAGATTGCTTATTCATGTTCCACAGGATATGGTGAAGCCTTAATAAAAGCTGCACTTATGCTTGATGAAGGTGAAGTTGAAACAGTTTCACATTACTATGCTGCTGCTTTCTTTGAACCCGAAGTTGACTGTATTTTAGACATCGGCGGACAGGATATGAAGTGCATTAAAATAAAGAATAATACTGTTGATTCAGTTATGTTAAATGAAGCCTGTTCTTCTGGATGTGGTTCTTTCATTGAAACATTTGCAAAATCACTTAATTATTCAATTATTGACTTTGCCAAAGCTGCTTTATTTGCGAAAAACCCTATAGACCTTGGAACAAGATGTACTGTTTTCATGAACTCAAATGTAAAACAAGCTCAAAAAGAAGGTGCTACTGTTGATGATATTTCAGCAGGTTTAGCTTATTCTGTTATTAAGAATGCTTTATATAAGGTTATTAAGATAACTGACCCAAAAGACTTAGGAAAAAAGGTTGTTGTTCAAGGTGGTACTTTCTACAACGATGCTGTACTTAGAAGTTTCGAAATAATATCTGGATGTGAAGCTGTTCGCCCTGACATTGCTGGTATTATGGGTGCATTTGGTGCTGCTTTAATTGCTCGCGAAAGATATGATAACAAATCAAAAACAACTATGTTATCTATAGAACAAATAAATAGCCTTAAGTTTGATACTACCATGGCTAGATGTAAAGGTTGTACAAACAACTGCTTACTTACAATAAATAAATTTACAGGTGGTCGTCAGTTTATAACTGGTAATCGATGTGAACGAGGAATCGGAAAAGAAAAGAACAAAGAAAACATACCAAACCTTTTTGAATATAAGAATAATAGACTTTTTTCATATGAGTCACTTACAGATGACATTGCTCCAAGAGGTGTTATAGGTATTCCACGAGTTCTTAATATGTATGAAAACTATCCTTTCTGGGCTATTTTCTTTAAAGAGCTTGGATTTAGAGTAGTTCTTTCACCTGAATCAAATAGAAAAATTTATGAATTAGGTATTGAATCGATTCCTAGTGAATCAGAATGTTATCCAGCTAAACTTGCTCATGGACACGTTTCATGGCTTATTAAACAAGGAATAAAAACTATATTCTATCCTTGTATTCCTTATGAACGTAACGAAACAAAGGATGCGAATAATCATTTCAACTGTCCTATTGTTACTTCATACGCTGAAAACATTAAGAATAATATAGAAGAAATCAAGACAGAAAATATTAACTTCTTAAATCCTTTCTTCGCATTTACAGACCTTGCTACTGCTTCTTATAGACTTGTAGACATATTTAAGGAAAATTTCAATATCCCTTCAAATGAAGTTATTCGTGCTGCAAAAGCTGGATGGGCAGAGATGGAAGCTTTTCAAGCTGATATTCAGAAAAAAGGTGAGGAAACTGTTGCATACCTTAACCAAACAGGTAAAAGAGGTATTGTACTTGCTGGACGTCCATATCATATTGATGCAGAAATTAACCATGGTATTCCAGAATTAATTAATTCATATGGTATAGCAGTACTTACTGAGGACAGTCTTTCACATCTTGCCGAAGTTGAAAGACCATTAATAGTAATGGATCAGTGGATGTACCACTCACGTTTATATAAAGCTGCAAATTACGTAAAGACAACTGACAATATTGATTTAATTCAGCTTAACTCATTTGGTTGTGGACTTGATGCTGTTACTTGTGATTGCGTAAATGATATTCTTACAAAATCAGGAAAAATTTATACAGTATTAAAAATAGACGAAGTAAATAATCTTGGTGCTGCTAGAATTCGTATTCGTTCACTTATTTCGGCACTACGTGTACGTGAAAACAAACACTTTACAAGAAAAATACTTCCTTCAAGCATGAATAGAGTTGAATATACTGAGCAAATGAAGAACGCTGGATACACTCTCCTTGTTCCTCAGATGTCTCCTATTCACTTTGATTTACTTGAGCCTGCATTACAAACATGTGGCTTAAATGTAAAAATACTTCAAGCTGATGTTAATTCACCTGATTATAAAGCAAAATGCAGAAATGCAGTAGATATTGGTTTAAAATATGTAAATAATGATGCTTGTTATCCTTCACTTATCGTTGTTGGTATGATGATGGAAGCTGTTTTATCTGGTGAATATGATTTAAACAAAACAGCAATCGTTATGACTCAAACTGGTGGTGGCTGCCGTGCTTCAAACTATGTAGGATTCATTCGTAGAGCCTTAGAAAAAGCTGGACTTTCACATATACCTGTTCTCTCATTAAGCGTTCAAGGTCTTGAGAAA